>JACPGS010000014.1 GCA_016189025.1 Candidatus Magasanikiibacteriota bacterium | reverse complement strand
TATTGGTCGGGAACCGACGAAACCCCCAGCCTACCACCCTTGGCGTTTGCGAATGCGCACGAACGTCCTCCAAGCTCAATTAACCAAAGGGTGACATTTTAACTTCCCTGAACAGGGTGACATTTTAACTTCCCGTTGACAGCTAAGTTAAGGCACGTTGACAGTCAACCAGATTTGTTGTACGCTTATCCTATATGCACAAAGCAGACCAGCTAATTAAACTGATTGAGATTAATCCGAAAAAACTCGGCGGTAAGCCGGTAATTAAAGGAACCCGGATTGCCGTAGAGCAGATACTTCGCTTGTTGGCGGCGGGTGTGCCAGCTGAAGAAATCAGACAAGATTTTCCCCAACTGAGCCAAGAGCAGATACTCGCCGCAGTAACTTACGCCTCTAAATTAATGGAGGATTTCCATGTCTATCCGCGCGAGTATCTTACCCAGATAAAGCTCCAGCCCGCCTAGCCTCTATAGTTATGCGGTTGCTGGTTGATGCCAATATTTCGTACCGTCTGGTGCGGTGGCTCCGCCAGGCGGCGCACGATGTGGTGGCAGTATTAGAAATAGATGCTAATGCCAGTGACGAGAAAATTTTACGCCGAGCGGTTCGCGAAAAGCGCAGCATCATCACGTACGATAAAGATTTTGGTGAGTTGATTTTTAGACATCGCCGCAGCCATTGGGGAGTAATTTTACTGCGGGTGAAGGACGAAACTCCTTCTACTCAACAGCGGGTACTGTATCATTTTTTGAGTACACATCGGGAAGATGAGATTCAAGAACATTTTTGGATTCTTACGGATGCCGACATTCGGCGGGCTGGGGATATTTGATGAAACCTCGCCTCCAGCCTCATCTCGGCGGAGATCTGGTACGCCTTCAACCACCGCGGCTCGCTCGTGGCGGGAGCGCAGACGCGCGCCGCCTAAGCCGCATAGCAACGCAACCGTACTACCCGAAGCGCCGTTGAGTTCCGCGGCGCTTCTTCTTTTTTATGCAGATTAGAAAAATATCTCTAATCAAGGTATACTACGCCGTATCAAGTCAAGTTAAGAATGCATTTTCACACTATGCACGTCGTTGATCTTACCGATGCCTATTGCGCTACTATACTTGGGCGCGGCGGTTTGTCCGGCTACTGTCATTCGTACCCCACTTTATTCAAACATTATTTTCAGTTTTGGGCTAAGGCACGTTATTGGCATGCGGTGCTGCGCACTCCGGCTGCCGTGCGACGCCAGCGGGTGCTGGTGCGGTCGCGTTTGCCGATGATTGAAAAGAAACTAGCCCGGGCCGGATTAGACGTCAGCCAAGTAAAACTCATTTTATTCGTGGGGCAAAATACGAGTAATGGGCATGCCTGGCTGGACAGGGGTAAATTTGCGGTGTGGATTCCGATTGAAGCGTACCAAAGCAAACTGCAGGTAGACGTATTTGTTACTCATGAAATTTTGCACGGTCTGCAGTATGCGCGCCGTCCGGAGTTTTACTTTACCACCGAGCGGGAGCGGCGGATGGTGAAGCGTCAACTTATCACCGAAGGATTTGCCACCTGGGCGAGCGCTCGTGTGTTAGGTCTGGCGCCAGGTACAGCGCTCTGGGCTGACTATTTGTCGCCCCAGAAAAGGAAGCGTTGGCTGTTGGCTTGTAGGCGGCGCGAAGCCGAACTCAAGTTGTACTTAGCCAGTAATTTTGGCGCCGTTTCAGCCACCGCCGCCCGGCTCTTTTATGCCAACGACCCCGGGGATGTGTTTGCCTATCGAGCCGGGTACTGGGCTGGTTTTAAGGCGGTGGAGCGGGTGGTACGGCACTATCGGTACGGAGTTTCTAATTTGCTTAACCTGCCTCGCCCGCGGTTTGAGCGATTGGTTAAGTATGAGTATCTGTTGAAAAAATAAATGTTATGCCCGAGCTCCCCGAAGTGGAAACCATCCGCCAGGATTTGCGGCGGAAAATTCTTAATACCAAAATCGTTAAGGTGGAGGTGCGCGCCAGTAATGCGGTGGGCGGGGAGCGCGCTAAATTCGGGCGGACGCTCACCGGGAACGCGATCCGCGAAATTGAGCGGCGCGGCAAGCTGATGGTGTGGCGGCTGGAGCGGGGGGACGCCGATCTTTTGGTGCATCTGAAAATGACCGGCCAGCTGATTTACGAACGTCAGACCGATGACCACGTGGAGGTAGTGGCGGGCGGTCACAAATTAACGGAGCGTGATTTTGATTTGCCCAATGCCCATACGCGGGTAATTTTTACTTTTGCCAATCGGGGCAAATTATTTTTTAATGACCTGCGCCGGTTTGGTTACCTAAAGCTCGCGAGTGCGGCCGAGGCAGAGCGGGCGCTCTCTAAGTTCGGCATTGAACCCCTGACTAAAGCATTTACCGGGCCGGCGTTTAGACAGGCGCTGGGGAAGCGCCAGACTTCGGTTAAGGCGGCGTTGATGGACCAGGAGAAAATCGCCGGCATCGGCAATATTTATGCTGATGAAATTTGCTTCTGCGCCCGGGTGCGGCCCACGCGGCGCGTTAGTACCCTCACTATAGCGGAAAAGAAAAAACTTTTCGCCTGCACGCCGCGCATTATTCAGAAGGCAATTCAACATAAGGGCACCACCTTTCGGGATTATCTGGATACGGAAGGCAAGCAAGGGAACTACACGAATTTTTTGCGGGTGTACGATCAGGATGGCAAACCTTGTTCCCGCTGTCATGCCTTGATTAAAAAAATTAAGAGCAACGGCCGGGGCACGCATTTTTGCCCGCATTGTCAGAAGTAATGCGATACGAACTATGGAAGACTTTCTTAAAGAGATCGTTCTTAAAGCCGGCGAGTTGGCCAAAAGTTATTTTCTTAAGGGCGTGCAATTTACCACCAAGGCGCACCTGGGCGATTTGCTGACCGAGGCCGACACGGCGGTCAATAATTATTTAGTGGGAGCCATTCAGCGCCGCTTCCCCGACCACCGCATCTATAGCGAAGAGCTCGCCGCGGACATTAATCCGGGCGGCGCTTACGAGTGGATTATTGATCCGATTGACGGCACGCGCAATTTTGCCATGGGCATCGGTTTGTGGTGCGTAATGGTAGCGCTTTACGAAGGGGGGCAGCCGCGGGCCGCGGCGATCGGCAATCCGCTTGCCAGCGAATTATTTTTTGCCCGCGCCGGCGGCGGCGCCACTCTGAACGGCCTGCCGATCCGGGTTAATGCCACGGCCACGCTAGACCATGCCTATGGTTTTTGCGTGCGCGGGATTAATACTACGCATGAGGAGCGTTACCGGCGGTTCTTGGATCGCATTGTCAATGATACTACAGTCTGGATGCATAACTTCGGCACCATGCTCGGCGCTTGTTATGTGGCGAGCGGCGGCGCGGATTTTTTTGCGGAAAATTGCGGATTTGACCACGACCACGTGGCCGCGGCTTTAATTTGCGCCGAGGCCGGGGCGCGGGTTACCGACAGCGACGGCCGCCCCTGGCAGCGCGGCCGGCGCGATATTGTCATCGCCAACCCGCGCCTGCACCCGGAGCTATTGACGTTGCTTAAATAGCTTGATAGTGAGATACTGTTGGGTAGTATATCTAGCTTATGCAAAAATACGATCCGAAAAAGGTAGAAAAAAAGTGGCAGCAGCAGTGGGAAGAGGGGCGCGTTTTTGAGGTGAGCGAAGACCCCCCCCAAGAGAAGAAATTCTACGCGCTGATTGAGTTTCCCTACCCTTCGGGCGCCGGTCTGCACGTGGGGCATCCGCGGCCGTTTACGGCGATGGATGTTATCAGCCGTAAGCGCCGGATGGAGGGATATAACGTCTTGTACCCCATCGGCTTTGACGCCTTTGGTTTGCCGACGGAAAACTACGCCATTAAAACCGGCCGGCCGCCGGCCGAAGTCACGGCCGAGAATATCGCCACTTTCACGCGCCAGCTTAAAGCCCTGGGGTTTAGTTTTGACTGGTCGCGCGCCGTGGATACCACCGATCCTAAATATTACCGCTGGACGCAGTGGATTTTTTTGCAATTTTTTAAGCACGGCCTGGCTTACAAAAAAAATCAGCCCATCAACTGGTGCCCGTCGTGTAAAATCGGCCTGGCCAACGAAGAGGTGGTTAACGGCGCTTGCGAACGGTGCGGCTATGCGCCGGTGGAAAAGCGCAATAAAGAACAATGGATGCTGGCGATTACAAAGTATGCCGACAAGCTCCTCGCCGGTTTGAAAGAAGTTGACTACATTCCCCAAGCGCGGGTGCAACAGGAGAATTGGATTGGCCGGAGCGAGGGCGCGGTTGTCCGTTTCTCTGTCATTCCCGCGCCAGCGGGAATCCAGTCGGGGATGATAGTCGAAGTCTTTACCACCCGCCCCGATACCCTCTTCGGCGCGACGTACATGGTGCTCGCGCCCGAACACGAGTTGGTGAAGCGGTTGAAATCCAGAATTTTGAATGCCGCCGAAGTAGGCGCCTATCTTGAACAGGTTAATAAAAAAACCGAACAAGAACGCACCGCCGAAGGCCGCGAGAAAACCGGCGTGGAGCTGAAAGGCATCAAAGCTATCAATCCGGTAAATAACGAAGCCATCCCGGTGTGGATCGCGGACTATGTGCTCGCGAGCTACGGCACCGGCGCGATTATGGCGGTGCCGGCGCACGACCAGCGGGATTGGGAATTTGCTAGTAAATACCATCTGCCAATCAAGCAGGTCGTTGCCGCTCATTTTATCGAGCCGGTTCACCCTCCCCAGCCGGGAAAAAAGACTAAGCGTCGCCAAACCGTACATGCCATTGTGCGTCGTAAGAGCGACGGCAAGATTTTAATGCTGCAATGGAAAGGAGCGATGTGGGAAGGACGCGAACCCCGCACTTTTATTATTGGCGGGACAGAGGCGGGAGAAGACCCCGTGGTATCGGCCGAGCGCGAGATTAAGGAAGAAACCGGCTATCGTAATTTGCGTTTTGTCAAAGATCTTGGTTTAGAAGTGCATACCGAGTATCACGCTGCGCATAAAGATGAAAATCGTTATGCCGAAATCAGAGTATTGCATTTTGAATTAAATTCTGATGAACAGGATACAGTGTCGGCGGCAGAAATGGAAAAACACACTCCAGTCTGGATTGAACCAGAGGAGGTCGGTAATTTTATTAATGTAGTTGACGGCCCGTTTATTTGGAACTGGTTTAACCATGGGGGGCAGGCGTACACTCCCGATGGTATCAGCATTAATTCCGATTTTCTCACCGGCCTCTCAACGCCAGAAGCCAAAGCCAAAATGATTGCCTGGCTGGAGGAGCAGGGCATAGGCAAGCGGCAGGTGAATTATAAATTGCGGGATTGGGTGTTTAGTCGCCAACGTTATTGGGGCGAGCCGATACCGCTGGTGTATTGCGAGAATTGTGCGCAGAGAAAACCAAAAATTTTATACATTCATGGAATTTACGGATACAGCGAAGAGAACTGGATTCCCTGGTTTCGTAAAGAAATGAAAAAGAGAGGTTATGAAGTTTTGGCTCCGAATTTACCAAACAATGTTCATCCGTCGCTCGATAAGTGGTTAAAAACCTTGGCAGATTTGCCTATCGGGAAAGACGAAAGTTTGATTGTGGTTGGGCACAGCTTAGGCGGGCCAGCGGCCTGTCAGTTTGTGCTAAAGCACAGCGCCCAAATTGAAAGGTTAATTCTAATCAGCCCGACGGGCGACAGGCAAGAAGCGATTAATTGGAAAAATTTGCGGGATGCCGGATGCGACGAGGAGAGTATTGAGTGTATTAAAAAATTTAATGCGGCTAACCAGAGCTTGGATAAAGTTAGAAACCTGGCGAAGGAAACCATTATATATTTATCAGAGGACGACCCGTTCGTTCCGCTGTCAGTTACAGATAATTACTCCCCACTGAGGGCAAAGGTGAAAATTTTTAAGAATAAGGGCCACTTTAACGAACGCGCTGGAATTCTGGAATTGCCGGAAATTCTTGATGAATTTCCCGACGTTCAATCTTTTAATTCCGGTTGGATCCCGCTACCCGAAGATAAACTACCTTTAGAGCTCCCCAAAGTAGCCAAATATCAGCCCACCGATACCGGCGAGTCGCCTCTGGCGGCAATGACGGAATGGGTAAAAACCACCTGCCCGCGCTGCGGCGGCCCGGCGCGGCGCGAAACCGATACGATGCCGAACTGGGCCGGGTCCAGCTGGTACTTTTTGCGCTACTGCGATCCGCATAATAATAAAGAGTTTGCCTCAATGAAGAAGTTAGAGTACTGGATGGGTCGCAATACTGTCATTCCGAACGAACGTGAGGAATCTCTGTCCCAATCGCCAAACGGACAGAGATCCTTCCCCCTCGCTCCTGCTCGGGGTCAGGATGACAGTACTGGTGGTGGCGTGGATTGGTACAACGGCGGTATGGAGCATACTGTATTGCACTTATTGTATTCCCGCTTCTGGAATCAGTTTCTCTACGACCTTGGCCTGGTGCCCACGCGCGAGCCGTACAAAAAACGCACCAGCCACGGTCTGATCCTGGGTCCAGACGGAGAAAAAATGAGCAAGAGCCGCGGCAACGTCGTCAACCCCGATGAAATGGTAGAGCAGTACGGCGCGGACGCGTTGCGGATGTACATTATGTTTATGGGGCCGTTTGACCAGCCGGTGGCGTGGGATACCAATGGGGTGAAAGGAGTGAAGAGGTTTTTAGAAAAAGTGTGGGCAATACAGAATAATAATAAATTCGACAGAGAAGGAGAGGACGGTTGGATTTTTGATGACCAATTAAAATTAGTGCATAAGCTAATTCGAAAAATAACCACAGATATTGATGAAATGAAATTCAATACAGCAATTGCTAAAATGATGGAATTTATTAACGAAATATCATCTAATTCTGTTATCTCAAGAGGAGTTTGGAAAATATTCTTAAAGCTTCTTTCACCATTTGCACCGCATATTGCTGATGAATTATGGAACAGCGAACCATTTTTTGAAAATAATGGAAGTTTAGCATCCGAAAAGTGGCCGATCGTAGATGAGAAGAATCTGTATGAGGAAAGGATGACAATAGTTATACAAGTAAATGGTAAAGTCCGCGCTCGACAGCAGGTCGGCACGAATTTGGATGAAGAGATAATAAAGAGGAATGCCTTATCGGACGATCGGGTGCAAAAATGGCTGGAAGGAAAAGCGCCGAAGAAAATAATTTATGTAAAGGGAAGGTTGGTGAGCATTGTAGTTTGATTCGAACGGATTATGAAGTATTTTGCTATTGACGTAGTGCTTTTGCCGCCAAAAGAAATACGTGATAAGTGCATTCAAATTAGTCAAGAGTTTGCTGGTCGTCAAAAGCGTCCTTTTTCGTTGAACGTAAAGGATAATTTACCACATCTGTCGTTATTTATGTGTGTATTGGCAGAGAAGGATATGCCCAAAGCGCGGCAAGTATTAGGTGAAGTCGCTGAACAATTTAAGTCTGTGCTTATCACTTTAACAGATTTGCGCTCAGTGATGGTTGGCAGTGGCAGAATGTTTCAGTTCAAAGCAAAGAAAACCGCCGCTTTACAGAAATTACATGAAAAAATTATTGCGCAGCTTCGTCCCTTCACTCACCAGCGAGCTACTCCCGCAGTGTATTTTAAGAAACGCGGTGAATATTTCGATCCCATTACCCCGCGTTGGTTACAAAATTTTTTGCAGGCGGCAAGCTTTAAAAAGTTCGATCCGCACCTTACTTTGCGAACTTCATTTGCGAAGACAGACAAACTCCCGGTTCGGTTTAAGGCAAATACCTTAGCGATCTGTCATCAGGGAGATCGTTCAACTTGTCGAAAGATACTATATCAAACCAAACTGGCACTAATCTAGCAAGTATGCGCATCACCAAATTCGGCCACTCCTGCCTGTTGGTTGAAGAAGGCAGGGCACGGATTCTGATTGACCCGGGCGTTTGGTCAACCATTCCCGAACTTACTAATTTGGACGCTATTTTGGTTACTCATGAACATCAAGATCATCTTGGTATTGAGAATATCAAGAAATTATTGCTATCTAATCCAAACTGTATCATTTATACTAATGCGGGAGTGGGAAAGAAGCTGGCAGAAGCGGGGGTGGCTTATCAGAATTTGGGGAATAAACAGGTGAGCGAAGTAGCGGGAGTAAAAATTGAAGGGGTCGGCGAAAAACATGCCTTTATTTACTCTACTTTGCCGGTGGTAGATAATACCGGATACTTGATTGCCGGTCGTTTGTTTCATCCGGGCGATGCTTTGAATGTGCCAAACATCGCGGTAGACATTTTGGCCTGTCCGATTGCGGCGCCCTGGATGAAACTTGCTGATATGCTTGATTACGGTTTGCAGGTAAAACCCCAGGTAATATTCCCAACCCATGACGCTTTTTTGAAGCCAGCCAATCCTTACTATACGCACGCCGAGCGGGAATTTAAACAAGCGGGCATAGAATGGATGATGCTGGAGGACGGTAAAAGCAGAGAAATTTAAAACATCAGACCGCTGGTCAAACGGGGAGTGACTGGGGCGCTCCTCGTATGTGGTCGGATAAATTTCTTCAGTTCCTCAATTCAAAAAGCAAAACGTTTTTGGCGTTTTGTTTTTGTTTTATTATCGGCGCCACGGCTGCCTCGGCCGGAGATTTTCCGAGTAAGCCGAGCGCGACTTTAACAGTCTACGGGGCGCTGTTTTTTCTATTGGTCGCGGTAATAATGGTTTGGCGCCGGCCGGCCATTCGTTTTGCCGGCTTGAGCACGTTTTTTGTTCTGCTGGGCGTGTGGCGATTATTGATTACGATTCCCGACTGTACTGATGAACACAACTTGTGTTCATATAACGGCAGACGCGTTACTTTAGTCGGCCGGATAAGCGAGGAGCCGGATGTTCGGATTAGCGAGGCGAGGTATGTGGTTAGCGTGTCTATGATTGTCATCCCCGACTGGATTCCCGCTTTCGCGGGAATGACAGGGAGGGAGTCTATTACTTCTTCGGTTGGCATGAAAGCAGTGGGCGGTAAAATAATTATCAAGACTCGTTTGTATCCCCAGTATAATTATGGCGATTGGTTGAGCCTTGAATGCCAGTTGCAGAAACCGGAGCGCCGGGCCGACAGTTCGTTTCGTTACGACAAATATCTGGCGCTCGGCGGGGTGTGGGCAGGGTGCGAGAGGCCGAAGGTACACCCTGTCATTCCCACGGAAGTGGGAATCCAGAATCTGGATCCCCGCCTACACGGGGATGACAATTGGCGCCTAGGAGCACTGCCAATGAAAAAAATCCTCTGGCTGAAGTCTGAAGTCCGCAGTCAGATTGACCAATTATGGCCCGAGCCGGAGAGTAGTCTGGTGGCGGGACTTCTTTACGGCAGCCGGAGCGGACTTCCCCCAGAAGTAATGGAGAACTTTAATCGCACCGGCCTTACCCATATTATTGCGGTTTCCGGTTACAATGTTACGATTATTGCAACCATACTGATGAGCGCCTTCATCAGTATCGGCCTGTGGCGGCGCCAGGCGTTTTGGCTGGTGCTCTTGATGTTAGCGCTTTTTGTGGTGTTTACCGGCGCTTCGGCCTCGGTAGTTCGGGCGGCAATTATGGGTAGTCTGGTGCTCATCGGCCAGCATCTGGGGCGCTTGTCGCGGATGGGCAATGCCCTGGCTTTGGCCGCGGCTCTCATGACGCTGAATAATCCTTATGTCGTGCTGTGGGATGCCGGGTTCCAGCTATCTTTTCTTTCCACCATGGGGTTAGTCTATGTGTCGCCCATTCTCCAGAGCGTCATCGCGAAGATCCTTGAGCGCAGAGCGGCGGGGGATGAGGTAGCGGTCCCCCGGCGTTCCGGATCAATTACGTCAGCGGTAAGATGGGGGATTGCTTCGCTCGGCCGTCTGTTAAACGGCCTCGCTCGGGGTGACCGGCTGGCGTTTTTGCGTGAGTCGCTCCTCTCTACCCTATCCGCGATCATTGCCACCACTCCGCTCATCCTGTATCAGTTTGGGCGCTTTTCTTTGGTAGCGCCGCTGGTTAATATTTTAGTGCTCTGGACTATTCCCTGGCTGATGCTGGGAGGGGCGTTAGCCGCCAGCATCAGTTGGTTGTTTTTTCCTGCGGGGCAGTTAGCCGCGGCAACCACTGCGCTCGGCCTTAAATATGTGCTGGGTGTGATTGCGTGGTTCGGTGCTTGGCGCGGCGCCGCGGCCGAGTTAAGCATTCCCCTGTGGGCTACCGTCCTTGCTTATGGAGCGGGGATTGTGGTAGTTTATCGTTATGGCCATCCGGCGACGAGAAAATGAATTAGTGATATTTTTAAGGGGGAGACCACCCCTTTTTTAATACGAGCCCATCAGCCATTATGAAAAAGTTTCTTAAAAAATCAGGCAAAGCGGCGATTAACCCAAGCGCAACGTTTTCTGCGGTAGCCGGCTATAATCTGGCGGCGCCTTTTTATGATGCCCGCGAGAAGTACCTGAACAGTTTTGAGCAGGGCAAGCTCCTACCGCTCCTCGGCGGCGTTAACGGCAAGCGCGTGCTGGACATCGGCGCCGGCACCGGCAGAATCTCTTTGCCGCTGGCGCGCCTGGGCGCCCGGGTAACGGCCGCGGATATTTCCGAAGAGATGCTGAAAATTTTGGTAAAAAAATGCCAGGCCGCCAACCGGTTTGTAGCTACCGAGGTGACTGATGCGGAAACCCTGCCATTTGAGAGCGAGGTGTTTGATATTGTGGTGGCGACTTTTTTATTGGTGCATCTGAAAAATCCCGCCGGCTTTTTTGACGAAGTGTACCGCGTGCTTAAACCCGAAGGGATTTTGGTAGTTACCAACATTAACCAAAAAGAACCGCCGCCCCTCAAATCACGGCACGGCTCGATCGTAATTAAATCCTATTACCACCGCCCCGAAGCAGTGCGGAAAGCGCTATTGGCTTTGGCGTTTACGATTGCCGAAGAAGTGTTTATTCACGAACGCGATACCTGGGTGAATCAGATATTAGTGGCGCGAAAGTAGCCGCGCCCTGATGCTAGCTGGTTTTTATGCTCTTCGTACAGTCTCATTGTGGTAGTTAAAGTTCTTGCCGAATTATTCAGGAAGTACCGAAAGGTTATTGGCTTACTGCTGATTAGCTTAGTATTTATTGCTGCCGGCGGACTGTTTTATTATCGCTGGAGTAAGGCGTGGAATCAGACTTTCGCCGTCCATTTCTTTGACATCGGCCAGGGGGACGCGGCGCTTATCCGTTTTGGCAACGGCGCCAAGATGCTGGTGGACTGCGGGCCGGATCGGAAAATTTTAAGCAAATTAGGGGCTACTTTGCCCTGGCTTGACCGCACGATTGATTACCTGGTGGCAACGCATCCGGACTTGGATCACTACGGCGGCTGCGTGGACGTGCTGCGGCGCTACCAGGTAAAGCGCATCATCGTCAACGGTCGGCAGAAATCTTATGATCCCTATTGGCGGGAATGGGATAACGCCGTGAAAGCCGAAGGCGCCGCGGTAATCGTGATGGCCAGCCCGACCGTTTGGCAGATTGCCGATAATACTCTGGAGTTTATTTCTCCGGACCCGACCCTGAAGCTGGCGGTAAAGGAAGATGACAATAATAATTATTCCATCGTTTTCCGGCTGGCGCGGCACGGCCAGTCGTTTTTGTTTACGGGCGATGCCGAAGTGCCGCTGGAGCAGGCGTTGATTGCTAAATATTGCGCGGCGGGTTGCCCGGCTCTGCGCTCCGACGTTTTGAAAGTCGGCCATCACGGCAGCGGCAGCTCTACCAGCGCCGAGTGGCTGGCGGCCGTGCGCCCGCGCCAGGCAGTTATTTCAGCCGGCAAACAAAATCGTTATGGGCATCCGTCGCGGCGGGTGTTGCGGCGCCTGGAGCGCTCCGGCATTGTAGTATTGCGGACTGACACCAGCGGGGATATTACAATAAAATAACGGACTTGACATTGACCGGAAAGGTTTGCTATACTATTGACAATAGAGCACTTACTAAAGAGTGCTTTTTATTGTATAATTATCAAGGATTTATTTTATGTCAGAAATCACTAAAGCAATCCAGGCCCTGTGCGATGAAAAAGGCATTGCCTACGAAACAGTGATGGAAACCGTGGAATCAGCCTTGGCCGCGGCATACCGCAAGGATTTTGGCAATAAGCAGCAGAACATCAAGGTAAAATTTGATCCGGAAACCGGCGACATGCAGGCCTGGGACATTAAGACCGTGGTAGCGGATATTCCCGAAGAAGCGTTGGAAAAAGCCCAAGAAGAGCTGGCGACGCGGCGCGAGAAGGCGCGCGAGGAAGGGCGCGAGCTGACCGAGGAGGAGACCGCTGATTTGCCGCGGTTTAATCCGAAGTTGGAAATGATGTTAACGCCGGCGCGAGAGATTAAAAGTGACGCGCAAATCGGCGAGGTGTTGGAAATGGAATTAAAGATCCCCCACGAATTCGGCCGCATGGCGGCGCAGACCGCCAAGCAGGTGATCATCCAGAAAATCCGCGAGGCGGAGCGCGGTTTAGTATTTGATGATTTTAAGAATCACGAGGGGCAGCTGATTGTGGGTACGGTGCAACGAGCCGAAGCGCGCAAGGTCTTGGTGGATTTGGGTAAAATCACCGGCATTATGCCGGGGGAAGAGCAGGTGGAAAGCGAACGCTATCGCCCCGGAGCGCGGCTGAAGTTTTATGTAGTGTCGGTCACCATGACGGTGCGCGGCCCCGAGATAATTCTGTCGCGCCGGCACGCGGGAATGGTCCGGGAAATTTTCCGGCAGGAGATTCCGGAAATCGGGGGCGGCAAAGTGGAGGTGAAAGGCATTGCCCGCGAGGCCGGCTGGCGCAGCAAAGTGGCAGTGGCGGCCACCGACTCGGCCATTGATCCGATCGGTTCCTGCATCGGGCAGCGGGGCAGCCGGATTAACACCATCATTGATCAGTTAGGCGGCGAAAAAATTGACATTATCCAATACAGCGATAATCCGGCAGATTTCATCAGCCATGCCTTATCGCCAGCCAAGGTCTTCCGCGTGGAGCTGGATTCCGGCGCCCAGACTGCGGTGGTTACCGTGGCGCCGGACCAATATTCCCTGGCAATCGGCCGTAGCGGCCAGAATGTACGGTTAGCTTCCGAGCTGACCGGCTGGCGGTTAAACGTGCGCCAGGAAGGGGGAGGCGAACCTCTGCCCGAGGCCGCGGCCGGCGCCGCAGCACCCGCGGCAGAAACGGATCAGGCGGCAGAAGCGGTCCCGGCGGCAGAGGAGGCGGGAGAGTTAACTAACGACCAGACGCCAACTCCGTCGGCAGAATAGTTAAGACTGTAGAATAATCGAAAAAACCAGTTAGCATTAGGGAGCGGCAGACGAGTGTCTTTGGGCGCGCACCCCGATTAAATCGGGGGAGCACCCAAAGAGTGTCTGCCGCGACCAACCAAGTGAGTTTTAGCAATAGCGATAGCGCCCTGGCGGATAACAATGTCACCATCATTCTGCGTATAGTCTAATCTTAATTTGGATTATTATGTTCAAAGCGTTGTTTTACGCCGGGTTGTATCAGCCGATTTTTAATGGGTTTGTAGCGCTCTACAACATCGTGCCCGGGCACGATGTTGGCATTGTCATTCTGATTATTACCGTCATCGTCCGGCTGGTGCTCTACCCCTTAACCAGCTCATCCATTAAAGCCCAGCGTTCCCTGCAGGAATTGCAGCCCAAACTGGAAGAGATTAAAAAGAAGTATGCCGACGACAAGCAGCAGCAGACCGCGGCGATTATGGAGATGTATAAAACGCATCGGGTGAATCCGGTCACCTCCTGTCTGCCGATGCTGATTCAGTTTCCCATTCTGATTGCCTTATATCTGGTGTTGCGCGACGGCCTGGGCTCGGCCAACATCGCGCAAAACCTTTATCCGTTGGTGGCCAACCCCGGCACGATTAATTCGGTTTCTTTAGGGTGGATTGATATGGGCAAACCCAATGCGGTATTGGCGGTGCTCGCCGGTATTGCCCAGTTTTGGCAGGCCAAAAGTCTCATCCGTAAAGCGCCGCCGCCGGAGGCCGGCAAGGGCGGGCGCGACGAAGGGATGGCCGCGATGATGAACAAGCAGATGCTCTACGTCTTTCCCGTCCTGACGGTGGTAATCGGCTTTAGCCTGCAGGCCGGGCTGACCTGGTATTGGTTCCTGTCCACGGTGCTGATGGCGCTGCAGCAGATGATTTTGCAGCGGCAGGTTCCGATGGCACCCGCCACGGCTATTGCTGCCGGCGGAGTGGTGGAGGGAGAAATAGTGAAGAAGTAAGCTAGTAGCAATATGCGTTCTTCCGCTAGACAACTGCTGGGTTTGCCGGCATTGACCGAATCGGGAATCCGTTTAGGAGTAGTGAAAGATGTGGAAGTTGATTTTGGCACTAGCAGCATTGGTGCTTACAGCATCGGGTCGCGCTGGAGCGCGCGGATTAATTATCGCGTGGCGCCCTCGCAAGTAAAACGTTTTACGCCGGAAGCCTTGATCGTAGAGGATGCCGTGGGAGGGGAGCGGGCGGCGGCGGAGGAGCGTTCCGCCTTGCCAGGCCGGCAGACCGCCCTTAGCGGGGTGATGCCAACGACCAAGCAGTAAGAGCTCATTTCAAAACCTCATTTCGGCTACCCCGTTTGATTTTCGGCTGTGGCTAGCGGCTCGGCTTCAACGTATTTCCAATACGTTTCCGCCTCCGCCGCTTCGCCTCGCTACGAAAATCAAACGGCTCGCTTGCGAAAGCAGGTTTTGAAATGAGCTCTAAATGTGTGCGCACGCTGGAACAATCTATCAGCGAAACGCTTGCTTATTTTGATTTACTTGATTTTCCCCTCACTAAAGAGGAGCTGTGGCGCTATTTATGGCAGGCGCCGTCGGGGGCAGCCGCTGCATTTGCGGCGGCGCTAAACCGGCTGAAGACCGGGGGCACGGTAGCAGAAAAATTCGGATTCCATTATTTAGCGGGCCGGGGTTTGTTGATAGAAGAGCGCCGCGCGAGGGGGCTAGTAAGCGAGCAAAAGCGCCAACGCGCTAGCCAGGCGGCTCGCCTTGTCGGCCGGCTTCCCTTTATCCGGGCCGTATTCCTTTCCAGCTCGGTGGCGGCCGAGAATGCGGCGCCAGAGAGCGACCTTGACTTCTTTATTATCACCGCGCCGGGCCGCCTTTGGCTGGCGCGGTTTTTTGCTAACGCCTTATTGCGATTATTAGGCTGGCGGGTGTATGGCAGAGAGCGCCGCGACCGGATTTGTTTGTGTTTTTTTGTGGCGGCTAATCAGCTTGATTTAGCGCCCCTCCGGGTGGCGGATGACGATATTCATTTTGCTTACTGGCTGCATCAGATGTTGCCGCTTTATGATCCGCACCATTATTACGATCAGCTGATTGCCGTTAACCGGTGGACCCGAAGTTATTTGCCTAATATTGAGCGGCCAACGCCGCCTATTCAATCAGAATTAAGGCCGTCGGGCGGTAAAAGGGATGATTGGGCCGAACGCCTGACCCGATTTATTCAATGGCATTGGCTGTTGCCGGAAATTAAGCAGCGCGCCAACTCCCCTGACCACAGCGTGGTGATTGCCCCGGGCGCGCTTAAATTCCACCTGAACGACAGCCGGGAGCGTTACCGGCAGCAATGGCGCGCCAAGATTGTATATTTTCGCCAAGACAATTAGCGTTATTGGTATGAAGAAAATAATCAGCTGGTTATTATTATTATTTTTATTTCTGCTCCCCTGGCAGACCCGGTTTATTTATCAGCCTGGCTCTCTCAACGGCGGCGCGTGGGAATATGGTACGCTGTCCATTTACGCTACGGAATTGCTGTTGGGGTTAGCGATTCTGCTTGCTCTAGTGTCAGCTTGGCGCGAGCGAATCTGGCGTCAAACCGTTGACGCGCCGGCGCGCTCCCGGCGCCGGCGCACTCTTGTTTTATTTGGTCTGGGGCTTATTTTTTTACTCACCGCTATCCTCACTAGTCCCTTGCCCGCGGTTACCGCGCAGTGGGTCAGTTGGGTAATCGAGGGGGCAGCGGCGGTAGCTTTGCTTAAAATTTATGTCAACGATTCCCGGGCAGCCGGTTTAGCTTTTTGGCTGGGCGGAGCGGGACAGGGGCTGTTGGCGGTGGGGCAATTTTTTACTCAAACGGTGATCGCGAATAAATGGCTGGGGCTCGCGGCGCACGCTCCCTCCCAGCTAGGCGACTTTGTAATTGAAGCCGGCGGCGAGCGTTGGCTGCGCGCTTACGGCGCATTCGGGTCGCCCAACATTTTGGGGGGCTATCTGGCCGTAGCCTGGGTGATTGGTTTTCTCACCTATCCGCTGCTGCGGGGTAGGGCGCGATATTGGGTCGCGGCCGGCCAGCTGATAATTCTTTCCGGGTTAATTTTTTCTTTTTCCCGCGGTGCCTGGCTGGCGGCAGTCGGCGGGATTATCGTCACGGTAATAGCGACGAGGAAACGTTTTTACCCGCTCCTCGCTAAATCATTACTTTACTCTTTTCTGCTTATCATTGCTTTATTGCTTATTTTTCCGCCCTTATTTTCCGCTCGCTTTTCTGCTGCTTCCCGTCTGGAAGCAAAATCATTTACGGAACGTCGCAGTCAGTGGGCGGCTGCCGGGCAGATGATAACACGCAGTCCCCTTTGGGGAGTGGGGCCGGGAATTTATACCGCCGCGCAGTATCAGCAAAATCCGCGGTTGCCGGCCTGGCAATATCAGCCGGTACATAATTCGTATTTGCTAGCGCTCGCCGAAGTTGGCCTGGTTGGTTTCTTAATCTTAATCTTGATGATATTTTATTTCTTAAAATATATCTGGCGGCAAAACAAGTTTTTCTTGCCGGTAGTTGCTGTTGTTATGCTTAGTGCCTTTTTTGACCATTTTTGGTGGAGTTTATACGCCGGGCAGATGTTGGGGTGGGCAATTTTGGGGTTATCGATAGTTGTGGATAACTACCCGGAAGCTGTCTCTTGACCCCGTACCAAAAATAACTGAATTTGGGTAGTAGATATTAATTCAGTGGGGCACCGTCGCCCTGTTTTTTTATCCACAGCCTTTGGTTTGGTACGGGGTTGACAGTTTTTTTGTTTGTGGTTACAATGCCACCTGCTATTATCACTCGGCGATTATGAGTGATAATAGCCCTGGATTTACTTAACAGGACTTACGCGTTTGGCGCACTGCGTGCTCATATGCTCCGGTGCTCAACGCTGTATATCTGTATACAGCTTATTCCGCTCCTCGCTTTTTCCTTGCATTGCATCCAAACGCGTAAGTCCTACTTAATTTAATTAAGTTTATTTTTAGCCTTGGTTATGAACATCAAACCACTGGGTGATCGGGCGCTCATCAAGCCCGATCGGGAAGAGGAGGTTACCGCCTCCGGCATTGTGCTGCCGGATACGGTGGACAAAGAAAAGAAGGCCTGGGGCACCATTATGGCGCTCGGCGGGGGCGAGGAGCTCAAAAAGCTCGGCCTGAAGACGGGTGACCGCGTGGTATTTGAAAAGTGGGGCGGCGAGGAGGTCAAGGTCGGTAAAGGCAAAGACGAGGTAGAATACAAAATTCTGCCGCACGATAAAATTTTAGCGGTGATGGAGTAAATCCATAAATCGTTTTTGCCCCGCCCGCCCGCTCGGCTAGTGATTGCTAGACCAAAGATTTTTTCGCCTCGCTCTTAGCGCTTCGCCGCGCCACGCGCAGCTCATGATTGGATAAGTGCCAGCGCGGCTCGCGACGGCGGGCTTCCGGCAAAAACGATTTATTCTTCCCGATCAAAAATTAATTTAATTTTAAGTATGGCTAAACAGATTATTTATTCCGAGGAGGCGCGGCGCAAATTGGTGGCGGGGGTTAACCTGCTCGCCAACGCCGTAAAAGTTACCCTGGGACCCAAGGGGCGCAACGTGGTATTGGACAAGAGCTACGGCTCGCCCACCATTACCAAAGACGGCGTTACCGTCGCCAAAGACATTGAAGTGGAAGACAAATTTGAGAATTGCGGGGTGGAGCTGGTAAAAGAGGTCGCCAGCAAAACTAACGATGATGTGGGCGACGGCACCACCACGGCGACCGTGTTGGCCCAGGCGATTGTGGCCGAAGGCATGAAGAATGTTACCGCCGGCGCCAATCCGGTGGCCTTAAAGCGCGGCCTTGACCGCGCCGTGGAAGCGGTGGTGCGCGAGCTGAAGGAAAAAATTTCCAAGCCGGTAGAAGAGAGCGAAATCGCCAATGTCGCCGCGATTTCCGCCAATGACCAGGCGATCGGCCAAAAGATTGCCGAAGCGATGAAAGCAGTGGGCAAAGACGGCGTGATTACCGTGGAAGAGTCGCAGTCTTTTGGCATGGAAATTGAAACCGTGCAGGGCATGCGGTTTGACAAGGGCTATGTGTCTCCTTACATGGTAACCAACGCCGAGCGGATGGAAGCGGAATATAACGATCCGGTTATCCTGATTACCGATAAGAAAATTTCTTCAGTGCACGACATTCTGCCGCTGTTGGAGAAAGTCGCCCAAAGCGGCAAGAAAGAACTGGTGCTGCTCGCCGAGGACGTGGAAGGCGAAGCGCTGGCCACTTTCGTGGTCAACAAACTGCGCGGCACCTTTAACGTGCTGGCGGTGAAGGCCCCGGGATTCGGCGATCGGCGCAAAGAGATGCTAGCTGATATTGCGGTCCTGACTGGCGGCCGGGTAATTTCCGAAGAGGTCGGCCTTAAGCTGGAAAATGCCAGCCTGGAAGACCTGGGGCGCGCCCACAAGGTGATTTCCGATAAAGACAATACCACTATCGTCAAAGGCCAGGGCGACGAAAAAGCGATTAAAGATCGGGTGGCCCAGATTAAGCGGGCAATGGAGCAGACTGATTCGGATTTTGACCGCGAAAAATTGCAGGAACGGCTGGCCAAACTGGCTGGTGGGGTTGCCATTATCCGCGTCGGCGCCGCCACCGAAACCGAAATGAAAGAAGTGAAGCACCGGATTGAGGACGCGGTGGGCGCCACCAAGGCCGCGGTAGAAGAAGGCGTAGTGCCGGGCGGCGGCGTGGCGCTGCTGCGGGCTGCCAAAGCGCTGGAAGCGCTGAAGCTGGACCCGGAAGAGCAGGTGGCATTGCCGATTCTGCGCCGCGCCCTGGAGGAGCCCCTGCGCCAGATTGCCGAAAATGCCGGCATGGACGGCGCCGTGGTGGCCGAAGAAGTGCGCAAGCACAGCGGCAATACCGGCTACAACGTAATGACGGCGCGCTACGAGGATATGGTGAAGGCCGGCGTGATTGACCCGACCAAGGTTACCCGCTCGGCCCTGCAGAACGCTTCTTCCATTGCCGGGTTGTTCCTTACCACCGAGGCAGTAATTACTGACATCCCCAAGAAAGAAGAGCCCGCTATGCCGGGCGGCGGGGGAATGGGCGGCATGGGCGGGGGAATGTACTAGATATAGATTACGCGGATTGCCAGTGAGGATTACACGGATTATTGTAATGAAAAAGACGTCCCGCTATAGGGGCGTCTTTTTAGTTGTCAAGGTAAGTTAAATAGAGTAGAATGAGATGGTTATGACCAGTGCCATCGTAAATTTTTTTTCACAATTCCCGCCCGAACTCGCGACCCTGCTGATGGCGATGATGCCGGTGGGGGAACTGCGGCTGGCGTTGCCGGTGGCGGTATTAGGATTTAAGCTGCCGCTGTGGGAAGCGTTTTTCTGGGCGGTGCTCGGCAACCTCATCCCACCGCTGATTATTTTGTTATTCGCCGACCGCTTCCATCGGTATGTAGAAACTAAATCCGGCTGGCTCCTCGGCAAGCACTGGGCCCGGGCGCTCGCCCGGGCGCAGGCCAAATTCAGCGGTGATTATCAGAAATATGGCCTCATCGGCCTGATGATATTTATCGGCATTCCTTTGCCGCTGACCGGGGCCTGGACCGGGGCGCTGGCGGCTTTTGTCTTCGGCATTCCTTTTCGCAAAGCCTGGCCGTATGTACTCGCCGGAGTGCTGATTTCTGGTTTGATCACTTTGTTAGTAACGGTCGGGGCGGATAAGATATTTTAGCGCTATGCTCGTTCGCCTACAAACTCTGCAAGCCAAAATTCAAGATACCGAGCGTTTGCTTAAAATTGATGAACTAAAGCAGAAAATGGCGCGCCTGGAGGCCGAAATGAACCGGCCGGATTTTTGGTCCCAGCCGGAGGAAGCCAAAACAGTGGCGCAGGATTACGAAGACATTAAAAAGGAAGTCGCCAAATGGCAGGCGCTGGAAAATAAAACAGGTGATTTGATTGAGCTAGCGCAGACCAGCGACGAATCTTTGGCCGCGGAGATTGCCAGAGCAACCGCCGCGCTAGAAAAAGAGTATAATAATTACGAGTTTTATCTCTTGCTCAACGGCCCGTATGACCAGACCAATGCCCTGGTGGCTATTCACGCCGGCAGCGGCGGCACCGAGGCCCAGGACTGGGCAGAAATGCTGTTGCGCATGATTTTTCGTTTCTGCGAAAAACAGGGGTGGACTACGCGCCTCCTGGACGAATCGCGCGGGGCCGAGGCTGGTTACAAGTCGGTAATGTTTGAAGTTAAGGGGCGGTATGCCTATGGCTACTTAAAATCCGAGCACGGCGTGCATCGGCTGGTGCGCATCTCGCCTTTTGATGCGGAAAAAATGCGCCACACCTCATTCGCCTTGGTAGAAGTGCTGCCCGAATTGGGCGAAGAGATTAAGATTGAAATTAAGCCGGAAGACCTGCGGGTTGATACGTTTATGTCCGGCGGCAAAGGCGGGCAGAGCGTCAACACTACTTATTCCGCCGTCCGTATTGTGCACATTCCCACCGGCATAACGGTTTCTTGCCAAAACGAACGCTCGCAAACGCAGAATAAAGAGACGGCGATGAAAATTTTGAAAGCTAAGTTACATCGGTTGGAGGAAGAAAGACAAGCGAAAGAGCGCCAGGAACTCCGCGGCGAATATAAATCCGCCGAGTGGGGCAATCAGATCCGCTCGTATGTGCTCCACCCGTATCATCTGGTGAATGATCATCGCACTGACTATAAAGCAACTGATCCGGAAAGCGTGCTGGAGGGTGAATTGTTGCCGCTGAGTGAAGCGTATCTAAAGTGGATTAAGGAATGATTAGGATTCAGATAGATTTTTAGATTACTCTCGCTCGGAGAGATATGAAAATTTTTACCGCCGGCAATCTTTCCGAAGTGTTTATTGAATTACGCAGTGGTAAAACCATCGTCTTCCCCACCGAAACTTCTTATGGCCTGGGGTGCGATGCTACCAACCAACTAGCCGTAGACAAGATCTTCAAAATCAAAGGCCGGCTAAGCGAAAAGCCCTTGCTCGTGGTTGTGTCTTCGGTGGCTATGGCGAAAGAATATGTAGTCTGGAATGATCTTCTTGAAAAAATTGCCGCCAAGTATTGGCCAGGGGCGGTAACGGTAGTGGGAAAGGCAAAAGAGAAAAAGGAGAAAGATTTGGCGAGGGGTGTAGTTGCCAAAGATAACACCCTGGCGATCCGCGTAACTGCCCATCCGTTGCTGCAATCGCTGACCGGAAAATTGGGGCGGCCGCTGGTGGCAACGTCGGCGAATCTGGCTGACCAGGGTGATTTATACGATTCGGCAGAAGTAATCCGACAGTTTAAGGAGCGCCGCGAGCAGCCAGACATTATTTTAGACTATGGCAAATTGCCGCGGCGCCTGCCCACGACAGTCGTGAGCGTGGTAGGGGGAATATTAAAAGTAATCAGACAAGGAGAAGTAAAAGTGGAGCAGATTTAGCCAGGCTAAAAATGAGACTGGAGAAGAATTAAAAAAACCAGTTAGCATCAGGGCGCGGCAGACGAGTGTCTTTGGGCGCGCATCCCGATCTCAAGTCGGGAGAGCACCCAAAGAGTGTCTGCCGCGACTAACCAGGCTAATTTTAGCAATAGCGATAGCGACCAGGCGGATAACGATTATGTTCGGCATTCTTCTACAGTTTCAAAATATGTTTCGTCAGCATTCAGTTTTTAATTTGGTCTGTTTCTTAGTTATTAGTCTCGGCGCAGCCGGGAGTATATCCGACCAGTGGGCGCAGGCGGAGACGGAAATCGTTTCTACCAGTACGCCGGCGACGGTTACGGTGCCGTCGGCTCTTCCTCTGGCGGCGCGCGAGAAGCCGCCGGCTCAAACCGTGAAAGGCATATACTTAACTGCCTATTCGGCTGCCAGTCCGGATAAACTCCGGGCAATCCTCCGCCTGATTCAGCGAACCGAGCTCAATGCCGTGGTGATTGACATTAAAGACTATACCGGCTATGTGTTGTACGACAGCGCCGTGCCCCTGGTGAACCAGCTTAAAACAAAAAAACCGATTCTCTCCGATTTGTCGTCTATCATTACCCAATTACACCAGGCGGGCGTGTATGTAATGGCGCGCCAGGTAGTGTTCCAGGATCCGGTTTTAGCCGGGCGCCGGCCGGAGTGGGCGATTAAAAGCAAGCGCGGGGGGCGGTGGCGCGATTATAAAGGTTTGACCTGGGTAGACCCGACGCGGCGCGAAGTGTGGGAATATAATTTAGCGATTGCTAAAGAGGCGATTAGCTTGGGGTTTGATGAGATAAATTTTGATTATATCCGTTTTCCCTCGGATGGCAACATCCGCTTAGTAAAATATACCAACGGCAATCAGTCGCGGGCGCAAGTGATGGCTAAATTTTATCAGTATCTGGGGGAAGAGTTGGGGCAAGAGCCCGCCTGGATATCGCTGGATTTGTTTGGTTTGACCATGGAAGCCGCCGGCCAGAATGACCTCAACATCGGCCAGCGGATTGCGGATGCCGCCCCCCACGTGGATTATATTTCGCCGATGATGTACCCCTCGCATTACCCGCGCGGGCACTTGGGGTTAAAGAATCCGGCCGCGGCGCCGGCGAAAGTCATCGCCTATGGCCTTAAGCTGGGATTGCCGAAGTTTGCTGATAAGCGCGCCCGGGTGCGCCCCTGGCTGCAGGCGTTTAACCTCGGCGCCGTATACGACGCCAAAAAAATCCGCGCCCAGATTGATGCCGTAGAAAAGGTAAGCGACGCCGGGTGGCTGTTATGGAATTCGCGCAACCATTATACGGCGGCGGGGTTAAAGACAGAGTTGGCGGGAGACCGGTAGAGATTCCTCTATGTATCATGATTTGTTTAATCTCAATTATCTTCAGTCCCTTTGTCAACGGTATCACCTTAAGCCCACCGCAAAATACGGCCAGAATTTTTTGATTGACCCTGCTCCTTTAGAAAAAATGTTCGCGGCGGCGGAATTGAAACCGGATGATACGATAGTAGAAATCGGACCGGGGTTTGGCGCACTTACTCTGGCGCTTTCCCCGCGCGTCGGTCGGGTGGTGGCGTTGGAGATTGAAAAGAAGTTGCAGCCGTATTGGGAGGAGCAATTAAAGCAACAGAAGAATTTAGAGATTGTCTGGGGGAATGCGTTGCGGGAGATTCAGCAATCCCATTCGGCAGGCTCAGGGCAGGCAGCAGATTCAGCAATCAGCCAGCAGTATAAAGTAGTGGCTAATTTGCCCTATCAGATTACCTCGGCGCTCATCCGGGCGTTTTTAGAGGCGTCGCACCCGCCGCAGTTAATGGTGCTGATGGTGCAGCGCGAGGTGGCGGAGCGGATCTGCGCCAGACCAGGAGAGATGTCGCTGCTTTCAGTAGCGGTGCAGTATTATGCGGCGCCGGAGATTATCGCTTTAGTGCCGCGGCAGGCGTTTTGGCCGGAGCCCAAGGTTGATTCAGCGATATTGAAGGTGAAAGTAAAAAGTAAAAAGTTTACCCCGAGCCAAGCCGAGGGGGAGAACGGAGTAAAGAAAAAGTTTGCTCGGGAGTTTTTTAGAGTAGTAAAGGCCGGGTTTAGTAATCGTCGCAAGCTGCTGATTAAGAATCTGGCGGCAGTAGCGGGAAAGGGGCAACAGACTGAATTAGGGCGTATTTTTGGCACCTGGTCGTTGCCGCCGACCGTGCGGGCCCAGGAATTGTCCGTGGCGCAGTGGGAAGAATTAACGAAAATTTTGCTTGGTTAAGAGGTTTTAATGATAAAGATGGAAAAGATTTTCCATTTCTTGTCTTTTTCGGTTTTTTATGCTATACTCCAGAATAACTACCGGCCGCGAGTTAGGCATTCATTTTGTTATATTTCATGGAAGCAGAACGTCCGGCCACCATTTCCCGCGAACGGCAAATCGGCGTCGTTCTGCTTAGCGTTTTTGCGATTTTTACCGTGGGGCTGGGCGCGCTGCAGATTCGCAATACCATGTACGCGCCGTTTGCCTTAACCAACGACGTGCCGGCAACGGTGCGCCACTCGGTACAAAGCACCGATGCCCTGCGCTTTCGGGATACGGATCGCGATACCTTGTCTGATTTTGAAGAATTGTATGTTTACGGCACCAGTCCTTATCTTTACGACACGTTCAGCTATGGATTCTCCGATGCGGAGGTAGTGGCCCAAGGGTTGCCGCTGTGCCCTAGGGGTCAAGACTGTTCCAATCTAGTGGTCAGCGGCGGCGCAGTGCCGCGCGCTAGCGCCACTGCCACGGCGGAAAATATTCTGCCGGGAGGAGCGGCGGCCCTTGCCGCGCCGTCCCTGGATTTGGCGGCGCTGCTCGCCGACCCCAAGGCGCTGCGCCAGCTGCTGCGCGAAACCGGCACCAGCGAGGAAGTATTAAATCAGGTGGATGATGCGACGCTCATTGCCCTGGTTAGAGAACTGATGAGCACGAGTAGTCCCTTTGCGAATCTGCCCGCCCTGATCGCTCCCGCAACCCGGCGGTAAAATTTATGCCTAAACCCTGGCAAAAATTCAGTCTCGGGCTTTTGGCGGTATTGCTGGCTGCCACTTCGCTCGCCGGCACCCTGCTTATTCCGGCGCCGGCGCAGGCGCAAGGCTTGCCGGCTTTTATCACCGGCAGCATTCCCGATACCACCAATAAGATCATCAATCAGATTTATGCCGGCTTGAAGGCCGCGGTGCTCACCGCCACCAGCCGGGTGGTGGCTTATGCCCTGCGCAAATTCGCTTATGACTCGGCCGTGTGGCTGGCCGCGGGGGGCAAGGGCCAAAGCCCGCTCGCTTTCACTAAAGGATTTGGCGATTATCTGAAGCAGGTGGGTGATGACGCCCTGGGGGCCGGCATTGAACAGCTAGGGAGTGCGTTTGGCGTGGAAAATATCTGCCAGATTCCTGATGTTAAGGTTAATCTGGCGCTGCGCATTGGTTTGCGCACCGGTTTTGAAGATGTCCCCGGCGCCGAGCCGGGATCGCCGCTCAAAGGCAAGTGCAGTTTTTCGCAGTTTACCAGCGAGTGGTTTAGCGGCGATGCCTGGCGGAGCAAATACAGCGAAGAATCGCTGGCCGAAAGATTCAGCGCCAATCTGGAATTATCCCAGACCGATTTTGGCATTCATTTAAAAACTACCCAAAAAATTGATCAGCTGATTCGCAATAAAGTGGCCGGGGCCGATAAGCAGCGCGAGGAAGGCAAAGGCTTTTTAGCTAAGACCACGTTGATCTCCAACCAGATTACCAATCCGGCGGCGCTAATTCAAAAAGGATTTGAAAACATCATCCCCAGCAAACAAGGCGAAAGCGACGAAGAGCAGGTGCGGGCGCTCCTTACTTCCGGCGAAATCAGGGTCATTCCCAATGTGTTGGGAATTTTCCTGAATACCCTGGTTTCTACGATGGTAAAAAATTACCAGGAAAAGGGTATTCTGCCCTTTGGCAGCGGCTGCCGCGACGGCAGCCAAAATTGTCTCGGCGCCGGGGCTGCTGCCCAGCAATTTGAAGCCGGCGGGGCCGTGGGAGGCCGGCGCGCGGCCCAGGAATTATTCAGCTCATTTCTGGCAGTGGAGCTTGGCGCCAAAGAAAGCTATGATTTAATTGCCGAGCTCGGCAACTGCGAGGGGAGCGGCACCTATAACTGCCGCGCCGACAACGACCTTTTGCTGGCGCTACAGAACGCGGCGGGCGGTGAAACCGTTACCGTTGCTTCGGCCTTGGCGCGCGGCTGGCTGCACGCTGACCGCAAACTGATTCCCGGGAGCCGGGTGACCGAGAACGCCGACTTAAAACAATTCTGCCAGAATGCTTATTGTTACAGCAACATTAAAGTATTGCGCCAGGCGCGGATACTGCCCCTGGGCTTTGAGATTGCCGCCGCGAACAGCAACCCGGATCGCCCCTGGATTTTGGGCGACGTAGTGAAAGGCTTTAATGACTGCGACTTTATCCGCAATCCGGCCGGGGAGATTACCGGCGTGCGCCCCGACCCGGCGCGCTTCCCCTATTGCCATCTGATTGATCCGGATTGGGTAATCAAGGCGCCGCCGGCGCGCTGCAATGCCCTGGGGCCGGGGGCCCTGCATCTGGGGCGCGATGTGCCGACCCGCCTCACCGAATGCGCCGACCTCTCTACCTGCGTGGCTTATGCCCCGGATAACAAAACCTGCGCTACTTTTGCCTATTGCGCGCGGGAGAAGAATGCCTGGAAATTTAATGCCGATACCTGCCGGGCGGAAAATCGCACCTGCCAGACTTATCAGTCAGGCGGGAAAGAAGTTTCTTATCTCTCCCGCACCCTGGATACCCGCTCCTGCAGCGAAGCGGCAGTCGGCTGCCGCGCTTACAGCCTGCGCCAGGATGCGAGCGGCAAGTGGCAGCTGCCTAGTACGCCGGACGCTGCTTTGGGTTTTGCTTCGGATGCGGTGTACTTTAACGCTAAATTGCCGGCCGCTTCCACCTGCGGCGCTCGCTCCGCGGGCTGCACCGCGTTTGTGGCCGCCGCTGACCCGGCCGGAGATTTGCTGAATTTGCGCAAAGCGCCCGATTACCTGGGGTGCTATGATGCTGACCGCACCGCCCCGGGTATTCAGTGGCCGGAAAATCCGGCGGATTTGAACCGCCTGGCCGCGGGCGCCCCGGCTGCCTGCGGGCAGTATGCGCCGGCCTGTATTCCCGACGAAGTGGGCTGTGCGGTGTACACCGCCAAAGAAACCGGCGAGCGGATTCCGGGCAAGGTGGTGAGCGGCGACCGCTGTGAGGCGCAGTGCGTGGGGTATGACGCTTATCGCGAAACCGAAAGCGATTATTCGGCCGGGGAGCCGCTGGCGTATTTAATTCCGGATCTGGCCAAAGAGTGCCGCGCCGAAGAAAAAGGCTGCCGCGCCTTTACTAATGTCAGTGAGGGTCGCGCTGAACAGGTGGAATACTTTACCAGGCTGCGTCCTTGCCAGCTGCCGGACCCCGCTACCCCCAAAACTAAAGAAAAGAATTTTACGGTGTTTGAAGGTACCGCCCAAGCCGGATTCCAGTTGCGCGTTTACACTCTGGCAACGGATGGCAGCGGTGGTCCCAAGTATTTCTATCGCACCCTAGAGGAACTAGCTGGGTTTGAGCAAAAATGCACGGCGGCTCTCTACCAAGCAGGACAGGCGGACGCAGATTGCCGGCAGTTTAACGATGACCAAGGCCGGGTTTATTATCGCCTGCTCGCCCAAACTATTCCCGTATCCAATTCCTGCACCGATTACCGGCTGGACGCGCCGGAGCTGTACACCGCGCTGGTCAGCGGGGCGGCTACCCAAGCGGCCTGCACGCTCCGCCACGGCCGGTGGAATAACGGGCGGTGCGAGTTTGGCGCTGCCGAGTGTGCGGCGGAAAGCGGCAAATGGGAGCTAGCGAGCGGCCGGTGCGAATTGTGTTACAGCGGCGGCGAATATCGCGACGGCTTTTGCTATTACCGCGGGCTGCCCGGCGGCGTCTTGACTAACGCCGGCGCGAGCGCCAGCTGCAGCGCCGCGGCCGAATCCTGCCGCGAGTACAAGGGGCCGCGCGGCAACCGCGTGCGCCAGATTTTTACCGATACCTTTGAAGGCGTTACTACCACCGCGGATCTGCCGGCCTGGAGCGCGCCGGCCGGCGCCACCAATTATGCGCTGTCGTCCGAATCCACCCATGCCAACGAACAGTCGCTTACCGTCTCCGGCGCCGGCGGGGTGCTGATTCGCCGTCTGACTGATAGCGAAGCGCTGCGCCTGGGCGAAAGCTATACCCTCACCTTTTGGGCCAAAGGCAGCGGGGGGAATCTCTCGGTGCGTCTGGTGGATGCGGACGGCAATTTTGATACCACTCTAGAGAGCCGCGGGTTAGGCGACGCCTGGCAGTATTATCGCTACGGCCCGGTTATTTTTACCGGCGCCACCACCAGCGCGTATCTTTTCTTTAATCCCGCTTCGCCCGGCCAGTTCTTTATTGACAATGTCCAGCTCACCGAAGTGAGCGATTATCTTTATCGCTTAAAAAATTCCCTCACTATCCCGGCGGCCTGCGATTCTCACCCGGAAGATAATCTGCCCGGCGAGGCTCTTGGCTGTCGCGCCTACACGGCGGCGGACGGCCGCAGCGAAAACCTCACTAATTTTAGCTTCCTCTGCCGCGAGGCGGCCATCGGCTGCACTGCGGTTTTGGATACTTATAACACCCTGACCGGCGGGCGGGTGACGGAAGCCGACCAGGGCCCGCAGGTGTATCGCGTCTGGTTGCCAGGCAACGGCCCCGGCACTCTTAAGCTGACCATTAACGGCCGCGATCTGGCGGCCCCGGACGGCCGCACGCCGGTCACCTGCGCCGTGCCGGCCGGGGAGCCGGGCTGTTATGTAGACGTGCGCGATGTAGAGCCCGGCATTTTAACTGCCCAAGGAGAAATTAATGGCGCCGCGGTGCGTCCGCAACTAACCCCCTCCTCGGTATATCTGCCCGCGGATACGCCCAGCACCACGCCGTGGTATCTGGTAAATAATCAGGAAACCATCTGCCGCGAGCCGGATCGCGGCTGTACCGCGGCTGGCGCTCTAGTGCCGGCGGCAGCGGGCACGCAGTTTGAGGACACGCTGATTAAGAACGACCCTGCCCTCTACCGCGAAGCGCTCTGCCAAAGCGAAGCGGTGGGGTGCAGCGCGCTCTTGGACGCCAGGGGCGGCACTACTTATGCCAAAGATCCGGCCGTGCAGGGCAACCGGATTTGCGCTTATCGCCCGGCGGTACCGGATAAGGGCATCCGCGCCGGCTGGTACTGGAGCGGGGTTAAGGTCTGCGATAACGATGCCACTAAGATTTGCGCGAGCGATGCCGCCTGCGGCGCCGGCAACAAGTGTAACCAAGATCGCGCGTGTTACCCCAATTATACTTTGGCCGACGGCTCCTATGGCTTGTGGTCGGCCGGCGACGTTAATACTTACGCCGGGTTTGTCGGCGAATGTCCGGCGGCCGAAGCCGGCTGTAGCGAATTTGTGGACCGCAACGACAATAACCGGCCCTGGTACTTCCTTAATAACGACAAGGTCAACAAAAACGACTGCAGCGGCGAAGTGAGTCTGAAAAACGGCTGCGCCCTGTTTGACGAAACAGCGAACCCCGCCAAGCTGTGGAATACGGCGGCGAGTTACCGCAAATCCGACCGCAACGACGGCCGGCTAGTTCCGCCCGAGCCAGCCAGCAACAAGAACGATGCCAACATCATCATTAAAGTAGCGCCTGACCGCGAATGCGGCGAGTGGCTGCAGTGCCGCTCCTCGCACCGGGTGTGGGATCAGACCACTTCCCGTTGGCGGGAAGTATGCGACGAAGTAGGGCGTTGCAATACCGCGGCGCCGGCGACCGAGCCGGGCGACCTCACTAATTGCGGCAACTGGGTGGAGAACAAAGGCGCTACCCCGGCCTTAACTGTCGCCGATTATGTTAAACGCGGGGTAGGCTGGCGGAATCAGGAATATTCTGGATATTCGCTTTTGGGGCTGCCGCCTCCCGAAGAGCTCTGGCAGATGAATATCGCGCCCCCCAGCGCCCCGGCCGACTGGCGGCTGGTGAGACGGGTGCCGACCACCGCTGGCCCGGCAGTTTACAGCTGCAATCCAGACGGCGCTCCCTGCGGAGCCGACGGGTCGGGCGTCTGTACCAATGGCGTGTGTATCGCCCCTGCCAGGGACAATACCGCAGCAGCGGAACGCCTGACCTGCCGCGCTTATCCGGAAGAAGATGCGCCGTTCCCCAATACGCTGTCGCTGGTTGACGCGCCCCTGTTCAACGGCGTCAAGCGCTGCCAGGAATCCGGCCCGTCTGCTGCTGGTCCCACTGCTTTGGCTTGTGAATGCGATTATACCCGGGTTCAGTACGGCGACCTCACCACTAAATTCTGGAATTATCGCGCTCCTAACAGCGCCAATCCCTTGCCCCGCGCCGGCGCTACCCTCCCCGGACCCAAGGGCGTGCCGCCGGCTTTGTGCGAAGGCGGCACCCAGGCCGGCAAAGTTTGCGCTACTAACGCGGACTGCGCGCCGCGGCCCGGCGCCACGCCGGACGGCACCTGCCAGCGCTTAACCCGCGAAGACAAGCGCATCGGCTGGCGCGGGTATTGCCTGGAGTACGACCAAAGCCGCCCGCTGAATAATGATCCTAAAACTCACCCCTGCCTTACCTGGTGGCCGGTGGATACCCTGCAGGGCGCTCTGGATATCAACAACCAGCATGCCGAGGCCGGCTACCAGAATCCGGAGCGCGGCGGCACTTTTTATTGCCTCAACAGCAGCGGCGGCGCGGACGCGCAAGGCGGCCATAGTTTTGTGACGCGCCCTCACTTGTCTATTTCTACCAATCAGTTTGCCGTTAATCCCCTGCCGCCGGACAGCAGCACCGAAGAAGCGAAAATTATCCAGACCGATATTGAAAAAATCACTTTCCAGGTGGTAAGTTCGGGCCCGGAAGATCCGGCGCCAGGCACGATTTTTGAAATCTGGCCCAATGATCCGGCTACCCAGCAGGCCAGTTATAAAGTAAAGCCGAAAAACAAGGAAGATGGGGATTGGCAGTTAGGTTACGCCGTGGCTGGGCGCTTCCTGGGCCAGTCCCACCAGCTGGTGCTGATGTACGGCAGTCAGCTGGTGCAAGGCAATACCGCCGACACCTATGTTAAGGAAGACGGCCAGGTATGCTTTCCTTTGGCGGGCGGCCGGTGCGGTGATTTAAGCGGCAATATTTTTACCCGGATTATCGGCGACCCCTGGCAGAGCAGCAGCTGTCCCGGCGCTAATCGCGGCAACGGCAATTGGCATGCCATTAAGGTGCGTTTTGACCTTGAAACGCGGGCTTTTCTCGGCTACGACTTCTCTTTTTGCGATGATTCTCCGGACAGCGGCGGGATTGATTATAAAGTTACTTTTCATTTGCGCGAATGGTGCCGGGCGATTGCCGAAGCCAAGGTGGATTATGCCGCACCCGAAACCGCGCCCTGGACGAATCGCCTTTGGAATAAATTACGCCAGTTCCCTATTCAGGCTTTAAGATTTACTTCCAGCGCCGGTAAAACCAACCTTAACTATAATGTGAATACGCCGTTTAGCCCGTTTGGCAGCCTGGACGCCAATTCTCCCGAGGGGCTGGCGAGCCCGGTAATTCTGACGCCTTTCTCGTTGCCCTCGGAAGCGGGGCAGGTGGGGCGCCCTTGCAGCGGTCTGGTGGAGCGCACTAATCTGCCGGCCACCTGCCGCTGCCCTTCGGGGGGACTGGAAGAATGCCGCTACTGGATTCTCGACCCGCAGGCCTCCATTGGCGCGCCCTACAGTTGTGCCGACGCCGCCGGCTCCCGCATCTGTACCCGCAGCGAAGAACAGCAAGGCAAGCTGGTTACTGTTAAGACTGCGGCCGGAGAATACCTGGCGCCGGAAGGCCGCAATAATCTAGGCCAGATTTTTGCCGCGGTCAAACGCATTTTCCGTTTTGACCTAACGCCTGCCTCCACTGCCTCTGGTTATACCGGCTACCAAGTTACTGATGAGCGGATTGCGACCGCGGGCAGTCTGTTTGCCGACTTTGTCTACGATTATACGGCCACCGGCGACCTGCATGATGGTAATACAGTGGGCGTCGCCCCGCAGCGGCCCCAGTTATGGGCGCCGTTCCGGTGCGATGCCGCGGACGATTGTTTTGAAGGGCCCACCAGCCGCGATGTGTTTACGGTTAACGGCGTTACCAGCACCGCCAAAATTTCCGGCGCCGCCAACCGCACCGCCGTGCTGCGCTTTTTTGGGGCGGCTGATTCCAACCAAATGCCCTTGCGCGGCGTGGCCGTGGACTGGGGCGACGGCCGCGTTATCCGCTACGCCGGTCAGTACCGCAATCAGCGCGGGAAAATTGAGGATATCTGCCGGCAAGGCGCCCGCGTCTGCCAGGGCGATCCGGCGGTAAACGGCCGCACCTGTTCAGCGGATGCTGATTGTCAGGGCCAGCTGCAGCACTACCAGTGCAGTATCAGGGAAACCGAAGGCCGCTGCCGCGACGACCGGAGCATTGCGTGTACCGCGAGCGACAATTCCGATTGCCCGTTTTTTGACAACGATTCAAACCGACCGCGTACGCCCTGCAGCGTGCCGTCCACCAAGTATTGCGATATCAACGGCCAGAAAGGCGATGTCTGTACCACGGACCAGGCCTGCCCTCCGCTACCCAATCAACCGACGCCCACCTGCTCCTCGGGCCTGCGCTGCACGGTCGGCGGGCAGAGCTGCACGCAACTAAACGGTTCCTGCGGCCCGGCCCGCTGGTGCGTGGAGGCCGGCCAGGCGCCGACTTTTGACCGCCAGGAAGGCGCTACCTGCGACAACGCCTTTTTCCAGTTTGAGCATGTTTACCAGTGTGCGGCGGACGCCGGCAACCTTAACTGGCTGCCGAACGACAGCCGCTGCCGGGCCGCCGGGTTGCCGGGCGGCTGCTGCATCTATCGCCCCCGGGTGCAGTTAACCGACAACTGGGGCTGGTGCAACGGCAATTGCGGCCGCACCGATTCCGCGGGCCGCAACCTGGGCTGTTACCGAGAGGAGTGCCAGGATAATTCGCCCACTTCGGGCGCCTGGACCACGTTCCAGGGCAATGTAATCGTCGCCCCGAGCCAGTGAGGGTGAACAGCAGATTCAGAAATCAGCAGAGTCAGTGATCAGCAATCGGCTTATGCGTTCCACGTTCCACGCTCTACGTAAGTTTTTCGCCAAACGGCGGGCGGTGTTAGTGACGATCACTACGGTCGTAGCGTTACTGATTGTCGTGCCTGTTTTGGCAGTAGGAAACCTTCCTGACAATTCCGACTTTGATGCCAGGGCTTCCAAGAGCGCCCTAGATATTGCCACCAAGAATGCTGCTCAGGGTGGTACTAATATCGTGGAACAAGGCGGCGGCAATCTGGGCGATAACCCGGGTTCGTTCAATTTTTGGTCTACCGGCATGATTTTTACCTGGGACTGGTGGACCGGGCTGTTTGCTTCAATTCTCTTGACCGTCGCCACTTTTTTCATCAAACTCACTCTTTTCATCCTCACTTTCATTATTGAAATTGCCGCCTACAACGGGTACCTGGACGCCACGGCGGTTAATGTCGGCTGGGTAATGGTGCGCGATATCACCAACATGTTTTTTGTATTGGTGCTGCTCTTAATGGCCTTCGGCACCATCCTCGGCATAGAGCAGTACGAGTGGAAAAAAATGATTGCCAAGTTTGCCATTGCCGCCATTCTCGTCAACTTCAGCCGGCTGATTATCGGCGTCCTGATAGACATTTCCCAGCTGGTAATGACCACTTTCGTTAACGGCGTGGTGGCCACCGCCGGCGGCAACCTCATTAATGCTTTTAACCTGGAAAAAATCGTTAAGCTCCACAACGCGGCCCAGCCGGCGCAATTAGCCTCGCCCGGCATCTTTACGGCGAGCCTCGGCGCCGTGGTGTTTGCCGGCATGGCCATGGCAGTAATGGGAATTTATTTGTTTATTCTGGTCGCCCGCCTCATCGGCCTATGGGTATTAATCGTGCTCTCGCCCTTTGCTTTTGTGCTCTCGGTGCTGCCTACCACCGCCAGCTTTGCCGGCAAATGGTGGCGCGAGCTCGGCGACCGCCTGGTTACGGGCCCGGTCTTAATGTTTTTTATCTGGTTGTCGTTTGTTACCGTGGGCAGTGCCCAGCGCACCCCGGCCGAGGAGCTGGCATATTATTCCGACATTCCGGAAACCTCAAAAATTAAAACCGGCGAAATTGCCGCGATTGATCAATTAGGCGGCCAGCGCGTGGGTATCAGCGACGCTATGGGCTGGAACAACATCGCCAATTTTGCCATTGCCATCGGCATGCTGATTGCCGGCGCCAAAGTCGCCTCGGAAATCGGGGGCTCCAGCGGCTCGGCCTTAACCGGCGTCGCGAGTTTTGGCAAGAAAGTGGCGACCATTGCTTCCGGATACGCTCTTGGCCGCTGGCTGTACGAGGGCGGCAAGGGCATTACGCAAAAAGCCGGTATTGGGCTCGCCAAGGTGGGCGCCCGCGTTACGCCTTTCCCCAGCTGGGCCAAGCGGGCAAAAACATATGTCGCCGGCCAGCTGGAGGGCGCCCGCGCCGAGGCGCTGACTCCGGAAGAGCGGATTAAATCTAGAATTCAGGAGAATGCTGACGGGAGTCGGCGCATCGTCGGTTTGGATGTGGCGGACGCGGAAGGGTGGCAGACCGTGGGTTTTGAAAAAGAAATGGTGGAGGCGTCTATGAAAACCGCCTGGGCTAAGGGTGGGGTGCTGGGGGTGCTGCTGCAGCGCGCCAACAGCCGGTACATGAAAGAAATTCAGTCCGAAAAAATTGCCGAGAAGAACAAAAATTTTGCCGATCGCCGCGCCGAAATTATGCGCGCCCGGGTGCGCGGCGTGCCTAAATACTGGTTGCAGGGTAAGTTATACGGCGCCGGCGAAGACGTGGACGCGGTGGATCGCATGGAGCAGGGAATTGCCGATCAGGAGAAAAAACGCAGCGCCGCCAAAACTGAGCAGTTTCAGTCTATCGGCCGGGCCTGGGTGGCGCAGGGCGAACGCGTGCAGTATGAAAGGCAGGGGTTTGGCTATAAAAAGGTGGAACAGTCGGGGCAGACCCAGGCGGATTTGATTCAAAAGCATCTGTTGCAGGCCGAGCGCAATAAGCAGAACCTGGCCCGCTTGGAAGGCGAGGCCAAGGTGAAGCTGGCGGTGGGCAGCGAAAAGGCGGCCGTGGCCGAAACCACTGCCCAGCGGGAAATGGCGGCCACCGCTGCGGCCCAGTTCAAAACAGTGGAAGCCGGCGAAAAAGCCGCTTACCTTGGGGATACCACAGCCGGCGCCAAGACCCTAAAAGAGCGGGTGGAAGCGGAAAAAGAAGAGCACCTGGCCGAAGAGCGGGCCAAGGAGGCGAAGAAGGAGGCGGAGACAGAGTTTTATCGGGGGGATCATGGGCAGGACGAGTTGGCCGAGTTGGCTGCTATTGAAGCGCGTACCAGGGCACTAACTACTGAAGATGAAAGACGTAAAGAGGAGGCTAAAGACGAGGCCCTTAAGACAGCAACAGTTACTACCGAAACCGGCGCACAGTCATTAGCGGTGGCGCACTCTAAGGAACAGGAGATGCTTCAAGAAACGGTCAAGGAAGATATTAAAGATTTAGAGAGCGCTGTCCGACAGCAGTTGATTGATGAAGGCAAGGCCGAACTTGAAAATATCAGACAGCAACTGGCGCAATTGGATGAGGAAAGTCTGACTGATACTGAACGGGAGGCCCAGCAAGGTTTGCAAGAAGCACAGGGGCGTTTGGAGCGTATTTTAGCTGGCACCGAGGCGGCGCCTGGAATTACGTCGCTTGCTCAACTGGATAAGGAGCAGAAAGCCGCACTGGCCAGGCCACAGCAGGAAATAGCTGAATTTAAGCGTGGCCTAGAACAGGCTCACACGTCGCTTCTTAAAGATGAAACGTATCAAAGACGTGACCAGCTTAGAACAAAGTTAGAAAAACGGCAAGAGGAGTTACTAAAAGTGCAAGCGCAGGACGCGACTGGCACGCCGGTTCAGAATTTAGCTGAAATCAAAACTGATATTGTTGGTTGGGAAGCCGCACTAGCGGATCCGAGCATTACTGCCGAAAATAAAGCAATACTGACAAAACGATTAAAACAAGCACAGGCTAAAGCCGCCTTCGCTCTGGAAGCGGAACAAGCCGGACGGCCGATTAAAAATGCCGGTGATTTACAGAAAGACATTGAAGATTTAGAAAAAGAAGAGGCAGCACTGCCGGTAAGCTCTGAAGAATGGGCGATGCGGGCTATTGCCGATGAGTTACAGAGGCGTGAGAAAACGGTGCAAGATATTATTGATGAGCACAATCGTCGCAAGGCACAAATCATTAGCCGAGCGGAAGAAGTGGTTGGCGTTAAACAGACCAAGGAGCGGTTTGAGACTGATGACTATAAACAGAAAGTAGCTAAGGAGAAAGCAGTACCTGCGTATCAGGCAGCCGAGGCAGATCGGCAGGCGCGTCGGGAACAGCTACAACAGTCGACGGTAACGTCCGGGGCACGCTGGTGGCAGAGCAAATTGCGCGCGCAGGTTTCCGGGCAAACCCTAAAACAAGCTGAATCTGAATTGGAAGAGGCTGGCTTTGAGCTACCGGCCTTCGGCGCTATGCTTGACCAATTACAGTTGTCCGAAGTGGCAGAAAAAGCCGCCAAGAGTTTTGTGGAAAAAATCAAACAAGCCAAGCTGGGTAAGATATTTGAGAATGGCGCAGAAAAAATGAGGGAGGCGCTCGAAGCGGTTAAGAAAGGCATGAAAGTAGAAGCCGTGGTGCGTAATTTACGAGCCGAAGGGCCAGTGGCCGTGGGCGCGCTCGGTGCCTTGGCCGAAGTGCTGGAGGATTATCATAAAGACATTACCGGCATTCAGAAAACCGCTGCTAAGGATTATGCAGAAAGCTCTTGGACTACCGAAAAATATGGTTTGTCTACGCCCACCTCGGCTTTTAAAAATTGGGTCAAGAAGCGCATGGAGCAATTTCAGGGGGTGGAGCGCGAGCAGGCGGTAACTATGGCGATCGGTTCGTTAAAGCATATCGCCGCCTTGAAAAAGGCAGGCAAAGGCGATAAGGATTTAGAAGCTCAACTAATGGCCAATATCAAGTATCTTACTACCAACGGGTGGTCGGATGATTTGCTCGCCCGCATTCATAACGTGATTCGAGAAAACCAGCAAGGCAAGTACACCGGTAAAGCCCGCGACGAAGCCGTAGCCCTGGAACAAGCTTTTGTTGACGATTTGGGGTGGGGGGAGCGTCAAAGCGACGGCAGCATTCGAATCGTCAAAAGCGAATCATCCGGGCTTTCCACTAATGATCTGCACCGTCTGATGGGGTTTGCGGGAGATTCTAAGCTGATGCTGTCGGAAAATGCGGTGCTAATGCACCAAGAGCGAACTCAACAGACCACCGGCCAGACAATGGACTACTCGGAAGCGGCGCAGGATCTGGCTGAAAAAATTCAGCAGGGCACGGAAGCCGGGAAGGATTACACTGCGATGGCCACCGAGCTGGGGCTCGTTGAACTAGGCCAAGAGTTTGGTTTGGCAACTGATCGGGTGGTTAACGAAGTCAAAGCGTTTGGCGAGAGATTTGCCAAGGAAGGCGCTGCGGCTAAAGATAAATTTATTAAAAGCATCAGAGATTTTTCCGATCAGACTGAAATGCTTACCGATTTTAAAAATTTGGCTATTGCCACCATGCACGCCGATGACGGCGGCCATACCTATTTTGACATGAAGGAAGGCTTCGCGCGCGGCCAGTTGTACAAGAACGCCATGGGCTTTATGATGGGAGAATTTGCCAAACTAGATTCTTCCCACCGCATGGGTAAGCTCAAAATTCACAGCGTGGCCCATATGGATGAAGATTGGGGCACCGCCAGCCACTTTGTGCCGGAAGCGATGCGAACCATTTTTTCCGGCATTAATAGCCAGATTATGATTGAACGGATGGACCCGCGCAACCAAAATTTACTGCTGAAATTGTCAGCTACGGAAAAGGCGCGCAAAAAGGACGGCCGTCTGTTGGTAGGCGATGCGTTTTCCGATTTAACCAGCAAAAAGTACGGTCATTACGGTCCGCAGGCAGTACAGATAGCCATGAAAGATATCGCGCGTGATTGGGCCGTGGCCCTACAGGAGGCGCCCCAGATTTTAATGACGCTGCTCGCCAAACATTCTGGCGTCAATTTTGCCGATGCGATGAACGGCAAATTAAATTTAATGATGGGAGATGGCACTAAAATTGGCCACCTGCGAGAACTGATTAGTTGGATAAATAAGTATCGTGGCGCAACCCGTGAGGCATACGAGGCTGATAGCCGGGCGATTACAGAATTTATGGATGAAGATCGGGAATATAAAGAAGTGATATTATCGCAGGTAATGTCAGCCTTGCCTAAGCCGGAAAAAGGCGCGCGGGAAATTGAAGAGCAATTTGCCGCTCACGAGATATAGTTTTTTATATTTTAGATTATGCTACCCGCCTTCACTACCCCGTTTAATAAAGAGGGGTGGAATAAAAAGAGAATCACCCTGCGCGGCACTATGGCTAGTGCGCGGGCGGCAGTCTTGGGTGAATGGGAAGAGAATACCGCCTGGCACTGGTTATCTTTTTTGAATGAAGATCCGCAGTGGGATAGTATTGAGCAGAAGGGTGTTGATCTTGAAATTGATGCGGCCTTTTTCTACGCTGTAGTGGATAGTATTGATTTCGAAAGAATTGATTCGCTCCGCATTGTCCTGGCTGATTGGCGGGAATTTGTAGTAGAAAAAAAATTTGCCCTTAGTCCAATCGGGTCAGAAGGCTATCCCACGGAGTGGGTCGGCACGGTAGGGCTACTTGAACTGAATCAGGTCGGTGAAAACTATCTGTTACGGGTTTTATCTGGATTATCGGCCGCCGACCAGCCCACAGCCTTGGAACAGCTGCGTAATCTCGCCGCTCAATACCAAGCTTTTAAATTGTATTTTTCCCATTTTGCGGCAATGTTGTTGTATTACACTCCGCCTGGTGCTTTCGCTCTATTTACGGAGTTTAAGGAGAAATTTTTACAGGGGGTAATGCTGCAAAAAGATGAATTGTGGGAGTGGTGGGCAGCGATATTGCGCTTTGTGGGTCAAGCGGTGATCGGCCGGGATGGCGAGGTACGAGATTTGGCCATCTCCTGGTTTAGCAGTCAGTCCTTTGGTCAGCGCTTGCTCGGTACCAGGTTTAATCGTTTGTTGTTCTTGGCGTTGGTCTATGCCGCTTGGTTTGATTTTAAAATTCTTAATGGAGAATTTCAGGAGCGATTGTGCCAGCACTTAATTTGGCGAGCTATTTCTCTGGGTGTTCCAGTAGAGACCCTGCTTAAAGAGAAGCTGGCGGAAGAGCCGCAAGCTAATCAGTATGTATATTTTTCTGGTCTCTTCGCTGAAAATTTATTAAAGAATGATGAAGTAATTTTTTTCAGCGGTTCGCAAACGATGACAATTTCGGCTTTTTTACAAGCATATTTGTCTCAAGCCAAGGACAAGGATCTTGATCCTACCAGTCAACAATCATATGTCAAAAAGGTAATGACCGGGCACGGTTGGCCAGCTGAGGCGCGAAGGTATTTAGAAAGAATTCTTGATATTTATTTGCATTTGCGAGAATGCGATCTGATTGATTACCGCGGTTTTCTTACCGAGGAAGGTGGGCGTCGGGAACCGTATGACTGGAAAGCGCTGATGCAGCGTGATTTGACGGCAGTGGAAAAAGACCGGGTCAAGGAGTATTTTAAATTGTTGCAACGGCCAACGCGCTTAAAAATTGAATTGGTTCTTGCCTTTGAGTCGGTATCCTGGCAGAAAGAACCTTATTTATCGCGCGTCCTAGCCCTGAATGAGATTTATGATGACGTTTATGATTTACCTTATAGTCCATTAATTTATTTTGATGAACCAGGGCGCATCTGGAAACTGCGGAAAGAAATACCTAAAGCATGGTGATTCGGATTTGTAGATGCCACTGGAACGAACAGGTGTTGCGGTGAAAAGGAGAAAGGTAACAGGCGAAAGGTTTAGGATAGTAGGAAAACAGGACGATAGGGGGGTAGGCGAGTTAAGGCAGGGAGATTGGTAAAACGGAACGGGGAGAGAAAGGGAAAGATTTTTATGCAAAAGACGTTGGGTAACTATGCCTTTTTAGTATTTAAGCCGATTATCAGATTTGATGGCGATCAGGTGAAAGGTAACGTGGATGCCGAGCTCGTTTTGCAGGCAATGATCGATTTTAGCAACTACCAGCAGGCCGTATTAGTTACCGGGGATGGAGATTTCGGCTGTCTGGTGAAATATCTGTTTAGACAAAATAAGTTACAGCGCTTGATAGTGCCCAATAAATTTCGTTATTCTAAACTCCTTCGTTATGCATTGCCGGCACCCGGATTATTTACCTTTATTAACGATCTTAAGAGATTGTTGGAATATAAGGGAAATAAAAACTCCGCCTGGTTGGGCGGAGCTGGGGGGTCTACTTAAGGACGGAACCCTAAGCATGCCCTACCCATCGTGATCTGGCTATAATATATTATAGATACGATTTTTTGTCAAGTAGAGACCTGTGGATATAGATAGTGAAAGATTCAGGAATGACTTAATTCCTTAAGACAAAGCCCGTCTTTGGCAACGGGCAGTTGATGATAATTCTTTTTCTTATGCCCTCTTCTTTTGACCTAATGCTGGTGGCGTGGTTTACCCAAAGCAACGCCGAGGTGGACCGGGTCTGGCGCGAGCTGATTGTGGGCCGCGAGCGGCTGCTGGCTACCGCCCCCGCGGCGGCGACCAGGCTTTGGCAATATCTGGAGCCGATTTACCAGCGCTGGAGCGCGCACGATGTTAACTCGGCTTACTGGCCGGCCGACGAGCAGACTATTCGGCTGATTGAGGCGCCGCTGCTGCGCGATTTTATTGCTGACCCTACCAGCCAGGAAATGCGCGACGCCCTGGCGCTGGAGGTGATGTTAGTGCATGCGGCGCTGGGGTTGCGCACTGATCTGACCCCGTATACTCCGGAGGAGCTGCGGCAGATATTGTTTGAAGAAGAGGGCATCGAGTATTATAACGACGCGGTGTTTGCCCATACTTTGCGGGCAGTGCTCCAGGGTGGGGAAATGGAGTTGATGGTGCCGCAGTTGTTGGGCGGCTTGGAACAGCAGGCCGCGAGCGGCGGCGGGTGGGGGCAGCTGGCCGACTGGAGCGGGGCGCTGCTTTATGCGCTTACTCTGCAGGCCGCCTGGCGCTATTTTCCGCATCTGCGCCCTCCCGACCAGCAATTATTATTAACGCATTATTTTTGGCAGGCGATTGCCTGCGGCGTGCCGGTGCGGGAGCGGCTGCAGGTAGCGCTGGTAATTCCCGACGCGGCGGCCCGGGCGCCGGCCCCGGCGCTGGTGAAGATGCTGGGAGAAAATAAAGAACTGGTGGCGGTGGACACCGCCGGCGCCCGCGCCCGGCCGCTAATTGAATTAATTAAAGAGGCCGAGGCAGCCACCCGGGGCAAAGGTGCTGATGCTTTCCGGCTGGAAGAGTTTGCCGGCGGCATTTACCGCGATCAGGTGGGGCGCGATGCCTTTGCCGGGTGGCTGCGCGAGGCGATTCAGATTGTGTTGCGCCTGCGGGCGGGGACATTAGTGTAAATTATGATATTGGAGAAGAATAAAAATAACTAGTTAGCATCAGGGCGCGGCAGACGAGTGTCTTTGGGCGCGCACCCCGATCTAAAGTCGGGGGAGCACCCAAAGAGTGTCTGCCGCGACCAACCAAGTGAGTTTTAGCAATAGCGATAGCGACCAGGCGGATAACGATTATCGTCAACATTATTCTACAGTTGCATTATGGCCGAAGAATTGACCGTATTGGTAAAAAAAGCTGATGGCACGTTTGAGCGCCGGCCGCTCGGGGCGGTGCTTATTCGCGCCGCGGTGAAAGATAAAGTATTACCGGACCAACCAGCACTTAAGCCAGCGCCAGTCTTGCCGGCGGCCGGCCGCGGCGACGAGCCGCCGCTGTTGGAAGAAGCCGAGCCGGGGGGAGCCGGGCCGCGCCGTAGCCCGGGGCGGGAGCAGATTATTGAGAAGATTGTTAAATCGCTTTCGTTTACCGTGGCGGGCAATGCGGCTAACCGCCTGCGCAGCGCGGTGCAGCTTTTTTTAAAAGACGTACGCACACCGGAGCAGACCCTGGCTATTCTGGTGCGGCCGGCGCCGCAAGGCGGCGTGGGGCTAGCGCCTACCCAGGCGCGCGAAGTGTTGGCGCGCGGCAACGACGAGCGGTTAGCCGAACTGCGCCAGCCCGCGGCGACCAATGTTCCGGTGTTGGTAAACCGCAATGTTCCCCCGCGCGCTGCTTTGCCGCGCCGGGCCGCAGCGGTTTCGGTTTCTGCTCCGCCGCCACCGGCCGCGCCCCGGCCTGGCGCGGAAATCGCGGCAGCGCCGCCGGCTTTCCAGCTATCCCGCCGCGAGCGCCCGGTAATTACCGACGTGGTGGCCCCGAAAATTACCGTGGGGCCGGTGGAAGAATTAGGGGCGCTGACGATAACGGACTTCCGGCGCCTAGCGGCCGACCCGCCGGCCGCGGCCGGGGCGATTGCCGATAAATTTGCCCGTTTGCGCTCCGAGTCGGTGCTGCTGTGGCTATTGGGCCGGCAGTCCTGGCGGGGTAGTCCGCTCTACCAGAATTATCTCGCTACCACAGCCTCCGCGTTGAATGAACGCCGGAAACTGGCGGAATTTACCGCGGGAAATAATCAGCTCTCGGGCGCCGAGGTGGCGGCGCTGGCCGAGATGGCGTATCGCGTAGGACTGTAGGTATGAATCAATTCACCGTCCCCCAATTCATTGACGTAGAAGATAAAATTTTCGGGCCGATTACCACCCGCCAGTTTATTATTCTGTTGGTCGCCGGGCTGATTTTGTTTGTGGCCTTTAAGCTGGCGGACACCGCCCTGTTTGTGGTGCTGCTTGCTATTATCGGCGGCTTGGCATTAACGCTGGCATTTGTTAAAATTAACGGGCAGCCCTTCCATTATTTTTTGCTCAACATTATTCAGACCCTGCGGCGGCCGAGCCGGCGGGTGTGGTGCCGCCGCTATACCACCGATGAAATTAAGAGCTTGCAGATAACCGAGCCGTCGCCGCCCGAGGCCGCCAAGCCGGTGAAGCGCATTTCTTACAACCGCCTGCGCGATTTGTCGCTCCTGGTCAATACCGGCGGCTATTATCATCCGGAAGAATTATGAAAAACAAAAAAGCAGCCAAAAAAAAATCACGGCTGACCCCGGCGCAGTATCACCTGCCGATTGCGGAAATCAAGCAGGATACAGTGGTGCTGAAAGACGGCACCCTGCGGGCGGTTTTGCTGGTTTCCAGCATCAACTTTGCCCTGAAAAACGAAGAGGAGCAGAACGCCATTATTGCCGCCTATGTTTCGTTTTTGAATTCCCTGGACCACCCCCTGCAGATTGCCATTCAGTCGCGGCGCCTGAACATTGCCCCCTATCTGGAGATGTTAAGGACCCGCGAACGGGAGCAGACTAACGAGCTGTTGCGCGCCCAGATGGCCGACTACCGGTCGTTTGTCGGGGAGCTGGTGGAGCTCGGCGCCATTATGAGCAAGCATTTCTACGTAGTGGTGCCCTACGATCCGCTCTCCAACCGGAAAAAAAGTTTTTGGTCGCGCCTCGGCGAGCTGTTCCACCCGGCGCTGACAGTGCGGCTGAAAGAGGAAAGATTCCAGAAGCGCAAGTATGAGCTGGACTTGCGCCTGCGCCAGATTGAGTCCGGGCTCGGAGCCATGGGTTTGTCAATCGTCCGGCTGGACACCCAGTCGCTCGTTGAGCTGTTTTATTCCACCTTTAATCCGGATATTGCCTTAACGGAAACTTTGCCGCCCTTAGATAAAATGGAAGTGGAAATCAGTTGATTGTATGGCTTTTTTACCGAAAGCGGAAAAAATTACCCGGCCGCGGAGCGCGGCGCCGGCGGAGCCGAGTCGAGGGGCAGCCGAGCGCGCGACCCTGGAAGAGGAAAAGCTCTACCGCGAAGGAGTGGTAACCCTGCGCGATCTGATGGCGCCGGCGGCTTTTAACATTGAGTCCGGCTTTGTGCAGCTCGGCACCACTTTTGTGCGCACCGTTTTTGTGGTTACTTATCCCCGTTACATCTCCATCGGCTGGAGCTCGCCGATTGTCAACTTGTCGCTCACCCTGGATATCGCGATGTTTTTTTACCCGGTTAAATCGGCGGTGATCCTTAAACAGCTGAAAAAAAAGGTGGGCGCCCTGGAAGCCCAGATTAACGCCGATACGGAAAAAGGGGCGCCCCGCGACCCCCTGCGGGAAACCGCTTTGCGCGACATTGAGCAGCTGCGCGACAACCTCACCCAGGGGGTAGAGCACTTTTTCCAGTTTGCTTTTTACGTTACCCTGTACGCGCCGAGCAAGGAAAAACTGGATGAGCTGTCGCAGGACATTGAAAGCATTTTCGGCAGCAAACTCATCACCAGCCGCAAGGTGCTGTTCCAGTCCGAGCAGGGGTTTACCTCCACCCTGCCGCTCGGCATTGACGAGCTGATGATTGCGTTCAACATGAATTCCAGCCCGATTGCAGCCTCCTTCCCCTTTATTTACGCGGACCTCACCTCGGACAACGGCATCCTCTACGGCATCAACCGGCACAATAATTCGCTGATTTTGTTTGATCGGTTTTCCCTGCAGAATGCCAATATGGTGGTGTTTGCCACCGCCGGCGCCGGCAAAAGCTATGCCGTGAAGCTGGAAATTATGCGCACCCTGATGTTAGGCACCGACGTGATTGTAATTGATCCGGAAATGGAATATAAATATCTGGCCGAGGCGGTGGGCGGCACTTATGTCAGCATTTCCCTTTCTTCGGAGAGCAAGGTTAATCCCTTTGATCTGCCGCGGCCGGTAGGGCTGGAGGCTTCGGTCGGCAACATTCTGCGCGGGGCGATTATTACCGTGAAGGGCCTGCTGCGCATTATGCTCGGCGGCCTTACCACCGTGGAAGACGCCTTAATTGACCGGGCGCTGCGCGAGGTGTATGCTAAAAAAGATATTACGCCGGAGGCGGACTTAAAAACCGTCACCCCGCCGATTATGCAGGATCTGCAGGAGGTGCTGGAGGGGATGGAAGGGAGCGAAGAGCTGGTATTGAAGTTAAGCAAATATACCACCGGCACCTTTGCCGGGCTATTCAATTCGCCGACCAACGTGGATATTGCCAATCAGCTGGTGGTGTTCAGCGTGCGCGACCTGGAAGACGAATTGCGTCCGCTCGCCATTTATGCCATTGTCAATTATATCTGGAACGTGGTGCGCTCGGAGCGCAAAAAGCGCCTGCTGATTATTGACGAGGCCTGGTGGCTGATGCAGCACGAGGATTCGGCCAAATTTATTCATGCCCTGGTGAAGCGCTGCCGCAAATACTACCTGGGGGTAACTACCATTACCCAGGACGTTAATGATTTTTTGAAGTCGCAGTACGGCCAGACCATTGTTACCAATTCGGCCTTGCAGCTCTTGATGAAGCAGTCCCCGGCGGCGATTGATTTGGTGCAGAAAGTGTTTTTGCTGACTGATTCCGAGAAGTATCTGCTGCTGGAGAGCGGGGTGGGGGAGGGGATTTTCTTTGCCGGCCCCAAGCACGCGGCCATTAAGGTACTCGCTTCCTACACCGAAGATCAGATTGTTACCACTAATCCCCAGCAGTTATTGGAAATTGAAGCCGCCAAGCGCGAGTTTGCGCGGGAGCACGGGGGGTGAAAAACTCGCCACCCTTGTCATTCCGAGCGAAATGAACGACCCCGAGCAAAGCCGAGGGGGAGTGAGTGAAGTCGAGGAATCCCTTGTTTTCTAAATTAAGAGCCAGTCTCGAGCGAAGTCGAGAGAGATTTCTCGACTGCGCTCGGAATGACAGTTAAAAGTGATTTTTTAGATGGCCTCAGTATAATCGGTAGACAAATATGACTCTCCGCGCTCGGATTTTTATCCTCATCAGTTTGGTAATTTTAGTTATCTTGGGCATCAGCCTGTTTTTCTTGGTGCGCCGGCGCGCGGCGCCCTCGGTTACTACGGGTGGCGAAGCGCCGGGGGAAGCGCCGGCCCCGGCCGGAGGGGCGGCAACGGTGCCTGGGGGAGCGGCTCCGGCTGGCAGCGTGACGCCAGTGGCCGCACCGGCGCGGCAGCTTACTCCCGAAGAGGTAGAACAGCAGGCGGCGCGCCAGGCGGCCCGCATTTTTATTGAACGTTTCTATACTTATTCCAGCGCCGGCAATTTCCAGAACATCCGCGAGGTGGAAGCGCTGGTAACGCCCGCTTTATGGGAAAAATTGCAGCGGCAGATTAAACCCGGGGCAGCGCCGGCAGGGTTTTCCGCGCTAGAAACTCAAGTAGTGGTAGTAGAACTGACCCGCTGGGAGCCGCCGGCGGCCGAAGTTGAACTCTCGGTCGCGGAAACGCGGGAACAGCAGGGAATAATCAAACGGGGACAGCGCCGCTACCAGGCGACGCTGACTAAATCCTCCGGCGTGTGGCAAGTAGCAAGTTTCCGGGCCTTATAGCCGCTTATCTACAGGAGGCAATTTTTCCTGGCTTTTGCGTGGGCTGCCGGGCCGAAGGGAATTGGTGGTGCGAACCCTGTCAATTAAAAACCAGTACGTTGCCGGCTAGCTGCCCTGGTTGCGCTAAGCCTACCTCCCTCGGGCAGACCTGTCCGGATTGCGTCAGTCATCCCTTGAGCGGCCTCACCGCTCTTTTTTGGTATCGCGAGGAAGAACCGGTCGGCCAGCTGATACGCTTATTGAAATATTCATTGGTGCGCGAAGCAGCGGAATTTTTCAGCCGGGCGCTGCCGGCCCTGGCGCCCGCAGCTCCTGCAGCAGTAGGGGGCCGGGCGCCGGTGATTATGCCGGTGCCGCTCTACCGGCGGCGCGAGCGGGAGCGGGGGTTTAACCAGGCGATTTTAATTGCCGAGCTTTGCGCCCGGCGCTGGCAGCTCTCCGTCACTCCAGGTTTAGCGCGCCGGCGCGCCACGGCCCAGCAGGCGCGGCTATCGCGGCCGGAGCGTTTTCAGAACGTCGCCGGCGCTTTTGTGTGGATGGAGAGCAAGCCACCACCGCCGGCGGTGATTTTAGTAGATGATGTTTATACCACCGGCGCCACCATGCAGGAGTGTGCGCGGGTATTGCGTGCTGCCGGCGCGCGCTGGGTATGGGGTTTGGTGTTAGCGCGGGATTGAGTTATTTTGATCAGCGCGGTTGACTGATATTACTTGAATCAGGTATAATTAAGTAGGCAAAAAATATACCTAACTAATATGCCGACCATTCGTCGTAAATTCTTCAGAAATAAGCGGTATTTTTACCTGGAAGAACAGGTAAGGATAGACCAAAAAAATAAAAAAATTCAGGTTTACTTGGGTAAAAATATACCTAACAATTTAGCCCGCTACCGGATTAAGCTGGCACAAAAAGAGCGGGATTTAATTATCGCCAACCTCCCTAAGTTGTTTATTTTAGAGAAAATTTTTAATGGGGAACAGATTAGTAAAATTGAAGTTCTCAAGACTCAATTCAAATATAAATTATTGGGCCTATCTCATTTTGCAACCAGACAATTATGGACGCGTTACGCGGTGCAATTTATTTTTGAGTCCAATGCCATTGAAGGAAGCAAGCTAAGTCAAAGTGAGGTTAAGGCGATAGTTAAGAATAAATATATTAAAAAAACCATCGCTCGCAAAGAAATTGTGGAAGTAAAAAATTCAATCAAAGTTTTTCCGGTTATCCGCGGCACCCAATTCACCCTCAACCAGCGCCAGATTATCCAGCTGCATAAGTTGTTGGTACGGGGTTTGGGAATTGCCAGCGGCTATAAAAAAGTGGATATTATCGTAAATAATAAGCCTACTACTCCGGTGGGGCGAGTACGCCAAGAGATGAAAATGTTATTGGCGTGGTGGAATAGCAATAAAACCAGCCAGCGCCACCCGTTGGCTCTCGCGGCGGATTTCCATCAGCGTTTTGAGCGAATTCATCCGTTTACGGATGGCAACGGCCGCATCGGGCGGTTGTTATTTAATTGGATATTATTTTATTTTGGCTATCCGCCGATTCTTTTTTTGTACCGTAATCGACAACGCTATTTTAACGCGCTCGACCAGGCGGATGAGGGAAGAAAAAATAAGTGGTACTGGTATTGTATCCAGGTTTATAAAAGCAGCATTAATTGGTTGTTGGAGTGGCCAGCGTAGAAAGAGCGAAAGTAAAAAGCAAGACAGTTACCAAAGCCGCTCCGCGCACCGGACGGTATTTTCTAGCAGTTTGGCGACAGTTAGGGGGCCGACGCCGCCTGGGGTGGGGGTAACGGCGGCGGCGATTCGTTGGACCGAAGGGAGGTGTACGTCGCCTGCGACCTTGTTTCCGACCAGGCCCGAACCGGCGTCAATTACAATTGCTCTGGGTTTAACCATATTTCCCCGGATTAAGTTAGGAATTCCGACGGCGCTGATAATGATATCAGCCGCGCGGCATTTTTCCTTTAGGCCGCCGCTCCGGCTGTTCACCGTAGTTACACTCGCCCCGGCCTGCATGCACAGCATAGCCAGCGGCCGCCCGACTAAAAGGCCGGTGCCGACAATAGTGATGTTACTCCCCAACAGTTGACAGCGTAGCGATTTCAGAATCGCTAAAATGGCTGCCGGAGTAGGGGGAATAAAATCAGGCGCGCCGCGCATTAGTTTGCCGAGATTAACGTCAGTCAGGCAGTCCACGTCAATTTCCGGCCGGATGGCGTTGAGCACCTCGGGATGATTCAGGGTTTTAGGCAGGGGTAGTTGTACAATCAGACCGGCGAGGTCTGGTTTAATTTGTAGCTTTTTAATTTTTTCTAACAGGGCACGGCGCGGGACGCGGGCCGGGAGTTTAACCAAAGTAAAGCGCAGGCCAATGGCTTTGGCTGCTTTACCCTTGCGGCGCACATAAAGCACCGAAGCCGGATCGTTGCCGACTAATATCACCGCCAGGCGGGGACGAATGCCCTGGCGGGCGAGGCGCGCCACGCGCCGGCGTAAATCCACCAGGATTTTATCGGCCAGGGCGCGTCCGTCAATCAGTTTAGTCATGCTCTGAAAATAAAAAATACAATTTCAAGTGTTTTTATTTACAAAAGCCTAGGGTTTTCTATAATAAAAGGCCGTAAATCCGACTCGGTTAGCACTCTCTGAATATCGGTTTTGCTTATCATCGTTTGAAGAGGTTTGGTTGGTTCGTCTTTTAAGTTGGCGGGAAAGGAAAAACCAATGTATTCAACTTTCTTTTTTTGGCGGAAACGCACCCAATCTATTGCCGGCACAAGGTCGGCGTCAGAACTCACCACGATGGCAGTGTCATACTGATTATCAATTGCTCCAACAATTAAATCAGTAGCGAGCTTCACATCGATACCCTTTTCTCTTGTTCGTTCAAACTCAATGAAGTGTACTCCCTTTTTGCGAAGTTCCTGATACCCCTTTACTCGGTCATCAATTATTATTTTTTCTAAGCGCGTGCGTAGCTTACTGGTATTTATACTCCACTGGCTTGAATGTAATACGGTAAAAAATTTTGTTTGCCGCGACATCGCTTCTCTAGTCCTCAAATTTCCTTCTCGTTCTCTTACCGTGCCCACATAATAACGTTTCCCAGTTACTGTTCTTCCATTGGCTAAAAAATGGCTGAATTTTTCAAATGAAAAATCTAACTCCCCGATATTCAACTTTTTAAGAACCAGGTGATAAAAATTTCCACCGTCTGTATAAATTTGAACTCGCTCTGTTTGTGGCATAAAAAGCCTTGTTTTAGCCCCCTAAAACAAAAATCCTGCACACTACCCCGGGAGGGGTAGGCGCAGGAGACTTTATGTTTCAAGTATACACCATTCTTGATACAAATGTCAACTTATCCACACCTCTGCTTTTTTACCTCCTGTGCTACTCGGGGAAGTAGCAGGCAATGCGTTTATTCTCTGGGTTGTAGTATCCAAAATAAAAGTCGTTGTGGGTGGGATCAGTATGCTCCGAGGCTTGGATTCGAACCAAGATACCATGGTTCAGAGCCATGGGTCCTACCATTAGACGACCTCGGAAAGTTGATTTTTAATTTAGAGTTTTTAGCGCACGATAATTTTAATTTATTCCTCAATCGGTTCGCCCTCAGGCAAGGCGGCCAACTCTTCAGCGCTCACCGCGCGCACCAGGCGCCAGCTCCAGCGGTGGGCAGTGAATACTTTCGGTCTGGTGATTAGGAATTTACGTCCTTCGCGCACCAGGTATACCCGCCGGCGGCCGGCGGCGCGGATAAACTCTTTGGGTTTGGTAAAAATGACGGTAGGGAGTTCGCGGTTTACTTTTTTAGTGCGGTGGTCAAAATCGCCCAAAGTAGAGAGAATCTTATCATAAGAATAAGGATAGTCAAGGCCTTCGGAGAGCTCTGGGTCGTTCACGGCGAATTGATTGCGGGCGTGATCGTAGCCGGTTAGCACCATCATGTGGTAGCCGGAGCCGCCGCGCCGGAAGCGGTGGCGGGGATTGTTAAGAGCAATGCCGTAATTAAGGGTAATAACCGGCCGGTCTGCATTAAGTTCGGCTTCAATCGCCTCGGGAGAGGGGTTACGTACGATGGTAGCCTCAAAAGAGGTGTATTCATTAATCAGCCGCGCCGTGCGTTCGGCGTTGGTATCGGCATTACCGCCGAATACCCGGTCTTCCCAGCGAAACAGCGGCCGCATCAGCGCCTTGGCCTCGGCGGGGGGAATCCGTTGCCGCTGGTCTCCCAGATAATAGCGCTCCACCATAATCACGCTGGATTCCTCGCAAGCATTGTTCCAGGGCGGACTCCAGTTGCCGTCCGGCACTTGAGGGGTGAACGGCACATTAAGATAATGCGCGGGAGTGGCGGCGAAGGCAGAGGCGGGGAGGAGCGAGAGTGCAAGAATCAAGAGCGGGGGAAATTTAGATAATTTAAGAAAGAGATTCCTCACATTAGTTCGGAATGACAGTATTAACTCACCACTTCTCCCCCAAATTCCAGGGCAAAACCAGTGAGATCAGCCGGGGAGCTGGATTCGGGTGCCGGGCCGGCAGCCGGCTGGGGAACTGGCGCGGCGGGGCGGGGGCCCCTGGCAGCCACCCGGCAGATTACCGCTAGTGCCACTCCGGTTACGGCGCGCAAACTCGCCTCCAGCACTTGGCGGTTTTTTAATTCAGCAATTTTTTCCTGGTGCAGCCGGAACGGCACGGTCAGATGCAAGCCTTGTTCATCAACCTGGGCCAGCTGGCAAGTCTTCATAATTACGGTGAGCGAGGGAGTAGAATTTGCCACCCGCTCAATTACCGCCCCCCACTGATTTTGAATTTTTTCCAAGCTGATCGCGGGCGGGATGGCGGTGGTCGGCTGGGTAGAATGGTGGGGGGCAGGAGTTTTTTTAGGAGTATCTTTAGCCGGTTTAGCTTCGGTTTTGGGTAGGGGGGCAGCCGGAGCCAGCGGGACCGGCGCGGTATCCGTAGGCGGAGGGCGATTAGCATTAAGGGCCGGGCCGACGGCGGTTAACCGCAGCGCTGCCTCGGCGGCAAACAGTTCCCAGGGGAGAGTGGGGGCAATGGTCTGGCGCTCCCGCGCCTTGGTATTTAGGGCTAATTCAATCAAGGCAGGGAGGCTCGGAAGCGGCAAGGTTCGCGCCAGGGCGCGCAGACGCGATACTGCGTCCGCCCCCCCATCGGAGGCCTCCAGGGAATCGGGTCTGATTTGGACGAGCATAATCAGGCGCAGCGTTTCCAGCAATTCTTCGCCGAATTGTTCCAGCGAGGCGCCCTGGTTAAATAAATCAGCCACTATCCGGAGCGCGGCGCCGGCCTCACCCCGCGCCAGCGCTTCCAGGTAATCCAGCACTGCTCCCAGATTGGCCGGCGGCAAAAATAAAGAGGCGTCAGCGGCGCTGATTTTTTTTTGATTAAGGGATAATACCTGCCCCAACAGACTCTCGGCATCGCGCAGGCAGCCGTCGCTCTTTTTAATAATGCGATCTAAAACTTCGCGCTCCACTTGCACTCCTTCCGCCTTGGCCAGGGCCGCTAAGCGCTCCCGCATGATAGCGGCGGGAATGCGCTTAAATTGAAAGCGCTGGCAGCGCGATACCACCGTGGCGGGGAATTTGCCTGGTTCGGTAGTAGCCAAAATAAAGATCATATGCGCGGGCGGCTCTTCCAGGGTTTTCAACAGGGCGTTGAAAGAGCTGCCCGAGAGCATGTGCGCTTCGTCAATAATAAATACGCGGAATTTGCCGCGGGCAGGCGGCACGTTTAGGTTGGCAATAATATTTTCGCGCACATTGTCCACCTGGGTATGCGAGGCGGCGTCCATTTCCACCACGTCAAAGTGTTTGCCGGCGGTAATCGCGGTACAAGAATCACAGGCATTGCAAGGCTCGGCTTCCACCGCTTTCCGGCGCTCGCAGTTTACGGCTTTGGCCAACAGGCGCGCGAGAGTGGTTTTGCCCACGCCGCGGGGACCGGAAAACAAATAAGCGTGCGCCACGCGGTTGGTCGCCAGCTGATTAGTAATCGTCGTTACGGCCACTTCCTGGCCGGTTAAGTCAGCAAATTTTTGCGGACGGTATTTGCGGTATAAGGTAGTCATAAACTGGCTTCGCTTAAATCTACTTCCGAAGATTTAGCCGCCACTCCCAGCTGGGCGCGTTCCATAATTTCCGCCTCCACAATTTCGCGCGGCCGGCCGTATTTTAGGCGGCAGAGCTCTTTAATGGCGGCGGCCAGCTCTTTATTGCCGGCAAGCGGCGGGTAGGTCATCATATTAAAAGGCTTGCTGGCCGTATTGTCAATTAGCAATTTAATATAAGCAGTATATTGCTCAATATTAAGGAGGTCGTAGCTGCCGAACACCGGGGCAAACTCTTTCTGCAGCACCTCGGCGTCTTCCGGCCCGATGCGGAAAGCCACAATGGTGCCGGCGTTCCCGAGCACCGCGTCGCGCACCGTGGTTTTGCCCTTGTTATCTTCCAGCTGCTTCATATATTGGTGGGCCATAATTAGGTTCAGCCGGTATTTGCGGGCTTCGGACAAAATGGTGGCAATGGATTCGGTAATAAAGTTCTGGAATTCGTCAATGTAGAGATAAAAGTCGTGGCGTTCTTCTTCGGGCAAGGCCGCGCGCTCCAGGGCGGCCATCTGCAGTTTGGAAACGATTATCAGCCCCAGCAGGTTGGAGTTGATTTCTCCTACCAGCCCTTTGGCCAGGTTGACCAAAAGAATTTTGCGCTGGTCCATAATCTCGCGCAGGTTAAAACCAGAATGCGATTGTCCAATAATATTGCGCATCATTACGTTTTCCACAAAGCGCCCCACCTTGGAAATCAGGTAGCCGAGCATTTCCGACTTGTGAAAATCGCTGGTTTTGGCCATTTCTTTTTCCCAGAAAGCGAGCACCACCGGGTCGCGCAGCTTCTTTTTCCATTTGGCCACAAAGGCGTCGTCGGTAAACATCCGCGGAATTTCCACAATGGTGCCGGGAGTTTCCGGGTCGGCCATTAAAGTCAGCATCACATTGCGCATGTTGTGCTCAAACATCGGGCCGATCATGCTAGGGTCGGTTACCAGTTTGTAGAAAATGGAAACCATTTCCTGAGTGACAAAATCCTTCTGTTCTTCGGTAGCCGCTTCCAGCATGTTCAGGCCAATCGGCCGCTCCGTGTCCGCCGGATTAAAATATACCACATCGTCCACGCGCTCTTTAGGGATGTGCTGCAGGACATATTCCACAAAGTCGCCGTGGGGGTCAACCACGCACACGCCTTCGCCGTTCTGGATGTCCTGCACCGCCAGATTTTGAATAAAGACCGATTTGCCGCTGCCGGATTTGCCGACCACATAAAGGTGTTTGCGCCGGTCGGCGCGCTTCATACGCACCACAGTTTCTTCTCCCCGGTATACTGCCCGCCCCAAGATAATTCCTTCCGTTCCCATATTGATCGGCGGGGGCGCGCGCCGGGCCGTGAGCCAGTTAATCCGGGGAGTCTCCGTAGCGGGCAGCGGCAGATGCCAGAGGCTCGCCAGCTCCTCGGTGTTGACCACCTGGTAATGGCGCTCGTCAAACCCGCGGTAGATGGAATTGCTGATGAGCGTTCCCACCCGGCGCGGCAAGGCGGCGCCGAACGAGTTGCCGTAGCGGTAAATGTTGTACTGGCTGAAAGCATTGATAATGTTTTCCAGGTTTAACTGGGCGCGGGCGCGGCTTCCCGCCGAGCTTACCACCCGAACGGTAATTTCCAGCCCGCCGTGCGAGAGTTTTTCTTCCATGCCTTTTACCATTTCTTCTTCCATCTGGGTCAGGCGGTAGGGTTCGGCCGCGGCCGTCTGCTTGGCGGCGTCGCGTTTTTGGGGGAAGAGCGCTTTTTTAGTCTTAAACAGCTCACGCATTAGCGCTCCCCGGCGCGCGACATATTCAAATTTCTGGCCTTCCTTGATGTCGCGGATCATCTGCACCCCCTGGGAGCGCCAGCGGGGGCTGGCCGGGCGCACGACATACTGGATCAGCGCCCCTTCGTCGGCGCCGATTTTGGAGAGGGGATTCAAGAGGGCAAGCAGGGGGTCGCTGTCCATTTTTTTGTAGGTTTTAAAAGGGAAAGCGGATTTGAATTTGCACCACAGGTAGCTGCCTGCAATATAGCTGTAGGGGGTAAACAGGTTATAGTCCAGCGCCTCGGTAATTTCCGCGTGCGGGTACTGGGCATGGATTTGCTGTTCCACAAAGCCGCGCAGTTTATCCGGTACGGCCACGTAGAAAGAAATTTTGCCTGCTTTGGCCACCAGTTCAAACGCCAAGTGGTCGTTGCGGCCCTTCAGCCACTTCATCAACCCGCGCTCGCGCTTGAGTCCCGCCACGGCCGAGAAAAAGGTGTCGGCTACGGCAATTTCTTCGCGGATTTGGTTCAGGGCGGCCTCGGCCGAGCGCTGCTGTTCGGTTTCGGTTTTCTTTTCCTTGGGCACGCGGACGAGCAGGACGGTTTTGTGGAAGGCTTTGGCAGCGCGGCTTTTGGCGTGTAACAACGCCCGCAGCAGGTAGAGCAAAGCGACCAGGGCGAAAATAATGCCCCAGACTACGACCAGCAAAAACACCGCCGGGTTCTGCAAAAGAGCGGCGACAAAAGAGATGGCTTCGGGGGGAGAGAAAGGGGCGAGGTCGGGAGGCATGGGCAAGGAGAGTTAAAAGCAGATTCAGTTAATCAGCAGATTCAGTTAATCAGCATAATGGTAACTAGTTCATTCGCTACTGAATCTGCTGTATCTGCTGACTTGCCGAATCTGCTGACGCTCTATTTTTGACGTTGTCGTTGATGTAAAGCGATGATTTTGTCGGTTTTAATCTTCGCTTCCTGTTCTAAAAAGAACCGGTTGATGCCGGGGAGCATTTTCAGCCAGGCTAAAATCAGGCGGAAAATTTTTTTCACCTTCACGTGGGTGGCCTGCAGCAGGGTGCGGATGGCGCGGGCGGTCTCTTCGCCCTTCAGCTTGAATTCCTCCTTGGCGACCGGCGAGAGCCGCGCAAAGGCATCGCCCACTCCCTCCTCCAGAATTTTTTCAATGCGCACGGTTACTTCGTCGCGGGTTTTGGGCAGAGCCGGCGGGGTTTTGCGCAGTCGGGGCAACAGGCGCAATTTGGGTTTGGCTTCCTCGGCCGGCGCCGCAGCCGCGGCGGCTTCTTTTTCCGCGACAGTTTCAGGGGTGGCCTCGGGCGCGGCTTCGGGCTTTAGGTCAGGCAGGCGGGGGCGCTCCGGCGGGCGGGGTAGGAGTTCGCGCGGCGGTTCCGCTGCAGCAGATGCTAGGCGTGGTTCGTTCCCGTCAGTCATAATGTTGGTAGCTTGTAGGCTTGTAGGATGGTAGGCGAGAAGGTTGGTAGAAGTAAGTGGGAGAAGGCGGGAATCCAAAAAATACAGCAAAATTGCCAGCCAGCTGTTGGTCGTCCGAATTGGGGATATTATATCATATCCGAAGCCGTCTTGACAGGAGGGGAATTCACTTCATCGTCCGCCATTGTCCTTTATTAGAAGCCCGCGAATCCCGACTAAGTCGGGAAGCGGGCAAGTAAAAATTGATATGCCCCGACTTAGTCGGGGTTTTTGAATTATTAATTTTGACATTTTTTGACACGCGGGGAGGATTATGGCACGATGGAAACATTCCGTTGAATAACGGACCCCGCCTTTTTAGGACACGGAAAAAGCGGGGTTAGTTCTTTTCACATCGTGTCCTTCTCACTCAACCAGGAGATGCGCCATGTCCACTGACTGGCAAGATTTGCAGTGGTACCTGGCGCGTTTCCGCCAGTACCCGCCGCTCACCGATGAGCAAGAATTCCGGCAGCTGTTTAGTTATTGGCAACAGACCGCTGACCAGGAAACTTATCACCGTTTGGTCTACGGCAATATTCGCCTCACGCTTTCCGTTGCCTTTAAGTATCGCGGTTATGGACTGCCGCTCCTGGATCTGGTCCAGGAAGGGGTAGTCGGCATTGAGGAAGCGCTTCACCGGTTTGAGCCAAGGCAGGGATTTCGTTTCAGCACCTATGCGGTATGGTATATTCGGCACCATATTCAGCGGGCGATTGAAAACGGAGGTAGCCAGTTGCCTTACCGGATTCCGGTTTATCTCCACGAACAAATTCGTTATGTGCGCCGCGCTCGGTTCAGCTTTTTCCAGTTTTACGGACAATGGCCGGAAGAAGAACAGCTGTTTCAGTTCATCCATCGGGTCGACGGCACGGCCGAGGGAAAAGTGATTGTCGGCAAGTTGAGCCGGAAGGTGCTGCGGCGGTGTTTGAGCTTTCTCTCCCGCTACCATCATTCGTTTGACCAGGAGACAGGATCCAGCGAGGAATCGGGTCGCTTGCTTAGCGAGTTGATTCCTGACCCCAGCGCCAGCCCGGAACAGGAAATAATGGCCCGGGAGCTGTTGGCGGAGTATCAACAACAACTGGACACCCTGCGGGTGGCGATTGCCAGAGTATTAAACGAGCACGAACTGACGATACTGCGCGGTCGGCTGGGTTGGGGGCTGCCTAAACCGCTCACTCTACAGCAGATCGGTGACCAGCTTGATGTTTCGCGTGAGCGGATCCGCCAGCTGGAGGTGGAGATCTTTCTTAAGCTGCGGCGGGCGGTGGCAATGACGCCGGCCGAAATTGAGCGGCTGCTCTTGGCGATTGAACACCTGAAGGCGTTGGCAGGGGAAGAAGGAGAAGACGATGCCGTTGGAAAAGCTGGTGAGGAATCCGGCGGGTCAGACGACGTTTCTTCTTACGAAGACGTTTTCCGTCTGCTCTGCGAGCACCTTTTGCTTACCCCGACGGGCCACCGAATCATCAAAGCGCCCCTCCAGGTGCTCCAGATTCGGTGCGGGTTGTCGCTTGCTCAAGCCCGGCGGGCGCTAGTAGAGCTGCAGCAACGCCAGCTGATTGCGGGTGCCGAGCCATGGCTGACCATCCGGGTTATTCCCGCGGTACCGATTCCGACCTTCGGCGCCCGGCCGGAAAAACCGGCCCAGCGGCCTCCACCGGTCAGGCCTCGGGCAGCGGACAGGGAGCCGTTGCTTCCGAAGGAAGCAGAATTTGCCGGGGCGGGAACCGCCGCCTTACCCCCGACCACGGCAGCCATTGAACCATCCGCTTTGTCTATTAAAGAGAAACCTCCGATTCACGGGAATCGCCACGTTCGCCAGGCACCGGCTACTGCCGAAAGCGCCTACCTCACCCTGGCCAAGTGGGCAGTTAAAGTCGGCGGGCAGCAGGTGGTGCGCGGGCCAGTGCTGGTTATGCAGGTTGACTTTTCGGCGATCAGCATTGTGGAGATTATTGCGCTGCTCCAAGAGCTACTCCAGTTGCAGTGGATTAAGCAACTGGATGGTTGGCGGGCGGTTATTCTTCAGCGCGGGGAAGCCGCCGAGGCGGCCGGGGCGGTGGCGGCGCCGGTAGAAGTTGCTTCCGCACGTAGGGAAGCGTTTCCCGCGCCGGTGCCCGTAGTGGAGATGGCGCCGGAAGCTGGGGTAGATATTCCTCCGCGTTGTGCTGATATTACGCCGGCAGTAACTGAACCAGCGCCGGCCGAGGCAGTGACGCGGCCGGAAGTCAGTCGCGCTTCGGTGCCGTCATCGCTTAACCCCCCAAAGCGGCAACCCCCAAAGCGGCGCCGGAAACCAAAACAAAAGCGGCGGATCAAAAAAATCCCCGCTCGGCAAACCAAGCGGGCGGCAGTTACGCCGTCCCCGGGGCAGAGGGCAGTCAGCCAGTCGTTTGCTGCCATAGTCGCTGCCCTGGTGCAGGAAGTACTGGTATTGCTGGGAAAAGCGCGGCTGGCAGATTTTTTGCCGCCGCCACCGGAAAGGAGGGAGCCCAAAAAGCAGAAGCGCCGGCAGCACCGGCTAACCAAAAAGTAGCAGGACGATGAGGGCATCAGCAGGGAGGGAACGAAACCGCATCGTCCTCGTCGTCCCTTGTCAGTTACTTATTAGTAGCTGGCAAGGGACGTTTCTCAATTGCCAAAGTTTGTCTTATCAAAGTTGATTTTTTATCTTGACAATGATTAAGCGATTAGATATAAATTGATGGCAGGGCATTGGTGCCCTTTTAACAAAACAACCAACCCCCAGGAGGACTGCCATGCGGCACGACGATATCCGGCGTGCACTCGCGGAGCGGCTGGCGGCCCTCCGGGAGTGGCACCGCCAACTGCCGGCCCCCCTGCGCCGTTATCAGTGGGAAACTTTTCACCACGCCAAAGATTGGTTGGAGGACCGCTCTGGTACGCGGCGCGCCTATGTGGAGCAAGCCACGGGCCTTGGCAAAACTGTGGAGTTTGCGGCCTGGGCTCGCTTCTGTACCGGATTGCGTGTGCTGGTAGTGGAGCCGACCAAACTGTTGGTGGAGCAGACAGCGCGGGCGGTGGTGAAGTTTAGCGGCGGGATGGTAGGGTTCCTGGCCAGCTTGCCGGACATCCGCAATGCGGCGGGTCAGGTGGTGGCAGCGCGGGGTCACCGGCACTCGGACATTGTGGTTACTACCGACGAAAGCCTGGGTCGGTATGCCCACGAGCTGGCGACGGAGTTCCAGCCGCATCTGATTATTTTTGACGAGTGCCACTGGGGATACGGCGAGCCGGCGCAAGGGGCGTTGCGCCATTTCTCCGAAGCGGTGATTATTGGATTCTCCGCCACCCCGGACTATCTGACTGTCCTGCATCGGCCTGACTTTGTCTCGGTCACTCTGGACAACGGCCAGCAGCTCTACGCTGCGCCAGGACGTTTGGCGCAGAATAACTTCAGCCTGCGGTTGGACCGCCGGACCATTCCCTGGGGCGTTACCGAAGGCTGGCTCTGCCCGCTTGCTTGGGGTAGCCTGGCGCTAGACGTTTCCCTGGAGGGATTGCCGGTGGGAGAGGGCGAAGCCGGGCTGGATTACCAAGGCAAGGCACTAGCGAAGCACTTGGGGCGGCATTGGTCGCAGATTACGCGGGCAGTGGCGCGGCTCTATCAAAGCGGGCAATATCAGTTGGCTAGTCGCCAGGTGTTTGCCGCTTGCCCTAGCCAGCACACTGCGCGCGAGCTCGCCGAGGCGATGAATGCGAATGGCATTCCGTCGGCTTGTGTGGTGAGCGATACCTCAACCAAACGGCGTAACCGGATACTGCCGGCCTTTGCCAGCGGCGCGCTACGTCTGCTTACTTCGGTGAACGTGCTGCGCGAGGGATGGGACGTAGAAGGTGCGGAAGTCTGCCTGATGTTGAGGCCGTTTAAGACCTATGTTGGCTACCTTCAGACCCTGGGACGGATCTTGCGTCCCTTGAATGGCAAAGTGGCATTGGTGGTGGACGGCCGTTTTGGGAACACCACCTATCAGCCGCTTTCAGCGCCAGATTTATTTTTGCCGCCGGGCATGGAGGTACCAGCCGGCGCTATAATTCTTGGCCCGGGGACAGACGTAGCAGGGGTGGCAGCTTCTCCTTACCTGGATTCAGCCGGAGCCGGCGAGCGCTACCGCGTTCCGGCATTGGCGGGCGAGTATTGTACCGGGGAGGATGGTGTGTTTGAGGCTGACGGTGAAACCTGGCTGACCCTGAATAGTCTGCGCCGGCGGGGTATTGCCTGGGATAATCCTCGGCTTCAGGTGTATGATGGCTTGGTACGTTCCCGCCGCGCTTTGGGTAACAGCGGCCAGTTAGTAACTTGCTACGCTCTTTCCGATATCCTGGCTGCCCAACGGCGCTAACGGCCGGAAGCTGACGGCCAGGGATACGTTAAGCAGTACGGACGATGGAGAAACGAAGGGAGGGGATTTCACTCCATCGTCCGCCATTGTCCTTTATTCGTCAGCGATTCGTCAGCCACTGGCGGGCAGAGGATTAGCTCCGACTTAGTCGGGGTTTTAAATTAGTGATGAGTGATGGCAGAGGGCGCTGGTTTTTGGTATACTATAGGGGTATGAAGCATCTTCACGACATCAGCCACGGCGGAGTGGTGTGGGTAAATGTTACTAAACAGGGCGAGAAGGAGCTCCGCGAGATTCAGCAGCGTTTTGGATTGCTGGAGCCCGACATTAAAGAAAGCCTGCCGCCTTTTCAGCGCCCTAAAATCGTCAAGCGTGGCAGCTACTACTTTTTGGTACTGCAATGGCCGGTGTTTGACCGCGACAGCCGCAAGCTGGGGTTTACCGAGGTTGATTTTTTCTTGAGCGGGCAATTTTTGCTTACGGTGCACGACGGCAAGCTGGTGCCCCTGGGAGAATTTTTTGCCGAGTGCGCCAAGGGGGCCACGGCGCGCGCCAATTATTTTGCCGGCACCGCCGCGCACTTGCTGTTGGAATTGTTAAGCCGTTTGCTGGATTCAATTTTTCCTATTCTCCTGCACGTCAACGACGACATTACGCGGGTAGACCGGATGTTGTTTCGTAAGCTGCCGCCCCGCGAGCTGGCCGAGGAAATTTTGCGCCTCAAGACCAATACGGTAACTTTTCGCCGCACCATGCAGGGGCACCGGCTGGTGCTGGACCGGTTAATCCGTTATGCCGGGCGCGAGCTTGATTTAGGCAGCTACCAGCATTACCTCAACGACCTGCGCGAATTTGCCGGCGAAATCTGGCAGATGCTGGAGAGCCAGAAAGAGAGCATCAATGCTCTGCACGAAACCAGCGAGTCGCTCCTTGCCATGCGCACCAACGAAATTATGAAGACGCTTACCATTATTGCCGTGCTTACTTTCCCGCTGACTTTGCTCGCTACCGTGTTGGCGGTGCGGGCACGGGGCACGCCGTTGGTGGGTTGGCCCGGCGGATTCTGGATAATTTTGGCTTTGGTGATTTTGGGCGCCGGCGGGATGTTAGGGTTATTTAAGAAGAAGGGATGGTTGTGAAGCATAAAAAATATCGCCCTCTAACAGGGGCGATTTTTTGTTGCCGGAGTTGACTTTTTGGGTTAATAATGCTAATTTTAGTTTAATTCAAGAATTCCCAGCCGCTGGGGCGCAACCAATGGCTGATAACGCTACCAACCAAAAAGGAGAAGACCTTGCGCGAACCGTTCGTTGACAGACCAGATCCGCATTCTTACTACGGCAAGGGTCAGCCGAAGACGACCCACGTTGATTGGCGGGCGGCCGTTGACTTCGCGACGCGGACGCTCTCTTGCCAGGCGACGCTTCACTTCAACCAGGGCGGCGAGGTGGACCTGGATACCCGCGGCCTTGCCATCCGGACCGTGACCGACGGAGAAGGGGGCACGCTTCAGTTTGAACGGCACGAGCCGGATTCGCTCCTCGGCGCTTGCCTCACGGTAACGGTGCCCGCGAACGGCCGCGTTCGCATCGTCTACCGCACCACGCCGGAGGCAAGCGGCCTCCAGTGGCTCACGCCGGAGCAGACCGCGGGCCGCCAGCACCCGTTCCTGTTCAGCCAGGGGCAGTGCCTGAACGCTCGCTCGTTCCTGCCCTGCCAGGACACCCCGGGCGTGCGTTTCACCTTCACCGGTGAGCTCACGGTGCCGCGGGAGCTGCGCGGCCTGATGGCGGCGCAGAGCCTGGAGCGCCGTGAAGAAGGCAACTTCGCGGTGGAGCGCTGGCAGATGAAAAACCAGGTGCCGGCATATCTCTTTGCCTTCGCGGTGGGCGAGCTGGAGAACTGGGAGATCGGTCTGCGCTCCCGGGTGTGGGCCGAGCCGTCAGTGGTCAGGGCAGCGGCGCAGGAGTTCGCCGCGGTGGAGAGCCTGATTCGGGCGGGTGAGGCGCTGTTCGGCGCTTACCCCTGGGGCGAGTTCAGCCTGCTCGTTCCGCCGCCTAGCTTCCCCTACGGCGGCATGGAGAACCCGACGCTCGCCTTCATCACCCCCGCCATCATCGCCGGCGACCGGTCGCTGGTGTACGTGGTGGCGCACGAGCTGGCGCACGCCTGGTTCGGCAACCTGGTGACCAACGCCGGGTGGCGCGACTTCTGGCTGAACGAGGGCTGGACCACCTGGGCCGAGGGGCGGATACTGGAGGCGGTATACGGAGTGGAGCAGGCGATGCTGGTGCGGGCGCTCCTGGCCAAGCAGTACGAACGCGACTGCGCAGCGTTCGCGACCGATGGAAAGTCACGCTATCTGCGTCTGGTCACCGACCTTACGGCCGTGGACCCGGACGAGGTGTTATCGCGAGTGCCCTATCACAAGGGCGCTATGTTCCTCTGGGCGCTGGAGAATCACGTCGGGCGGGAGCGCTGGGATGCGTTCGTTCGGAAGTACATCGCCCGTTTCCGCTTCCAGAGCCTCACCACCGAGCAATTCCTCGCTTTTCTGGATAGTGAACTCCCCGGCGCGGCCAAGGCGGTTGACGCCGAGGACTGGGTCTACCGGTCCGAGGGGTTGCCGCTGAACGCGCCGGTAATCGCGGGCGAAGCGATCAGGACGGCGGAGTTGTATGCCTTGAGCCTTCGCGACGCCCCGACCCGAGCCGTCGGGGAGAAGTGGACCAGCGCCCAGTGGGTGCTGTGCCTGAACCTGTTCAAGCGGCAGGTGGACCACTTCGTCTGCTCCGAATTCGCTCGCCTGCGCCTAGGCGAGCACCGGAGCGCCGAGGTGCGGGCGGCCTGGCTCCTGCTCGCGGTGGAGTCCGGCTACGAGCCGGCGCTGCCCTACGTGCGCACGTTCCTCGGCGAAGTGGGGCGCCTCGCCTATCTCAAACCCCTCTACCGGGCGCTCGCCGCCAGCCATCATCGCGGCTTCCAGGAGCTGGCCACGGAGTGTTTCGGCCAGTATTGCGACCGCTACCATCCGGTGGCGCAGAAGGTGGTACAGGGCCTGCTGGATGCAGCCCTGGGCGTGGCGGCCACGGCCTGAAACAAAACCGGCGCGGAAAGGAGGCGCGCCGGCGTCAATTCAAAAATACCCCGGGGGGCGCGCGAGACAATTCGTGCGTTCCCCCGGGATAGCCTACCTAAAACACATCGCCCTGCTCGGCGATTTTTTTGTTTTCGTAAGCAGGAGTATCTATCTTCGGTTTTTTTCTACCACTTTCGTACCTTCTTTCGTATCGCGTACTTCATAATCCAGACGCTCCAGGCGTTGGCGCAGGGCGTCGCTTTTGCCCCAGTCTTTGGCGGCGCGGGCCGCGTCGCGTTCCTTAACCAGTGTCTGCACCGCGGCCGGCAAGGGAGGCTCGGCTTCTGCTTTGACTTCCCGGAGTCCCAGTCCCAGCACCTCGTCAAATTTGAACAAGGTGCTCTTTTTGGCGCTTGCCGGATAGCCGCTTTTAATCAGCTCCCAGGTAATGGCCAAAGCCTCGGGCAGATTCAGATCATTATTCACCGCCGTAAGAAACCGCGCCTCAAATTCGGCGCAGCCGATTGCCGGCTCTTCGGTCCACTCCCGAATTATCTGGTACAGATGCTGCAGGCCGTTTTGCGCGGCCCGAAGCGCCCGCCAGTCAAACGTCAGCGGTTTGCGGTAGTGGGTCTGCAGGACAAAGTAGCGATAAGCCAGGGGGAGAAGGCCGCGTTCGGTAAGAGTACGTAGAGTAATAAAATTATCGGCTGACTTGGCCATTTTGCCGCCGGGTAGCACTAAAAATTCGCCATGCAGCCAATAGTTAGCCAGCGGTTTGCCCGCCGCCGCCTCGCTTTGGGCAATTTCGTTGGTATGGTGCACCGGCACATGGTCAATGCCGCCGCAGTGGAGGTCAAACGGCTGCCCCAGGTATTTGGTGCTCATCGCCGAGCATTCCAGGTGCCAGCCCGGGAACCCCGTGCCCCAGGGGCTCGGCCACTCCATCTGCCGTTTTTCTAAAGGCGGGGAAAATTTCCAGAGGGCAAAATCAGTGGGGTGGCGTTTGTCGCCGATGTCCACCCGCACCCCGGCGCGCAGTTTTTGCTTGGCAAGATTAGCCAGGCGGCCGTAGCCCGGCAATTTACTGGTGTCAAAATAAATGCCGTCCACGGTACGGTAGGTAAAGCCATTTTTCTCCAGTTTTTTCACCAGGGTAATTTGTTCTTTAATATGTTCGGTAGCGCGGGGGAGCAGGTCCGGCCGCCCGATATTCAATTCCGCTAAATCTTTTAAAAACTCGGCGGTGTAAAAATCAGCAATTTCCCAGGCAGTTTTGCCTTCCCGCCGCGCCCCCTTCTCCATTTTATCCTCGCCTTCATCAGCGTCGCTCGTTAAGTGCCCGACGTCGGTGATGTTCATCACGTTTTTGACGCGGTAGCCGTTATAGACCAAGACCCGCTTCAAAACATCCTCAAAAATATAAGTGCGCAGGTTCCCCAGGTGGGCGTAGTTATACACCGTGGGGCCGCAGGTATACAGGCCAGCGCGCCCCTTTTTGATGGGTTTAAATTCTTCTAATTGGCGGGTGAGGGTGTTGTAGAAGTTGATTGTTGCCATATTCAGGATTGTACCATCCTCTTACCTTACTTATCAACAGCGCCGCTGGCGGCCTCATTCCTTTTCTGCTATACTACCCGTATATGTTCGGCAAACCGCCATCATTTTTGGGGGTAGATTTTGGCGCCTTTGGCGTAAAGGTGGTAGAATTAAAAAAGGTTAAAAACCGTCCGGTGCTCCATACTTACGGATATACGGCCGCGCCGACCGATATTCACGCCCTGGCGCGGTTAGCCCGACCAGGGGGAGCTAAAGCCGAAGGAGAATCACCGGCCGCCGCTGCAGCGCCCGGCGCCGCGGCAGTCTTGCCCACGGCAACGGCCGCCCTGGCCCAAGCCGAAGAACGCTATGGCCGGGAGCTGCGCGAGGTTTGCCGGCAGGCGCAAGTCCTTACCAAAACCGCCGTAGCATCATTGCCGGTAACTGCCGTGTTCCACGCTTTGCTCACCATTCCCCTGGGTGACCCCAAAAACCGGCGCGCCCAAATTGAAGCCGAGGCGGAAAAACTTTTGCCTTACCCGGCGGCCGAGGCCACTTTGGATTACCAGGTGCTGCCGCCGGGGAAAGCCGAGAATGCCGATAAAACCGAGCAGGTGCTGTTGAACGCCGTGCCCCGGGAGCTGGTAACTTTTTATACGCGGGTGTTTGCCGCGGCAGGGCTGAAACTCGCGGCGCTCGAAACCGAGGCCGTTGCCCTGGTGCGCTCGCTGGTGGGGCGCGACGAAGCAGTGGTGTTGCTTCTGGATTTAGGCGCCGAGCGGACCAACTTCTTTATGGTGGAGGGCGGGGTGCCGGTAACCCACCAAAGCGTAGAATTGGGCGGCCGGCAGATTGCCGCCCGGCTGGAGAGCGTTCTCGGCATCAAGGGAGAAGCAGTAGAGCAGCTGCGGCGCGATTTATTTGTGGGAGGCGCCAATCTACCGGCCGGCCTGAATCGCAGTAAATTTATTGAATTGTTAGCGCCGGTATTGCAGCCTTTGGTGAAAGAAATTGAATACGGGATGGTGCTGTATCGGCGGGAGAGCGGCGCCGCCGGGCGCGCCCCGGAAAAGATTATTTTAACCGGCGGCGCGGCCGAACTGCCTGGCTTATCCGAATATCTGGCCGAGCAGTTCCGCCTTAAATGCTACCTGGGCGACCCTTGGGGCCGGGTAATTTACCAGGAAGGGTTAAAGCCGATTCTGGATGATTTAGGGCCGCGGCTGGCAGTGGCGATTGGACTGGCTTTGCGGGGTGTGGTATGATTTAAGTAGTTCATAGCCAGATACTGTAGAAGAATTAAAAATCCAGTCAGCATCAGGGCGCGGCAGACGAGTGTCTTTGGGCGCGCATCCCGACTAAGTCGGGAGAGCACCCAAAGAGTGTCTGCCGCGACCAACCAAGTAAATTCTAGAGCAATAGCGATAGCGCCCAGGTAAAAAACGATATTGTCAGCATTCTTCTACAGTTTCAGTTTATGGTTGACAGATGATGTCCTATTGGCTAAGCACTTAACAAATATGGAAAAAAAGAAAATTCATATTTTATTGGTGGAGGACGATGTTTTTTTGGCCGGAATTTACCAGAAGAAGTTTGAAATGGAAGGATTTAAGGTGAGCCAGGCGGAAAACGGAGAAAAAGGGCTGCTGGAGGCCAAAAAGAAAAAGCCGGATGCGATATTGCTGGATATTTTACTGCCCAAACTGGACGGCTTTGTGGTGCTGGAGCGGCTGAAGGCCGACCCGGCTACCAAAGATATCCCGGTGATTTTGCTCACCAATCTGGGGCAGAAAGATGACGTAGAAAAGGGGCTGCAGCAGGGCGCCGCGGATTATTTAATTAAGGCACATTTTAAGCCTTCGGAGGTAGTAGCCAAAGTGCGCTCGGCGATGAAGGCGGCAAAAAACGGTAAACGTTAAGTTTGAATGATCAATATGGATCTGACATTACGAAAGGAGGTGACAGTATGAAGACGAAAGGTTTTACTTTGATTGAACTGATTGTGGTAGTAGCCATCATTGGCCTGCTCTCCACTCTGGCGGTGGTGGCGCTCGGCAGCGCCCGCGTTAAGGCGCGCGATGCCAAACGGCTCTCCGACTTAAAGCAGATGCAGACTGCGCTGGAGCTTTACTACACGGACAAAAATGCTTATCCCGCAGGCACGAATGTCACCTTGGGAGCCGGCGATTACGCTTGTCTTAACGGCAGCGGATTCCAGGCGACCGGCTGCGCTAACCCGTATATGGGTCAAGTTCCGGCCGATCCGCAGAGCGGCGCCTACGTTTACACGGTGAGCGGCGCCAACGACTATACCATTACCGCTACGCTGGAAGGCGACACCAGCGGTTTAAGCGGGGCGATTAAACTTAAACCAGCCGGCATCAGCAAGCAGTAAATTCCGCACCGTTTGGTTTCGGGTAAATAATTACTGGATAGTTTTTAAATCCCTCCAAGCTGATTGGGGGGATTTTTAGTTGGGTGCATGTATTATCAGAAGATGAGAAACCGGTTGACAAAGCGGTGTTTTTTCGGTATGGTAATTAGCGGTTATTGTTGACTATTTTGAATGTGGAAATCCGTTCGCTAATATCATTACTACCCCTCGTTAGCGGCGTTATCGCATTGGCGCTGGGATTTTTTGTTTGGCTTAAAAAACCTAAGGATCTCCTGCAGATTTTATTTTTCCTTTACACCGTTGGTATTGCGATTTGGCTGTTTGGCACCTTTTTCTTGTTTAATGCCACGACCGAAATGGCGCAAATACGCTGGGATCGTTTCATTTATGCCGGTGTTGTTTTTATTCCGGTTTTTTTGTATCACTTTGGCTTACTCTACAGCCAATTAGTTGATCGCCAGCGCCGGTGGTTGTATCTTGGTTATGTCCTGGCTTTAGTCTTTTTGTCTGCCAGCCAGTTGTCTAGTCAGTTTATCAGCGGTATCTACACCTATCAGTGGGGGGTTCATTCTTTAGCCGGCCCCTTGCACCATATCTTTTTAGTTTATTTCTTTTTCTATTTCGTTTTCTTTTTCGTCAACCTCATCCGCCATTATCGCCAGGCCACTGGTTTGCACAAGGTGCAGGTGCGTTATGTTTTGATTGGTTATGCTATTCTGGATATTATTGGGCCCCTGGCGTTTTTGCCAGCGTATGGAATTGCGATACATCCGATAGTTTTTCTTTCCGCCATTCCGTTTGCCGGTTTATTGGCATATGCTATAATTCGTTATCAAGCTTTAAATTTAAAAGTAATCGCTGCCGAGGTGATTATCGCCTTGCTCAATTTGGTGGTAGTGGGGCAGAGTTTTTTCCCGCCGAACACTATTCGTCCAATCTTTAAATTGGTAGTTATTTTGGGAGTACTGGGGTTGTCAGTCAGCGCGCTTTATTTTATGAAAACGGAAATGCGTCTGCGCGAGAAGGCGGCTCGTATAGTTTTGATGCAAGAGGCCAATGCCAAGCTGGAATTGCTTGACCGTCAAAAAACTGAATTTTTAAATATTGCCGCCCACCAACTACGTACACCAGTATCTATTATCAAAAGTTACACGGCAATGCTCCGGGACGGCGATTTTGGAGAATTGCCGGCAGAGATTTCCGAAGTATTGCGGCATATGGAAGATAGCGCTCAATGGTTGGTGCGTTTAGGAGATGAATTGGTAAACATTGCTCACCTGGAACAAGGAGCAACCAAATATCACTGGAGTTCGGTAGAGCTGGGTGCATTGGCTGAGGCGGTGGTGAAAGAGCTGGTTCATAAAGCTAATCGAGCAGGCTTGACTATTCGGTGGCAGCGACCTGGGGAGGCTTATACAGTTGTTGGTGATGCCGAGAAGCTCCAGCACGCAATGTTTAACTTGATTGATAATGCCATTAAATATACGCCAGAGGGGAAGAGTATAACAGTGGAGATTATTGCTAAAAACGACGGTCAATTTGTATTTGTAGTACGCGATGAAGGAGTAGGTTTTGCTCCGGAAGACCGTCCGAGGTTTTTTGAAAAATTTTCCCGCGGTAATAATGCCAGTAATTTGCACGTCAATCGTAGCTCAGGCCTGGGGCTTTACATTGTCCGTAAATTTATTGAGGGGCATGGCGGAGAGGTATTTGCCGAGAGCGCGGGGATTGGACACGGTAGCCGGTTTGGCTGGCGTATTCCTCAAAAATTTGCTACTGTACAAGTGTGAACGGCGAAGAACAAGCTTCCCGGCAGTTTTGTTGTTTACCGACAATACTGCCGGGACGCTAGTGTCCCCCTAATCGACCCGCCATTGGATTGGCGGAGAAAGAGGGTTGAAATGGGCAACGGAGCAGACGCCCTCGTTCGCCCGGGCCAAGTGGCGGACGCGATCGTAGACGAAAGTAGCGGCAAGCACGAAGTGCTTGCCGCGGCGGTCAAAACCAGCAGGGAGGATACTTCACTGGCCATTCAGTACTCGTTGCTCGCCGGAGCGCAAGCTACGGCGTTGGAGCGGCGCTGGTGGCCGTACCTTATCGCCTGGCTGCCGATGATGATATTGTCGGCGTGGCTGGCGGTGAAGGTATGGTGGTATCGCTTGGTGATCCGGCCAGCGGATAAAGAACGCTGGCTTTTGGGCCCCGAGGAAGCGACGGTTTGGTTTGACCGTGCGCATCCCTACGGCAAGCGGGTGCGCAACGGAGTGACCACGTCGGTAGCACTCGACGTGATCTACTCTATCGGTTCGGCCATCTGCCAGCCGCGGACCTGGGGAGAGCGGTTGATGCGCTTTTGGCTTGACCAGCCTGACGGTCAGGCAGTGCGCAATCGGTTGCGCATCACCTACCGCGAGTTTTTGGCCGAGCTGGAGCGATTGTGGAACAGCGGGAAGGGTCACTCTTCCGAAGCGCCGATCCGGATTCTGTCGCTCGCCTGCGGCAGCGCGCAGGCAATTATTGAAGGCAGCGCGGAGTTCCGGCGCCGCCATCCGGGAGTGCACCTGCGGCTTAAGCTCGTTGATCTCAACGAGCCGTCGCTACGCCGGGCGGCGTTCCTCGCTCAGAATCGGGGAGTGGCAGATATGGTAGTGGTCACGGACAACCTCAAGAAGTTTGTGAGGGCTGTCCGGGTCACCGGTGAACAGTGGGATGTGGTGGAGATGGTGGGGTTCCTAGACTATCGGCCTCGCCGCTCACTCTTGAAGCTCTGCGGAGAGATTCGTGAGTTGCTGGTTGGGGGTGGGCTGTTCATCACTGCCCACATCCATCCCTCGCTCTGGTCGTTTGAGGTACGGTGGGTCATCAACTGGCCTCTGCTCATCCGGCGCTGGCCTGGCACGTTCCGTCGCCTGCTGCGCCAGGCGGGGTTCCCGGCCGACCGCACTCGGTTCATTTTGGAACCGAACCGCATTTACACTGTCGCCCTTTGCCGCCGGGCGACGTCCTAGCCCTTTTCTGGGGCACTGTCGTAACGCCGATAGGGAGGCTTCCGATGTATGTCTCCGTGATTACTGTCTATGCCACACACCGGCAGCAGTAGTCAGCGTTTAGTGGCAAGGGGCGCTGTCGTGCGCTACCTGCCCTATCAAGTTCGGCGTTTCCGGCGCCGACTTCCCGTCTTTCGCAACAATTGTGGGAGAGACCGGAGGGGAAAATTGCACTGTCCAGTGCAATTTTTTTGTGCATTTTTTTTCGGATTTTGTTATAATAACCAAGCCCCTCCCGGATATGAATACCGCCCTTGCTTATTTCCCCACCACAGCGATTATCAACGCCATTACCAGCACGGTACTGGGATGTTACCTGCTTATTTTCCACACCCGCAATCCGGTGGCGCGCTATTTGTTTGTTTTTTGCCTAGCCGTAGCAGCTTGGAGTTACGGTTATTTTTTCTGGCAGCGCACGGATAACCCGGTTAGTGCCCTGTGGTGGACGCGCGCTCTGATGGTGGGGGCGATTTTTACTTCAGTTACTTATTTTCATTTGGTATTGGTATTTCTTGGTTTGCACGGCAAGCGATTTTATTATAAGTTGTTAAAAATTTTCTACGGCCTTTCTTTCCTTTGGGTATTGGCGGATCTGACGCCCTGGTTTGTGGCCCGGGTAGAGCCGCGTTCTTACTTTAATTTTTGGCCGGTAGCGGGGCCGCTTTACATCTTTTTTTTAATTTCTTTCGTAGTGCATGTTTTGTACGCCTCGGGATTGTTGCTCCGAAAATTGCGCCATAGTAGCGGAGTGGAGAAAATGCAGGCTACTCTTCTGTTAATTGGTATTTTCCTTGCTTTCATCGGCGGTTCCACCAATTTTCCTCTTTGGTATGGTATTGATTTTGCTCCCTGGGGCAACGGAGCAGTGGCAATTTACGTTATTTTAACCGTTTATGCCATTGTTAAATATAAATTCCTTGACATTCGTTCGGTAGCGGCTGAGCTGTTTACCGGTTTATTTTTCATCATTTTGTTAGTTGATGTTTTCTTTTCCCGTACTGTTACCGAGTTCATCTTTCGCACCACCGCCATTGTCATCATGGGAGTGTTCGGTATTTTATTAATCAGTTCGGTGCGTAAAGAAATTGAAGAAAGCGAACAAGTCGCTGACCTGGCCCAAAATATCCGCCGCTCCAACGAACAGCTGCAAAAACTCACCAAAACCCTGGAACGCAATAATCTGCGGCTGCAGGAGCTGGATAATCAGAAGACCGAGTTTTTGAACATTGCCGCCCACCAGCTGCGCACGCCGCTCTCTATCATCAAAAGCTATCTGGCCATGCTGCAGGACGGCGACTACGGCCGGGTGAGCCGCCGGGTGCGCGAGGTGCTCGCCAACATGTACGAAAGCAATCAGTGGCTGATTCGCCTCGCCGACGAGTTTTTGAATATTGCCAACCTGGAACAAGGCCGGATTAAATATAATTTTGCTATCCGCGATGTTTCCGGCATTATTAAAAGCGTGGCGGTGGAAATGACGCATAAAGCCGCGGTCAAGGGGGTGGCTTTGGCGTGGGCCAAAAGCCGCCGGCCGCTGCCCGGGGTGGTGTGCGACGAAGAAAAAATCCGCACCGTGCTGTTCAATTTTGTGGACAATGCCGTTAAATACACCGAGCGGGGGACGGTAACGGTCAGCGCGGTCCGCGATAAAAAGGGCGTCGCGCTGGCGGTGCGGGACCAGGGAATCGGGTTTGACCGGCTGGACGAAGCGAATTTATTTCAGAAGTTTCACCGCGGCAATAATGTTAAAGGAGTTAATGTCAACGGCACTGGTTTGGGGCTGTACGTAGCGCGTAAATTCGTAGCGGCCCACGGCGGGCGGGTGTGGGCCAAAAGCGCCGGGCTCGGCCGGGGCAGCGAGTTCGGTTTTTGGATTCCTCTGGTGCCGCCGCCTTCGCTGCGGGGGCAGGGCGGCGCCATGCGCCCGGGGTTTGTTTTAGTAGGAGACGGGGAAGCCGGGCCGGAGAGCGGAAACGCCTCAATTTAGTCGTTCGGCCCCCCGACTTAGTCGGGGTCCCTCGCTCATTGCGTAATTCAAAGTAGCTATGCTATTGCCAGTTTGGTTAGTTTATGTTCTGGTGATCGGTTTGGGTTTGGCCGTAGGCAGTTATCTGAACATGGCGCTGTGGCGTTTGCGGCCGGATGCTTCTGCTGGTTTGGGGAGGCGCAGCGTTTGCGTGCATTGCGGCCGCCCGCTAGCCTGGTACGAGAACATTCCCCTGGTGAGTTTTGGGGCGCTCCGGGGGCGCTGTCGTACCTGCCAAGGGCGGATTCCTTGGCAGTATCCGCTGGTGGAGTTAATTACCGCAGCCTTGTTTGGACTAGCAGCGTGGCATCAGCTGGATTGGTTTAGTCGCTTTCTTTCTATCGGAGGTTTATCGGGCATTGCGTTTTGGTGGTGGGCGCTTCAATTATGGCGCGATTTCTTTTTTATTCCCTTGCTATTTTTTATTTTTGTCTATGACCTGCAGTACCAGATCATTCTTTCTGGTTTGGTTTGGGCCGGAGCGGTTGCTGCTCTTGTTTTCAATTTAATTCTCGGCTCCCCCAGCTTATCGCTTACTGCTTATCGCTTATTGCTAGGCACAATCATCGGCGGTGGTTTTTTTCTCTTCCAGTACCTGGTTTCCAAAGGCCGCTGGATCGGCGGGGGCGACGTGCGCCTCGGCGTTATGATGGGGGCGCTCCTCGGCTGGCCGCAGATTATCGTTGCCCTGTTTGCCAGTTATCTTTTGGGGTCGCTCACCGTGCTACCGCTCTTGGCGCTGAAGAAAAAACACCTGCGCTCGGAAATTCCCTTCGGTACGTTTTTGGTGATAGGCACTTTAATAGCGCTGTGGTGGGGGAGCGATCTGATTTATTGGTACCGTGGAGTAGTGGGGTTTTAGGCTTGACAGCCGATATAGGTTTTAGTATAGTGATACTGTAGAAGAATTGAAAATACCAATTAGCATCAGGGAGCCCCGACTTAGTCGGGGCGACTAACCAGGCTAATTTTAGCAATAGCGATAGCGACCAGGCGGAGAACGAGTGTGTTCGGCATTCTTCTACAGTTTCAATATGGCCAAAACAATTGACGAAAAAATTGATGATTTAGCGCTGTCCGTAGCAGCGGGATTTGAGTCGGTTGAGAAAAGATTTGGTAGTGTAGAAGAAAGACTGGATAATTTAGAAAAGACAGTGAATAATCTGCCCGATAAGATTTATTTGGACGATAAAATCGCTGATCTTAAGGGTAGCCTGGTTGTCAAATTACGGCGTGAAGACGAAAAAGTAAATTTTTTGATTAAACTTTTGCGCGAACGTTCGGTGTTAACTCCGGCCGATGTCAAACGCTTTCAGCATGAGTTTGAAATTTTCCCCTCGGCCGCTTCGCTGGATATGCTGTAAGGCGGCGAGGCGCGCTCAACAAAAATTCCGACTTAGTCGGATTTTTTGTTGAGTTTTAATCAAGGGGTGTGGTATAATGCCCTGGGGATAATGATAATTTTTGGCTAAATTCAGCTATTTTAATTATGGTCACGTCTGCCGAAGTAAATAAAAAAGTGGCGCGGCTGCGGGCGCAGATTGATGATTTGCGCCATCGCTATCACGTGCTTAATGAGCCGGGAATTACCGACGCGATGTACGAAGGGTTAATGGATGAATTGCGGAAAATTGAAACGCAGCATCCGGAATTGGTTACCCCAGACTCGCCCACCCAGCGGGTGGCGGGCAAACCCTTGGAGAAGTTTACGAAAGTAGTGCACCAGGTGCCGCAGTGGAGTTTTGACGACGCCTTTAACGAGGAGGAAATGCGCGATTGGGAAGAGCGGATTTTGAAGATACTGGAAAAGCAGTTGGGACATCGGCCCAAAGATTTAAATTATGTGTGCGAGCTGAAAATTGACGGCCTGCACATCATTTTGACTTATGAACAGGGACTGCTGAAGACCGCAGCGACGCGCGGCGACGGGCGGGTGGGGGAAGACGTCACGCAGAATATCCGCACCATTCAAAGTGTTCCCCTTGTCATTCCGAGCCAAGCCGAGGAATCCCTCTCAACTCACTTTACGCCCTCGAGGCAGGCTCTTTTACAACAGTCAAGAGATTCCTCCACTTCGCTTCGCTTCGGTCGGAATGACAGCAAGAAAACCCTCGTGTCCGATGTGTTAATTGTAGAAGGCGAAGCCTGGTTATCTACCAAGACGCTGGAGCGGATCAATCAAGAGAGGGGAAAACAGGGCGAGCCGTTGTTTGCCAATCCCCGGAACGCCGCGGCCGGCACCCTGCGCCAGCTGGATGCGCGCATTGTGGCGGAGCGGAAACTTAAACTGACCGCCTATGATATTTCCAGCGCTAATGCTCCGGATACTCAAGAGAAGGAACTCCGGCTCTTGCGGGAATTAGGATTTTTAACCGACACGCATTGGCAGGTTGGCGGCAGTCTATCCGATATTTTTAAATTTCACGACCACTGGCAAAAGCAAAAGGATTCGCAGGAGTTCTGGATTGACGGCATTGTGGTCAAAGTCAATCAAAAAAAATATCAGGAATTGCTCGGCTACACCGGCAAAGCGCCGCGCTGGGCCATTGCCTATAAATTTCCGGCCGAGCAGGGGACCACTAAAATTAAAGAAGTATATTGGCAAGTGGGGCGCACCGGCGCCCTGACGCCGGTCGCTCTGATGGATCCGGTGGCGCTCGCCGGCACCACGGTTACCCACGCCACGCTCCATAACCATGACGAAATTCAGCGCCTCGGGGTCAGAATCGGTGATACCGTGGTGGTGGAAAAAGCGGGCGACATTATTCCTAAAGTCGTCCGCGTGCTGGAGAAGATGCGGACGGGACGCGAACATGTCATTAAAGCGCCTACCAAATGTCCGTTGTGCGGCGGAAAAGTGGGAAAGCGCGATGAACAAGGAGTGGCGATTTATTGTCTTAATCCCCGCTGCTTTGCCCAGGAGCTGGAAAGAATCCGGCACTTTGTTTCCCGCGCCGCGTTTGACGTTGACCATCTGGGAGAAAAAATTATTGAGCAGCTGGTGAACGCGGGGCTGATTAAAGACGCGGCGGATTTATTCACCTTGACGCGCGGCGACCTGGAGCCTTTGGAGAGATTCGGCGAGAAATCGGCGCAAAATCTGGTGGCGGCCATTACCCAGGCGAAAGAAGTGACTTTGGCGCGGTTTATCAATGCCCTCGGCATTACGCACGTGGGCGAAGAAACCGCGGAAGATTTAGCGGAGCATTTCCGGACGGTGGATAAATTCCGGGGCGCGAACCGCGAGCAATTACTGGCGCTCCTGGGCATTGGCGGAAAAGTAGCCGATTCCGTTGTTGCTTTTTTGGCGGACAAGGGGAACCAGGAGTTTATTCGTAAATTGTTGACCAATGGGGTTAAAGTCAAATCACCGCATCAGAAGACCGGCAAGCTGGCGGGCCAAAGTTTTGTCTTAACCGGCAGTTTAGCATCAATGTCGCGTGAGGAAGCCAAGGAGAAAATTAAAGCGCTAGGCGGGGAGGTGAACGAAACCGTCAGCCCAAAAACCACCGCGGTGATTGTCGGGTTGGAACCAGGAAGTAAATTTGCTAAAGCTAAAAAATTGGGGGTGAAGATAATGGATGAGAAGGAATTTTTGCCGCTGATAAGAGGTTAATACCAGAGCAAAACAAAAATCCTGATTAGCATCAGGATTTTTGGTGGGGTCGCGAGTGGTGGCTGACCCCTTGCCCGGCGCGCCTCGCGACTACGCGTGCCGGGGCTGGATGCGAGTGGCTCGGCTAGACGGCGGCCAGCCGGGGAGTTGCCTCCGGCAGTTCGCTCGGCGCCACTTCTATGACGACGGCGTCATAGATGGCTGCCTCGCCGGGCCGCAGCGGTTCGTCTTCCTCCACCGCCCGGGCGCCCTCGAACAGCAGGTACTTCCGGCCCGGGGGCTCCATGAGGAGAGTGACGTCAGCGAGGAACTCCTTGGCCGTCGTGCCTGAATCGGCGTGATACTCTCTCGGTTCGGGATATCCGGGGATGCGAATCTTGACCTTCATGTTTTCTCTCCGGTTTTGCGTTATGGCATCAGCCACATCCGACAACGGGATGAATCGCCCCTTAATAGAGCAATTATCACCAATCGGAGTAGACATCATATCACGGGTCGGGAGCCTCTGTCAAGCTTGGTAGAGGAGACTTAAGCGTGGTATACTGTATTCACTTAATAATAAATTTTCCGAACGCCTGTCTAGTTTCAATTACGACAAAATAGAATAGTTAGAGCGGGAGTATGTACATCCGTTGGTTTAAGGACCTAACAATAAAAGATATCCCCTCGGTCGGCGGCAAGAACGCCTCGCTTGGGGAGATGTATCGCAAGCTGGCGAAAAAAGGCGTGCCGGTGCCTAATGGTTTTGCGTTGACGGCATCGGCCTACTGGAAATTCATTAAAGGTGCGAGGCTGGATAAAAAAATTAAACAGGCGTTGGCCGGGCTGGATGTCAAAAATGTGCGGGCGCTCGCCCGGGCCGGAGCCCAGGTGCGGCAGATAATACTGGCGGCGGAGTGGCCGGATGATATGAGAAAGGAGATGGTAGAGGCGTATCAGAAATTGATAAAATCCGACATCCGGAACTCGGAATCCCCGACGGACATTGATGTAGCGGTACGATCGAGTGCGACGGCGGAAGATTTGCCGGCTGCCAGTTTTGCCGGCCAGCAGGAGACGTATCTGAACGTGCGGGGTGAGGCGGCGCTCCTCACCGCTTGCAAAAAATGTATTGCCTCGCTCTTTACGGACCGGGCAATTTCTTATCGGCAGGCGCAGGGGTTCAGTCATCTGGCGGTAGCCTTGTCGGTCGGCGTGCAATTGATGGTGCGGTCGGATTTGGCCGCGAGCGGAGTGATGTTCACGCTGGACACGGAATCAGGATTCCCGGGAGTAGTGCTGATTAACGCGGCCTACGGATTGGGCGAGTATGTGGTAAAGGGGCGGGTAACGCCGGACCAGTGGTTTGTTTTCAAAGACGGGGTGCGGCGGGGATTGCCGGCCATTATCAGCCGGAAGCTGGGGAGCAAAGAGGTGAAGTTGGTGTATAGACAAGGAACAAGGAGCAAGGAACAAGGAGCAAGTAGAGAATTTAGGGGGCAGTCAGGTACGAGGCAGGTAAAAGTTCCGGCCATCCAGCGGCAGAAATTTTGTTTACGCAACAGGGAAGTGATTCAGCTTGCCAAATGGGGCATGCTGATTGAGAAGCATTACGGCCGGCCGATGGATATTGAGTGGGCCAAGGATGGCAGAACCGGAAAATTGTACATTGTGCAGGCGCGCTCGGAAACCGTAAAATCGCGCGCCACCGGCAATATCATAGAAACTTATCAGCTAAAGAAAAGAGGCAAAGTATTGGTGGAAGGCGTCAGCGTCGGCCAGAAAATCGGACAGGGGCCGGTGCGGATTATCAATGCCCCGCGCCAGATGAAGTCATTTAAGCCCGGCGAAGTGCTGGTGACCAAAATTACCGATCCGGACTGGGAGCCGATTATGCGTCTGGCCGCTGCCGTAGTAACGGAGCAGGGCGGCAAAACCAGCCACGCGGCCATTGTCAGCCGCGAGCTGGGCATCCCCTGCATTGTGGGAGCCGCGGAAGCGCGCCGGCGGCTTAAACCAGGCAGCGAGGTTACGGTTTCCTGTGCGGAAGGCGACGTCGGTTTCATTTACGCTGGACGCTTGCCCTTTACCGTAAAGCGCACCGCCGTTGCCAAGCTTACTCCTACCCGCACCAAGGTGTACTTAAATATCGGCGATCCGCACCAGGCATTTTATCTCTCCTCCTTGCCGGCCGACGGGGTGGGGCTGGCGCGCGAGGAATTTATTTTTACCAATTTTATCAAAATTCATCCTTTGGCGCTGGTGCATTATCAAAAAATCAAAGAGCGGAAGATAACCAATCAAATTGACCGGCTGACCGCGGGATATCGGAATAAAACCCAATTTTTGGTAGACAAGCTGGCCGAAGGCATTGCTTTTATTGCCGCCGCTTTTTATCCGCGGCCGGTAATTGTGCGCCTGTCGGATTTTAAGAGCAATGAATACGCCACTCTTATCGGCGGCGCCGGCTTTGAGCCGAGAGAAGAGAACCCGATGCTGGGCTGGCGCGGGGCGGCGCGGTATTATGACCCAAAATTCCAGCCGGCTTTTGCCCTGGAGTGCGCTGCTTTCAAAAAAGCGCGGACCGAATGGGGCCTTAAGAACATTATTGTGATGGTGCCGTTTTGCCGGACCGTAGCGGAAGGCCGGCAGGTGCTCTCTACCATGAAAAAGTTCGGGCTCATCCGCGGCCCGGGAGGGCTTAGGGTATATGTGATGTGCGAGATTCCGGCCAATGCCCTGCTCGCTTCCGAGTTTGCCAAGATTTTTGACGGCTTCAGCATCGGCTCTAATGATTTAACCCAGCTGACGCTGGGCGTGGATCGCGATTCGGCGCTGGTCAGCCCGCTCTACGACGAGCGCAATGAAGCAGTAACCTCTTTAATCCGGATGGTGATTAAAGCGGCGCACGCCGCGGGGCGCCCGGTGGATATCTGCGGCCAGGCGCCGAGCGATTATCCGGAGTTTGCCGCCTGGCTGGTGCGCGAGGGGATTGACGCGATTTCTTTGAACCCCGACGCCTTCTTAACCACGCGGGAGCGGGTAGTAACGGCGGAGCGTCAATTGAAACTGTAGAAGAATTGGAAAAACCAGTTAGCATCAGTCCCGACTTAGTCGGGACAACCACACCAATTTTTAGCAATAGCGATAGCGACCAGTTAAATAACAGTATGCCGGTCGGGGATGCCGGCATTTTTTTATAGTTTCACTCTTAATATGATGGTTCAGGCCAGCCCCTGGGCGATCAGCCCGATCACCAAAATTCCCAAAAAGTTAAGCGAGAAAGTAAGGGCGGCGACGGTGCCGGTTTTTATTCGTGAAAGCCCAAGCAGCAGCAGCCCGAGTTCATCGGGCAAGGGCGAAGCGATAATCACGGCGCCGAAGAGAGGCACCAGCAGATGAAAATATTTTAAGTCAGTGAGGCGGCGGTGCAGGCGCAGCCAGCGCTCTTCGCGTTTCAGCGCTTCAATCAGCACATCCAGGTCGCGGCGGATATTGTCGCGCACAAAGCGGAAAATGAACAAATCGCCGAGCAGCGACCCCAGGGCGCCGAACAGCGCCACGAGAAAAACATTGTTGAGTTGGGCGATTTCCCCCAACGCCACCGTGGCGGGCAAGCTGGTAAAAATAGAGGTAAAGAAAATTCCCGCCACCAGACTGCCGGTCATAATAGACACCTCCGAGCGCGTTAAAATAAGCTCCACCAGATTAGTGGCGCCGAGCACCACCGCTACAATCAGGCTGCCGCCGACTATCGCCAGGTCAAGAGCCAGATGTTTTTGATTTTTGGTGAGCACAGAATTTAGGTCGTCTCCTCTAGACTAGCGAGGAGGCGTTTTTTGGTGATAATAATTTCTTGATACAGATCGTGGGAGAGACTTAAAGCTAAGGCAGCGGCTTGGGCGGGAGTGAGTTCCTCATCAGTCTTGATGCCCAATTCCGCTGCTTTGGCAATCACGCGGTCGGCGGCAGTGGCGCGCCGGCTGAGCATTTCTTCCAGCGGTTGGAGCAGGGGGAGACGGTTGGCCGGGATAAATTGTTTGGCCAGTCGCAAAAGCGCTCGACAGTAGGTATAAATTGCCTCGTTACTCAAACCGGCAAAGGCGGCCTCGCGTTGCAACACCGATCGCACATAAGAGTCAGGAGGAATGTAGATAATATTGTTTTCAAACAGGAAAGGTTCAGCCGTAGCGCGGTCCGCCGGCGTTACCATCAGGTGGCGTTCCTGAATGGCTTTAATGAGGTATTTAACAATGACGGCTACGGCGATAATAATATCCGGATGATTCATGTCCATGCCGCGCACCTCCATAGTGCCATGGGCGTTAATTTTTACCGGGTTCCAGGCATTATCCAAAATCGAGCCGTATTTGGTAAGGGTGGCCACTTGGCGTCCGATTGCCGTAACTAGACCGGCCCATTCCTCAAACCGTTCCTTAATGCTTTGAATAATATCGGCGTGGGTGGATTTAAAGGGTTGCAGCGCTCCCAGCTGGGGGAAGTTGGCATACAACCCTTGCGGGTAATCAAATTCCTTGCCGCCGCGGTACACAATCATCCGGGCGTCTTTGCCCAGGAGTTTGCCTTGGTAAAAAGGAGAGGATTGAGTAAAAGTCGTTAGGGCGGGGTCCAGGGCAATGCAGAGGTTATAGATGTTGATGAGATTTTGTGAATTTTTAGAATTAAAGAGCGGTTTAAGAATTTTTCCGACGCGATCAAATACCCCCCAGGGCAAGGAATAGTGTAGATGAAAACCGATACAACGCTGGTTGATGGTCCAGCGTTGTTTGCCGAAAATTTTTTCTAAAGCGAGGAAACGTCGAGTGCGATGGAAGTCGGCCGTGAAAGCTCCCGGGTAGGTGCCGTAAGCATAGAGGACAAGGCGTTCTTGCTGTGCGCACTCGGCAATAGCGGCAAAATCGTAAAGCGCTTGCAGCATGGCATCGGGCACCTCGGTGTGCGGCGGAGTGGTGAACTCAATCATGTTTTTACCGCACTCCGGTTTGATGGCAATCTCCGGGTAATTCTTGCGCACCCGGGCAATCAGGCGGTCGCCGCCCTCGGTCAGGTATCCTTTTTCATCTAGGGTAAACAGCTCTAGCTCAATGCCGAGTCGCAGGGTTTTGCGCGGTGGGGCAGGTGAGGATTTATGCCTAAAAGGAAAAATAGAGCGCATAAAGACAGTATACGGTAGATCGAGCAGATCGTCAAAGCTATTATGAGCTTTAAAAAAGTAATTATAAAAACTCCCCCGGGCTGACTGGGGGAGTTTCTAACAGAGATTTATTTAATTTATTGAGTCGTGCCCGAGCCGGTTGCCGGGGCAGTGGTGCCAGTGCCGCTGGTGCCGGAGGTTCCCGTTCCGGTTGAACCGGTTGTTCCGGTAGTGCCGGCGCTGGTAGATTCCGTAGTCGCCGGAGCCGTGGTGCCAGTGGCAGGCGCCGTAGCGCCGGAGGTTTCGGTCGTAGCGGGAGCAGTAGTACCGGTAGTCGGGGAAGTAGCGGGAGCAGTGGTAGTTTCGCCGCTGGTCGGCGTGGTGGGGGGAGCTGTACTGCCAGAAGCCGGGGCCGTAGTTTCGGTTGTGCCGCTGGTCGGGGCAGTGGAACCGGCGCCGGGGGCGGTGGTTTCCGTCGGAGTAGCGGAGGTGGTAGTTTCGCTCGGTAAGGGCGCTGTGCCGCGTTTAATGGCTTCTGCCGCGGCTCTGGCTCCTCGGAAGGTCTTATCGGCAGCGGCGCGGGCGGCTTTACGGGCAGCGCGGGCCGCGGCTAAAGCAGAGGGATTGCCGGCGGCCGCTCTTACCGCCGCCACATAATCGGCCTGGGCTTTAGCATAAGCGGCTTTGCGATCAGCCACCGCCTTGGCTACTGCGGCCTGGTAGGCTCGCTGACGTAATTTTCGTTCGGCTTTACCGTTCACCTTCATCTTTTTTTCTACTTTTTTCTCCGCGATTGCTTCTACTTTTTTAGTTTCGTTGCGCAGAACACGTAGGGTGCGCTGTTCAAGCGTCTCTTTTTGTTGGTCATTTGGGCGTAGTACATTGGAGGGGGGGCGGGCGTTAGTAGGCTGACGATTGGGGCGACTCAAGGCCCCGGGGCTATTTGCTTCTACTTTTTTAGTTTCGTTGCGCAGGACACGTAGGACACGCTGCTCGAGAGTCTCTTTTTGTTGGTCATCCGGGCGTAGTACGTCGGACGGGGGGCGTTCGGTTGCTCCTGGGCCAGGGGCTTTACCCGCGAGCGCCGGCGAGGCCGAGGCCACCAGAGCCAGCGAGAGCAGGGTAGAAAGGATTTTGCGCATATATTAAAGGATTAGTTTATTAAAGACTTTTAAGCATCGAGTGATTCGACCTTTAAAATTTTAAGCTTTCACCATCATCATACCCATTTCCTGGCCCAAAGGTTACAGCTATTTTTGGTCGGTTTTAGCCAAAGGTAAAGGTATAGGCTTTCAGGCCGGGAGCTTCCAGAATAATTTCCAGGGTATGCTCGCCTACCGCCTTGGTTTTAATCAGGTGATAAAGGCGGTCGCCCCGGAATTCCACAATGCTTTGGCCGTTATTTAAGCGGACATCAGCGCCGGCAGTAGCGGCATCTAGGGGGCGGCCATCCAGCAGAATTTGGGCGGTTACCGGGCGCGCTGCGCTCCCTACCAGGTACACGTTTTTCGCGCGATAGCGAAATATAATGCGGCCGGCGGCCTCCAGGTTTTCGGCATACTCGGTGGCTAGGTTCCAGCGCCCGCTTAAGTATAGTTCATTGCCCAGGATGCGCTCCGGCAAAGTAAAATTCTGGCTGCCGGTTTTTCCGCGCTGTCCGTTGCCCAGATATTCATTGCGGCTGGCGCCGAAGTAGATTTCCGGACTGCCGGCCTCGGATACCTCTGCTTCTGCCGGGCGGACAAAGCCCAGCGGCAGGGGGGCGGCGCCGGAGAGCGCGTCGCGCTGCATTTTTTCGTCCAGCAATTCCTGAATTTTTGCTTCGGTGGCTTCATAGCCGCCTTCGCCAATGTGATCATATACAATGTACCCATCAATGTCAATCAGATATTTATGGGGCCAGTAGCGGTTACCGTAGTTGTTCCAAGTCAGGTAGTCATTATCCATCACTACCGGATAGCGGATGCCGAATCGTTCCACGGCGGCGCGCACGTTATCGTACTTTTTTTCAAAAGCGAATTCCGGCGTATGGACGCCGACAATCTCCAGCCCCCGGTCGCGGTATTTGTCGTACCAGGCGTTGAGGTAGGGGATGGTGCGCTGGCAGTTGATGCAGGAATAAGTCCAGAAGTCCACCAGAATTATTTTCCTGCCGATCAAATTTTTAAGGGTAAACGGTTCGTGATTGAGGTATCCGCTGGAGTCAACAATCTCGCGCGCCCGTTGGAAGCGGGATTGTTTAAGGGAAGCAGAAAGCCCTGTTGATGCCTCTGATTCACCGCGCGGCGCCGGGCGCGCTTCTATCGTGTCGCTGCCCTTTGCCAGGCGGGAGGGGCGCTGCGCTTCCAGATAAAAAATCGCGCCGCCGATAAAGACACGGGGCACGCGCTCGGCTCTGCAGACCGCAGCCATGGCAACGAGCCGAGCGCTGGCTCAAACAAGCTGTCGCTGCGAAAATGCCGGTGGTTCAGCCTTAGTAATATTTTTATCGCATCCGTAGCAACCAGCGGTTGACGAAGGAAAAATTGGCGATTAGATTCAGGCTGCCGGTAAAAATCAGCACTCCTACCGCAATCAGCAGTATCCCGAAGGCAGCAGAAATATAGCGCGCGGCGGCAGCGTAGCGCTCAATTAGTCGTGCGGCCGGCGCCGTAAACAACCCCACCGCCAAAAAAGGAATCCCCAGGCCGATGGCATAAGTCAAGAGCAGGGTAAAGGCCGAGCCCGGGGCCGTGGCAGCGAGCGCCAGAATCGCCCCCAGTACGGCGCCGACACAGGGCGTCCACCCTACGGCAAAGGCAGCGCCGAACAACAGCGAGGTCAGGTAGCGCCCCGGCCGCCCCGTTATCTTAAATTTATGCTCCCGTTCCAGCCAGGAAATTTTTAAGAGGCCGGTCAGTTGCAGCCCAAAGAGAATAATAATCGCGCCGCCCAGCCGGCCGAGCCAAAGTTGCACGTCATAAGCAACGCGTTCCAAGATAGTATTAAGCAATACCCCGAGCGCCGCAAATACCAAAGAGAATCCGACTACGAACGCCAGGCTGTGGAAAAATGTGGCGCGGCGGGTAGGGGCAGCGCCGCCGGCCGCGGCGCCGGCGAGATAGGCGATAAAGCCGGGGATGAGCGGCAACACGCAGGGGGCAAGAAACGAGACCAGGCCGGCGATAAAGGCGAAGTATAAGTTGGGGGCGGACATAATTTTATCTTGTCATTCCGGGATTAATGTCGTAAATGTGTTGTTAATTACCGCGGGCAGAGGGTAAAATACCACGCAAAGTATGCTGTCCGATGCGAGCGAGCTAATCCTCGGTGATCCCGGTACCGATCTTTCAAACGGCCGAAGTAT
>JACPGS010000015.1 GCA_016189025.1 Candidatus Magasanikiibacteriota bacterium | reverse complement strand
GGACGTATTCTTGTGGAGATCCATACCCACAAATACTTTATTCATTGTTTCGTTTGGCATAGGATACGTTGGTTACGTGAATTAAAGGTTCGACCTTTAGACGTATCCTACCACCAGATGAAGGTTTTATAGCATTATGGCTGAATTCCGTGAACAAAAAGCAGTTGAGGCTCTTAAATCGCGGCTTCGTATCATGCAAAAAGAAAGATTTGAAGATTTTTTATCCGTGGTAGATAACGAAGAATTTACTGATCTGGATAAGGGACGCCTGCGGCGCTATCTATACGACGAGACAGTTGAGGGATTAAAAATAATTAAAGAGCGCTTTGGGGGGGTCATCACAGCGACGAGTGGACGGATAGAGCTGCCGCCGCAAGCAGAAGAGCACTGGCAAGTTATCCAGAAGTCCATAGTGCTGGGTGACGAATTGACCGGACGGGACGCTGATACTTTAATTGAGCAACTAGGTGAAGATCCGGAAGAGGCAATCAGAAAATCATTAGAAGAATTTGGCGAATATAAATTTGCCGCGCTCATAAATACAGAGGATGTCATAATGCATTTGCGATTAAAGTCGCTTCTAGTTAACAAGGCTTTGGGCAGAAAATCGCGCGCCTATCTGGAGAGAGAATTCTGCCGGGCGCTTATTAAAACGCTTGACCACTGTAATTTAGAGGCCCCCGGCCAGCTTTATCATTTAGCGGGTAAGCCTCTTCCTAAAGAAGAAACGGGAAAACCCAAACCGCGCGAACGCCGCGCCTCCAGGATTCCTGCCGAACATTTAACGCCTGGGCTGGCGGCGGTTTTAGCCAAAGCGAAGCAATATGATGAAATTCTGCGACAGCAATTTGAACAGTTTCCCCTGGCATATCCCGATCCGCGCCTCTTTATGTATGAAATTCTCGGTCAAAAACCACCGCGCCAATCATCAGCCTAAACATAAAACTATGCCCCGCCTACGCCTCGGCAAAATGCGCACCGTTTTCCGAGGCAAAATATTTACGGTTAAACAGCGCCCGGTTACGCTCCCCGACGGCAGTAAAACTACTTTTGAATACTGCCAGCGGCCGGCGAGCGTGAGCGTGCTGGCGTTCAATAACAAAAACGAGCTCTTGATGATTAAAGAATGGCGCGCCGGATATCGCCATAATGTCTGGTTTTTGCCGGGCGGGCGGGTGGATCATCCGCAAGATACGCCAATCAAAGCGGCGCGCCGCGAACTGCGCGAAGAAACCGGTTACAATGCTAAAACCATGCGGCTGGTACGGAAAAAATCTCCTTCTAATACTCTATTGTGGGACATCTACATCGTCGCCGCACGCGATTTAATATGGGACCCGCTGCCGCCCGAACCTGGGGAATTCTCCCGGCCGATTTTTGTGCCCTTAAAAAAAGCCGTCGCCCTGGCGCTTGACGGCACGATTCAAAATGAGTTTATTTCCTATAATATCATTCGGTTTAATGAGATGCTGAAACGAGGGGAGTTTAAATGGTGACTAACGCCACAGCCAATATTCGCCAACCGCCTCTTTTTGCAGTTGAGCGGTGTTTCCATGGCGGAGCAAGCCCAGGTACGATTGTAGTGTCTCCTCGCGCGGAGACTGTTTTATTTTCCTAAACATCCGCTGTTTAGTTCTTGTCCGCGGCACGCGGTGATTGGGGAAATGCGCCCAGCCCAGAAAATCTACGCCCGAGGCAAGCGTTTTGAGAAAAATTTTATCCGGATGCAATGTCAGACGGAGATGGTTTGTTAAGAATTTTTGGATTGATGGGATTATGTTTTGCAGTAAGAGTTTGTTGTGCGATAAAAAAACGAAATCGTCGGCGTACCTAACATATTGTAGAGACGCAAAATTTTGCGTCTCTACGCCTAGCCGGTGTTTCACCCATTGATCAAGGCTATTCATGTAGACGTTGGCAAAGAGTTGTGAGGTGAGATTGCCGAGCGGGAGGCCAACACGACGAGACCGCCCCTCCCGCCCTCTCCTCTGCGGAGGAGGGAAGGTGTCGTCCCTCTCCTCCGCAGAGGAGAGGGCAGGCGCCGCCCGGAGGTTCTGCCCAGAGGGGAGGGGTCTCGCTGTCTCAAAACTCTCAACAATATTCATAAGCAACCACATAATATTTTTATCTGGAATATACTCTTTTAAAATATTCAACAAAATCTCATGGTCAATGCTGGCGAAAAATTTTTTTATATCGCACTTGAGTATCCGGCACGTGCGCGTATGATTCTTGCTGATTTGGAACGCTAATTTTCTAAAGCGGTTAATCGCTCGGTGCATGCCTTTTTCATCACGACATGAAAATGAATCCGCAATGAAGGTTTTATCAAAAAATGGATACAGAATCCGGTAAACGGCGTGGTGGAGCAGGCGGTCGCGCACGCTGGCTTTGTGGATATGCCGCCGCTTTGGGTCATTTATGTAGAAACTTTTATAACCGCCGTGGCAGTATGTCTTATTGACTAACGCCTCATGAAGCTCTACAATATTGTCCATCAGGTTCCGGCCGAATTCGATGACATCCGCTTTTTTCTTTTTGCCGATAATAAATTCCTCCCACGCCAAGCATAAATTTTCTAACGAACTAATATCATCAAACGTATGACTCAATTGCTTCAAACGACGGACAATCTTGTAGGCGCGACCCCCCCCCAACGGAATAGTTCCGATCTCCCCATTCTGACTGTACTCAAAGAGAGTTATTTGCTGTGGCATAGTTTTTTAGAATATCTCCCGCGCCTGACTCGCCATACTATGGGCGTTAGAGTGGATAATTTGTTCACTGAAATTTTAGAAGTTGCGTTGACAGCCAGATATACCAGACGTGAAGATAAGAAAAAATTTCTGGAAGAGTTAAGCCGCAAGCTGGATAACTTGAAATTTTTTGTAACATTGCTCTGGGAAGCAAAGGGATTGGATGCGAGCAAATATGGACAGCTGTCGCAGAAACTGGCGACTGCGGGAAGAATGCTCGGCAAATGGATGCAAAGCTTGACTGAACAGTAATAATTTTAAATAGTAGAGATCCCGATTTAATCGGGATCTCTTTGCATTAATCCTTTGCACCATCAGCGCAGCGACGGCGAGGTTGGAGTTGCTGTTCTCATCCCAGTTCCAGTTGTCGCAGTTCAGCCGACCCTGGTCCCAGTACAGCTTGAGCCGGTTGCCGTCCGCGTTGCAGGATGTGTCATTGATCTTCCGGAACACCGCCCATCGAATACTCTTTGGGTTGAATCGGATTCTGTGCCGTTAGCACACTAATAAATGACACGGGGTGCTACAGGATCATTCATTCAATATGTAATGGCACGCTACCTGAACCCGTGAGCGCCCCGACGTAAAATCGGGGCGTCCCGACCAAACGTCGAGACGCAGATATTCTGGCCATCACATACCCTGTACTGCCGGCTCGAATCTTTACCCCGACTTAGCGTCGGGGCGTAAACGCGAGCAACTTGCGACGCAGCCGAGAATAGTATAGCAAAATTTTTTTAAATGAAGAAGGCCCCCGAGCGAACGCACCGAAGTGCGAACGCCCGAGGGCCCGATGTAACCGAGTGATCGAATTGCCGAACGACGAGGACCGAGAGCCCTAGTGTCCGAGCGCCTTGGTCACCCCCAGCGCAGCGACGGCGAGGTAGGAGGAGCCGAACTCATCCCAGTGCCAGTCGTCGCAGGACAGCCGACCCTGGTCCCAGAACAGCTCGAGCCGGTAGCCGTCCGCGTCGCAGGTGCCGGTGCGGACCCACAGATCGCCGAAGAACATGTCGCGCTTCTTCAGGTTGAAGTGCGTGAGCGCGACGCCCGCCACGTAGACGGTGTGGAGGAGTTCCTTGCTGAAGAATCCCGGCGGGACGCCCCAGCGGTTCTCGACCGCGCCGAGCGTGGTAAGCTGCGTCGCCATGTTCTGGCTCGTGGTTTCGCGGAGCGCGGCCGGGACGCCCGAGATGAGGCAGTGCTCCGTGGGGACGTCCGCGAACGACCAGTCCTGGAGGTGCTTGAAATCCTCCACGCACGGGCCGAGCGTCGGGATCGTCTGCTTGAGCGTGGCACCCGCCTCCACCGCGAAGTGGCACGGGACGGAATTCGCGAGCCCCTGCTCAAGCGCACCCTTGCGGCAGCCATCCACCAGCCGCTTCGCGTCCGACCCGGACTTCTGGGCCTGCTCCACGAGCCAGGCCAGAGCCTCCTCGTCTGTGAGCGGCAGGAAGTACCGGGCCATGAGCGCGACGAGCACCTCGCGCAGCCGCGGCTGGAACGCCTTGGACGTGAGGACGCGCTGCAAGTCGTCCTTGCTCGGGCCGAGCGATTCGATCATGTCTTCGAGCAACTTCCCTGCCTGCGACTTCTGCCGGGACGTGAACTTGGGGTTCATCGTCGCCTCCTTGTGTATGTGGTTTGCCTTTACCCGAGCACCATGCTGGGTTGGGGTTTACCACGGTGTTGGCTGAAACCATCTCCCAGCCTTCGTTTCGGCTTACTTACTCTCCAATTACCCTCTCCCTATGGGAGAGGGGCAAGGGGTGAGGGCGACGCTGTTCGATTACACAAACATACTATCCCTCCCCCAAAGGGGGAGGGACGCCAAATAATAAGCCAAAATGAAAGCTGGGGGGGTTATAAAGAACAACGCTAAACTATAGCATGGTGTTGAGGTTTTGTCAATGGCCTGTACCAGACGTCGAACCCTTGTGGATAAATGTCTTTACAAACTCCAAAAATACATTTAAAATGGAGTTGTATGTATACTAGGGTTATCCAGCCACCTGACAATAAAAGCTTCTTTTTGTTCGGCCCTCGGGGTACCGGCAAAACAACCTGGCTTAAAGCGCGCTTTCCTCAAGCGCTCTATTTCGATTTACTCGAGGCAGAAGTTTTTAATGACCTGACTGCCAGCCCCGGCCGTTTAGGGCAAATGATACCGCCCGCATGGTCGAACTGGGTAGTGCTGGACGAAGTCCAACGCGTGCCCGCTCTGCTCCATGAAGTGCACCGCCTAATTGAATCGCGCCGCTTGCGTTTTTTGCTCACCGGATCAAGCGCCAGGCAATTGGCGCGCGGAAAAGTTAACCTGCTTGCCGGACGCGCGCTGACGCTTTTTATGCACCCGCTTACGGCCGCGGAGCTGGGAGATGATTTTTCTCTGCCCCACGCCATAAAACATGGACGGCTGCCAGCCACGTTTACGGAACGAGATCCGCGCCAGTATTTAGAATCATATGTGACTACCTACTTGCGCGAAGAGGTTCAGCAAGAAGGGTTAACGCGCAATCTAGGCGCCTTCACGCGCTTTTTGGAGACGGCCAGCTTTTCGCAGGCGCAGGTGCTCAATATCTCCGCGGTAGCGCGCGAATGCGCGGTACATAGAAAGGTAGCAGAAAATTATTTTTCTATTTTGGAAGATCTGCTCCTTGCCGTCAGAATCCCCGTCTTTGCCAAGCACGCCGCGCGCCGCCTTGTGCTCCACCCTAAATTCTACTTTTTTGATTCCGGCGTCTACCGAACGCTCCGGCCAAAGGGGCCGCTGGATACGCCCGAAGAGATTGACGGCGCGGCAATTGAAACGGCGGTGTTCCAAGAGATGCGCGCGCTCAACGATTATTATCGCCTTGGTTATCAGCTATTCTTTTGGCGCACAATCGCCGGACAAGAAGTAGATTTGGTGCTCTATGGGGAACGCGGCATTATTGCGATTGAGGTAAAACGAACGGCGCGCGTAACTGCCGACTCGCTAAAAGGACTGGCGGCATTCCTGACTGACTACCCGATGGCGCGCGCCTATTGTTTATATGGCGGCGAACGGGCAAGGTGGGAAGGAAATATCCGGGTGCTGCCACTGACAGATTTTTTCAAGCAAGCGCGCGCTATTCTTGAAGAGGCGCATAAAATTTGATCAAACAGGATAGTAGCCCGTATTTGCCAAATCCCATGCTTCCCGCCCTTCTCATTGCCTACTCTGCCCTGCTGGCTTTTCTGGCTTCCAGGAATTTCCGCCTCGCTGTAGGCGTTTTTATTATTTCGCTACCGAGCTATCTCATCCGCTTTAACATCGGGCCTGGCCCTTCAACACTGCTAGAACTTTCTTTCGGGATTCTATTTCTCGTCTGGCTAATTAGATATGCTCGCCAAGATATCGCCGGTCTCCGCTCACTGACTTCCGATTACAAAATCTTCACTGTTTCTTGTTTCTTGTTTCTTGTTTCTTCATTCGTGAGTATTTTTGTGAGCGACATGTGGTGGGCCTCGCTCGGCCAGTGGCGCGCGTATTTTTTGGAGCCGATGTTGGTGTTTATAATGCTGGTGGGACGAATTCGAAAAGGGGTGACCATGGCGCCGGTTGACGCCGCTGGCCGCGTTTCAATCAACGATTTAATTTTGTTCCTTGCCTTGTCTACGATTCCGGTTAGCCTAGTCGCCCTAGCCCAAAAATTCACCGGCGCGCTTTATCCTCCCAGTTTATGGGACGATTCCCTCGGCGGCCGCGTTACTTCATTTTTCACTTCACCAAACGCGGTGGGGCTTTATCTAGGCCCGCTTCTGTTGTTGACTCTGGGACTGATTTGGCAAAGGAGCAAACGCCGTTGGCTGTTTATTGTTTATTGTTTATTGTTTATTGCTAATCTCGCTGCCCTCTTGTTTACTAAATCCCTCGGCGCCTGGATTGCGGTGGGCATCGGCCTGATACTATTCACTTACTTGATTGGCTATAAAAAAACGACGCTGACCGCGCTGGTGGCGAGTGCGGCTCTGATTATCTCGGTATTGCCTTCTTTCTCGCTAGCTAAATCTCAATCGCTCGCCAACCGCCTAACGCTCTGGCGGTATTCCTGGAGCTATCTTACCGAATCACCAAAAAATTTCCTCTTCGGCACCGGCCTGCGCCAATTTTTCCGCAAAATTCAAAAACCGCATTATGACGCCAAAGAGCTGGAGCGTTTAATTTACCCGCACAACATTTTCTTGAACTTCTGGACTGAAATCGGCCTCCTCGGACTCGTTGGTTTCTTAGGTCTTTACTTCTCACTACTCGTTACCTCCTACTCACTATATAAACATTCAGACAAAATTCTTGGCGCCACTCTCCTCGCCACGCTTTTAGCAATTTTAATCCACGGTCTAATTGATGTGCCATATTTTAAAAATGATTTGGCTTTTGTATTCTGGATTATCGCTACTATCATTATGGGAACAGCGACTGCCCAACAAAAATCCCTAGCCAAAATTGGCTAAGGATTTACGAATAAGGAGAAGCCGCGTGTTAGGGTTGCTGCTTCTCCGAGTTTAAGCCGTATGAACGGCCTTAGGCTCCTCGTCTGCCCGCCAGAGAGAGGGGGACGGGCACCGAGTCTGCACACAGCCGTTCAGGGACAGCTCTCGCCTTTTTTTCTAGCTCTGCGCACCCTAAACACGCGGCAGCTAATAGTATACCATAGGCTGGCTTCTGGCGCAATCACTATGCTGAAAAAATTATCCGCGCTGCTTACTGCTCCCGGCGTGGTGGTGCACGAACTGGCCCATGCCGCTTTCTGCGTGCTGGCGGGAGTACGCATCCACCGGATTAAGCTTTTTCAATTCCGGCGGGTGGCTGGTTTTGTGGTGCACGAGGAGCCGCGTCAATTTTACCAGGCGTTTTTAATCTCCCTCGGGCCTCTGCTCGGGAATAGCTTGCTGGCGCTGATTAGTTTCGCCCAAGTTTATACCATTACTGCTCCGCGCACGCTCCTTTATGCCTACCTCGGAGTAGTGGTCGGACTGCACGCCATTCCTTCTAATCATGACGCTGGGGCGCTTTGGCAGACGGCGCGACGCCGAATGTGGCGGAACCCTCTGGTGCTCTTATGCCTGCCGGCGGTGCTGATAATTTATCTGCTTAATTTTTTAAAGCGCCTGCATATTGATTTTTTATACGTGGCGCTGCTCTGGTGGCTGGGGGGATGGTACTTAAAGGCTTGAGGTAGGAAGGAAACTAAAAACCCGAGGCAGTGCCCGGGCGGAAATTTGCTGGTCTGGTTAAGATCAGGGCAAGGGAGGAGAGACCGGAGGTTCTTTAGCAGCTTGGCGACGCGAGAAGCGATCGTCGTCAAGAATTAACAGGACGAGCAGCGCCAGAGTAGTGGCGGCAGCCAACAAATAAAAACGCACGCCCACTGCCATGCCAATGGCGGCGGCGGCCCACAGCCCGGCGGCCGTAGTCAGCCCTTCGGTATGGTCGGGTTTATGGAAAATAATTCCGGCGCCGAGGAAACCGATTCCCACTACTACCTGCGAGGCCACCCGGGCGCTGTCGGCCAATCCGAAACCCTCCACTGACAGAATGGTAAATAGCGCCGCTCCCGCTGCCACTAAAGCATAAGTACGCGCCCCGGCCGGCTTCCCCCGCCGCTCCCGCTGCCAGCCCAAAATGCCGCCGAGGAGGATCGCTAGCAGCACCTGACCGAAAAAAATAAGTTGCTGTTCCATAGGAAAAATTAACTATTAGTTCGTATGCCTACAGTATAGCACAACATTGACCGGCGGGGCAAAAATTGCTATAGTGAGGAACGTTGGTGGGGCACAACCCCTTTGCTTTACGGGCCGATAGCTCAGTTGGTAGAGCATCGCGTTTGCAACGCGGAGGTCTGGGGTTCGAATCCCCATCGGTCCACTACCAAACTGCCACCCTGGTGAAAACAGGGTGGTTTTTGGTCTTAAACTACCAGTAGTGGCTTGACCTGTGGATAACTACTAGATGTAGTGGCGGGGCTGGGTATGGTATACTACTGTTCCCGCCGCACCAGACGGCAACTCATTGTTAATTAAACGTCATAGCCCTATGGCCACCATCATCAAAATCAAAAAACGCAACGGCAATGTGGTAGAATTTGACCCTCAAAAAATCGCCACGGCGATTGAGCGGGCCTTTGTGGACGTGCGCCGCAGCGCCGATAAGGACAAAATCGCCGTCATTACCGGCCAGGTGGTGGCTGACCTCCAGGTGATTTTCCCCGACCGCACCCCAGGGGTGGAAAACATCCAGGATTTTGTGGAAAAACAGCTGATGCAGGAGGGGTATTACGACATTGCCAAAGCCTATATTCTCTATCGCTATGAACACGCCAAAGAGCGCGAGGAACGCAAGCGCGCCGCCCTGGAAAAACTGGAAAAAAATACCTTAACCATCACCAAGCGCTCCGGCACTCTAGAAGCGTTTTCCCCGGACAAGCTGCGCAAGGCCCTGGGCTATGCCTTGACCGGCCTGGAAAATGCGGTGGATACCGAAGCAATCCTAACGCAGTGCCGCTCCGAGCTCTATGAGGGGATTACCACTGCCGACCTCTCCCGGACGCTGATGATGACCACGCGCGCCATGATTGAACAGGACCCGGCTTACTCCCAGGTAGCCTCCCGGCTGCTGCTTTATGTCAATTACAAAGAAGCCATCGGCCCAGACCGGATTAATTATGCCGCCTTAGACACCCAGTACCGCGAAGCATTTGTCCGCAATCTCAAGCGCGGGGTGGCGATTGAGCGGCTGGACCCGAGACTGCTGTCATTTGATCTGGAGGCGCTCGCCGCGGTCCTGCGCCCGGAACGCGACGATGAATTCCGCTACCTGGGGCTGCAAACCCTCTACGATCGCTATTTCCTGCGCGATCCGGCTACCAAAGAGGTGCTGGAAATGCCCCAGACCTTCTGGATGCGCATTGCCATGGGGGTGGCACTCCTGGAAAAAGAGCAGCGCACCGAGTGGACCATTAAATTCTACGACATCATGTCGCGCCTGCTCTACACGCCCTCCACCCCCACCTTATTCCACGCCGGCACGCCCAAGCCCCAACTGTCTTCCTGCTATCTTAATACGGTCAGCGACTCGCTGGATAATATCTTCAAAACTTACGCCGACAATGCCCAGCTTTCCAAATGGTCGGGCGGCATCGGCACGGACTGGACTAATCTGCGCGGCACCGGCGCTTTTATCCGCGGCACCGGCGTGGAATCGCAGGGCGTTATTCCTTTCCTCAAAATCGCCAATGACGTGACGGTGGCGATTAACCGCAGCGGCCGGCGCCGGGGCGCGGCCTGCGTTTACCTGGAAACCTGGCACTATGATATTGAGGCGTTTCTGGAGCTGCGCAAAAATACCGGCGACGAACGGCGCCGCACCCACGACATGGATACTGCCAACTGGATCCCCGATTTATTCATCCAGCGGGTGCGCGAGGACGGCGAGTGGACGCTGTTTAGCCCGGACGAAACTCCCGATCTGCATCACCTCTTTGGCCGGCGTTTTACCGATCGCTATGCTACCTACGAGCGGATGGCGGGTGAAGGAAGAATGCGGCTGTTCAAAAAACTCAAAGCGCGTGATTTATGGAAAAAAATGCTGGCGATGCTGTTTGAAACCGGCCACCCCTGGGTTACCTTTAAAGACCCCTGTAATATCCGAAGTCCCCAGGATCACGTGGGCGTGGTGCACAACTCTAATCTTTGCACGGAAATCACCCTCAACACTTCGGAACAAGAAACGGCGGTCTGCAACCTGGGCTCCCTGAATCTGGCTAAATTCGTGGCGAACGGCCAATTTGACGCTAATTTAGTTGCTGCCGTGGTGCCCATTGCCATGCGCATGCTGGATAATGTGATTGACATTAATTATTACCCCACCGACGATGCTCGGCGCTCTAATTTACGCCACCGGCCGGTGGGCCTGGGAGTGCGCGGCTTCCAGGATGCCCTGTTCCAGCTCAATATTAATTTTGATTCCGAAGAATGCGTGCGGTTTGCCGATACCTCCATGGAGATAATTGCCTGGCACGCTTATCTGGCTTCCACCGAACTGGCGCGCGAACGCGGCCCGTATGAAACTTTCGCCGGTTCCAAATGGGACCGCGGGATACTGCCTCTTGATACTCTGGATTTGCTGGAACAGGAGCGGGGAGTAAAAATTGACGTCTCCCGCACCAGCACCCTGGACTGGGGGCGGGTGCGTGCCGCCCTTAAACAGCACGGCATGCGCAACTCCAATTGCCTGGCCGTCGCTCCCACCGCCACTACTGCCAACATTGTCGGCTGCTTCCCCACCGTGGAACCCATCTACAAAAATCTTTACGTCAAATCAAACCAGGCCGGGGATTTTATCGTCGTCAACCCCTACCTAGTGGATGACCTAAAACGGCTGGGGCTGTGGGATTTTGAGATGCTCGGCAAGCTTAAATACCACGACGGCAGTATCCAGGAAATTATTGAAATACCCGAGGCCCTGCGGCGCCGCCACCAAGAGGCGTTTGAGATTAACCCCCGCTGGGTGTTGCGCTCGGCGGCGGCGCGCGGCAAATGGATTGACCAGTCCCAGTCAATTAACCTGTTCTTCCGCAGCACTTCGGGCAAAGAATTGTCGGACCTTTACCTGTATGCCTGGGAGCTGGGGCTAAAAACCACTTACTACCTGCGCTCCCTGGCCGCTTCCCAGGTGGAAAAAACCACGCTTAACCCCAATGAATACGGGGCAACCCACCTGCGCAAATTTGCTCCCCTGCCAGCGGCAACCGCGGTGGCTGCTTCGGTCGCCGCGACCACCACTGCGGTGGCCGCCGCGTTTTCCGTCTCTCCGATTGCTCCGGCACCGCCTCCGTCTGCTTGTGCAATTGATGATCCGGATTGCGAGTCGTGCCAATCTTAATCACTAATTCTTGTCTTATGCCCATCACCAAAACCGACGCGCGGGTAGATATTAATCAGCGCCGCATCATCAATGGCGCCGATGCAGATGTAATTCAGCTCTACCCCATCAAGCACAAATTCGCCTGGGAGGCCTATAACGTCGGCAATGCCAACCACTGGCTGCCCACCGAAATCAGCATGCAAAAAGATATTGAACAGTGGCGCTCGCCGGATGTGCTTTCCGCCGACGAGCGCCAGGCCCTGAAAACCGTCCTGGGATTTTTTACCACCGGCGATTCCATTGCCGCCAATAATATTGTGCTGGCCACTTACCGCCATGTTACCAGCCCCGAATGCCGCATGTATCTGCTGCGCCAGGGATACGAAGAAGCCATTCATACCCACTCTTACCAGTATATTGTAGAGTCCCTTGGCCTGGATGAAGGAGAAATTTTTAACATGTACCGCGAAGTGGACGCGATTTACAATAAAGATGCCTTCGTGTTGAGTTTTAATGAGGGTATTTTTGACCCTAACTTCAAAACCGGCACGCTGGAGGCGGATCAGAAATTTGTGGAGAATCTGGTGATCTTTTCACTGGTGATGGAAGGAATTTTCTTTTACAGTTCGTTTGCAGTCATGTTCGGCTTCCAACGGCAGAATAAAATGGTGGGCAGCGCCGAACAAATTCAGTACATTATGCGCGACGAATCGCAGCATCTCAACTTCGGCATCAACCTCATCAATACCATTAAAGAAGAGGAGCCGGCAATCTGGACCCCGGAATTCCAAAACCATATTGTTGATTTGGTCAAAACCGGGGTGAATCTAGAGTCTACCTTTGCCCGCGAGGTTTTCCCCAAAGGCATTTTCGGCATGAATGCCGACGGGTTCCGCCAGTACATTGAATATATCGGCGACCGGCGCCTGGCCCGCCTTGGTCTGCCGGCCCAATCTCACTCTACTAATCCTTTTCCTTGGATGAGCGAGATAGTGGATCTGAACAAAGAGAAAAATTTCTTTGAAACCCGCGTGATTGAGTACCAAACCGGAGGAACCCTGGAGTGGTAATTGATTAAAAAAGACCCCGACTAACTAAGTCGGGGTCTTTTTGATTATCGCCCTCATTGCCGGATCGGCATGATCAAATAACGATAGGCCGACTGGCCACCGGCCGGTGTTAATAGCCCGGGACTTTCCGCGTCAACAAACTGAAGCCGGGCTTCGGCCGCCGGCAGGTGAGTTAAGCCGTCTAACAAATAATGATGGTTAAGCAAAACCGAGATCGGCTTCCCTTCAATTTGGGCGGGAAGAGTGGAGCGGTATTCGCCGGTTTGCGCAGCCGAAGCGCTGATGGTAATGCTCTGGTTGTCCTGGCTGGATAGGGAAATGGCATTAATACCGCTGGTGGTGAATAACCCGGCGGCTTTTACTTCGTTGATCAGCTGGCCAACCGGCGCCTGGATGGTAATGGGGAAAGCGGCCGGAATGATTTGGCGATAATCGGGAAACTCCCCAGCCACCAACCGGGAAGTGAGGCGCACGTTCTGCCAGGTTAAAAGCAGTTGGTGTTCGTTAAACAACAGCTGGGCTTCGGTTTCCCCTTCGGGTTTCGCCAGCATGGTTAGAATACGTTGTATTTCCTGGGCCGCCCGCGCCGGCACAATCACCTTAAAATCCTGGGTGATGGCGGTGGATAAGGGAATGGTAAATTCAGCCAACCGGTAGCTGTCGGTGGCAGCCAAAACCAGCCGGGGGGGGGAAGCCAGCCAGGCAAATAATATCCCGGCGAGTTCGGGGCGAACATCGTTTTTTGCCGCTGCCACCAAAGTAGCCCGTACTGCCGCTGCCAGCTCGGCGGCCGACACCGTATACCCCTGGCCGTCGTTAAGCGGAGGGATAATCGGAAAATCTTCCGCGGCGCTGCTCCGTAATTTGGTGTTAGTGTTAACCCCAGCAATTATCAGTTCGCGGTTGATTAATTCTATGGTTAATTTGTCTTCCCCAAACAGTCGCACCACATCTCCTAGGGTAGAGGCGGGCACGGTGGCGGCGCCAGCCGTTTCCGCTTTGGCGCGCACCGTGGCAGTGAGCGCCATTTCCAGATTGGTGGCGCTAACCTCCACCTTTTGCTGATCGGCGGTAATTAAAACATGCCCCAAAACCGGCAGGTGAGAAGATTTTCCGGTAAGGCCACTGACTAAAGAAAGGGTAGTGGACAGATTTTCTCGCAAGCAAGAAAATTTCATATCGTTATATTATTAAATAGTTATCTGTAAATATTATTATTAATAAGGGTGGGGATAAGTGGGAGAAACAAGGAAAAAGGCTAACCTTAATAGAATGACTTGGGGATAAATTAGGAAAGTGGGAGGGAAAAAATAAGGAAAGAAAAAAAGGTAATACTATAGAGGGATGAAAAAAAGAAAATAATCCACTGTTAATCAGAGTAATAATTCAGATGTTGTTCACATACAACCGTTGTTTAATCATCTCTACTTCTTGTTTTAAGCGCAGGTCATCCTCCACTTCACGGGTAATTTTTTCGTAAGCGTGCATCGCAGTGGTGTGGTCGCGCCCCCCCAACTCATTACCAATGGCGGGGAACGACATTTTTAGTTCTTCACGCAATAAAAACATAATAATCTGGCGCGGTAGGGAAATTTTCTTTTCCCGGTTTTTCCCGATGATTTCCTCCCGAGTTAAATTGTAGAACTGGCTGGTTTGCTCCAGAATCTGTTGGGGGGTGAGCGAAGAGCGGGACGAAGCGTTGGTAGCGGAGAGCAGGGCCTTAACCGATTCGGGAGACGGTTCTAGGTGCTTCAGATCATGGTAAGCCAGAATTTTGTTTAAGACGCCCTCTAATTCCCGGATGTTGTTTTGCACCGAGGCGGCAATGGTATGCAGCACTTTTTCCGGCAGGCGGCGCCCTCGTTCGGCGCATTTGCGCTCTAAAATTGCCACCCGAGTTTCAAAATCAGGCAGAGTGATATCCACAATCATTCCCCATTCAAACCGGGAACGGAGCCGCTCTTCCAGAGCAGGAATTGCTTTGGGCGGACGGTCCGAAGTGATAACGATTTGGCGGTTTTGCTGGTGTAATTCGTTGAAGGTGTGGAAAAAGGCTTCCTGGGTGCCGTCTTTGCCGGAAATAAACTGGATATCATCAATCAGCAGCAGATCCAGGCTACGGTAGCGCAGGTGGAATTCTTTGATGGTTTTTTCCCGCACCGCGGCGACATAGTCATTGGAGAATTTTTCTGCGTTAACATAAAGAATTTTCGGCGGGGGGGCGGGGTTAAGCAGGGCATTGCCGATTGCCTGCAGCAGGTGAGTTTTGCCGAGCCCCACGCTGCCATAGAGAAAGAGCGGGTTATAGGCAGTGCCGGGGCGGGCGGCTACGGCCTGGGCCGCCGCCATGGCCAGCTCGCTGCCTTTGCCCACCACGAAGCTGGCAAAGGTATAGCGCGAGTTAATAATTAAACCGCCGCCCGGGGCCGGGCCAGGCGGGGCCGCCCGAACCGCCCCGATTTCTTTGGCAGTTTCGGCTAAAGTGAGAGGAGAAGGGCGGACCAGCGAGCGCAGCTGGTCAATTTTGTATTCTAGGCGCCGCACTGGTTTGCCGGTAAGGCGTTCTACTGATTTAATAATCAAATGGTGGTATTTTTTTTCCAACCACGACTGGGTAAAGGTATTGGGAACGCACAACCGGACGGTGCCGTCTTCAAAAGACATAATTGCCGTTTGCCGGAACCAGGTGCCAAAATTGGCTTTTGATAAGGATAATTCCAGCTCAGCGAGCACTGCCTGCCACAACTCGTCAACGTTCATATCATTACCACAAAGTTAAGTGCTCTTAATTAAAGCTGAGCCCGCTCATTATATCACAAGCAGCCGCTGCGGCAACCCCCCGGGGGTGGGCAGCCGGTGGAGAAGCTGTGGAAGAAAGCCGCTTGACAACTGCTAGGGTTAGCAGTCTTGACGAAGAAAGAGGGGTTAGATAAAATAAGAGCGCTGAGTGTTAATGTTTATTTTCTATGCCCAAGCGGACTTATCAGCCCAAACGACGCAAGCGTGCGAAGACCCACGGATTTCGGGCGCGGATGCGTACCCGCGCTGGTCGCGCGGTGCTTGCCCGGCGCCGCGCCAAAGGACGCCGCAAGCTAACGGTATCCGAGGAGCGCCGCGGCAAATTGCGCCGTTATTAATTTGGCGATTCTTTTTCCACCCCGCCCCGGGGGCGCTTCAGGGCGGGGTGTTGTGTTATACTAGGAATATCTATGCTGGCTCCTGTTTATCGTTTGCGCAAGGTGCGCGATTTTAATTTATTAGTAGCCCACGGGCGCACTTGGCGGGGCAGATTATTTGATTTAAAATATCTTCAGTTAGCCAAAATTCGGCAATTTTTTCCGGTTCGGGAAGACCCGATAAAATTTGCCCGACAGCTTAAAATCGGCGTGGCCGTGGGGGCAAAAGTAGAGCGCCGCGCCGTGGGGCGCAACCGCCTGAAGCGGCAAATGCGGGAAGCGATTCGGCTGTTGTTAAAAACGGATCATTTACCGGCCGGCTATTATTGTTTAGTAGTCGCGCGGCGGCCGGCTATTGGTAAAGATTTTGCTGCCATTAGCCAAGAAATTGCCCTAGCCCTACAGCAATCCGGGGTTTGGCAATAGCCATTATGAGACTGGAGAAGAATTTAAAATACCAGCTAGCATCAGGGCGTGGCAGACGAGTGTCTTTGGCTTTGAATTACGAAATGCTATTTTGTTGTCATTCCGGGATTAATGTCGTAAATGTGTTGTTCAAATCACTGTTTTTTCTCTCACATTAGCGGTATACTGACCCACATCATTCACTACCTTGAGCATTATGCAGAAAAAAACAGTGTCCGGCATGTCAGTCGCCCAT
>JACPGS010000013.1 GCA_016189025.1 Candidatus Magasanikiibacteriota bacterium | reverse complement strand
TACCCCGGCTTGGTATAAATCGGGATCTTAAATGCTTCTACCAGCTGGTATACCAGGGGGATCTGGTCGTACAGCTCCTGGTCGGCCTTAACGCGCGTGGCTTTATATTGGGGAAACCGCTGGTGCCGGAAGGTCGGCCCGGCGACGTCAAAGGTAACGGCCAGATAATCGGGATTCAAATCGCGCAATACCTTCAGCAGCATGGAAGCAAAACCGTAAACGGCATTAACCATCAGCCCGGCGCGCGTAGTTAAGGGCGGCAGAGCATGGTAAGCGCGGTGAATAATGGCATTGCCGTCAATGATGACAAATTTTTTCATACTGCTGTTTGATAATGAGACTGTAGAAGAATGTTGACGATAACCGTTATCTGCCTAGTCGCTATCGCTATTGCTGGAGATTGCTTGGTCGGTCGCGGCAGACACTCTTTGGGTGCTCCCCCGATTTAATCGGGGTGCGCGCCCAAAGATACTCGTCTGCCGCTCCTTAATGCTAACTGGTATTTTCAATTCTTCTACAGTATCAATATGCCGCTAATTGCTCTTGAACCAAATGGCCGGCAATGCTAGACTAAGAGCACTTAATAGCTAAACCGGCCCGGTAGCCAAGTAGTAAGGCAGGGGTCTGCAAAACCCCTAGGCGCGGGTGCAATTCCCGCTCGGGCCTCCAGAGCAAATTTACTCCTCACTGGATGCCCCGCCGTGGCCTCCATTTTATCGCACATAACGGAATGGATTCACCGGCGTGCCGTTAATCCGCACTTCAAAATGCACGTGGATGCCGGTGCGCCCCCGCACCCGACCGGTATTGCCCATCAGAGCTACGGTCTGGCCCGCCCCCACGTATTCGCCGACCGACACCAGCAGAACGGAATTGTGGCCATACAAAGTTTTTACTCCGTCGCCATGGTCAATAATAATCACGCAGCCGTAACCATTATTCCAGCCGCACTGCGATTTTTCCACCGTACCGGCTTTGGCTGCATAAATGGCGGTCTGCCAGGGGCCGGCAATATCTACGCCGCGGTGGCGCCAGCCAAAATACTGGGTGATTAAACGCGCCCCCGCCGGCCAGATAAAGCCGCGGGACGATGGAGCCGAGGCCGCCCCCGGCGGAATGGCCACCCGCCGCAGGGACGGCGTGGTGCGCGCCACCCGGGCCAGGGCCGGTGTTTCCGGCGCCACGCCGCCCGGAATCATTAAACGGTCGCCGATCTTCAAGTCTGTGCCATCGGGGCGGAGCCGATTAAAAGCAATAATTTCTTCGGCCGCTACACCGTAGCGCTTGGCGATTTGGGCTACTTTCTCCCCGCGCTTTACCGTATGCATCACCCCGCTCGCCGGCGGTATCCGCAGCGCCTCCCCCGGACGGATAAAAGAGCGCAAGGTCAGATTGTTTTCCCATAAAATCGTCGAAACGCTGATGTTAAAATCAGCGGCAATCCCGCTAAGAGAATCGCCGGGCTCTACCACATATTCGGTAACCAGGCGCCGCGCCTGCCGGGTAGCGCGCCCCATTAAGAGGGGCGGGGCCAAAGCGCTGCCGCGCCCCATTACCGTTATCCCCGCTTCCTCGGCCAGGCGCGCGTTCCCAATCCCAACGCCAGACGGCAACCCAACCGAGCGTGGGGTCGGTGCTTCCTCTCTCCCGCTCCATTCGGTGCTGGCAATTATTTCTTCCGTGCTAAATTCTTCATCGCCCCCCCAAAAACGGTGGGCTAAAGACAGTTGACTGGCCTGCGCTAAATCCGGCTCCTTGGCTAGCCGGGTTTGCGACCATCCCAGCATCACTAAAATCAAAATCGCTGCCCCTTGCAGCGTCGCACGCTTCAGGCCGCGCCACCGGACCGCCCGCAAACGCATTGCCTGGCTCAATCGAACCAGGCGGTAGCTAAAATAAGCCGTCAGCCGGCCGCCTTTAATTAGCCCCCGGGCGGCCAAGCGGCCGGCTGGTCTGCCAATCCACCAAAACCCTCGTTTGGCCAAAATCAGCCCGCGCAAAAAACCAAGTAATAACCGGTATTTCATAAGAGTTGACCCTCCACCGCTTCCCGCTGATATCGTAACCGGTCACAATTTAAACAAAACGCACGCAGTTTCGTCATAAAAAACAAAATAAAGGGAAGTGGTGGGGGGTTGACCGCAGGGCTTATCCTAGCATATACTACCGCCCGCAGCAATTCTTAACCCTTAAGGCTATTCTATTATGATAGTGTTTTTAGTGGCGATCCTGCCGGCCCTCGTTACCCTTATTTACGGAGGTGCTCTGGTAATCTGGGTCATTAAACAGCCCGCCGGCGACGAACGGATGCGCGCCATTGCCCGCGCTATTCAGGAGGGGGCGGTGGCCTACCTCAAACGCCAGTACCGCACCATTGCCCTGGTAGCCGCGGTGTTGTTTGTGGTGCTGGGCCTGGCGCTGGACTGGATTACCGCGATTGGTTTTTTGGCGGGGGCGCTGTTTTCCGCGCTCGCCGGCGTTATTGGCATGGCCGTTTCCGTGCGCGCTAATGTCCGTACCGCAGAAGCGGCAAAACTCGGGTTTGCTCCGGCGCTCCGGCTGGCGGTGCGCGGCGGTTCGGTTACCGGTTTATTGGTAGCGGGCCTGGGGCTCTTGTCGGTCGCCGGATTTTACCTGTTAAGCGGCCGCGACTTGCCGGCTTTGGTCGGCCTAGGATTCGGCGGCAGCTTAATTTCTATCTTTGCCCGCATCGGCGGCGGTATTTATACCAAAGCGGCGGATGTGGGCGCCGACCTGGTGGGCAAAGTGGAAAAAGGAATTCCGGAAGACGACCCGCGCAATCCGGCGGTAATTGCCGATAATGTGGGCGATAACGTAGGCGACTGCGCCGGCATGGCGGCGGATTTGTTTGAAACTTATGCCATTACCCTGATTGCGGCAATGGTGTTAGGTGGGCTATTATTCCCAGGGCGCGAACCGGCGATCATCTTCCCGCTGGTGCTCGGCGGTATTTCTTTAATTGCTTCGCTCCTCGGCGGCCTGGCGATTCGGGTGGGAAATAGCCTGAACGTGATGGCGGCGCTTTATCGCGGCTTAGCCGTGGCCGGGGTGTTGGCGCTCCTTGCCTTCTACCCGGCCAGCCGCTGGTTTTTGGCTGACCTTACCGGCGTGGCGCCGCTTAAATTATTCGGCGCGGCCGGGGTGGGGTTGGTTCTTACTGGCTTAATTTTTATTCTGACCGATTACTACACCTCCACCCGTTTTAGTCCGGTGCAAAACATTGCCAAGGCCAGCGCCACCGGCCCTGGCACCAATATTATTGCCGGCCTGGCCGCCGGTATGCGCGCCACGACGCTGCCAGTAATTTTTATTTTAGCGGCCATCCTCGGCGCCTATGCTCTGGCCGGGCTCTATGGCATAGCAATTGCCGCGGTAGCCATGCTGTCGCTGGCTGGCATTGTGGTTACCATTGATGCCTACGGACCGATTACCGACAATGCCGGCGGCATTGCCGAAATGGCCGAACTCCCCGAGAGTGTGCGCGCCGTTACCGACCCCCTGGATGCCGTCGGCAATACTACCAAAGCGGTAACCAAGGGCTATGCCATTGCCAGCGCCGGGCTGGCTTCGCTGGTGCTGTTTGCCGACTATACGCATCAACTGCCCGACGGAGTACAATTTTTAATTAACGACCCGCGCGTTCTAGCCGGCTTATTTATCGGCGGATTATTGCCTTATTTATTCGGGGCTTTGCTGATGGAATCGGTGGGCAAGGTGGCGGGCAAGGTAGTGGAAGAAGTGCGGCGCCAGTTCCGCGAAATTGCCGGCATTATGGAGGGCAAAGCCAAGCCCGATTATGGCCGCGCTTCCGATATTGTGACTAAAGACGCGATCCGCCAGATGCTGGTGCCGGCCTTGCTGCCGGTAGTAGTGCCGATTGCGGTAGGCTTTATCCCTCAACTAGGCGTAGAGGCGCTCGGCGGACTCCTCGTCGGCACCATTGTTACCGGCTTGTTTGTCGCCATTTCCATGACTACCGGCGGCGCGGCTTGGGACAATGCAAAAAAGTTTATTGAGAGAGGCAATTACGGCGGCAAGGGCTCGGAGGCGCACAAAGCGGCGGTAACCGGCGATACTGTCGGCGACCCCTACAAAGACACCGCCGGTCCGGCGATAAATCCGATGATTAAGGTAGCGAACATCGTGGCGCTGCTGATTGTGAGTTTGCTGATTAAATAATCCGGCTTAATCGGCTTGACATAAACTATTATCGCGATACAATTAAGATACAGCTGGCCGCTGCTTAAAAACCTATATGACTACTGCCACCATAACCAAAAAATTAACCGACCTGGAACAGCGCCTGGGTCTGATTGAACAGTACGTAATTGGCTGGCCTGGCTCCAATCAGCCCAAAAATTCTGCCCGCCGCGCCCTTCAAGCCGTCCAGGGTCTATGGGTCCGTCGCCCGCGTACTAATAAACAATTGCGCGCGGCGCGGGCGCGGCTGTGGCGGAGCTAGCCTCTTTTATGGCAGAACGACTGTTGCTAGATAGCAATATTGTAATTGGCATTCTCAATAATTCCCTTTCCTCGGAAAACTTAACGTCGGCCGAGGATATTTTTATTTCTGCCGTCACCGTCATGGAGCTTTACGCTCTCGCTGGTATCTCGGCCGGAGAAGAACGTGTGATTGACCGATTCATTGCGGCTATTGGTATTCTGCCCGTGTCAACCGCAGTCGCTCGTCAGGCCGGAACCCTGGCCCGCACCCGACGACAGGGCAAACCTGATCTGCTAATTGCTGCCACCGCGCTCGTTTATGATCTGACCCTGCTAACTCGCAACATTAAAGATTTCAAAAATGTCGCCGGACTAAAAATCAAATCGGTGTAAATTATGTCCCATACGTTACAAAAACTCGCTGGTTCACAGGTACAACTACAGATCACAATTCCTCCCGCAGAATACCAGACCGACCTGGGGCAGGCCGCGGCACGGCTTTCGGAGCGGGCGGCGATTAAAGGCTTCCGCCCGGGCAAAGCGCCGTATGAAATTATTAAACAACAACTGGGCGAAATGCCGATAATGGAAGAGGCGATGAAAAATATTGTGCAGCGCACCTATTTTGCGGCGGTCAAAACTGAAAAATTAGAGACGATCGGGGCGCCCCAGATTGCGGTGGCCAAAATAGCGCCGGGGAATGACCTTGTCTACACGGCAACCGTGGCGCTGCTGCCCAAAATACAACTCCCTGACCTTTCGGCAATTTCCGTAACCCGCCAGACCGTGGCCGTGGGCGATAAAGAAACAACCGATGCCCTGGAAAATTTGCGCAAGCTGCAGCCCAAAGAAGTAATTAAAAATGGCGCGGCAACTAAAGAAGATAAACTGGTGGTGGCTTTGGAAATGTTCATCAACCAGGTGCCGGTAGAAGGCGGCCAGGCGCCGAATCATCAGGTTTACCTGAACGAACCGCACTATATCCCCGGCCTCGCCGAACAGCTGGTGGGGCTTAAAAAAGACGACACCAAAGAATTTACCTTAAAATTCCCGGCCGAACATTACCAAAAGCATCTGGCCGGACGGGCGATAGATTTTAAGGTGAAAGTAAAAGACGTGTTTGCCTTGCAATACCCGGAACTTAATGATGAATTCGCCAAAACTCTGGGGCAGGAAAGTTTGGCTAAGCTGCGGGCGCTGTTGCAGCAAAATTTGCAGCGCGAGGCCGAACGCAAAGAGGAGCAGCGCCGAGAAATCGCCCTGCTAGACCAGCTAATTGAGAAAACACAATTTGATGAACTGCCCCAGATTTTAGTTGACTCGGAAAAACGCAAAATGTTTTACGAGCTCAAGGGTGATCTGGAACGCCGCGGCATCCCAATAGAAAAATACTTGGCGGATCTTAAAAAAACCGAGGCGCAAATTTTTACGGAGTTTACCGCCGGCGCCGCCAAACGCGCCCAGGCCGCCCTGGTCTCGCGCCAGGTAGCGCGGGAAAACAACATCAAAGTGACTGACGAAGAAATTAAGCAGGAGGTTGAAGCCGTCAAACAGGCGTATCCGGACAATCAGCAGGTGAGAGAAAATTTGCAGCGCCCCGAGGTAATTGACACCATAGCGAGTACGGTACAGAACCGGAAAGTAATAGAATTTTTAAAAACAAAGACCAAATAATCATGCGCCTCCAAATTAAGGTGGTTCCGCGCGCGGCGCAAGAAGAGTTGATTGGCCCGTTGCCGGACGGTTCGTACCGCGCCCGGATTGCCGCCCCGCCGATAGAGGGCCAGGCTAATGCGGCGCTGATTAAACTGCTTAGCAAAACTTTGAAGGTCGCCCGGGGGCGCATCCGCCTGGTGCGCGGGGGGCGGAGTAAAAATAAGCTGGTGGAAATTACTTAGGCAAGTCTACTCCGCCCTGACTCCAGGGATTACAGCGCAAAACTCGCCAAATTACTGGCGGGAGGCCTAAAATCAGGCCTCTTTTTTGGATAATTTGATAACTATATTCGCTGCAGGTAGGATAAAACCGGCAAAATCCGCCGGGGTAGCGCGCTCGCCGCCAGCTGTGATCCGGCGAAAGAGTTTTTTGGTAGATCCTAATCAGCGCCAGCCAGGGCGCGCGAATTATCCAACCGGCTACACCTTTAGTGGTTATTGACATAATGAGACTATAGAAGAATGCTGACGATAATCGTTATCCGCCTGGTCGCTATCGCTATTGCTAAAACTCACTTGGTTGGTCGCGGCAGACACTCTTTGCTTTGAATTACGAAACTCGCCATTGTCTTTCCGACCGAGCCCATTCGGCTATCGCTCAGGGCAGGCTCTCGCGGCGAGTGGAGGAACCCCTTAACAATCGTGAAAGGGATTCCCTTCGGCAGGCTCAGGGCAAGCTCTCGGCTACGCTTCGCTCCGCTCGGAATGGGATTAATGTCGTAAATGTGTTGTTAATTACCGCGGGCAGAGGGTAAAATACCACGCAAAGTATGCTGTCCGATGCGAGCGAGCTAATC
>JACPGS010000012.1 GCA_016189025.1 Candidatus Magasanikiibacteriota bacterium | reverse complement strand
TGTTTAAACTACAAAAGTCCTAACGAAGTTATTAACGAGGTGGTGCATTGAAAACTTGACTATTCAAGTTGCTCCCCATTCAGTATGCTGACCTTCACAGGACTTACGCGTTTGGCGCACTGCGGTGTCAAAAGCTTCGGTGCTCAACGCTGTATATCTGTATACAGCTTATTCCGCTCCTCGCTTTTTCCTTGCATTGCATCCAAACGCGTAAGTCCTACTTCAGTTATGTCTTTCTTCACCCTTGAGCATCGCGATAAAAACTCCCGCGCCCGCGCTGGCGCTATCCGCACCGCCCACGGAGCAGTGTTGACCCCGGCTTTTATGCCGGTGGGGACGCGCGGCGCCGTAAAAATGCTGGATCAAAGCGATCTAGATGCGCTCGGCACCTCAATTGTTCTCGCCAATACCTACCATCTGCACCTCCAGCCGGGCGCCGATTTAATAGCCAGCCAAGGAGGTTTACACCGATTTCTTGGCTGGAATAAGCCAATTTTAACCGATAGCGGCGGATTCCAGGTATTTTCTTTGGGCCGACATAAACATCGCCGCCCGGCAACACCGCAACATAACAACACTAAAATCACACTACGCCTCAACAATAAAACAATGAAACAATTTAACAATGAAACAGCAAAGCAGGCTGCTAATGACCGCCCAACATTATCGCACGGCCAATTGGTTAAAATTGGCGAAGACGGCGTTACTTTCCGCAGTTATCGCGATGGCTCGGTTCATCGCTTCACTCCTGAATCAGCAATTGAGCGGCAACATCAGCTCGGTGCCGATATTATTATGGCCTTTGATGAATGCACGCCCGATACCGCTGACCACCAGTATGTCCGAAAGGCAATGGAGCGCACCCACCGCTGGGCCGGGCGATCACTCGCCGAACATCAACGGCGACAACCGCGAGACCCCTCCCCTTACCCTCCCCTTAAAAGGGGAGGGAGTAAAGTCTCCCCTCCTTTTAAGAGCCTGCCCCGAGCTGGCCGAGGGGAGGGGAGAGGAGGGGAGGTCTCGGAACATCAACGTTACCTCTTCGGCATTATCCAGGGAGGATTGCACCGCGAACTACGCGAGGAGTCGGCGCGTTTCATCAGCGCGCTGGATTTTGACGGTATTGCCGTGGGCGGCGAATCCATCGGCTATAATATGGCCGCCACCCAACAAATTATGGACTGGATTTATCCGTTAATCCCCGAAGATAAACCTCATTACGCTATGGGGGTCGGCCTTTCTCCCCGCGACCTGCTGATTGCTATTGACCAGGGCGCTGATATGTTTGACTGCGTGGGGCCCACGCGGCTGGGGCGGCACGGCTCGGCTTATCAGCTGCCCAATCCGGCCGGCGAGGAACGGCTAAACCTCAAAAATGCCGGCTGTGCCGGCGATACCCGACCGATTGACGAACACTGCCCCTGCCATGTCTGCGCGCGCTATTCCCGCAGCTACCTGCACCATCTGTTCGCCGCCGGCGAACCCACGGCCGCGCGCCTTACCACTATTCACAATCTCCACCTGGCGCTGGCGCTGATGCGCGAGGCGCGGGAGGCGATTTTAAATAATCGCTGGAAAGGATTGAAACAGCAGTGGAAGATAGAATGATACTTAAAATCTGCTCGGATTTGCTTGTGTTTGGCAGATATGATACCCTATCATCTAGCCTCTCACTTACTGAATTTTAATTGTTATGGAAACTCAAACTGTTACTAAACATTCCAAAAAAACCCGTGAGGCAATGATAAATATCCCCCTGTCAGCTTTCCATTATCTGGCTCAATATCCCCGCGAAAAAAAGATCGTGGTGGAAATCGCCGTCAATGCCCTGAAAAGAGTAAACCGCGCCGAGACGCTTGACGAAATTATCAATGAAGCGCGACTTGATTATGCCTTAGGCAATTATACTACTCACAAAACTGCCAAAAGCCTAATTGCGGCGCTGGAGTCATGATATGCTGGTCAAGCTTTCGTCGCGCTTCACCCGGGCGTACCAAAAATTGCCAACGGTAATTCAAGCAGACTTCAAAACTAAAGTAGCAATCTTCATCACCAACCCGCGCCATCCCCTGCTCAAAACGCATAAACTCAAAGGCCGGCTGCAAGAATGTCTGGCCTTTCGTCTCAACCAAGGATACCGAGTGCTTTTTGAATTCGCTGCTGCCGACCAAATCAATCTGCTTGATGTCGGGCCGCACGATATCTATCGCCGCTATTAAATCCCTGGGCTATTGTTATTTTTTATGCCTAAACCCATTGTCCTCTCCGGCATCCAGCCGACCGGCAATCTGCATGTGGGCAATTACCTGGGCGCCCTGCAGAATATAGTAAAACTGCAGAACTTGGGCGATTACCAGATGTATTATTTTATTGCCGACTGGCACTCGCTAACCGGCGAAATGACTGCCGCGGAACGCCGGCGCCAGATTATGATTACCGCCGCAGAACTGGTTGCCCTGGGCCTGGAGCCGGAACAGCTGACGCTGTTTGTGCAATCGCACCTCCCCGAGCACACCGAACTAGGCTGGGTGCTGTCTACCGTAACGCCAATGGCGCTGCTGCAGCGCATGACCCAGTTTAAGGACAAGGCCGAACAACAGACTAAAAACATCAACGCCGGATTATTCAATTATCCGGTGCTGCAGGCCGCCGATATTCTGTTGTATCACGCCACGCTGGTGCCGGTGGGCGAAGACCAGGCGCAACATCTGGAATTTACCAACGACATCGTCCGCGCTTTTAACCGGCGCTACGGGGATTATTTTGCCCCGATTAAACCCCTGTTTACCAAAACGGCGCGGGTAATGAGTTTGCTGGCGCCGGAGAAAAAAATGAGCAAGAGCCTGGGCGCCGATCACGTGCTGGAACTGGCGGACGAACCCAAAGCAATTGAGCGCAAATTAAAACGCGCGGTAACCGCTACCGCCGGCGGCGGGAAATCGCCCGGAGCCGCTAATCTGCTGGAACTGCTGCAGGCTTTTGCCCCGGCTAAAATTTATCAGGAATTTGCCGAGGCCGAACGCCAGGGCAATATCCGTTACAGTGAATTAAAACAGGCGCTGGCGGCGGCGGTGAGCGATTATTTTTCTGCCTTTAGGAAACGCCGCGCCGAACTCTTGGCGTCTCCGCGCGAGCTCCCAGAAATCCTGGCCCAGGGCGCCGAGCGCGCCCGCAGCGTAGCTGCTAAAACAATAGCAGAAATCCGCCGTCTGGTGGGAGTACGATGAAACTACAGAAGAGTTAAGATAAAACTAGTTAGCTGCAATATTTGTTTTTCTTTCGCCCGCTGTGAGGCGGGCGTGGCTTTAAAAAATTAACGATTTTGTTTTTATTTATAAAGGGGAAATATGAAAAAAATAATTAAAATAACCGACTGGTGGAACCCGAAACTCAATTATTTTGGAACTGCCGGAATTGTTTTGTTTACTCTTTATTTTTTTTATCTAAACAGTCTCTCTCCTACGTTTGGATCCGGCAACTCACGCTGCCAATATTTAAGTGGATTATTCCACCAAAGTCTTGAAGCATCATCTATTTTCCTTGCAATTTTCGTCATCATAACCGGCATTATCAATATATACTTGTTTTCTAAAAAAAGATCCTATACCAAAATATTCTTAACGCTTATTATTGTCCCAATAATAACTACCCTAATGATTGATCAGTTCGGTATCGTTGGGTTAGGATGCTGGATGCAAGCCTGGTAAACTAAACATAAATAATTATGCTCCATTTTGCCCCGCCAAAAATGAGTAAAAACAAAATCGTTAATTTGTTAAAGCCAGCCGCCGTGCGCGGCGGCAAAGAAAAACAAATACAACAGCTAACAGCGCATATACGGTTCGGGCTTTTCCAAAGCCCTCTCCCATATTGCTGACGCAACATCGTATATGCGCGTACGTTAAGTAGATTCCAGAATCTAACGCAACTGCGATACCGTATGGATAATACGGTTTAGCAAATTCTTTGCGCGAATCTTGCGCGAATCTTGCGCGATTCGTGATTTTGTGATATAATGGGTTTAGAGTAGCAAAAAAGCGATATGTTTGTCCCAAAATACAAACTTAATAACAAAATTTTAGCAAACCTCACCGCCATTGCCGAAACCAAGGGATTTATTGATCGTGCCAAAATTTTGCCCCAGCAAGAAGTGCGTTTGCGCCGGCAAGCCGTTATCCGCATGACTCACCACTCGACTGAAATAGAAGGCAACCAATTAAACATGGCCCAGGTGGAGGCGCTGTACGCCAAGAAAAAAATCGACGCTCCCGATCGGGATATCTACGAGGTCAAAAATTATCTCAATGCCTTAAAATATATTGCCAAAGTGGTAGCAGAACATAAACCAATAACCGAAAAAGTAATATTAAAAATCCATAAACTTGTTACCGACAAAACTTTGGCTCCGCAATTTTCTGGGGCTTACCGACCCGGGCCAATTTATGTAGTACGCCGCCGTTTGGGGATGCCGCAAGAAATTTTATACACCGGCCCGGACGCCAAACAGGTTCCAAACCTAATGGCAGATTTTGTAAATTGGCTAAAAACAAGCGAACAAAAAGAAATCAGCCCGGTATTAGTGGCGGGGATAGCTCATTTGGAAATTGCGGCTATCCACCCCTTTAATGACGGCAACGGACGCACCGCTCGCGCCTTAGCAACACTGATACTTTACCAGCGTGGCTACGATTTTCGCAGACTTTTCGCGCTGGAAGATTATTACAATACTAAGCGACGAGATTATTACCAAGCAATCAATGTTGGCGAAAATTACGACAAACGAAGGACTGACATCACTTCCTGGTTAGAATATTTTGTCAAAGGATTCAGAAACGAAATTGATAATGTAAAAGATAAAATCCTGTCCCTATCTGCCTACGCGATTGACGGAAAAATTAAATTGCAAATTTATCTTACTCCCGACCAGCTCAAAATTATTGACTTCCTAGATCAAGTCGGCAGAATCTCTGCTAAAGATGTTGGGGATATTTTGTCCTGCCCAAAACGAACCGCACAATTGCATCTGCAAAAACTCAAAAAAATAAAAATGATCAAAGCGGCGGGCAAAGGTAAATCAACGGTTTATCTCGCCAATTAAAAACGGCGGCGGGGCAATTCACTCCTCACGCAAATCACATTATAACCGTGAAATTTACTCGTTTTACCTCAATTTTTCACGTTTATCTTGACCAAAGAGTGAAAATAGTGTAAAAAATGGCGCCACTACTATTAAAGGTGTATGGAAAATAGGCGTGGAGGATAAAAAGTGGAAAAAAGGTGCATAATTACTTGCCCTCCCCTCTTGACATTTCTAGACCAGGGCGCTACAGTACCATCAGATATTCCTCCGTAGTTCTCCCGTAATTTTAACAATATCGGGAGGCCGTCTTTTACCCCACCGGCGTACCATTTTGGGTAGTAGCATGGGGGTATGCCCAGGAGAAGGGCGGCTAAGTTAGACAAAACGCTTTGGGAGGGCCAAATTTACCTTACCAACAGCCATGTTTTCCCCTCTCGTTACGGCCCGCTTCGTCGGAGAGGCTGCCCTGCGAAAAGCGCGGCACGCCGGCCACGAATGTTCCGGCTGATTCGCGAGGTACCACACATCCCCACTCCCTCACAGAGAATTCCGGGTGCAAATCCCGGCGGAGGAACATTTTTCTCTCACAAAAAATCCCCCCGATTAAATCGGGGGGATTTTTTGTTTTATAATTCTATCGCCAATACCACTTAACTACGCATTCCGCTGGCGGCTTAAACGAACTTCGGACAATAACCGCGCGCTTTGCAGCGCCGCTTCGGTAGCTTGCTCGCCAGCGCCCACCCGCGCCCGGGCTTGCGCCAGCGTATCGCAAGTCAGCACGCCAAAACCAACGGGCAGATGATAATCCAGCATTACCCGCAGAATTCCTTCGCTGGCAATTTTACCGACATAATCAAAATGAGGCGTAGCGCCGCGAATTATCGCGCCGAGCGCCACCAGACAATTATAGCGCCCGGTTTCCGCCAGCGCCTGCAGCGCCACCGGCAATTCAATACTCCCCGCCACTTCTGCCACGGTAATCTGCCGCGCCGGCACGCCGTAGCGCAGCAAACAAGCGCGCGCGCCGGCCAATAAACGCCGGGTAATCGCCCGATTAAATTGGGCGACCGCAATACCGACGCGGTATTCGGACGCCTTGAATAACTTAAACTTGGGTCGTTCTGCTTGTTGCATATTACCTCTAACCTACTAAATCTTCCCTCCAATGTCCAGGACAGCCGCTATCTTGACGCACCGTTCAACTTTTGCTATACTGCTGCCACTTACCCCTACCTGATTAAACCAGTGGGACCCCGACCCCTCGGGGGCTAGCACCACTAAAACCAAAATTTATGTCCAAACGAATGGACGCCCTGCGGACAAAAGTTGACCCGCGCAAAGTTTACTCCTGGGACGAAGCGATAGCGCTCGCTAAACAAACGAGCGGCGTAAAATTTGACGCCGCGGTAGAAGTGCATGCGCGGCTGGGCATTGACACCAAAAAGGGCGAACAGCAGGTGCGCTCTACGGTGGCGCTGCCCCACGGCAGCGGCAAAACCAAACGGGTGGCAGCTTTTGTGCCGGCGGAAAAAGAAGCCGAAGCCAAAGCCGCCGGCGCCGATTTGGTATGCGGCGAAGAAGACATTAAACGGATTAAGGATACCGGCAAAATTGAGTTTGACATTGCGGTAACTTTACCCGAAATGATGCCCAAGCTGGCAGTAATCGCCAAAATTTTAGGGCCCAAGGGGCTGATGCCTAATCCGAAAACCGATACCGTGGGGCCGCAGATCAGCAAACTGATTACCGAACATAAGCGGGGCAAGCTCACTTTCAAAAACGATGATGCGGGCAACGTCCATGTGGCAATCGGCCGGGTGAGTTTTACGGAAGCGGCGCTCAAAGAAAATCTGGCGGCTTTTTTGGAAGCGCTGAAGCGCGCCAAACCCGGCAGCGCCAAAGGCATCTTTATCCAAAACCTGGTACTGGCCACCAGCATGGGCCCGGCAATTAAAATCAGCGAAAGTTAACACTAACGATAGCCCCTTAACCCAGCCAACCCCGACTAAGTCGGGGTTGGCTTATAATAGCAAAAAGGTCTTGCTGGCGCCCCTTGATAAAATCCAGAATTTATGCTATAATTCCGCTGCCTTGATGGTTGCTAAATCATCCGCTATATGACTACTGACTACACCCGCCCTTCCTGGGATAAGTATTTTATGGAAGTGGTGCGCGCCGTAGCCACCCGCGCCACCTGCGACCGCGGGCGAAGCGGCTGTGTGATTGCCCGCGATAAGCAAATTCTGGTGACCGGCTACGTGGGCGCGCCGCGCGGGCTCCCCCACTGCGACGATGTCGGCCACCAAATGAAGCGCGTTACCCACGAAGACGGCCGGATTACCGAACATTGCCTGCGCACCACCCACGCCGAACAAAATGCCCTGGTGCAGGCGGCGAAACTCGGTATTGCGATTGCCGGGGGCACCCTGTACTGCAAAATGACCCCCTGCCCGGCCTGCGCCAAGATGATTGTTAATGCCGGACTGGCGCGGGTAGTTTGTGAAAAGCGCTACCATGCCGGCGGCGAAAGCGAAGCCATGTTCCGCCAGGTGGGCCTTGAGCTGGATTATTTTGACGAGAGCGTGGAGAAATATGACCGACAATAAACCCGACCCGGCAGCAGGGCTGCCGGGTATCGGGGCGGGTTTTTTAGTAGCGGAGTCGGCTCCGCCGACGGATCTATCTTTAGTTGTCCGCTTACCCGGCGGCAGAGCCGCCGGGTATTCGCGGACTTCTAATAAATTAATCCTGGGGCTGGTGGGCGAAATGGCCTCCGGCAAAACAACCGTCACCAATTATCTGAAAAAAAAATACGGAGCAGTAACGCACCGCTTTTCCGACCCCCTGCGCGATGTTTTAGCCCGGCTGCACCGGCCGGAAACGCGGGCCAACCTGCAGCAGCTCTCCACGCTCTTGCGGCAGAACTTCGGCGAGGATTTGCTTTCTAAAATTCTGGCGGCCGATGCCGCGGCCGATGCCGCGCCGCTGGTGATTATTGAAGGCATCCGCCGCGCCGCCGATATGATTGACCTGAAAAAACTCCCCGGCTTCCGGCTGGTGGCGCTAACGGCCGATGAGCGTAAACGTTATGAACGGCTCACCGGGCGCCGCGAAAATCCGGATGATCGCGCTAAATCCTGGGAACAATTCCAAGCCGAGGGCCGGGCCGAGTCCGAACAACAAATTAAGGCCGTGGCTAAAGAGGCGGCGGCAACGATTGACAACAACGGAACGTTTGCCAAACTGTATCGGCAGGTAGACGCGTTGGTAAAATGATAAAGAAGTCGTTGTAAAACTGTCATTCCCGTGCAAACGGGAATCTAGACAATCGCTACATTAGTCTAGACACTGGATTCCCGCTTCCGCGGGAATGACAACTACGTCCTCGTGTTTGTTTTTGAAATGACTTCAAAATTATGAAGCCTCTCGCTATCACCATCAAAAGAATAGACCCGGCGCTGCCGCTCCCCGGCTACCACACGGCCGGCGCCGCGGCGTTTGATCTTTATGCCCGCAAAACCACGGCGGTCGCCCCGCGCGCCCTGGCTAAAATTCCGGCCAACCTGATTATCGCTACTCCTAAAGGATACGTGCTCACCATTGCCCCGCGCTCCAGCCTGGCCCTGAAAAAGGGTTTGCTATTCCCCAACGGCTTCGGTATTATTGATAATGATTACTGCGGGCCGGGCGACGAAATTACCATTCCGGTATACAATTTTACTAATCGCCGCACGGCCGTAAAACGCGGCGAGCGAATTGCCCAAGGGTTGTTAATCCCCATTACCAAAGCCCGCTGGCGAGAAATTACCGCCGTTAAAGCGCGCAACCGGGGCGGCTTCGGCAGTACTGGGAGGTAAAGTAAGTATAAAACTGCTCTGTACGTAGAATCATCGCCAACCCGGTTAGTATTAGGGAGAAGCCGACAACCTTCTGCCGTTTCAAAAATTCTAAATTGCCACATGCCTACTTTAGCGGAGTGGCGTACGCTCCTTAACCGCCTTACCCAAAGCTATCAGCAAATGCTCCGGTCGTGGCGCGGTTTAGAAAATGAACGCGACCGGATTATTGACCAGACTATTGCCGACATTGCCCGGGAGCGCGAGGCCGAACAGGTTAACCGGATTAAACAAAAAATTTCTCATTTGTAATCCCCTTAAATTATGAGTCCCAGCGAACGCGGACGCGGCGCGCCCCCGCCAGAACCCCAACCAAAACCAGCTGATGCCCGCCACCCGGAAGCGGCGGCCGAGCATCATGCTCCGGCCACCGTAGCCGAGGCCGTGGTGGCATTGCGCCATCACCGCTACCGCACCGCGCGGGAAAACGGCCTCCCGTTTAAGATGGGGTTTGATGCGCACCGCGGGCATAAGCTCATAGAGCACAAAGAACGCATGGCGCTGCTAAAAGCGCTGGGCGAACCGGAAAAACGGGTACAGCAGATGGAAAAGAGTTTGCGGGTGTTTAACCGCGCGGACATGCAAGAAAAGGGGTGGGAGGATACGCTAGCCAAACACCTGGCCAATCTGGAGCCGGGTGAAAATAAGGCAGCACTAGACCGCTACCTGAAAGCGGTAAAAGAACTGCGCCTGGCCAGCGTCAATTACCACGCCAATGCCCAGGACTACCGCTTAAGCTATCAAGAAGAAGCCGCGGCGCGCTGGCAAAAAGCGCGCGCCGACTGGGAAAAAGCGGCTGACTTCCCGCCCGCTGCCGGGCCAACAAAAATTTTAAATAAGCTGAAGGCCCGGGCCGCAGAGCGCATTCAATATACCCAAAACCTGTTGGATGCAGTGGCCGGCTGCGACCGCGCCCAGATGCAGATTACCATTAATTTTAAAAACAAAAATAAAAATCTGCTGGATCGTACCAGCTGTGACCAGCAGCCGATAAACGTTGAGTTTAAAACTAAAGACCGGTGGCCCTTGTGGCCGGAAGAAGAAGCATTTCTAAAAGCAAAAGACACCGAGGAACGCCAAAAAGAAGCGCTGGCGGATATTTTCCGGCTGGGCAAACAGGTGGTGTTCGTGCAGGAATTTAAAACGCCCAGCGATAGAAACTTTACCGTCGCTTATACCTACCATCAGGAAGATCCGCAGACGCGAAAACGGCAACCGAAAAAAACTTACCTCGGCTTGGTGAACGGCACAATTACTGCCGTTACCGAAGGCGAAAAAGGAGGGGCACGGATGATTGGCGTAGAGGTGACGGATGCCTTTTCCGGCAAAAAATTCTTTTTTCCCGAGGCCGAAGAGTTGGATTCGCTAATGGCTGGAGAAAAAACTTTGGCCGATCAAACCTTGCCCAATATCTTCCGGCGTGAATCACGAACACAGCATCAACCTGGCCTGGTAGGCCGGGTAGGCGCCGCGATTAGACTTCGGTCCAAAGAAACGCCGGCAGAACTTTTGGAACGACTGCAGGAAGAAACATCAGAAGAAGTTGCCGAGGAACCAGAAACGGCCATTCTGCCGTCAAGCGATGAAGCGGCCAAAGAAGCCCGGCGGCGACTAAAGAAGTCTTTCCCGGCGCTGGCGAAAGCAGAAACAGAAATGATCGAGGCGTCCCTGGACGAGGCCATTGCCCGTCAGCTAAATTTAGCGCGCGGCGGCAGCTGGGAAGATATTGATTACGACCGGATGGTTAATGAACTGGCCAAAATCGCGATTGACCATTATCGCCGGCAATTTCCCCGTACCGGCCAGCCAGCGCCTCCGGAATTAACTGATGCCCAGATTGCTGACTGGGAAAAACGGCTCCGCCAATGGGAAGGGGTGCGCGGAACTTTTGGCCAAAAAATTACTGAATATGAAACGAACAGACTGCAAAAACAAGCGCAGGAACGACGGCGCGAATTTGCCGTCGCCGAGGCGCGCGGACGGATTATAGATATGCTGGAGGCGGCGCAAATTAAGCTTCAGGAGGCGCAAATAAATTTTTTGGAACGCTTGATTGCCCGCATCGTCAAACAAAAATCCAAAGAGCGGGGGCTGGCGATGGCGCTGCGCGAGGCGGATTATGACCAAATTATTTACCGGGTGGTAGCGGCGCTTGGGCCGCGGGTTAAAGAGCAGGCAGCAGCCTGGCGGAAAATTTTTGATCAGTATTCTAAAACAGTTGATAACTATCTGGAAGGCGACGTCAAAGAGTATCTGCGGGACCAATTTCCCAGCGAACACCCGGATCGCTTGATTACTGAAAAAGAATTGATGCAAAGATTCGGCTTTTCGGCGCCCCAACGACTGGCGCAGTTAATTGCGGAGCTAGAACGCTTATATCTGATTCAACCTACTGATACCAGGGGGCAATACTATGTGTTTACTCCCGAAGAGCAGACCGCTAAAGAAGAGGGGGCGGCAGAAGCCAAACGCGCCGCGGGTCCGAAAATAAAATTAGGAACAACCGGGGCGGCGCGCGGCCATACCACAGGCGCCACCGGGCCAGGCGGCCCCAAACGCCCGACCCCGCCGGGAGAAAGACATCGCGGACCTGCCGCAGTAGCAGATACGATGGCAGGCGCTCCGCCGGGAGAAGCCGCGCCAAGAATAATTGTCGGCGGAGGGTTAGACGAACCTGGGGCTAAATTTGTTACTGAAATGAGGGGCGGCCCGCCGCCCTCCGGTCTAGAATCCAAACCACCGTCGGCAGCAACAGAACGGGAAGGACCGGCTCTTCGTCCGTTGCTGCCGCCAGACGAAGGACTCCCACCTGCCGCACCGACGCCGGCGGCTGCCCCGGCCCGAGCCGCGTTTCCCGGGGAAGTAAGCTTGGGTATAGGAGCTCCGCCAGCGGCTGTTGCTGAACCTCCCCGGGCAGCTCCTCCGGCTGCCGAAGACCCGGCATTACGCGCCGCCGCCGAAGAACTGATATCCAAGTACAAGGAAAGAGAAAAACTGATACCCGATTCTAAGGAAAAATTGGAAGCTCTCCGGCTAGCGTTGGACAAAGCCGCCGCTGCTGTTCCTCTATCCGGAAAAGAACCGGCCGGCGTCGGGGAGGAGGCGGCAGCGCCAGTTCCCCCGCTCCCGGAAGCAATTCCGGCTCCGCTTTCAGCAACAGAAGAACCGCCGGTAGTATTTTCGTCCACTATGGCGCACGATATTCGGGCTTACGAAGCAGCCACTGGGGCGCCGCTCCCCGAACGGCTGACTGTTATACTACCGAGAGTAGAACTAGAGGTTACCGACGAAGATATCGCCGAGGTGGTAGCCGAACTTCCCCCGCCGCCGCCTCGCCCCACCGCCCCAGTTGAAGCAGTACAAATTGAAGAAGAAACGCCTATTGGCTTCAGTAAAGCGGTTAAATCACTGTTTGACTACTTGATACATGAATTCAAAACCCAGCCTACCCGCGAGGAATTCTGCCGGGCAGTGCTGGAGCGGGTGAGTCGAACCCCGGGCAACCGTGAAAAATTTGCCGCGGCGATTGAGCGTTTTATAATCCAGCGCAACGAGGCGGTTTATAATTATCTGAAGGAACAACTTAAAGATACCTTCGGAGGCATCCTGAATCTGCCTGACCGACTCCAGCAAATAGTGGACGACATCCGCCGGCCGCCTACCCCCGAAGCACCGCCAGAAGCAGCGGAAGGCGGAGACATTGAATTTGACTGGGGGGCAGACGAGGGAGAAACAACTGAAGAAGCGGAGACCGCGGCCGCCGAGCCTGCTGCCTTGAATGAAGCCCCGCTTGCGCCCGCTGCCTCCCGGACCGAAACGCCGGCGGAAACCGGCGCCAGTATTGCGGCGCTCACCGAGGCGTTTGACCGTTTTGGCCAAGATCGCGATTTTGCCGCCTTGGCTAGCGCCCTTAACCAATTAAGCGACCAAGACCGGCTTACTCCTCCGGTAATTGCCGCGTTGCAGGGCAAACTATACGGCGGCGCGGCCCCGGAGGCAGAGCAGGGGGCCAGTGCCCAGTTGTTGATTATTGAGCTTGCCAAACACGCTCTTTCCAAACGCTCGCCCCGTCCCTACCGGGCTGTGTTAGAATTGCTTCGGGCGACTACTGACCCGGCTCTGCGCCAGGCTACGATCAGCCGGGTGGTTGAGTTAACGGCAAAGCAACGCCGCCTTGCACCCCTCCTTAACGAGGCGCTACAGTCTCCGGACCAGCATCTGCGCCGCCTGCTGCTGGCAGAAAGCAGCGTATTACGCGCGCGCCGGCTGGCCGAAATAGTTATCGCCTACCAAGGAACGCGCCCCGGAGCCGGAGATTTTGCGGACGAACGGCTGGCAGGGCCGCTCTCCGAGCTGGATAAACTGCAAATTAAACTCAACCAAACTACCGGCGTTGCCGCCGCTACTCTTGAACAATTTGCCGAGGCCAAACAAGCCCTGGAAGAGCAGGTTGAGCTAATCCGCCCAATTTTTGCCGCCATGAAAGCAACCGACCTGGTAATTGACGTCTTCCAGGCGCACCGCGGAGAGGCGCCGGAAGAAGCGCGCCCGGCCATCCGCGCCGCCCTGCGCGAACGGTTAGCTAGCTTATTACATAAGGCTGACCGCCGAGACTTTTCCCGCCTCTATAACCTCTTATTGGCCACTACGACATCAGATTTAAGAAACGATCCGCGCCGCTATGCGCAGCTAAGGCTAGAAGCCATGGGAATTACTGGCGAAGAACAATTCCGGGAATTCCAAAAACTGTTGCCTAAAGCCGCCGAACTGGAAAAATAATTCTTAATTCTTAACTTTTACTCATATGAACCTGGAAACCCATGGCCGTAGCCCGCGGAACCGACACAAACGTCGTCCCCCCGAGGCTCTCCCTGTTTCGCCTAATACTTTCCGCAAACAAGCCGGCGTCTATACGCCGGAACATCCGCCGAGCGCGGCGCGGACCACTTTTATCCACGAAATGGCCAAACGTCCGGAAGAAACCGAGGCGCTTTTAGAAAAACTCGAAGACCGCGCCGCCACCGCGCCGCCGGAAGAGATTGAATTAAGGGAAGAGGATATTGAAAGTGAAGAAGATGCTGCCTAAACCGGCTATGCAGAGTTATTTAGATATCGTCCGCCGCGTGCTGGATAACGGTATTAAAGTACCCACCCGCCAGGGGACTGACGCGTTAACCGTCGCCGGCGCCATGTTTGAGCACGACCTGGCGCAAGGCTTCCCCCTGCTCACCACCAAAAAAATGCCTTTCCGGCTGATTGCGAGCGAGCTGGAATTTTTTATTAAAGGACTCACCGACAAGCGCTGGCTGCAGGAGCGCCATAATCATATTTGGGACGAGTGGGCCTCGCCGCGTAAAGCTCCCTACGGGCACGACGCGGCGGCAAGACAGCGGATGCAAGAGGAGCGCGATTTGGGGCCAGTCTACGGCTTCCAGTGGCGCCATTTTAATGCCCCGTACCAAAATTATGATACCGACTACGCCGGACAGGGCGTGGACCAACTGCGCCGCCTGGTGGAAACTCTCAAAACTAATCCCCGCGACCGCCGGATGATTGTGTCGGCCTGGAATCCCCTGCAACTGGGGGAAATGGCGCTGCCCCCCTGCCATTACTCTTACCAGGTAACGGTAATTGACGGCCGGCTGAACTTGCTCTGGAACCAGCGCTCGGTGGACACCATGCTCGGGCTACCCTTTAACATCGCGAGCTATGCCTTACTCTTACATCTCTTGGCCAAAGAGGCCGGACTGCAGGAAGGCAAGCTGGTCGGCTTTTTGGCCGATGTGCATATTTTTGTCAACCACCGGGACGGCGCCCGCGAGCAATTATCCCGCGACCCCGCTAAATACCCCCTGCCCCGCCTGGTAACCGAGCCGTTTACTTCTATCTTCAGCTGGCAGGCCGAGCACAGTAAGATAGTGGGCTACGGAAGCTACCCCCGGATTGAATTTGAGATTGCTGTATAAAAATGAGATTGTAAAAGAATGGGAGGAAAAACCAGTTAGCATTAAGGCGCGGCAGACGAGTGTCTTTGGGCGCGCACCCCGATTAAATCGGGGGAGCACCCAAAGAGTGTCTGCCGCGACCAACCAGGCTAAATTTAGCAGTAGCGATAGCGACCAGGCGAATAACGATACAGTAGGTATTCTTCAACAATCTAATATAGAACTGCCATTTGCTATGATCACCCTCGTCGCCGCGGTGGCGCAAAATAACTGCATTGGCAAAAATGGGGGCATCCCCTGGCGTATCCCCGAGGATTGGCGCCGGATGCAGGCGCTGACGCTCGGCAAAGTGCTGATAATGGGGCGCCGCACCTGGGAGTCTATCCCCGAGTCTCGCCGGCCGCTGCCCGGCCGCACCAATGTGGTTATCACCCGCGCCCCGCGCGCCCAATTCCCGCCAGGGGTGGAGGTGTATATTACTATTAATGAGGCGATAGCGGCGCACCCCCACGAAGCCATTATCGGCTTTGGCGGGCAGAAAATTTACGAAGAAATGCTGCCGCTCGCCGAGGTGCTGGAAATTACCCGCGTCCACCAAACGGTTGACGCCGGCGACGCCTTCTTTCCGCCGATTGACCGAACGGTCTGGCAAGAAACCTGGCGCGAAGACCACCAGGGATTTGCGTTTGTGAAATATGAAAAAAGAACAATTAACAAAGAGCAATGAACAAGTATTGGGTAACTTGCTAATTGCTAATTGTTAATTGCTAATTGTTAATTGCTATGTTCGCCATCGTGGACGGCATTGACGGCAGCGGCAAAAGCACGGTGCTCCAGGCCTGGGCCGATTATTTGCTGGCCGCCGACAACGCCGTATTTGACCTGCGCGCTTACTGGAAAATTCACCACCGCCACCCCGGCGCCGCCGAACTCCGGCCCTATAATTTTATTATCTCCGGCGAGCCTACTCACGCGGGCGTCGGCCGCGTGATTCGCGACGAACTAATCCGGCAGGGCACGGGGTATCCCGAACGCGCCATTGCCGAAGCCTACTCGCTGGATCGTTTGATTCTTTACACCACAGTAATTCTGCCGGCGCTGCAGGACGGCAAAACCGTGCTGCAAGATCGCGGCGTTTCCACTTCGCTCTGCTACCAGGCGCTAAGCGGTCAGTTAACTGAAAAATTTTTAACCGCGCTCCCGGGCAATACTCTGGCGCTGCAGCACCCCCCCGATCATTTGGTGCTACTTAACTCTGAACCCGCCGTTGCGCTCTCTCGCCTGGGGAAACGCACTACCAAACGCGATAATGTGATCTTTGAAAACTTGGCTTTCCAGACTGCGGCGGCGGCGCGTTTTGCTTCTTCCCAATTCCGCGCCCTCTTCACCGATTGCGGCACTGTAATACACGACTTGGCGGCCGACGTAAAAATTGATATACTACAACAAGAAGCTACCCGCTTACTCTCTCGCCTGCTGGCGAGTCATCCTCGCCCCCGTGTCATTCCCGCGTAAGCGGGAATCCACGAGGGTAAACTCCAGCGGGGATCCAGGCGCTGGATTCCCGCGTTCGCGGGAATGACATCCTATTGCTTAATTCTCCTTACTCTGCCGCAATTATGCTGCCTACCGCCTCGGAAATCATTAACCAAAGCTTCTCTCTGTATCGCCGGCACTGGCGCACCCTGGCGCCTTTCCAGCTCGGCCTCTGGCTGCCTCTCCTTATCCAGTTCGGCCTGGGGATTTTGGCAATCATCCTGGACGCCGCCGTGCCGGGCATGTCTTTGGTCAATACCATAGTAACGCTGGCAATGGTGGCGGCCGTGGCCATTTTTATTATCTGGAACACGCTCGCCCTGGTGCACACTTTAGGGGCGCTGACCACCGGCGCGCCGGCGCCCCCGGGGTGATTTTTACCTTGTGGTACGCCTTTAGCCTCTACGTAATTGTGTTTGAAGAACGCGCCGGCTGGCAGTCGCTGCAGCGCAGCAAGCGGCTGGTGGTGGGGCGGTGGCTCCCGCTTTTGTGGCGCCTGGCGGTGCCGGCCCTGGTATTTTCGGCGCTCACCGTGCTGTTTGACCTGCTGCTGGCCGCCTGGATTCCGGCCTTTACCGATTCTGAAGTGTGGGGCAAACTCTTGCTTAATTCCGTAGCGGCTTTGGGCGGCGCCCTGTTCCTTATTCCCCTTACCCTCACCGCCCAAATTATCCTTTATCGCGCCGCCGCGGCTACGCTGCCGGCGACAACGGAAGAGGACGCCTCGTAGCGTATCGCTCCCGATTATTGGCTCTGTCGGCAAACAGAAAACCGCCTCGCGTTGAGACGGCTTCCGTGATATGCCTACTAAACTCGTCCCGGTCATCGGCCTGGAAATTCATGTGGAGTTAAAAACGCAGAGCAAAATGTTCTGCGCCTGCCGCAATGATCCGTTTGCCACAGCGCCCAATACCCATGTCTGCGAAATCTGCCTGGGGCACCCGGGCACTCTGCCCGCGCCGAACCGCGCCGCCATTGCCGCTACCGTAAAAATCGCCCGGGCGCTTAACTGCACTATTGCATCCGAGAGCAAATTTGACCGCAAACATTACTTTTATCCCGACCTGCCCAAGGGTTACCAGATTTCCCAGTACGACCAACCGATTGGCGCCGCGGGATTCCTGGAACTTGATTTAACCGCTACCGATAACCATCGCCCGCGCGCCCGGATTGGTATTACGCGCGTACATTTAGAAGAAGATACTGCTAAATTGACGCACGGCACTGCGGGCAGCACTTTGGTGGACTTCAACCGCGCCGGGGTGCCCTTGGTGGAAATTGTTACCGAGCCGGAGGGAGAGAGCGCCCAGGAAGCCAAACTATTCTGCCAGGAATTGCAGCTGATTTTGCGCGCCCTGGGCGTGTCTCCGGCCGACATGGAAAAGGGGCAGATGCGCTGCGAAGCCAATGTTTCCCTGCAGGAGGAAGGGCGATTTGAGAAAAAGAACGGTACACTGGCGCCGCTCGGCGATTATGTGCTGAATAACAAAGTGGAGGTAAAAAACATCAACTCCTTCCGCTCGGTAGAACGGGCTATCACCTTTGAACTGGAGCGCCAGGCTAAACTGATTGCGCAGGGGCTGCCGCCGCCCCAGGAAAACCGGGGCTGGGATGAAGATAAACAAGCCACGGTGCACCAGCGCAGCAAAGAAACTGCCGCCGACTACCGTTATTTTCCCGAGCCGGACATTCCGCCCTTTTCGCCGCTCGCCCTGGCCGGCGATTTTACTCTGCCGGAATTGCCGGCCGCGGAGCGCCAGCGCTTCCACAGTGAATATGGCTTTTCCCGCGCTGATGCGGCGATCCTCACCGCGAGCCGCGACTGGGCAGCTTATGCCGAAAGCGTAATGAGCGAACTGTCGGCCTGGCTGCACGCTTTGCCCGATACTCATGCCTGCACTATTACTGATAAAAACGCTGACCGGCCGGCGCTGTGTAAAACTGCCCAGGAGCTGGTGCGGCTGGCCGGCGGCTGGCTGACTTCCAAACTGATGGGCGCCTTGAATGAGCGCGCTAAAGACATCCGGACGCTGAAAGTAAAACCGGAAAATTTTGCCGAACTGGTGGCGCTGGTTTATGCGGGCCGGGTCAACTCCACCAACGCCCAGAAAATTTTGCTGGAAATGATCGGGTCGGGCGTGGATAAAGACCCTACGCACATTATGGAAGAGCGCGGCTATGGCCAGATTACCGATGAGGCAAGAATCGGCGCCTTGGTGGAAGAAGTGATTAAGAGCTACCCGGCGCAAGTGGCCCAATTCCGCGCCGGCAAAGAGCCGCTGATTAAATTCCTGATCGGCATGGCGATGAAAGCGAGCGAAGGCAGCGCCGACCCGGCGGCCGTAGAAAAATTGTTGCGCAATAAATTAACCGCCCGCTAAGGGCGGTATTTTTACCGCTCTTCCGAGAAACCGAACGACGAATAATCCCTGACCGATTGAACTCGCTTGCCCGTCTTGGGCGATCCCGGCCCGGGGATCGCCCAAGGCCGGACAAAACTCTACCGGCAAAAAGGAGGGCAACGTGATCCAGCCAGTTTTGGACAACCCCGCGGACCGGCAGGCGGAGCTGGTCGCGGCGGTGGAATTGCAGCTTGGCCTGTTCGCCATCGGTGTCGAGCGTCCGGCGGTTACTTTTCCCGATTACTGGCCCGAGCGGGATCGCCAGCGGCTGGTATGCCAACTGGCGGCAGCCATCCGGCGTGCCGTGAACCGGGAATCACCGACGCCTTTCGCCGTGGCAGCGGACGAGGTAAGAAGTAGTTACTACCGCACCCGTTCTCGGATGGAGCGTGATGGGGAGGTTGCTGTTCCGGCGCCTCTCTCGGGCACTACCCCCCGGCAATTCGCCTCGCGGCTAGAGCGGTACCAGCGTATCCGAGACCGCATGATGGAATACCATCGGGAAGAGCTGGAACTGCTGCTGGAAGAAATCGGGGCGGACGCGACGGCAGATGTCTCGGCTGTCCTCGCGGTAGCAAGCCAGATCATCGCCGCCGCTTTCCGCGGTACCGATGCCACGCCGGCTGATTAACGGCGGGCGGGCGCGCTTGCTACCGCGCGCCCGCCCCCTTCCCTCTTCTATGGTCCTTCGTAAACGTCAGCAATTATTCGGTGAACGAGTACTCAAAATAATTAAAAGGATTCCTACGGGAAAGACTCTAAGCTACAGCAAAGTAGCTCGCCGCACTGGCAACCCTGGGGCAGCCCGCGCCGTAGGTAATATCCTTAACAAAAATTACGACCCGGCCATTCCCTGCCACCGCGTGATCCGCGCGGATGGGAAATTAGGCGGCTATAACCGCGGCGTTGCCCAAAAGAAAAAACTCCTCCGAAAGGAAGGAGCTTTGCCAAACAAGATCATTTAATTATCCGCAGCGCTTCACGTAGCAGAACCTCCGCTGGTTTATTGCCGGGCTCCAGCTGTTTTACCGCCGCCCGCGCTTCCGGAGCGCCGTAACCCATTGCCACCAGCGCCTGCACTACTTCGCCTAACATGCCGCCGGACACGATCTCGCCGCCGCCCACCGCCCCGGACTCCCCAATCTTATTCTTCAGCTCCACTACCAAACGCTCGGCGGTTTTGGTGCCGATGCCGGATACTTGGGTCAGATAAGCAACGTCGCTGCGACCGATGGCCGCCGCAATCTCTGCCACACTCCCCAACTCCAACAAATGCAGGGCAATCCGCGGCCCCACGCCGGACACGGAAATTGCCAGCTCAAAAAACCGCCGCTCCGCGGCGTCGGCAAAGCCGTATAATTCCAGGGCATCGTCGCGCACTACCAAGCAGGTGGGTAGTTGTACTTCGGCTCCCGCCGTAGCGCGCTCGGCGGCCCGGGGGCTGACTGCCAGCCGATACCCCACGCCGCCCGGGGTCAGCACTGCCACTTCCCGGCCGTTTAAGCCGGTAACTTTGCCGGCAATCATCCCGATCATAATTAATCTTTAGTGATCACCGCTGAATCTTTGATTAAATCCAGCCGGAATTCGTATCCCATTTTGGCAAATCCGTGTTTGGCGTAAAACTCATGCACTTCGGTTTTCTCCATTTTACTGGTACCGATAAGCTTGTAACAACTCCGCTCCCGCGCTTCGGCAATCGCCAATTCTACCAATTTATTCCCTAGGCCGCGGCCGCGATGTTCCGGCTCGACGTACACATTTTCCAGATATCCGTATGGTTCGCGATGCCGGCCCTGGAACATCACATAGAGATAAGTCCAGCCGAGCACCGCGCCGTTTTCTGCCAGCGTAATTTTCACCGCGTACCCCTCGCGTTTGATTTCTTTTTTAATTTCCATATTGAGACTGTAGAAGAATGCAAACTATGTCGCGTTTTTAAACTGGTCGCTATCGCTATTGCTAAAATTAGCCTGGTTGGTCGCGGCAGACACTCTTTGGGTGCTCCCCCGACTAAGTCGGGGTGCGCGCCCAAAGACACTCGTCTGCCGCGCCCTGATGCTAACTGGTATTTTCAATTCTTCTACAGTCTCATATTACCTCATCATCGCCAACAAAATCTTACCCAGCTTATCGCTGCTCAACCCCCCAGCCGGCTTTTCAAAATCTTTGCCAATTACCGGGCGATTCCCCAGCGCCGCGGCATCTAAAGTAAGCAACCCCCACTGCTTGTCGGCATAGCGCTGTTGCTGTGCGGAATTGAGCTTGACGTTGTTATACAATACTATATCCACCGGGCGGGGTAAATACTGCTCCAGCTCGGCTACGGCTTCCGAGAGTTTGGCCGGCCCGGTTTCACCGTTTAACTGAAAAGCATTGCCAGCCACATACCACAGCTTGCCGCGTGAAGCCGCAATCGCTTCCTTAATGCCAGTCGGCAACAATGTAGCAATGATGCTGGTATAAAGACTGCCCGGGCTTAAAATAATATAATCAGCTGCTTTAATTGCGCGCACTGCTTCCGGATTGGCCGCCGCCGCCGGCTGGAGCCACATCCGTTTGATGCGTAAACTCCGGTCATAATTCGGCCGGTCAATTACTTCGTCGGTTTTTACCACTGCTCCGTTGGCCAGCTCCACCGCCAAATCATTTACCTGGAGCGTTACCGGATACGCCCGTCCCACCGATTCCAAACTAATCTCCAACGCCCGAATCGCCGCCATAAAATCGCCGGCGTACTGCGCCACCAAAGCAACAAATAGATTGCCCAGGTTGTGGCCGTCTAATTTGCCTGGCCCCGAGAAGCGATTGCGGTAGAAAATCTGGCGCAGCGCCGTAAAATCATAGCGCGACATCGCCACTACGGCGCGCATGATATCGCTCGGTGGGAGAGTGTTAAACTCCTGGCGCAGCCGGCCGGTGGAGCCGCCCGAATCGCTCATGGAAATTACCGCCGAGAGCGCCAGCCGGTCAGCGTACTTTTTTAATCCGGAGAGCACGATGGCGCTGCCGTTCCCGCCGCCCAGCACGGCTGCCTTCAGTTTGTTAGTATTCATAGCAAACCGATAAACTGTAAAATCCGTTGATCGGCCAAAGAATCGGCGACTAAATCGGCGGCGGAAAAATCACCGTAACTCCAGCGCGGATCTGGCACTGCAATCACCCGTGCGCCGCTGCGCTTGGCTGCCAAAAATCCGTTTTGGGAATCTTCAAAAATTACCGTCGCCTCCGGCAATACTGCTAGTTGTTTCCTGATAGCAAGGTAAATGGCCGGATCCGGTTTGCCCGGCAAATTCATGCTTTCCGTGGAGAAAACAAAATCAAACATTTTCTCTAATTTAAATCTTGCCAAAAACATATCAATCCAGCTGTTAGGCGAGGAAGAAGCGATCGCCAGAGGAATACTGCCGGTTTTAATCCGCTGCAGCAGTGCTAATGCCCCAGGCATTAACTGGCAGGTACCGTAGACATACCGGGCATATTCATGGAAGGGCGCTTTAATCTCATCGGCGCTAAGGGCACAGCGATATTTTTGTCGCAGCAATTTAACGGTATCGTCCAAATTAAGCCCCAACACATCGTGCTGCGCTTGCTTGATATCGGTTATCCCTAATTGGCGCCAAATTTTTTCCTCTACCTCTGCCCAATAAATTTCGCTGTCAATCAAAACGCCATCCAGATCGAAAATAACTGCTTTAAACATACCGGTCGAAATTCAGGGTAATCCTCAAAAATCCGGGAAATCTGTGTTACTCCACGGTCACTGATTTAGCCAGATTCCGCGGCCGGTCCACATCGCGCCCCAGCAAAACCGCCATGTGATAAGCAAATAACTGCAGGGGAATAGTGTTAACGAGCGGCTCCAACAGCTCCATGGTGGCGGGAACGTAAATAATATCCTCGGTCAGCTCGCGCGCCTCGGTATCGCCTTCGGTAGCAACCAGAATCAAGGGGCTCTGCCGCGCCCGCACTTCTTCCACATTACTGCGCATTTTTTCGTAGAGCTGATTTTTGGTCATCATCGCGAGCACCGGAAAATCCAGCGCCAGGAGCGCATTCGCCCCGTGCTTCATTTCTCCGGCGGCATAGGCCTCGCTGTGAATATAGGAAATTTCTTTGAGTTTGTGCGACCCTTCCAGCGCCACCGGATAATTGATGCCCCGCCCCAGAAAGAAAAAGTTTTTATACTGCCGGTACTTTTCGGCGAGCGCCCGCGCCTTGGTGCCCTGCTGCAGCGCGGTCTGCATTTTATCGGGAATCTCGCGCAGCGCCGCCACCAATCGTTGCCCGGTGGCGACCGTCAGGCGCTTCAGCCGGCCAAACTGCAGGGCGTACATTAAGAGCACCGCCACCATATTGGTGTAGGCCTTGGTGGAGGCGACCGCCAGTTCCGGCCCGGCGTGAATATAGGTGCCGCCGTCGGTTTCGCGGGCAATGGTGGAACCGACCACGTTAACGATGCCGCGGACAAACGCCCCCTTGCGTTTGGCTTCGCGCGCGGCGGCCAAAGTATCGGCTGTTTCGCCGGATTGGGAAATGGCAAATACCAAGGTGTGGCGGTCCACAATCGGATCGCGGTAACGGAACTCGCTGCCCATGTCCACTTCCGTCGGAATTCCCGATAGCCGTTCAAAGGCGTACTTGCCGGCGAGCGCCGCATAGCTCGCCGTGCCGCAGGCAATTAAAATAATGCGCTGCACGCTGTGCATCTGTTCTTCGGTCATATTCAGGCCGCCGAGGTGCGCGGTGCCTTCGCTATCCACCAGGCGCCCGCGCAGGGCGTCTTTTATCACCACCGGCTGGTCAATAATTTCTTTGAGCATGAAGTGCTGATAGCCGCCCTGCTCGGCCGCCCGTTCGCTCCAGTCAATGTGTTCCGCTTCTTTGGTAATCTGCTGGTCGTGCAGGTCATAAATCTGCAGGCCGTGGTCGGTTACTTCGGCAATTTCGCCGTCGTCCAAAAAAATCACCTGGCTGGTGTAAGCCAGCATGGGCGAGGTGTCGGAAGCGATGTAATATTCTTTGTCGCCGATGCCTACCACCAGGGGGCTCCCCAGGCGGGCGGCAATCAGTTTGCGCGGTTCTTTTTTATGGAGAATCACCAGGCCATAGGTGCCGCGCACGTGGCGCAGCGCCTGCTCCACCGCCAGGCGCAAATCGCCCTGGTAATGCACTTCTATCAGATGCGCCAGAATTTCCGTATCGGTTTTGGACTGCAGGGTGTGCCCCCCCAAAAATTTATCGCGCAGCTCGCGGTAATTTTCAATAATGCCGTTGTGGGCCACCATAATTTCGCCGCTGCAATCGGTGTGGGGGTGGGCGTTTTCTTCGGTTACGCCGCCGTGGGTGGCCCAGCGGGTGTGGGCAATGCCAATAGCGCCGCCCCACTGTTCGGTTTTCAGCCGGTCGGTCAGCTGGTCAATTTTCCCCACCGCCCGGCGCCGCTGAATTTTACCCTGGTCAATCACCGCCACCCCGGCCGAGTCATAGCCGCGGTATTCCAGGCGCTTCAGGCCCTTAATTAAAACCGGCAGGGCCTCTTTAGTGCCAATGTAACCGACAATGCCGCACATATGTTTATTAATTATGTTGCTTTAAATATTAGCACTGAGCTGCTTTCTCAACCAAAGCCACTTAATGCGGCCAATTTAAGATCAACGCACTAATGACGCGAGTGGCGGGAAGCGCAGGGCGGCACGCAAGCGCTCGGTCGTTTTTGGCGCTTTGAGTTCTACCGGTGAGCCGCTATCTTCTAGCGGATCTACCTGCGACACGTAAGTTGCTAATTTAAATTCATCAACTGGCAGGCCTTGCGCCTGATGTTCAGCTAGCCGCTCGGCATTCAGACGGTTAATATCCACTTCGTATTTTTTCCAAATAGTTATAATTTGGTCTCGGGTTGGCTTTTTCCCTTTGGGGAGAACGCGGCGGTGAGCGCGCCTTCCGCCCCGAAGCAGAACCCCTGATTCAGTTCCGCTATCACTCTGCTCATTAGCAAACTCCGTGCAGCGGACAGCGTGAGTATAGCCCAAAATAACCGCCCGGATGAATTCGCCGTCATCTGGTAAATTGACGGGGTGATCGGGATTTTTTATGTCGCGCAGTGCCGCATACTGGTCTAGTAATATTCGGTACTTAGCCCGGCCAATATCCAAGGTGACAGCGGTATCGCGTTTGTTGCGTTCATCCATTTGTAATTCTATTTTGGTAATTCCGATTGCGGTTAACATTGGATCTTCAATGTCAACGCTGTCCCCGCGCGGGCTTAACAAATGCATGGTGTCGCCCGATAAATCCCGCGAGTAAAAATCGTTTAATTCGCGTAGCGCCGGGAGCGCTTGCTCGCGAAACTCTCGGGTATCAAATTCTGGCGGTAATACATGCGCGAGTGTCCGCCAGTATTGCTCGTCGGACATTTGTTCCGGTTGGCCTAGCATTAATCTGCTAATAATTGCCTCTCGCAGCACCGAACGATTAAGCGGAAGTGCGCCGTGGAACTGGGGCAGATGCACGCCAATATAAGCTTGATCACTTTGGGTGGAAATTTCCTCCGCTCGTAAGTCGGCATGCCACTGGTGTAATTCTCCGCCGCGCCCGACTTTGTTTACCATTTCTAAATCTGCTCCCGATTCAATGCCAAATTGGGCAAAAACTTTTGCTGCTGTTTCAGCCGTGGGATCCTGTCGGATCATTTCCATCATCCTGGTGTGGTCAGCGGCAGAAAGACTTTTGTTGGCTTTAACCATTCGCAGTATACGCGCGAACCTGTCTATGCCGCCCCCGGGGGTTTGTTGACGTCGGCGCACGGCACCGACGGTCGCTTGATTTAGAGTTAATTTTTCCAGATTCGCTTTAATTTTTGCTTCTAGTTCAGGGAATCTTACCCGCACTAGGGCGGAGGCGACATTATCAATCTCGCGTTTTCGCAAAAAAATATCTTCGTCATCCGAGATTGAACTCATCAGATATAAACGGGCGGTTTTCCCGCCTGGCGGGATAACGGGGGTTTGATAATGCAAAATTTTGATTGTTTTAGTAACTACCTTTTCGTTGCTGCTTTTAAGGCCGCCCAACGCAACGGCATAAGCCAAGTCTACTACGGCGGCTTCGCTCTGGCAGCCGGCAAACGAGTTGCGCAGAACGGTTTCGGCAAGAGTAGCATATACTTTGCTTTCCGCATACAATGTTATCCAGCGTTCGGCCACCATAGCATCGGCGGGAATGGTTATATTTTCCAGTGCACTCATCATTTCGCGCTTGAATCTTTTGAGATTCTCATACGCGCGAACTTCTTTAATAGTATCAAGACCGTCTAAAAAATCCGTTAACCCCCGAGCATCGCTCAATAATTCATGTACGGTTTCTCTCACTACCTTTTGTTGTTCAGCATAATTTTTAGCTTTGCCAAAAGCCACCGCTTTATCGGCGGCTTTCGAGAGGCCGGGGATACTTAATAAAATTGAATCCGCCGGCGATTTTGGAGCGCCCTCTAACGGCGGTTCATCCGGTACTAACCTGGCATCGTTTGGTTCGTCGGTATCAGCATCGCGCGTAGACCAGCGGGGAATTTCCGGGAATGGGTGTGGCATAGGAAAATAATTTGAATGATAGGGGAGGCGGCGCTGAACCCGACTAGGTCGGGTTCAGCGCCGAGAAGGGGCCGGAGCCGTCACTCGTCGGCGTTAACGCCGTCGAGGGCGTAACGCTCGCGCGCCCCGGGGGGCAACGGCGGAGGAGAGGACACGGCAGCTTGGGGCGGGGGATTCGGCGCCGCGGAATCGGGCGCCGGCGGGGGTTCCGACGCGGGAGAACGATCATGATCATCGGGATCATCCATCGGGGTCGACATCTTTTCACCTCCGGCTAGTTTAGGGAGCCCACGGCGCGTTGGCACCAGCGCCACGCACTCGTTGGCTACCCGCCCAATAAATCAACCCGGTTGATTTATTGGGCGGGGATATCTGACAAACTCTGCGCCCACTCTAAATGCTCGGGCGTATTCACGCCCACGGCTTCTAGTTCGGGAACTGCCAGAGTTCCCACCCGCTCGCCAGCGTGAATCGCTAAATTGATCAAATCGGTCAGATAATATTCTCGTTGCGCATTGTTATTTTGTAGCATACGCAGATTGTCCCATAACCAATTAGCGCGAAAACAGAAGTAACAAGTATTGAGCTCCCGAATTTTTAGCTCCGCAGGGCTCGCATCTTTCCGCTGCACGTCTTTGACAATTTTCCCCGCCGCATCGCGCACCACGCGGCTAAAATCATAAAAATACTGCCGCCCGCCGCTAAAATCCGGAACATTAATGGTCATAAAAGTAACGGTATTATTCTGCTGCCGGTGCTCGGCAACTAGCCGGATAATTGAATCGCTGGTAATAAAAGGCATGTCGCCATACAACACTACCAGCTGATCCGCTTTGCCGGTTAACTGATTCTCGGTCGTGGCCACCGCGTGCCCGGTGCCCAACTGTTCGGTTTGCACGGCATACTCCGCCCGCTCCCGAAGATAATCCTGAACTGCCGTGTTCCTTGCCCCCACTACCACTACCGGCTTCCCGCCTAAAGCTGACCCCTCGGCCGCCTGTACTACATATTCAACTAGCGGTTTCCCCCGCAGGGTCTGCATCACTTTGGGGATGGTACTTCCCATCCGCTTGCCCTCTCCGGCGGCCAGAATTACTATCCCGACTCTAGCGTCCCGATTCACGGCGGACATACTCGCCAATTTCCGTTAAGGTATTAAAGTAAGGCAAGCCGCTAGCCGCATAGCCCGCAACTGGCTCGTCGGGGCTGGTCTTTAGCACCGCCCGCACGGTCGGAACTTTAGCGAGCACCGCCTGCGTTTCGGCCACGCGATTGTTAATAAACCACAGGGGTTCGCTGGTCTCGTTTAAAGAAGAAAATTCCCGCACTACCCGCTCTTTTTCTTTTTGAATAAAACTTACTTCCTGGAAATAACGCTCCAGCCCGCAACCTTTCACCTTAAGCTGCTGGAACAGGGAGTCGCCGATGCTCAAAAGCGCCAGCCGCTCCCCGCGGCCGCGCAAATCAGTTAAAAACGGCACCGCATCGCTAAACACAAACTGCCGCAGCGCCCGGACCGTGGTGGTTTCGTCAAAAGCATGCAGGATGGCAGGAATATCATAGCCGTAATCGGCCAGGGCCAGGGCATGGCGCTCGTTGGTGTAGCCGATATCAGTGCGCGCCCTAATCTGCCGGTAAGTTTCCTGAATCAGCTCGCGCGGGATTCCCAAACGCTCTAAGGGCAGGAAGCGCGCTTGTTTCCAGCGGAAAGTGTCAAACAGGGTGTCGTCAAAGTCGATAATAAACATATTGAGCGACTAATTTATCAAAATTAAAGCTTCTCCCATAACGCATCAAAAATGTTTTTTTGCGTTTCGGCAATGCCGTCGTTTTCAATCACTACCCCCACCAGGTCGCCGTGGGGATTTAAAGAAATGTAAGCGGTATGGCCGGGATAAATCAGAATATAAGTGGGGGTATGATTTTTTACGAATAAATACTTGCGCTCATCCAGGCCGCGCAATTCGCCGCCGCCGCCGAGCGCAATTACTTTCACTTTAATTCCTTTGCCCACCCGCGCATCGCTGAATGACTCAAACCCGGCATACAGATACTCGCGGATGTTAGCGTCCGAATATACCCGATACTGCAGCTCGCCGACGCGCTCGCAGGTAGAGAGCACGTGCTCCAGAATGGCGCGGATTTCCCCTTTCTCGTAATAGCGCGCCACCGGCCGCGCCCCGCCCGCATCATGCAGGGATTTCAGCTCGGCTACTGCTTGCTTTAACTCCCGCTCCACGGCGGTCAGATTATCTTTCTGCTCGGCCACTAATTCATGGAGCTTACCCGGATCTTCGGCCACAAAGTACTGTTTGGCCTCTTTTTCGTAAAAACTGACCAGCCCCCGCTCGCGCAAACCTTTTAACACTTCATATACCGTGCTCCGGTTAAGCTCTACCTTTTTTGCGAGATTCCTGACCGATGAGGGCCCCAACATGAGCAGGGCAAGGTAGGTTTGGGCTTCTTTTTCGGAAAAACCGAGCTTTTTGAAGATGCTGATACTGGTAACCATATCCTCCTTTTGACAATTTTTAATAAACTTACTGTAAAAAAGTACCTTTATTTTTTGCTTACTATAGCTTAAAACAAAATAAAAAAGCTGTCAAGTTTTTTCTGACAGCTACCTGTGGATAACTAATTCTCTATTCTGGCATATGCCAGAATAGAGAATTATCCCGAGTCCCGACTAAGTCGGGACGAGGGATCCCCAGCCTTTAAGTTAAATCAAACAAATATGTAATCTACTAAATCTGCGTCCCCAAATACTCCACCAGCCGTGACAATTGGGTTACATACCCCCACTCATTATCATACCAGGCCTGCACAAACACCTGGGTGCCGTCGGTGACCAGGGTAGAAAGCGAGTCGATCGTCGCCCCATAGGGACTGCGGATATAATCAGCGGAAACTAAACCGATATCGCAAACCGCCAGATTCCCCGGATACTCGGCCGCGGCCTCCCGGAATGCTTCGTTAACTGCCGCGACGTTCGTGGAACGCTCCACCTCGGCAATAAAACTTAAAATGGACGGCACCGCTACTGGCACGCGCAGGGCATTGCCGTCCAGTTTGCCGGCCAGTTCGGGAATGACTTTAGCCGTGGTCTTGGCGGCGCCGGTAGAAGTGGGAATGATAGACATCGCCGCGGCGCGGGAGCGGCGAAAACTTTTGCCTTGGTGCGGCGCGTCTACCAAATGCTGATCGTTAGTATAAGCGTGGGTGGTGGTAACCGTGCCGTGGCGCACGCCGAACCGGCGCTGCAGGGTTTGGACGACCGGAGCCAGGGCAGTGGTAGTGCAGGAGGCGGCGGAAATAATTTTATGGAGGGTCGGATTAAATTGAGCGTGATTAATGCCGTAGATGAGCGTAATGTCTTCGTCTTTGGCCGGCGCCGTAATTACTACATAGCGCGCCCCGGCGCCTAAATGTTTTTCGCTGGCGCTGCGGTCGCGGAACACGCCGGTGGACTCAATCACCACGTCAATGTTGTAAGCCCCCCAGGGCGCCTGCTGCAGCTCATCTTCGTGGTGCAGGGGGACGGCAGCGCCATCAATAGTAAGCGCGCTATTATCTACGAACCCTACTGCTCGCTCCCACGGCCCGTAGATAGAGTCGTATTTTAACAAATGCGCATACATGTCGGCGCCGGAGCGGCTGTTGATGGCCGCAATCTCAAACGCCGGATTCCCCCACGCCACGCGGGTAAAAATCCTCCCCATCCGGCCAAAACCGTTAATGGCAATGCGCAGAGGCCGCATATTACTGCTCTAACGCCGGCTGATAAATCCCCGATCGCGCGGCGCTCACTAGCTTGGCACGATGAGCAAAAACCTCCTGCGCTTTAGCAACGTTTTCCGCTTTACCGCCCCACGCCTCCAGCGCCGACGACTGTAGAGCGCGGCCATAAGAAAAACTCAATTCCCAAGGATGCGCCGGCGCCCCTGGTATATTCATCGCGTTCAAGTTAGCGCAGGCTTCCTTTTCGCTTTGGCCTCCTGACAAAAAAACCAGGCCGGGGACTTCCGCTGGGATAATTTTGACAAAGCATTGCACCGTTTGCTCCGCCACCTGCGGGGGCGTAGCTTGAGCTGGCGCTTCCTTGCCGGCAATCACCATATTCGGCTTTAACAGCATGCCCGACAGGTGAACGCCGTTCATTCTTAAACCTTCAAAAACATGCTTCAAGGTGCCCCTAGTAACTTCGTAGCAGCGCTCTAGGCTATGGTTCCCGTCCATCAATACTTCCGGCTCAACTATCGGCACTAAACCCGCTTCTTGGCAAAGGGCGGCGTATACGGCGAGCGCGTACGCATTGGCATGGAGGCAGTTCGCGGTCGGTAATGCGGTGCCTTTAATGGTAATCACGCCGCGCCACTTGGCAAACTTCGCCCCAAGTTTTACGTACTCTTCCAGTCGCTGGCGCAAACCATCCAGCCCTTCGGTCATTTTTTCTTCCGGGGAAAAGGGCAAGGCCACCGTTCCCTTGTCAACTTTAATCCCAGGAATGATGCCTTGATCATTTAACGCCTGCACAAACGTCCGCCCGTCTTTGGCCGACTGCCGGATGGTTTCATCGTAAAGGATAACTCCGCTGATATATTGGCCGATCCCCGGCGTGGTAAACAGCAACTCCCGATACGCCTGGCGGTTTGCTTCGGTAGACTCCACGCCGATTTTATCAAACCGTTTTTTAATCGTGCCGCTGCTTTCATCGGCAGCCAAAATCCCTTTGCCCGGAGCGACCAGGGAACGGGCGACGGATTGCAGTTGTGAAATATCCATAAAATTTTCTTATTTTTCTAGCTTTTAAGTTTATGCTGGGTTTCAATAAACCGCACCGTGCCGCTCTTTACCCGCATCACTACGGAATGGGTCAGACAATAATCAGCGGTATAGCGCACCCCTTTGAGGAGCGGCCCGTCAATTACGCCGGTGGCGGTAAAGGTCAAGTCTTCTCCTTTGGCCAAATCTTCAATCGTCAAAATTTTATTGATATCAGTAACGCCCATTTGCTTGAGCTCGGCCCGCTGTGCCTCGTCTTTGGGCTTCAGGCGCGCTTGAAAATCGCCTCCCAGGCATTTGATGGCCACCGCCGCCAGCACCGCCTCGGCGCTCGCACCCGTGTTGTAGAGCAGATCAATGCCAGAATCGGGGAGCGAAGGCGCAATGGCGCCGGCTACGTCGCCGTCGGTAATCAACTGCACGCGCGCGCCGGCGGCGCGGATTTCTTTAATTAAATTTTCGTGGCGCGGCCGATCTAACAGCATCACCACTAATTCAGAAACATCCTTCGCTAACCGCCCGGCCACGGCCGTTAAATTTTCTTTTACTGATTTGTCCAGGCTGATGGCGCCTTTGGCCTTGGGCCCGCAGGCAATTTTATCCATGTACATGTCCGGCGCGTGAAACAGCGACCCGGGCGCCCCGGTGGCAATCACGGTAATGGCGTTGGGCCGGCCGTTGGCCACCGAATCCGTGCACTCCAGCGGGTCCACGGCAATATCCAGACAAGTCGGACAAACCTCAAGCTTGCCTACTTTTTCACCGATATAGAGCTGCGGCGCCTGGTCTTTGGTGCCTTCGCCAATGACAATTTTGCCGAAAAATTCAATCTGGTTGAGCCGCGCCCGCATTTCGTCCACCGCGGCCTGATCCGCGGCATTTTTGTCGCCCCGCCCCATCCAGCGGGCCGCGGCAATGGCCGCCGCTTCGGTAACGCGAACGAATTCCAGGGCTAAATTGCGATCCATAGTATTGAATATCTTACCAGGCGGCCTTACTCTCGTCAACCCGTTAGCCATTAGCCATTGTATTTTTGGCCGGCGCATGTTAAGGTAGCTCGGCAGCTCAAATTACGTTATGCACTATCACACTAAAGAGCAAATTAAAAACCTCCCGCCCGGGAGCTACTGTTTCTATTGCCTTACTCCTAACCCGCAAAGAATCATCGGCCCGCAGCAAATTTTATTCCATTGCTTGAACTGCCGTACCACCGACGGGCTGGTGCTGAAAATTGATCCGCTGTTCAAAACGGTCTGGCACCGGGGAGGGATGCAGCACTTTACGGTCGGCGCGCTGTTGCAAAATGAAACCACCGGCAAATATCTGCTGATGAAAAAACGCACCTATCCCCAGATTATTGACGTGATCGCCGGCCATGTGCGCAGTAACGAAACTACGCTGGAGGCGCTGCAGCGCGAAGTGCAGCAGGAAACCGGGCTGGCGCTGCCCAATTACCAGCCGCGGTGGGAAGGGCTGATTACCAACTACCCCTGCCGATACGGCGCGCCCCATCATTACTGGTACTTGTTTGCCAACCGCTTTCGCGCCGCGCCGCGGCCGGATTTGCAGGAGGTAGACTATTTTAAGGAATATTCCTGGGAAGAGTTGCTGAACGAGCCGCTGTTCGGGCCTCACCTGAAACCAATATTCAAAGAGCTGGGCGCGGCTGCTTTAACGCCCGTTGCACCAGGTAAAAAGTAGAATAGGGATCACCAGCCTAATATCGCCCGCAGTTTCGCTAACAATGCTTCATTCCCGGACGCTAGAAACTGGAAACCGACGGCAGATAAATTGCTGCCGGGCGATAAGACCTGGGCCAGCACCTGATCGTCATTGACCGGCTGATTATTACGACCGAGAAGTAAACAGCCGCCTGCCTCTTCCACTATTAATCGGGCCGCAGCCAGGTCGTGCACCTTAGCATCGCCGCTTAAGCTGACCTGGGCGTCGTAGTCGCCACTGGCCACCCGACAGAGATCCAGAGTAGAGAGACCAAGACGGCGCTGGCGGCTAGTCTGAAGCAACAAATCAAGCAGGCCAGCCTGGAGCATGGTCTGTAAGCGTTCTCCTGACCGGTCTAAACTCATGCCGATAAATGCCTCGGCGAGCTCGGTTACCGGCGAACTATGCAAACGAGCGCCGTTTAACCAGGCGCCGCCCCCGCGGGAGGCATAGTATTCTTCATCATGAAAGATATCGCGAATCACTCCGGCGGACACGGCGGCAAAATTCCCCGGTTGACGCGCCGCGGCGAGCAGGCCAAGGGCGATAGAAAAAGCAACAAAGGGGCGCGGCGTAGGGTGCGGACGCAAATTGTTGGAACCGTCCACCGGATCAATAATTAAAAAAATCGCCTCCGAAGCCGCCGGGTCGCCCACGGTCCAATATCCAGTTTCTTCGCAAATGATTACTGCCCCCGGGCAGCGAGACTGCTGCAAGACGCGGGGCACAATCTGGCGCAGCGCCTCTTCCACCAGCCAGTCGCCGCGCTTGGTGCGGTCGCCGCTTTTGCCGATTATGCCGGTGTAGCGGCCTAACTGAACAGCCGATGATTGAATAGCCTGCGCCGCCTCACTGGCAATATCGCGGCCAATTTTAAGTAAAAGAGAAGAATCCATAAATCTGGAAACCAGTATACGCTGCTGCCCTTAAAAAGGAAAGCCCCGGCCGATGTTCCGTCCGGGGTTCTCCGCTATGAGCCAACCGCGCCTGCCCGGCGCGGAAAACTACTGCAGGCTGGATCCTAAGATTTCGATACCGCGGCCGAGCAGCGCCACCGCGTGGTCAACTGGCAGTCGGCGAGGCTCCACAAAGCGCAGATCGCCAAGCAACAGCAGCCCCCGCTGCAGTGCCAACTGGCGCCGCCATTCCGCTTCGCCGAATTGCTTGCCAATGCGCCCTGCCAACGCCTCGGCGCACTCGGTAATTACCCTGGTGGCCGGGGGCGCCTCCAGGTGATAGTTGATCACCGCCTGCCCTTTCTTAATCTCAATTGTCGCCTGGGCGACGGTAGTGCTGTTTGACCACCACCACTCACCCATAAAGCTAACTACCACCCGCCAATCGTGCCAGCCCGCCCACTCCCAGTCAATCAACTGCCAGGGTCCTTCTTTGGCCGGGTCAACCAACAAGTTATCCCCGGTCGGATCGCCATGACAGGGCACCATGAAATGCGGTGGCACGTATCCCTTGCGCAGCGCCTTGAACACCTGCGCTAGGGAGGGGCAGGTCGCACCGTCGTTGATGCACAGGGGGCTCTGCCAGTAGGCAGAGAGCGGCAGGCCGTGCAACGTAATGCCTCGCAGTGCTTGCTCAATCCGCTTTAGGCGCCGCTGCGGATCGCGTGCGAGCCGATGATGCTTAAGGCTCCCGGAGGTGTAGGGCAGCCGCCGCTCCAGCCACACATCGGCAAATTTCCCATAGATCCGATCAACCCTCCGCTCCAGAGCATCGAGCGGAATCCGGCCAGCAGCGATGAGCGAACGCAGATTTTCGCCGGCATACTCCATCAGCATAGCGTCAGAGGTTGACGCTAGCACTTCGGGCAGGTGATGTTCACCGTACAACCCAGCCAGGAACTTCCGCTGCCTGGTCTGCACGGCGATGGAGTGGTTTGACTGACCGCTCGGCACCCACTTGAAGGCGTAAAAACGCTTCGTCTCTCGGTCAGTTAAAAAAACCACGTTCGCCCCGCTTACTCCCAGTCGCGGGGTATCCACCAAAATCAGACTGCCGACCCGCTCCCGCAAATCCGGCCGACGCTTGAATAGTTGCGACAATCTTTCTTGCCACATGGCTCCCCCCTTTCCTCGGGTATGGTGGTTGGTAGTGAGCAAAACGCACTAGCGCGTCTGCTCGCTGGTAAAGAACTGATGCTGGATACTAGTATCAAAACATGACTACCGTGATTTGTCAATTAACAAAAACCGCCCGATCCGGGCGGTGCTACTATCTTCTTAATCCGCCGCTTACGCCACCCGCAAAATTTCTTCCCAGTCAGCCCCTTCCCATTCTTTCATAAACTGGGCCAGAAAACTGTTGATGTAATCCAGCCGGGCCTCGGCAATGCGTTTGGCGGTTTCCGTATTCAGCCGCTCCGGCAGGCGGAAAGCTTTTTCGTAAAAAGAATTGATGCTGGTGCCTTCCCGTTTTTTCCGCTGGTATACCTGCTTGCTTAAACTGGGGCGCACCGGCACGTCGGGGTCAAAAATCGGGCGGCCGACAAACCCCCCGGCGGCAAAAGTCCGGGCGATGCCGATTGCCCCCAGCACATCCAGCCAGTTGGCGTCCTGCACAATCTTGCCTTCCAGGGTGCGGGGCCGGGTGGTTTCGTCTCCTTTGTATTTGCTGTCGGTAACAATGTTAAGCAGCTGCTCCTTGTCTGCCTCTTCAATCTCTAGAATATCCATCATGCCAAACAGCGCTAGCATGCCTTTCTCCTCGTTGAATTCCCCAAAGTTGTGGTCGCCTAAATTGTGCAGTAGCGCCGCCAGCTCTACCAGAAAAAGATCGCCGCCCTCGGTGGCCTGCAGGCGTTTGCCCATTTTCCAGACACGCTCCACATGGAACCAATCGTGGCCGGCTGGTTCGTGGGCAAGTTTAAGCTGTACGTAGCGCGCGCACTTGGCAATAAGCTCGGGGGTGATCATAGCCCCAAAAATCTGCTCTGCTAAAAGCTAAAGTTTTAAGTACACCATTCTCGGCATCGGCCTACTTTCCCCCGAATAAACGGGGTATCATCAGCGCTGGCAGGCTTAACTGCCGTGTTCGGGATGGGAACGGGTGTAACCCTGCCGCTCCGGACACCGAGAAGGCTGTACTCAAATAAAGGGTAGGACCAACCAAAGCACTGTTAAGTGTCTCCGTGGTGTGCTTGACCGATTAGTACGCCTTGGCTCAGCTCCTTACGGAGCTTACACCTAGCGCCTATCAACCTTATAGTCTTTAAGGGGTCTGTAACGAACATTAATCTGGCAGACGGCTTCACGCTTAGATGCTTTCAGCGTTTATCCGCGCTAAACGTAGCTACCCAGCAATGCCCCGGATGGGACAACTGGCACACCAGAGGTTTATCCTTCCCGGTCCTCTCGTACTAGGGAAGAGTCTGCGCAATGTTCCGCGCCCGCAACAGATAGGAGACCGACAAATATGTTACCCCCTCATCCGCCAAATGACGGACGAGGCGGCGTATTATTTCTAATACGCTCTGCATGTCGCCATGCAGTTCGGACTATATCTTCCCTAAACCCTACGTGGTTCATGGGTCTAGCGTATAGTCTCTGAGGATTGCAAGAGCTTTAATAAAACCTCTTTTTTCCGCTGCCTATATTTACCGCCAACATTCATCTGGTAAGCCAGCTGAATAATTTTACGAATACCTTCTTGAGTTCGGTGTAAACCCTTAGCCATCATCTCTACTATCTCAGCAAAGATGATAAAGCTATCGCGTTTTACCGATTGAAGGCGATAAGTTCGAAAGAAAGGAATTATTTTCGTGAGTAATTCCTCGCGATCTCGCACCACGAGCACATATGTAGTATCTTTGGGGTTAGCGGCATGGTTGGCTTTAAGGTAACCGCAGCCAAAATACTCTTGTATCAATTCGAGAGTATTTTTCCTCAAATAACTTTGGTTCACATGAAATTCCGGTATTACTTTGATTATCTGCTTCATGCGAATATCTTTGTAGAAAGCTATGTGAAATGTTCCCTCGCCTTCTACAAAACCTACTATGTACCAGGGATTGAGTTTTGCTCTTACTCTTTCCTGCTGGTGGTCTGCACTCACGACATTTTTACTCATAGTACAATTACTATACCACGAGTAGTGTGAGATACTCAAGTCTCACTCCTTTGAGACTTTACCAGAATTTCCAGCATATAGCTAGATTTAAAGACAGCACGTATCTACTGTCTCACGACGTTCTGAACCCAGCTCGCGTACCGCTTTAATTGGCGAACAGCCAAACCCTTGGGAGCTTCTTCACCCCCAGGATGCGATGAGCCGACATCGAGGTGCCAAACCGGGCCGTCTATGTGGACTATCGGGCCCGATCAGCCTGTTCATATTTTCTCTCTTATTACTAAGAGTACTGACTATATCTTCATCCTGGCTCGCTAGCCAGGAGTACGGCGTATTGTGGCGCGCCTACCGGCGTGCCACCTTGTCCAATGGACTCAGTCGATACGGGGTTCTTCACCTATTTTATACCGCATGCTAGTGATAACGTGCGGAGCGATAATGGCAATTAGCCGCTTAGTGGCGGCGGCCGAGAACTTAAAGTTCAGGGCGCCGGTTTTTTTACGCTCCAGTTTCGGTGTTAAACCATACGCCTGATGGAGCGTTTGCTCTAGTCGTTTGATGTCCGGAGTGGCCAAAGGCGACAGATACAGATACGCCGTTTTATCGCGGGCGAAATAGTATCCATCATCCATAAACCATACTGCCAGTGTCAGTGGCTTGGCCAGCCATTTGCTAATTCCCTCGGGGATGCGCTTGCGCTGTTCGTGATAAAACAAGGCGCGCAGTTTCCCGAATTGAGGGGAACTATGAGATTGGCAGCGGCAATAGGTGTAGGTCTTTTTCCAAACCGGGTTAAATCGCTGCAGCAGTTTGGGACGATCTTGCATTAAGTGCTTTAGCTCCGCCCACTTCCAGTAAAGATAATCTTTCTGGCGCTGGGAGTGCTCCAGCCGCAAACGCGCATTGCGTTTGCCGGTTGCCTGGATAAAACCATCACCTAATATACAACCAACGACAATATTTTGTTCGCGTTCCGTCATAAATTTGTAAACTGAACGCAGTGAAGAACTTCCCACGGTATTACCCGCCCTAACGCTTTAGTTAGGGTGAGGGCTTCACCGTTATTAGCCGTTTACATGTCCCGATATTACTACCGGGACGGGACAACAGCCCTAATCTAGGGCCTATCCCCGGAGTAGCTTTTATCCGTTGATCTTCCACCTTCCTATATAGGATGGTCGGTTCACTAACTTCCGCTTTCGCGACTGCGCGGGTTGCTGCCCTTGCAGTAAAGCCGGCTTGTGGGTTTGTCCGTCCAGCGCGATTTCCATCCGCGCTAAGCCGACCTTTGTAAACGCCTCCGTTACAATTTAGGAGGCATCCGCCCCAGATAAACTACCCACCAGCCACTGTCTCCGAACCCGGATTCACGGGCCCAAATTAGGCATACACGCCGGTAAGGGTGGTGTCTCATTGGCGCCCGGCCTTGCGGCCGGGCTCCCACCTACGCTCAACATACCAACGCGTATACCAATAGCAAGTTGTAGTAAAGCTTCACGGGGTCTTTTCGTCTAGTTGCGGGAAGGAGGCATCTTCACCTCCCTTGCAATTTCACCGAGTCCCTCGTTGAGACAGTCGCACTATCGTTATGCCATTCGTGCAGGTCGGAACTCCAATTGTGTTAACATCATGTTACCATGATGGTCAGACTATACCTTCATCTTGTCAGTATCTGTAGAAGTGATTGCTTATCGTATCGTCTGGCACCAAAATTATTCATCCCGTACGCTTGAGTGATAATACGTTCCAAGCCGTCTCGAGTTAAATGTGCCCTCCGCTGTATGGCTTCGCAGACCTTCTTGAAAACAAAAAAATCTTTATGCTTTGATGACTTCAGTGGATACGCCTCAAAGTGAGGAATAACCACTCGTGTTAGATCATCAATACTGCGAACCTCATACTTATACGTCTCATCGCTGCGATTGTAGCGGAGACTACCACAACCAAAGAACGCTTGCAGCCACTGGAGCAGCTCGAGATTTCTTTGGTGCTGGCTGAGGGTAAAACTGGGCCTAACTTCGATCCCAGTTTTCATTTTGGTTCGCTGCTGGAAAGAGATAAGAAAACTCCCTTCTCCATCCACCAGCCCAGTTACGTACGACGCTTCCTTCATGGATACATCATTTAAGACAAGAGCTGACGTATTGTAAGCCATATTGCTATGGTCTAACCTCGCCTTTCGGCTCAGTCGTTACGGGGTCCCGACTTAGTCGGGACTTCCCACGGTATTATCCACTAAGGACTCCACCGTTATGAGTCAGTTTGCTTGTATCGTGTTGCCACCATACTCGGGCAAGTATTTTCCCCGACCTGAGGATTTGTTTACCCGACAAGGAATTTCGCTGAGACCTTCCTTTTAGTCTGGACTATATCTTCATCCCGCCTTAGGCGGGAGCATAGCGTTTAGTCTCTGAGGCGCCCCTGCATCCAACGCGGTACAGGGTTCCCTGCTGATCGCTCCCTCGGCAAGAGAACTTCCCAGCATATAGCTATGATTGGACACTCTCTACATTGCTGTAGAGTAAGGCAGTCTTTGTTGGCATAACTTAATTTACCTTCTACAATCGTCCCAGTCCTCATCGGCTCCAATATATGAAACCGATGACCTTAGGACGGTTATAGTTACCGCCGGCGTTCATCAGCGCTTCAGCTCAACGCTGCCTCCATCTTGCGACGGATTGACGTCTCACCTTAACGTTCTGACACTGGCCAGGCATCACTCCCTATACGTCAGCTTGCGCTTTTGCAGGGAGCTGTGTTTTTGGTAAACAGTCGCAGTGCGTCTTTTGTTGTAGCCCCGACTAAGTCGGGGCAGGCCTTATCCCGAAGTTACGGCCGTTGTATTGCCGAGTTCCTAAACGAGGGTTCTCTCGTACGCCTGAGGCTACTCGCCTCGCCTACCGGTGTCGGTTTGCGGTACGGTTACCGACGGCTTAACGCCCAAACGCTTTTCTCGGCACTAGCTCCCCCGGAATTGATTCCACCCGAAGGCTTCCTCTTTTCCTTGCGGAACATGCGTATTCAAAACACGCTCCGAGCTTGCTAATGCGCACGCTTGAACAAACCGTCGGCAGTGCCGGAATATTAACCGGCTCTTCCATCGGCTACGCCATAATGGCCTCGCCTTAGGACCGACTAACCCTGGGTCGAGTCTCGTTGCCCAGGAAACCTTAGGCTTGCGGCGGGACGGATTCTCACCGTCCTTTGTGTTACTTATGCCTGCATTCTCACTTCGCTGCGCTCCACCCCGGCTTACGCCTAGGGCTTCGCCGCGCAGCGAACGCTCCTCTACCACGCCAGCGCTCCGCGCTAAAAATTCAACCAGCAACCTGCCTTTGAATTTTCGGTGCGAAGCACTGACATTCGCAGCTTCGGTGCCAGGTTTGAGCCCCGGTACATTTTCGGCGCGAAAGCTCTTGACCAGTGAGCTGTTACGCTTTCTTTAAAGGATGGCTGCTTCTAAGCCAACCTCCTGGTTGTATAAGAACTAACACCACCTTTTACACTTAACCTGGACTTAGGGACCTTAGCTGGCGATCTGGGCTGTTCCCCTTTTGAGCATGGAGCTTAGCCCCCACACTCTGACTCCCGGGATGTTAACTGTTCGGCATTCGGAGTTTGATTGAAACTGGTATCCCGAAGGACCCGAGTCTCATCCAGTGCTCTACCGCCGGCAGAAATTCCCGAGGCTAGTCCCAAAACTATTTCGAGGAGAACCAGCTATCACCGAGTTCGATTAGAATTTCTCTCCTATCCACGGCTCATCTCCGCGTGTTGCACGGCGCGTGAGTGCGGACCTCCCCCCTGCTTTCGCAGGGGTTCATCCTGGCCCTGGATAGCTCACCCGGTTTCGGGTTATATATGCGCTACTTAACCCAGCACCAAAAAGATGCTGGGCAGACGCCCGTTAAGACTTGGTTTCCCTGCGCCTCCGGGCCATAGGCCCTTAAGCTGGCAGCGCACACATACTCGCAGGCTCATTCTTCAATAGGAACACAGTTAACCGGTCGTCAGAACTCTGGCCGCTATCGGCGGCCAGAGTTCTGACGACCAAGTCTCCTGCTCCTGGTAAGCACACGGTTTCAGATACTATTTCATCGCCCTCACCGGGCTGCTTTTCACCGTTCCCTCGTGGTACTTGTCCACTATCGATCACCAAAAGTATTTAGCCTTAGACCATAGTCGGCCCGGATTCAGACGGGATTTCACGAGTCCCGCCGTACTCAAGAACATCTACTATGATTTTTGCACTCCTTTCGCGTACGGGGCTGTTACCCGCTTGGGCGGCTCGTTCCAGAGCCTTCTGCTAGGAAAGAACTTAAATCACCCGACTTCGCAGGAAGTCAGCGTAAACGTCTTACTACCCCTTACCCGCAACGCCCTGCGGCTTTCACCTGGAGACCAAAGTTAATCGTGAGATCAACCAGATACTCCAGACACACGGATAAGGTTTAGGCTGTTCCCGTTTCGCTCGCCACTACTAAGGGAATCTCTGCGATTTATTTTCCTCTGGCTACTGAGATGTTTCACTTCGCCAGGTCTTCTCGGCACAGCTATGGATTCACTGTACCGTACCCGGAACCGTAAAGGTTCCAGATGGGTTTCCCCATTCGGACATCCCCGGATCACTGCTTGCTTGGGAGCTCCCCGAGGCTTATCGCACCCTGCAACGTCCTTCATCGTCTTTTGGTGTCAAGGCATCCACCGTATGCTCTTAATATGAAATTGCACACCACGAAAACACTCAAAAGTGCTTTCTGGTTTTACCCGGTACCGCTCCGACGGTTAGTCGCAGCAATGCCGGGCTTGGTTTCTACCCTTTACTTTTGAATTGTCAAAGTGCCTTCCGGCGCAATCGTCACTGTCATTCTGAGCGCAGCGAAGAATCCCTTTCGTACTCTTCGCTCCGCTCACAATTTACACTCAGAAACAAAAAAGACCGCTCCCCAGGCGGCCGCTCTTGATAAAAAAACCATCACCCGCCGGGGAAAAAGAGTAAACCGCTGGAAGACATAGGGCAAATTATTATCTGCTTTAACTTCCAGAGGTCCCGCGGGACGTGGCTACAATTGTGTCATTCCCGCGTAAGCGGGAATCCATACATAATTGATCTTTGATGGGCGAGAGGATAATACCAAAGGCCCCAAAATCTGTCAAGAGCCCGGGTGGGGATAACCTGTGAGGCCGCCCGCTCCGTTATCCCGCTGATTCCCCCGCGTCTTCCTCGGCCGTACCGCCGCGAGCAGCCGCCACCGCGCTCACTTCGTACTCGTGCCAGCGATCGGCGAGTTCGGCTTTGATATTCTCAAGATTCTCGTCATCGGTAAGTTCGCCCAGGTCCAGGTGGGCATCCACCACCTCCTCTACCAATTCATTCCACATCTCCTGGCCGGCCACTCCTTGCTCGCGGGCGAGGTCGGCAACCTCGCGATACAGTTCGTCGGTAGTGTAGGCATCAGCGGTTTGCATACCAGTTAAAAAATGACCGAATTTACTTGGTGCGGGCGGAGGGACTTGAACCCACATGGGATTTCTCCCAACAGGTCCTAAACCTGTCGCGTCTGCCAATTTCGCCACGCCCGCATTAGCAGACATTTAATCATAAAAAAAGAAAAAAATCAAGATAATTGCTAGCGTCCGTTGCGGAACCCGCCCCGGCCGCCGCCGAAGCCGCGGTGCGGCGGCCGGTTGCCGCGGTCAAAGGCCGGGCGCGGGGGCGGCGTCCAGCCTTCGGGTTTGGGGAGAAGCTGCTTGATGGACAGGTTGATGCGGCCGAGGTTATCAATTTCGCGCACCACCACTTTTACTTTATCGCCCAGCTTCAATACATCGCTCGGGCGCGGCACATGGCTCCAGGAAATTTCCGATACATGCACCAAGCCATCCTGCCCAGGCAGCACCTGGACAAAAGCGCCAAAGTCTTCCAGCCGGACCACCGTGCCTTCATACTGCTCTCCGGGCTGCACTTCGTGGGTTAATTCTTCAATCCACTTCACTGCTCTCTCCATACCGGCGGCGTCGTCGGAGGTAACAAATACCGTGCCGTCGTCTTCAATATCAATGTCCACGCCGGTCTCGGCAATAATTTTGTTAATCATTTTGCCGCCCGGGCCGATCACGTCGCGGATTTTATCGGGGTTAATGTGGATGGTAACAATGCGCGGAGCATAGGGGGATAATTCCGGCCGCGGGGCGGCAATCACCTGCGCAATAGCGTCCAGCAGCTGCCCCCGCGCCGCCTGCGACTGGCGAAAAGTCTGCTCTACCACCTCCCAGGTCAACCCGTGGGTTTTGGTATCCATCTGAATGGCGGTAATGCCGTCGCGCGTCCCGGCGATTTTAAAATCCATCCCGCCCGGACCGTCTTCAATGTCCTGCAAATCGGTGAGCACCCGCCACTGCCCGGCGGCGTTGCTCGCAAGCCCCATGGCAATGCCGGCCACCGGCTTCTGCACCGGCACCCCGGCATCGAGCAGAGCAAGCGTTGAGCCGCATACCGACGCCATGGAACTGGAGCCGTTGGAGCCCAATACCTCGGAAACTACCCGAATCGCGTAGGGAAAAGCCTCCTGGGCGGGTAACACCGGCTGTAGCGCCCGCTCGGCCAGCGCCCCGTGGCCAATAGCGCGGTTGCCGGGGCCCCGCAGGGGACCGGTTTCGCCATAGCTCGCCGGCGTATCCGAGTAATGGTGCATGTAGCGCTTGGTGCCTTCTTCTTCCATGGTGTCCAAAGTCTGCACATCGCCCGGGGCGCCGAGCGTCACGGTAGAAAGCACCTGGGTGTCGCCGCGCTGGAATAAGCCTGACCCGTGGGTGCGCGGCAATAACCCCACTTCAATTTGCAGAGGCCGGATATCAGTTAAGGCGCGGCCGTCCAGCCGGGTGCCGGCCGATAAAATCCGCTCCGTCACATGCTCTTCCAGATAATGCTTAAAGCGGCCCAGGATTACTGCGGCAATCTCCGGCTCTGCCGCTGCCCCGGTCAGGTATTCGCGCACCGCGGCGCCAAACCGCTCTACCATTGCTACCCGCTCGGCGCGGCCTGGCTTAACGCGGTCAAACATCCAAGCGTCAATTTTCCCGGCAATCAGGGCGCGCACCGCCTGCTCTACTGCCGGGAGTTGCGCGGCTTGCTCCGGTTTCTCCGGCACTGGATTCACTTTGGGCTGCCCGGCTTCGGCCGCAATCTGTTTAATCAGCGACAAAATCGGCCCTAAAGAATCGGCTCCAAAGCGCAGGGCCGCCAGCACATCCGCGTCGGGAATCTCTTTGCACCCGGCTTCCACCATAATAATGCGCTCCGGCGTGCCGGCGATGATAATATCGGCCTCGCCGCTCTCGCGCAGCGCCACTTTGGGGTTAAGCACCCACGCTCCGTCCACCCGCCCCACCCGGGCGCCGGCAATGGGGCCGGCCCAGGGAATGCTGGAGAGCGCCAGGGCAGTGGAGGCGGCAATTAAGGCCGGCACCTGGGGGTCGTTTTCCGTATCATAAGAAAGGGCGGTAAGAATCACCTGTACGTCGTTGCGCAGTTCGGTAGGAAACAGGGGACGAATAGCGCGGTCTACCAGACGCCCCGAGAGAACGGCGTCGTCGGTCGGCCGGCCTTCGCGTTTAATAAACCGACTGCCTTTGATTTTGCCGGCGGCGTAAAGTTTTTCTTCAAAATTCACCATCAGGGGGAAAAAATCTATCCCGGGCCTGGTCTGCTTGCTTATTACCGCGGTAGCCAAAATCACGGTATCGCCGTAGCGCACCGTGCAGGAAGCGTTAGTCTGCAGGGCAAATTTGCCCGTTTCAATAGTAAGAGTCCGTCCGCCCCATTCCAGGGACCATTGTTTTACTGCCATAATTTAGTGGCGGGGCTGGCGAGCGAGCGTAAGACCTCTTTACCGGAAAAGGTCTCGGGGTCCGCGCGCCAGAACCCGTGATTAAATGAAAATTAACAATTAGCAATGAACAAGGAGCAAGTTAATTGCTCTTTGTTAATTGTTAATTGCTCATTTCTTCCCCAACGCCGCCCGCCAGCTGCGCCGGGGGCCGGCGATTAAAAACTTATCGGGCGCCTGGCTTAAATCGGTAAAATCATCGGCCGCTTCAATCAGCTTGCTGGAAGCGGTTTCACCGAATGCCATCACCTCGGCCTGCCGACCTTGATTAATACGCACATATTCAATAAGGGGAACAAAATCACCGTCTCCGGAAACTAGCACAACTGCATCCAGGGCCGGCGCCAGCCGAAGGACGTCAACCGCCATGCCGACATCCCAATCTGCCTTTTTTTCACCGCCAAAAAATATCTGCAGGGGTTTTTCGCGGGTTTCAATGCCTAAATTATACAGCGCATCAAAAAACGGCTGCTCTTCTTTGCTTTCGGTGCGCACCACATAGGCAATGGCGCGAATCAGCTTGCGGCCGGCCGTACCCTCTTTAACAATATTGCCGAAATTAACCTTGGCGCCAAACAGATTCTTAGCGCTGTAATACATGTTCTGCACGTCAATAAACACCCCGACGCGCTGTTCCGGGTGCTTAAGAGGGTGCGGTTTAGGCAAGGCAGTTGCCCCGCGATTAGAGGCTGTGATCATGGGATTCAGAGACAGGTTCGGGAATCTCTTCCGCCAGCTCTTCCGCCGTAGCCTCGGTAGCCTGGCCGGGCTTAACTACCGCGCGCGCCGCCTTAATCTTCAGCTTTTTTACGAGCGATTCATAGCCGGCCGGATTTTCTTTTTTGAAGTAGCGCAATAGGTTGCGCCGGCTCCCTACCTTGCGCAATAGCCCGCGGCGCGAAGAATGGTCTTTGGGATGAAGTTTGAGGTGCCCGATCAGCTCATCAATCTCGGCCGACAGCAGGGCAATCTGCACCTCGCTAGAGCCGGTATCGCCGGCATGCGTCTGATATTTTTTAATGATCGCCTGTTTCTTTTTGGGGTCCATCATACGACATGCATTATATTAGGCGCATCCAGCGCATGCGGCCGGACGGTCTACTTGAATTAAAACAACCCGAAGTATAGCGTAACCAGCTTAAAGTGTCAACCCCCCACTAACCGGAATACCAACGTGGCGATGGCGTAAGAAGCGACCACAATGGTAAGGCCGATAATGGCCGCTTCAATGGCGTGTTTGGCCCGGCCGGACAGTTCCTCGTTGCCGCGGGCCGTCATCCAGCGCAGGCCGCCGTAGAGCATCAGCCCCAGGAACAAAATCGCGAGCAGCGCCAAAAATCCGTTTACCGCCCGCTCTACCAGCGGCTCAATCTGGCGCTCGGCCGCGGTATAGCCGGCCTGCCCGGCAGTTTTATCTAACCCGTAGTTTTGGGCGCTGGCCCGCCACACCCCCACTAAGAGCAGGGGAGTGATTACCAGCATTAGCCATACGGCAATGATATTGATGGTGCGCATAGCAGAAAATTTTTTAGCAATCAGTTATCAGCAGATTCGGCAGATTCAGCGGCCAACCACTTGCTGATTTCTGAATCTGCTGCCTGCCCTGAGCTTGCCGAATGGGATGGCTGACTAACTGATATGGTACCACACCTTGCTTTTGTGCGCAAAATCCGGTATGATAAGCGAAGTTTATCGACCCCCAGGGAATGACCCCATAGTTCAACGGATAGAACGGGAGCCTTCTAAGCTCTAGATCTAGGTTCAATTCCTAGTGGGGTCACCAGGCTTGATGGTGTCCATAGTGTAGTGGTTAGCACCAGGGATTGTGGCTCCCTGAGCGCCGGTTCAAATCCGACTGGACACCCCTAATAAAATGAGACTGTAGAAGAATCAAAAAATCAGTCAGAATCAGGGCGCGGCAGACGAGTCTCTACGCGCTTGAGCCCTCGCGAGCACGTAGAGTGTCTGCCGCGCCCGACCAGGCAGGCCGGGCAAGAGCGACAGCGCCCTGACGAATAATAGTATCGTCGGCATTCTTCTATAGTCTCAAAATACCTCGCAGTTTTCTTCACCGCACATCCGACAGCACTACCGGCGCCGCGGCGCCCCGCCGATAACGATAAAATAATCGCAGGTAATCCCATAGACCCCGGGAAATGCCGGTCCGGAAGCGCCGGCCGGAGAAAGTTACCCCGGCCCGGGGCAAATAGCGAATGGACCCGCCAGAGCGATGCACCCGCCAGCCCAAGTCAACGTCTTCCATCGCGTTGAGCGCCGCATTAAAGCCGCCGGCGGCCTGGTAAGCCGGCCGCCGGATGCCGAAGTTATAGCCGCCGAGCCAAACGTGGCCGAAGAGCAGCCGGTACACGCGCACCGTGGCCAAAAAAATCCCGTTAAACAGGGCGCTGCCGAGGGCGCCGCAATCAGCGACCCGCGCCGGGCCGGTAACGGCCGCAATGTTTTGGTTTTGCAGCGCCTGCGTAAGAGCGGCTACCCAGTGCTCCGGCAGGATAGCGTCGGCATCGGTGGAGAGGAGAATTTCGCCTTGAGCTTCGGCAAATCCGCGCGCCCGCGCCTGACCGCGCCCGCGCCGGGGCTCGTCCACTACCCGCAAATTAAGGCGGCCGCGGAATTGCTCCGCCGCCAAGCGGGTGCGGTCGGTGGAAAAATTATTGACGATTATTACTTCAAAAGGCGGAGCGCCCTTTTGCGCCGAGAGAGAAGTAAGACACTGCGGCAGCAGCTCCTCTTCGTTAAACGCCGGAATAATCACGGATACCACAAGCGCGGGAGCTACTTGCCGAAGAGCGGGATGACAATTTCGGCGCCCGGAGGAACCGGCGGCGTGCCGCGCGCCAGGTTGAAGGCGAAAATGGTAATGGAGTAAGCCGAAAGCACGATAATCAGGCCGATAGTGGCATTGCGGATGATAGTTTTAGCAGAAGTTACCCGCTCTTCGTTGCCGGCCGCGGTCATCCACATAAATCCGGCGTAAAGGTTAAGGGCGACGAGTACCGTAGCGGTAAGCGACAGCAGGACGCGGATAATAAACACCACGGTAACGCGCGGGTCAATGGGCTCGCCGAGCGCGGCGCCGCTGGGGCCCGCCGCGGCCTCCAATTGTTTACCGATTTCCTCGGAGGCCAATTGCGCCTGCGCCGTTGCTGCAGTTAAGAGGGCGAGGGCAAAGATAGCGGAGAGGATAATTATGGTAGGGCGCATAGGAGTTGCAAACTGTCATCCCCGCGCAAGCGGGGATCCAGGTGATAGATTCCCGCGTTCGCGGGAATGACAGGACTGACTGCTGAATCTGCTGATCTCTTAATCTGCTTTAGAACAAATACCGCCACCAATTATTCTTAAAATGCCCGCCAAAGCTCTTCCAGAATCCGGCCGGGCCCGTACTCGCCCCAGCGCCGCCCACGGTGCCGGCGCCGCCGGCGCTGCTCACTGCCACCAGCACAAATACTACCAAACCGTAGGCCGACAGCACGATAATCAGGCCGATAATCGCCTGGCGTAAAATCCCGGTGGCTTTGGTCACCTGTTCTTCGTTGCCGCTCGCGGTCATCCACAAAATGCCGGCGTAGATGGTAAGCGCCAAAAATACCGTGCCCGCGAGCCCCAGGGCCGCCTTTATCACGCGCCCCACTTGTTCGGAAAAAGTGGTTTCGGTAACGCCACTGGTTTCAAAACCCGCCTGGCGCGCTACTTCTTGGGTAAGATTACTGCCAATGTCTACCGCTGCCCAAACACTGGAAGCGGCAAAAAGCAAAATGACGAAAATACTTACTACTACTCCAGCCAAAATTTTCATAGGGAGGTTCAAGGATTGGCACCGCAACAAGGATTGCCGTTGTCGCACTTAAAGCCGACCGGGTATTGGGTGGGGCCGCAACTGGCGGCGCCGCAACTGGTATTGTTTAATTGAGTGCACTTTTGCGTTGAAGCCTTTAGTTCGCAGCACTTGACGCCGTTCTCACAGGTCCCCAACTGATGATTTTCAAACGGGTCGGTGCCGTTGGGATCGCAGGGGTTGCTGCTGTCATAATCATTTACGGCATAATCTTTCCCCCCGGTCTTATCTCCGGTTAACGCATCGTCCATACACCAACCACCTTGCGACCAGCAAGTAGCCTCGGTGGTAACCGAGAACCCCGGAGTTCCTGATACCGGTGGTACGCCGGCTGGGGTGGTTCCCCCACCCCCCGGCGCTGCCCCTCCCAGACGCGTAGTGACAAAAAAGGTAATGGCGTAGGCGCCCAGAGTAATAAACAGGCCGATGACTGACGCAGTAATAATTTTGCGCGCTTTTTCCACCCGCTCTTCCTGGCCCTCGGCCGTCATCCACAAAATGCCGGCGTAAACCGTCAGCAGCAAAAATACCGTGCCCACCAGCGACAGCGCGCCTTTTACCACCGCCCCGACCGGAGTTTCAATTTGCGGACTTAAACCGGTGTTGCCAACCGCCTTCCTGAGCCGTTCTTGCGCTTCGCCAAATGGCCCGGCTGCTGCCCCGCTCGCTAGGGCAAACAAAAATCCTCCGCCGATTAAAGTCAGCAAAAAACTATAAAAGATACGTTTCGCCATACTCAAAAAATAACTAATCGTGGCAGCAGACATTATTGGCGCTGCCCGGGCACAATCCAGTTTCTTTAATTTTGCTGCCCGGGCAAGCGCCGCCACTACCGCTAACATCGGTGCAAACGCCGTTTTTATCGCTAAAATTATACTGGCACAAATCTACGCAGGTTCCCGCGCTAGTGCAGGCAGCTCCCTGCTCTAATCCGCAATCGCATACCTTATTATCGCCGCATTCTGCTCCGTCTACTCTGCCCGCCGTACAGGCCAAAGCAGTGGAAGTTCCCCCGCCGGCCGTACTGCCCGCTCCTTTAGTTAGGCTCTCAAACACAAAGGTGGCTATGGCATAAGCGGCCAGCACCAGCAGAAGCCCAATCACCGCCGCTTCCAAAATGCTCTTGGCCCGCTCCACATACTCGGTGTTGCCGAAAGCGCGCATCCAGGTAAAACCGGCGTACAACATCAACCCAAAAAAAATAATGCCGGTAAACCCAAGCAAGGCCTTTACAATTTCGCCGATTACGCCTTCTACGGTGCTCTGCCCGGCTACCGTCGGCCGCAGCAGCCCGCCGGTTTGCCCCACGGCAGTTTCCAAGCCGTACTCATCCGGTTTTTCCTGCGCCGTTGCCAACGCCGGCATTAAAACCAGGGCGATTCCGATGATGGCGGCCGAGGCGCGAAAGCGACTAAACAGCATAAACAATGAAGGGGCGAGGAACAAGCAATAAGCCAAGAAAGCAGAGAGCCGCGAGGCTCGGCTGCTTTCTTGCGAGGTTGCTTCTTCGTTAAATCGTGCCGCCGGTGGTGGTGGCCGTTACCAACTGGTTAATGACAAAGCTGGCAATGGCGTAAGCAGAGAGGATAATGGCAAGCCCGATAATGCCGGCAAAAATCCACTTCTTGGCTTCCGCCACTTTTTCTTCGTTGCCGCCAGCCGTCATCCAGGTAAAGCCGCCGATGAGGATAATTACTACCGCGATAATTCCCAGGAGCCCCATGGCTACCCGGATAATGCGGGCTACCGTTACCCGCACATCAGTGCTGCCGAGGCCGGTGGCCGCGCCGTATTGAATGCCCAGGTCCTGGTTAGTGATAGTCTGGGCCGAAGCAATCGGCAGCGCTACCGGCGCGAAAGTCGCCGCTACCGCCATCAAGGCAGCAAGCGCGGTGGAAACAAATTGTTTGATTTTTAACATAAGTAAGGTTGAGTTAATTTTCCCCCGACCTTTAGTAATCAAATGACTTAAGAAAATTTACTACGGTTGGGTAGTCGCTTGAATCAGCTGGGTAATGACAAAGCTGGCAATGGCGTAAGCAGAGAGGATAATGGCGAGGCCGATAATGCCGGCCCAGATCCATTTTTTCGCCTCTCCTACTTTTTCTTCGTTGCCGCCAGCCGTCATCCAGGTAAAGCCGCCGATCAATACAATTACTACCGCGACGATACCCAAGAGCCCCATGGCGACGCGGATAATTTTGGCGATCGTAATCCGGACATCGGTGGTACCCAGACCAATTTCGGAGCCGATGTTCCGCGTGCCGACATTAAGCAGGTCGGTGGCCTGAAGCGGGCCGCTGGTTGACGGCGCGGTACACACCTTGGGTGAACCGGTACACACGTTCGGCGATACGCAGTCGGCGTCCACGGTACAAGCGCTGCCGACTGGAGTGGTGCCCGCTAAAGCGGGAGCCGCCGTCAACATCATTAACGTGCCCAACAGACTGCCGATAATCTTACGAAAGTTGTCCATAGTGTCACCCCCTCTCGTTTAAGTAAACTAACGGAAACTAATCCGTTTTTAGCTATGCTTACAGTATAGCATAAATCTTCCTTTTTGGCAACCTAATAACACTAATGATTGTCAAGAGGAACAAGAAAGCCTTTCTCCAAAGCGCTCTCATAGTCATCGTCCCCTACTTGTCACCCTCGCTCTTGTGTCATTCCCGCAGAAGCGGGAATCCAGTATCTGGATCCCCGTTTACACGGGGATGACAATTGTTGGGTGCTCTGTTCCTCGGAATGACAGTAAATTACACGGTGCCTTTGGTAATCAGACTAATCAGGCGGCTCATCAGGAAGTAACTGGCGAGAATCAGGAATACCCCGATTACCGCCCACATAATGGTCTGGGTGCCTTTTTTGATTTTTTCGGGGTTCCCCGCGGCGGTGAGCATAATGTGCCCGCCCCGCACGATCATGAGCAGGGTAAGCGCGCCGAGGAGGCCCAGAGCGTAGCGAAGAATTCGCCCGAAGATCTTGGCCAAGTTGGTTTCGTCTCCAGTCAGGGGATTTTCCAGCGCGCAGTAGGTGTAACCGTTGTCCGCGGTAAAACAGCCGGATTCTTCGTCTACTACGGGGCAATCCTTTGCCGTGCCGGAACATCTGATACCGGCGCCGAAATCAACATTACGACAAACCAGATCCAGGTCATTAGGGGTTTTACCTTTAAGAAAATCTGCGGAAACTCGCGCGGGATAACGAAGGGGCGTCCCTTGCTCATCTACACACTGGCAACAAAAAGCTGGCTTGGCGGCCTGCGCCGGCGCCAGCGCCCAGGGGCCGCCGGCCGCTAAACTGATGCTGATTATGAGGATAGTCGGGAAGAAACGCATAATGTGGAATGTTTTAGTAATCAGCTATCAGCAGATTCGGCAGATTCAGCAGCCAGCCAATTGCTGATTTCTGAATCTGCTGACTCTGCTGATTCTGCTAATCACTCTCACTTCGCTAAAAATACAAACACTCGGCTCACTAACAGATAACTTGATATCATAATGGCGACTGCCACCGTGGTCCACACCAGCAAACGCTTGGCGTGCTCAATGCGCTCGGTGTTGCCCGAAGCGGTCATCCACAGAAAGCCGGCAAAAATGTACATCACCAGGGCCAGGGCGCCGATAAACATCACCAGTACGTTGGTGGCAAACCCTAGCACCTGGGCCGGACTGGTAAAACGCGGCACCCGCTGCAGCCCGCGCGCCTGGCGCTGCAATCTCCCCACCGCCACCGCCAGCGGCTCGGTGGGCTCTTCGCCGGGTTTCACTGCCTCCCGATATTCCAACGCTTTGCACCCTTCGTTGGTTTTGGGTTCATCAAATGCTTGCTCGCCGGCGCCGGAACATTGGTAAGCGGGCGGTGATTTAGTCAGATCAAAATTGACTGAACGTTGGCATTTGGTACGTTTGCCGGAAGAGTCAGTGGTACAGCAACAAAATGCCCGGTAGAAATTGCACCGATTAACCTCCAATTCTTCCGCGGCAACCTGCTGGTATTCTGGAGTCCTGCCCTGTGATTCTATTTGGCATTTACCTGATACATTGCCTACCGTCGGAGTAAAATAAAAAACATTCTTCCATTGGTAAAGGCCGGTAGTTACGTCGCCCCCCAGCAACCAACCATCAAGTATATAACCGTCCTTGGGAGTGAAAAAGTTAAAACGATAAGAAGTTTCGGCATCCTCGTATTTAACTTCGCACTGACATAATCCTAAACAAGTATCTTGGTTAGGGCACTGTTCGGTCGGAGACGCAATTAGCTTGCGTAATCCGACGTCCACATGACTGCCTTCATGTGATGCCCATACTGGCATTGCCGCACCCAGGGCAAGGATTATTAAACTGTTACTAATAAACTGTTTCCATTGCCATTGCATATAATAACTACCTAGGCAATTGATAAAACTCCTTCACCCCCACCGCCTCGCCGAGGAAGCGGATCAGCAGGTAGCCGGCAAATACAATCACCAGGCCGATAACCGCGGCGAGCATCGCATCGCCGCCCTTTTTAATTTTTTCCGGGTTGCCCTGGGCGATAATTAAATTAAATCCGCCGTAGATAAAGAACGCCAGGGCAAAAGCGCCCACAATGGTAAACGTTGCGCTCCCGAAGTTAATCAGCAATTCCACAAACAAACTGATGTCACGGCACTCGCGGGGCAACACCGGCTCAAATAGGCAGGAGGGGATGACGATACCCAAAACCTTATAGCGCCCTTGCTGCCGGCCCAATTGAGCATTGACAGCGTCAACCGACGCCTGGCAATTGGCTTCGGTTTCCCGCAGCTCGCAGCGGTAAATGCCCTTGTCCGGACTGGCCTTTTGCGCTTCGCAATCAACGGCAGTGAGGTTAGTATCAAGTCTGGCGCAAATGGCCGGTGGCATTTGATCGGCTAATTTCTGCGCCGCGAATTGGCTAACATCTTTAGGACCGCAAAAACAATAGTCCGCCGCGGCCGTTGCCGGAGAAACCGCGCCGATGAAAAATGCCAAGAGGATAGGCGTGAGCAGGAAGAGAGAATGAAAAAATTTCATAAACTCTGATTTATTCTCGCCGCGGCGCGATTCAGGGCCTCCTGACGCGCTTCAAATGGACGCTGGGGATCAACCGGTTCCAGCCAAGCCGCGAACAAATCATTAAGGGCGCGCGCCGCGGCTTCGTAATTTTTACCGCGATACCAGTTTTCCGCAATCAATACGTCGGAGACGAAAGGCTTGAGTTCCGGCTTGGCCTGCTGTTCGGCCACATAAACGCGCCGCGCCGTGGGGCGGAGGGTGGCATCCAGGTATTCTTTATTGGCGTCGCCCCGCGCCAGATAATCAATCAACCCCCAGGCCGCCGCTTGGCGCGGGGATTTTGCCAGCACCGCCTGCACCCAGTAGTTGGCCACATTCACCGGCTCTTCGGAGTTAAGCTGAAGCATCGGCAACACCCCTAAATTAAGTTGAGGCGCGCGGCTTTTGATTTGTGAATAGTGGTAACTGTAGCCAAAAAAGAACGCCAGCCGGCCGGACACAAAGGCATCCAAAGCATTGCCCTGGTCCGCGTTCCAGGTATAAGTATCGCGGTTGGGGTTGGCAAAATCCGTAAAGAAATTTAATACGGACATTACCGGCGTTTCCGCATTGCGGTCAGCGGCGAGGTGAAACACTGCCGCGCCGGTGCGCTTATCAGTCAGCTCCAGTCCGCTCTGGCGCAACAACAAATAGAATAAATCGTCGCTGCCCGGGACATTACTGCCAACGCCCAAAGCCGCGCCGGCCTGCACCAGTTTGCCGGTGCGCCGGTCAAACCGGGTGGCCTTTTTAGCAGCGGCCTGGAATTCTTCCCAGGTTTTGGGGGGGCTCGGCACGCCGGCGCGATCTAGAATATCTTTATTATAATACAGCGCCATCGTGTCCAGCGAAAACGGCAGGCCGTAGATTTTACCGCCCAATACCGCATCCTTTGCTACCGCCTGCACATATTCGCTTTCCAATTGCCGTGGGTTGAGCAGGGGGCGGGTTTGGGTAGTAACCGTGGTTTGCGTACTGAAGCGGCCGCGCTCGGTGTAAACCGTGGTATCGGGGATGCTCTCGGGCAGGGGGGCTAATTTGCTCAAATACTGCCCTAACCACCGATTGCGCAAAGAAATAATATCCGGGCCGCGATCTTCGGCCAGCGCTTCTATCAGTTGCCCGTAGACCTCCTCGGGGCGCAGGGTGCGGATGTTTACGGTAAGATACGGGCGAAAAACGCGGTATTTTTCTACGGCCGCCTGCAGGGCCGGAACATCCTCAACCACGGTCCAGTATTCCAGCTTTACCGGCTTGGTGGCGGCCTGTTCGGCGCCCGAGAGGCCTTTGCAGCCTAAACCGGTTGACGTAAGCAGTATTGCCGCTAACAGTAAGGTAAACCAGCGCGGTTTGATTGGCATAGCAGATATTTAATTAGCAGATTCAGTGATTAGCAGACTCAGTGATCAGTAATTTTAGAGATATTGGTGTTGACTTTGAATCCAACGAGTTAACAGTTTACTAACTTCTTCGGAAATTCCAGCTACTTTAGTATAAGCCTGACTGTTAAGATAGCCGATATCTTGTGACAGTAACAAAAAATACTTAAGTTCTTCCAGCGAAGCGGCGGCGTTGTGATAAAAATTAACGCTATCTTTTAACGACTTTCTCCGAAAACCCTCTACTAAATTAGCGGCGACCGAAACTGCCGCGCGGCGCATTTGGCTGACTAGTCCGTAGCGTTCATGGGAAGGAAAACCAACAGTAATTTTATACACCAGCAAAACCAACTGGTGCGCCTTTTGCCAAACCTGTAAATCGTGGAAGGTCTTTATCTGCGCCATATCCAATACTGAATCTGCTGATTTCTGACTCTGCTGACTCTGCTAAATCACGCTTTTTAAATACTTCCTAAAATCTTTGCCCAGTTCTTTATCGCGCAGGGCAAAATCCACGTTGGCCTTAAGCCAGCCCAGTTTGGAGCCGGTGTCGTAATAAGTGGCGTTAGCCACCTCGCAGGTGTACACCGGCCGGCGCTTCATTAAACTTTTAATGGCGTCCACGATCCAAATTTCGCCGCCGCGGCCCGGTTTCAGGCGCGCTAAATCATCAAAAATATCCGGGGTCAGAATATAGCAGCCGTGGGTGGCGAGCGTAGAAGGCGCCGCGGCCGGCGTCGGCTTTTCCACCAAAGACTTAATTTGATAAATATTTTTTTCAATGTGCTGCACCTCGGCAATGCCGTATTTGGAAACGTCTTTCCGGGCGACGCGGATGCCGGAGATTACCGGATCGCCGTACTTCTCAAATACCGCCAGACATTGCCTAGTACGGGGTGGATGAGCGTAAATAAATTCATCCCCCCAAATATAAACAAACGGCTCGTCGCCCACTACTTCGCGCGCGCATAAGGCCGGCGTGCCGTTGCCAGGGTTGCCCTTTTGCCGGATGTAGATAAAGTTGGCAAGGTCAGCAATATGCTTCACTTCTTGGCGCAAATCTTCTTTGCCCTGTTTTTTTAACCACTGCTGCAGTTCGTAATTATAATCAAAATGATCTTCCACCGCGCGCTTGCTGGCGCCGGTTACCAGAATAATGTCGGTGATGCCGGAGGCTACCACTTCTTCCACCACATATTGCACAATCGGCTTGTCCACCACCGGCAGCATTTCTTTGGGCTGCGCCTTGGTGGCCGGCAAAAACCGCGTGCCGTAGCCGGCGACCGGAATTACGGCTTTACGCACTTTGGACATAATTTCATCTAGTATACTAAAGACACTCGTCTGCCGCGCCCTGATGCTAACAGATTTACCGATTCTTCTACAGTATAACAAATTACCGGCCAAAAATCAACTGACTACTCAATCACATAACTCCCGCTTTGGAATTGCCACGACCCGCCCGGGCCGGTGGTGAAATAGACGCTCTGCAGGCCGCTTTCGTAGTTGACCACGCTGTTGTTGCTCATGTTAATCTGGCGCGCGGTCATTTCTTTTACTTCAGTATTATTGCTGATGGTGATGGTGCCGCGCGGGGCAAAGAAAATGGTGTTGGTGGCATTGTTGCTTAAATCAATGGCGTTGCCCGGCCCCGCGTACATGCTAATAAGCAGGGGAAGGCTGCCGGGCTGCCCGTTGCCGGCAATTCCCGAATTATTGCCGATGGTCATTTTGCCCTTTAGGGTGGAACTGGCCGGATAGTCGGCGATAATTGCCGTGCCGGCGTTGCCGAGCGATGGGTGCAGCCGGATTTGGACATTGTTATCAAAAATCAAATCCCCGGCCACCCAAACCGGGCCGGTTAAATTCAGCGTGCTGTTATTGCTAACCGTTAGATTGCCGTCAATTTTTTGGGGGCCGAGCGTGGCGGTCTGGCCGTCTAACACATAATCGCCGGCTACGATGCCGCCCGCGGCAGCGGCCGCTTCCCAGGCCGCAATCTGGGCGTCGGAAACGGGGAAGGGCGCCGGCGGCGGGGCCGGAGTAGCGCCGAATTGTTGGCCCTGAACCGTGCAGGTATTGCTTTGGTCAAAATAGGCATCGCCCCCCACGGTACAATCGGACATTACGGCGGCGCGGGCCGTGCCGCCGACCGTAATGCCGCTTAAGGTATTCACGGCGCCGCCGAGATATGTCTGAAAATTAAACTGGCCGCCGCTCGGGTTCCACACCGGGTTGCCGGCGTTCCATTTGGCGCTGTACTTACCGGAGGGAAAGTTCTGGTCCATGGCCCAGCTGTAATAATGATTAGCGTTCACCGCCGATACCAGCATTAGCCAATAAGTCTGGCCGGCCGCTAAATTGAGCGTCCCGTTTAAGGCGGCATCTACCCAGGTGTAAGCGGGAGAAACCAAGGCGGCCGAAACCGCACCGCTTACCAGCACGGTTTTGGAGGGCGAACCGCTGTTGTCGGTAACGATTTGTAAAATGAGGTTGCTGGGACTGCCGATTTTTTTCAGCTGCACGCTGACGCGGGTTAACGCGTTGGTAAGGGTCGGCACAAACCGCTGCGCTACGGCGGTGCGGTCATCGGTATGACCAAAATTAAAATCGGCGTTGGACAAATTCCAGCCTTGGTCTGGTTCGGCCGCGGCGCCGGCCGTCACCGTAACATCCCCGGTTACCCGCCCGGCGCCCGAAATATTGCCATTAGCGATAAGACTCCCGTTGATCAGGGAATTATTGCCCATCGTGAACCCGCCCCGGCCGGATTGCACTCCGTAAGTAAACGAAGCATTAATGCTGTCAACCTTAACGACGGCTTTTATCGTCTCGGCCGCCACGCTGCCGCCGCCATAAATCACCCGGCCGGTGGCGACCAGCCGCTTGGTATAGGAATCCACGCTGGTTACCCCCACGGTAAAAAATCCGGGGCCTAACGGCGTATCGGTTTCGCCGGCGTAATTGGCGTCTTCATTCAGCCGCTTAATCGCCCGCTCAATGCCGGCCTCGGCCAAGGGCAGCGCCTGGGCGCGGGCAATGGTCTGCGCCTCGGCTTTCAGATTAATCTGGGCATAGCCCACCAGCCCCGCCGCGGCGGTCATCAGAATGGTAGTAAACACCAGGGCAAAAATCAGAAGGTAGCCGGATTGAGTTTGATGCTGAACTTGCATAACTTACTGTTCACTTGCTTGTAACTGAAAACTATAAAAGAATGCTGAAGATATCGTTTTCCGCCTAGTCGCTATCGCTATTGCTGTAACCCACCTGGTTGGTCGCGGCAGACACTCTTTGGGTGCTCCCCCCGCTTACGCGGGGGCTGCGCGCCCAAAGACACTCGTCTGCCGCGCCCTGATGCTAGCTGGTTTTTTTATTCTTCTACAGTTTCAACTTACTAAATCTGCTTCAACGATTACGCAAAATAAATTCCGCTTGCTCCTGGTAGGTGGCCGGCCGGCGGCCGGGGGCGGTGGAGGTGACGGCCAGCGTAATTTTTGTGGCTAGAGCTAGGTCCGTCTGATCGTAGCTGAAACTTAATCCGGCAATGGTGTCGCTTAAAATTTTTTCCTCGGCTAGGCGGGTGCTGGAAGCGTGGGGAAAAATTAATCGGTGGAACTGATTATCGCTCTGGTAAAACACTGCGTAATCAAAGGCGCCGCTAATGGTATTGCCGCTCTCGTCGCGGGCGGGCAGCTCCAGCACCAGGGTGGTGGTGCCGGTGGTAAAGATGGTATTGCTGGCGGAAAAGCTCCCGGCCACCTGCCGGGCCGGGGCAGTAAAGGGCGCTACGCCGTTAAAAGCGGCCCGGGCGCCTCCCACGGCATCAAACTGCGCCTGCCCCAACTGGTAGAGCCAGCCATGCTGCAGATACAGGCTGATAAACATTACCGAAATGAAGAGAAACAGGGCTAAAACAACCAGAGTTTCCACTAAAGTAACGCCGCGGGAGGAGTGTCTACCACGACCGAGCGACCTGGCCGGAGTAATTTTGTAATTCAAATCAATTTTCATAAGCCACCTTTAGTGACCAGCGTGGTCATCGTGATCGAGCGGGGGGCATTACCCGCCGCCTCCTGCCAAGTTACCGTAGCCGTTACCTGTTTGGTGGCCGAGTCATAATCGCTGATGGTAAGTGTAGCAGTGGCTGACGGCAGAGACGAGAGTAGGGGGTCGGAAAACGAGCCGGCCGGGGGAAGCGTTTCGTAGGCAAGAGCGCGGATCTGCTCCATTTTAGTATTAACCAGGCGCAGTGCCAATTCCTGATGATTCACCCGGCGATTGAGGAATATAACATTTAAGGAAGTCTGGAAAATAATAAACACGGCGCTGATCACCATTAGCGTAATTACTACTTCTATTAAGGTAAGGCCGGCGGTATTCTGGCGTAACATGATTCATATTATATCACATCCACCGGCTTGCTGCCTCATATTTTTTCTGCTACCATTACGCCAGGCATACGTCAGCAGCTTTGTTCGCCCAGGTGGCGGAATTTGTATACGCACGACACTTAAAATGTCGCGCCGCAAGGCATGCGGGTTCGAGCCCCGCCCTGGGCACACCGGATATTATCGGTACCACTAAACTAAATGATGACTATTGAGAATGATTTTTCTAAAATTGTAAACCGGTGTGCCCGGGGAGCGACCAAATAGTTTTGGCCGCGGCGGGGTGAGAACGCCGGAGCGATGTCGCGCGAGCTGGCGGGCGAGCGCGACCGCAAGGCGGTGGCTAGGCCGAGCCCCGATTAAATCGGGACGAGAGCCGAAGCCGAGCCCCGCCCTGGGCACACACCAAAAATCTCCCTGATTTAATCAGGGAGATTTTTATAATCAAATACCCAACTACCAACGACTACAGCACCCCCCGCTCCAACTGCTCTACCTTAAAGGGCGTTAATTTCTCTTCCGGGCTGGTAAACAGCCGTTTAATTTGGGCCAATAAGGGATCAACCGACGGCAGCCGCAGAACGCTTTCCAGTTCATCGCGCAGAAAACTCATAGTGCGCAGATATTCCACCATCTGGTCGCCC
>JACPGS010000005.1 GCA_016189025.1 Candidatus Magasanikiibacteriota bacterium | reverse complement strand
ATGGGCGACTGACATGCCGGACACTGTTTTTTTCTGCATAATGCTCAAGGTAGTGAATGATGTGGGTCAGTATACCGCTAATGTGAGAGAAAAAACAGTGATTTGAACAACACATTTACGACATTAATCCCGGAATGACAAGTAGGCGAGTTTTTCAACGGTCTCTCAATTCCCGCCATAGTGGTTGATTAGAGTAGGCAGGGGCGGGCGAGGGAATATTATTTCTGCGTTTTACCGTTGTGGAAGTGGCGGGAATTGAACCCGCGTCCAGAAGACGTTAGCGTCACTTTCTACCTGCGTAGTGCTCTTAAAATGTCCCGGTTTGCCTTAAAGAGCGCGAAACAGCAAACTGGTAAGCCAGGTAGGATTTGGCGTTGCCGGCTCTGACGGCGCCGGCCGCGCTACACTCCGTGGGTTACACCGCGACCGGATTACGGAGTCTTACCCGGAGCGATGTCTCCTGATTAAATCAGGAGAAACGCCTTCGCTTACGCGAGGGCGGGGGCAAAAACTGGACTGAACGCATTGCGCACAGCGGTTTTTACCCGCTCAAATACGTTGGCAGGTATTGCTGCGCCACTGGTGATTTACGAGGGATCAGTGGCATCCTCGGCAGGCCGATGGCGATAGACGCTCCTGTCAAAGCCGATCACTCCCTGGTTCAGCAGATCAGCTAGTCAGTTTATCAGCAGATTTTTTTAATCGCTTCCCGCTTGTCGTATTGCTTGCGGCCGCGGGCGAGCGCAACTTCAATTTTCACGAGCGACTGTTTAGCATACGCCTTTAGGGGCAGCGCTGTCAAGCCCGCCTCCTGCGTACGCTCGCGCAGGTAATTGATTTCTTTGCGGCGCAGCAGTAAGCGCCGGCTGTGGCCGGGGTCGTAATCGGGCAGCGCTCCGGCATAAGGGTAGGGCGAAATAGTGGCGCCGGTTAAATAGGCATTGTTGCCGGAAAAAGTAACAAAGCTGCCGGAGAGGTGCAGGCCGCCGTTTTTTGCGGATTTAGCCTCCTGGCCGGTGAGCACAATGCCGGCCTCGTAGGTTTCCTGAATATCATAATCAAACCGGGCGCGGCGGTTTTCGGAAAGAGGTTTCATAACCGCTATTGTACCATATACCCTTTCTTTTTTCTTGCTCTTTGAGTATAATCACCCTGTTGCTGTTATGAAGATAACTTCCTGGCCAACTCTTTCGCTCCACCCGGCGGTTACTGCCGTGCTGCAGGGAGTTTTGAATCTGGTTTTAGTCTGGTGGTTCCCCCGCCTGCCGGCGCCGCTTTATCTGGGGCTGTGGTGGGTATTTGCCCTGGCCATCGCGAGCGGGCTGTCGCTGATTACTTATTACGCCCCCGGGGCGAGCCGGGCGCGCCAGCTAGTTACCCTGGCTTTTGCCTACGCCGGTTTGGCGCTTTTGCTGTTAGTGGCTGATTCCCCGGTAGCCTGGTGGTTCACCAGTGTGCTGGTGGTGATGGGGCCGGCCGTGGGCTGGCTGCTGTTGCCGTGGGAGGCCACCTTGACTTTTGGCTTAAAACCCGAGCGGCGCTGGCGTCTGCTGTTAACCGCTTTTGGGGTGCTGGGGGTGTGGAGCAGCGCGCGGGGAATGATATTTTTTCAGCTGCTGTCGCCCCCGGCTTGGTGGCTGCCCTGGCTGGTCGGCACTTTAATCGTCGGCGCGGTATCGCTGTGGTGGTGGTGGGAGTATGGAGTAAATCTGGACCGCCGTACTTATCTGACGCTCGGAATTTTTTTACTCATGATGTTTGAAATAACCGGCGCCGCGGGCTGGCTGCCCTGGGGGTATCTGACCAGCGGCGTAGCGTTTACCGTTATCTGGTATGTCGGCTGGCTGTTGCTGCGATTTTATCTTTCCCCCGGCGGCATTGATTGGCGCCGGCAGCGCTGGCTGCTTTTGGGCGCGGGGGCGACCCTTACCGGATTTTTGGCCATCGTGCGTTGGCGCTGAATATGTTTCCTCCTCATCTTCCTCCCCCCTCCTGCAACATCCGGCAATATAATTTTTGGCAGCGGCTTAAGCTGATGCTGCTCTCGGTAGTTTTCGGATTTATTTCCGGACTGACCGGCGCCGCGGTGCTGTTGGGCTGGATTTGGGGCAGTGATTATGCGTTGGGCAACTGGGCAGTAATCCGCGGCGGGCGCGCCAGTCAGCCGGATGCTTTGCCGGCGGCGACTGCCCAAGAATTTATGCCGCGCCTGGCAGCGGTGTACCGGCGCCGCGAGGTGATTGCCGGAGCAGCGACTTTTCGCCGCAGTGAATACCTGGGCCCGGCTCTGGTGGTGAGCGCTGACGGTTGGCTGGCAGCGCATTTCGGAGTGCCGCCCCGGGGGGCGGCGGGCTGGCAGGCCGTGGTGGGAGGTAAAATTCGCCAAGTAGAGCAGGCGGTATTTGATCCGATCAGCTCTCTGATTTTTTTGCGGCTGGCGCGCGAAGGGAAAAAGGAAGACGCCCGGCCTTTGCCGGTAACCGCATTTGCTGATTCGGTGTCGCCCCCGCGGGAAGTGTTTGGGTTTAGGCAGGAGAGCTGGGTGCCGGCAGTGATTACCGGGCGGCAGACGGCTGACTTTGACGGCGCCCGCTTGGACAGCGCGCCGCGGAGCGGGTATCGGGTGGCCGTCGCCTGGCCGCCGGGCACTCCCGTGATTACTGATTCAGGAGAATTGGTGGGGCTAATTGGAGCAGACGGTTTGGTGCTGCCGAGCGAATTTCTGGCCTCCCTCCTGCCTAATTTGTTTGAGCGCGGCACTATTCGTTATCCGTCGCTCGGGGTGGAGGGCTGGTTTGATTCAGAAGCGCCGATTTTTCAGGGGGGAGTCAGCCGGAGCGGTTTTATGGTAGCGCGGGTGTGGAGTGTGAAAAATCCCCTGCGTCCAGGAGATTTGATTGAGGAAATTAACGGAGGAGGCGCCACGCCCGAGCGCTGGACGCGTGCCTTGCGGGGGCGGGAAGTATTGGTTAAAGTAAAGCGGGGGAGCCGCGAGCTTGAGCTGACGGTGCCGGTGGTGAATTATGAGCCGTGAGTATGTATTTTTCATTCAAACAACTGATGGGAGCGTTTTTTATCGGCTTGCTGGTAGCGGCCGCTTCGGGGGCGGTGAGTTTTTTATTCCCCAAACAGTACCGCGCCGAAAGCGAAGTGCTGATAATTTCGCGCGACCGTTCCGGAGTGGATCCGTTTACCCAGGTTAAATCCGCGGAACGCATCGGCGAGAATCTGACCCGCGTAATTCAGACCGGCGATTTTATGGACAAGGTTTTCGGCCTGGCGGGCGCTACGTTTGATCGCAGCCGCTGGGAGCGGTTGTCGCCCCGCGATAAGCGGCGGCGCTGGCAGCGCGACGTGTGGGGCGCCACGGTGTACAACAGCAGCCTGGTGCGTCTTTCCGTATACAGCACCACGCCGGAGGATGCGGCGGGGTTAGGAGCGGCCGTTACCCAGGCGCTCGCCACCCGCGGCTGGGAATATGTGGGCGGCGACGTAGCGATTAAAATTGTCAATCCGCCTCTGGTGTCGCGTTTCCCGGCCCGGCCGAATTTGCCGGTGAATGTCGGCGCCGGGTTCGTCGCGGGGGCGGCGCTCTGGGGTTTGGCAATGTCGCGGCGGCAGCGGCGCGCCCATCTTTTTGGCAGAAAGTAAGGTTGTAGAAGAATTGAAAAAATCAGTTAGCCAGCCGCCCGGATTCAGCCGGGGCGGTTTTTTTATTTTTTATCCCTAACCTTAGCCAAAAATTTTTATTTTCCAATAGCTATTGACAACCGGGGCAAATTTTGCTAAGGTAAGCTGTTATATCAATTACGGTTACGGCAGTATAATTCGGAAAGAGAGACCGGATTCTGCTGGCGCTTCTTGCCCGACGCAGTCTCTCTATTTTTTGGGGAGATTTTTGTTTTTTAGGCCCAGCCGAATCAGCGTTTGATTCTTCGGGGCCTGCTCCGATTTAATCGGGGCGCAGCTTGCTTTCTCTCTAGTCTCCTGCCCCGGCTAAAGTCGGGGCAGGGGGCGCAGGCTGGCGGCTCTTTGAAAAATATGTTTGTCATTAGGCGAAACGTAAGTGAACTCGTAGCGAGCAATTTAACTGTCATTTCGAGCGATAGCGAGAAATCTCTGTCCAACAATTAAGATAGGGATTCCTCACGTTCGTTCGGAATGACAGTAACGGACAGTCCGTTCTCTCGCCGTTAGTCTCCCGGCGAGCGAGAGTGTTCTTTTTTCCGTACGTTATCGTGATGATAGCGCGCGGGCGATAAATTAGGGAGACCAGAAAGGCAGGCCGTCATGGCCACCCCGAATCGGATTGCGATCGTTGTTTTTTCTTGCCTCGTTTGCTTCGTTGCTTCGGTCTATGGGCAATCAGTGCCGGCCGAGGTCAGGCCCGCCATTCCTCGTCACGTGACCGTCGCCGCTGGCATCAAGGCGCATTGCCAGTGGGGGCCCGGCGAAGTCCCCACTGCAGCACAATGTCGCTGCCAGTCTGATCAGTTCCCCGCCGTGATCGGTACGGCGGATCGGAACAATCTCAATGCCCAGACTGACCTGGAGTGGCGGCGGGCGCAGGCAATGGCGCCGGCTGACTGGGACGGAGAATGGGCGATGGTGATCCGCACTTCTCTTATCGGTCGTGGCGGCGGGTGGTGCGCCCCTCGTTCTATTCTTCCCCTAGAGAAAGGAGGAAGCGGGTACAAGGAGGAGGGGGGATATAAACTTCTTGATGAAGACAGGGGTGGCGGCGGGAGTCGAGCTGGTCCGGGCGGCGCGCCGTCGTGCCACGACGGCATTAAGAACGGTGCCGAGACCGACGTGGACTGCGGCGGTTCGGACTGCCGGGGCTGCGTCCAGTGTCAGCTCTGCCTGACTACCACTGATTGCAAGGCTGGGCTCTCCTGTGCCGATGGGAACTGTGGTGGTTGCGGTCCGGCGGGAGCGAGCGCCGGGCCGGTGTGGAAAAAGTCGTGGTTTGGGGTCGGCACTTCGCTCGTCATCGCGGCCGAGGGCGGGTTCACTGGCGCGGTCAACAGCTCCGACGCGCCGTTCCGGCGTTTGGACGGCCGCACCGACTCTACCGCCTACGGCTGGACCGGCCGCCTGTTTCTCGGCGTTGGCATTGATAACCCCAAACTCTCCGGCTACTTTTTGGCCGGAGCAGGGATAGGAGAGTCGGTGACGGAGCCGGGCGGCGGATTCACCATCGCCGGGGCAGTGGGCCTGGGTAGCCGGGTACACCCGCGGGTGGTAGTCGGCGGGTACGGCGATTTTTCGCTGGATCTGCTGCTCCAGGAGCGCGGCATCCGCACTACCACCGCCGGCATTGGTCCGGAGCTCATCGTCATTCTGCACCGGATGGTGGAGCTTTCGGTGCGCGGCGGGGTGGCGCTGGCCTGGGACTACCGCAGCAACCCGACATTTTTCGTCGGGTACGAGGGCTGGGGGGCGTTCCGGCTGCGCCTGCCGGGGCTGGAGGAGTAGTATCGCCTGGTCGCTCGGTCGTGGTAGACACCCTCCGTGCTCCCCCCGCGTACGCGGGGATGCGCGCGTAGGGAACCCGTCTACCACTCCCTCGCTCGGTTAAAATGAGTGATTGTGCAATCATTCTAACGTTCGTTAGGGTGATTGCCAGTTGTAAAGAAAACGGGAGCGGGGGGAGAAGAAGTCTCGTCTCGCTCCTCTCCCACGGGCGTCGTTTACCGGAAAGGCGTCGGTGGGAGGGCGGTACCTTGAATTAAAAATCCTGTTCACGATGAACAGGACCTTTAGTGGCGGAGAGCAGCGGAGTTGAACCGCATTCGTCAGTGAGACGAACCAGCTAAGTGTCAGTTAGCGTCCCCTCCGCGGGGATTTACTCTCCGTACTTTCCGCCGTCAGATAATATAACATAGGTGTATAGAAAAATACAACTGAAAGGTGTTAATTTACAACTAAAAGCAAAACACCCCCGGTGGGGGCGTTTGCTGATTCGTTAGACGAATGCGGTGCTAACTGACACTAAAGTAACTTTACAATAGTTAGCTTAATTTGTCAAGGATTTAATATCCACAGGTAAACCATTAGCACTAATTTTTCCTCTGGATCAGCCCTTGGGCTGATTCGGGGCCGAGAATTCGTGCCTGGTTCTTTACAATTCAAGGTGTAGTCTAAAAATTTTTCCACACGGGAAAGAGCAGATTATCTGGTCTTTTCTTTCCCGTGTGGAATTTCTCTACGCGGATCAACCGGGCGAATCGCCCAGAAAAGGACAAGGACAATGTCGAACAGCGCGAAGAATCCGGCCGCCCGCGTGGTGGCCATGGTCATCTCCCTCAACCTCGTCGGCTGCGCCGGGGGCCCGGTGGGCACCCAGCAACCGACCCCTACCCCCACGCCGACTCCCACCCCTACCCCGGAACCGTTCAACTGCGGCAGCTACACCGCCAACCTCTATGTGGATCCCGCCAACTGCGGCGCCTGCGGCCTGAAGTGCTCCAGCGTGAACGGCACTCCGAGCTGCGTCAACGGTGCCTGCCAGGTCGCCTGTATCCCCGGCTTCGGCAACTGCGATGGCTTCGCGGCCAACGGCTGCGAGGTAAACATCGGCAGCGACAGCAATAACTGCGGCGGGTGCGGTGCGGACTGCTCGGGCGCGCATGTGGCGGCGACCTGCGTCAACGGTCGCTGCGACGGCGTCTGCGAAGCGGGCTGGACCGACTGCGACGGGGACAAGCAAGGCAACGGCTGCGAGGTCAACCTCAATGCCAGCGCCCTGAACTGCGGGGCGTGCGGCAACTCCTGTTACGGCGGGCAGTTCTGCCTCAACGGCAGCTGCCAGTGTCTGGCCGGGCAGACCCAGTGCGGTCTGTTCTGTACGGACACGAGCCAGGACCGGGACAACTGTGGCGGGTGTAATCGGCGCTGCGGCCGGGATGAGCAGTGCGAAAACGGCAGCTGCGTGTTGCGGTGCTACCCGGGTGACGTAGAGCGCGGCGAGGAGGTGGCGTGCGATGGCGAGTGCGTGCCGGTGACTGCGTTCCAGGCGGATGCCCGGAACTGCGGCGCTTGCGGCACGATCTGTGTCGCGACGCCCAACACCACGGGGCCGGCCTGCGTCTATGGGCAGTGCGGGATCAGCGGGTGTCTCTCCGGCTTCGGGAACTGCAACGGCATTCCCGACGACGGGTGCGAGGTGAACTTCGCGAGCGACCCGAACAACTGCGGGACCTGTCGGCTCCGGTGCTTGCCCCAGCGGAACGAACGGGTGAAGGCATGTAACGCCGGCACCTGCGAGTTCGAGTGCCTCTCCGGATTCTTTGATTGCAATAACGACCGGCGGGACGGGTGCGAGGTCAGCACTGCCACGGACATCAAGAACTGCGGCGGGTGCGGCGTGGCGTGTTCTAGCAACAACGGGGTGCCCCGCTGTACGGGAGGCACCTGTCGGATTGTCTGTAACGGGGGGTTCACGGATTGCGACGGCGACGTCGGCAACGGCTGCGAGACGAACATCGACGTTGACCCGCGCAACTGCGACGGTTGCGGCAATCGCTGTCCGCTATCGGCGCAGGGATATCCGGTGTGCGTTTCCGGCACCTGCGACGTTTCCTGCAAGCCTGGATTCGCGAACTGCAACGCGAATGCCATAGACGGCTGCGAGGTGAACCTCGCGAATGACGCGAACAACTGTGGGTCGTGCTGGTATGCCTGCGCGCCCACGGGGAACTTCACCTGCAATAACCGCGAGTGCATCCCGACGTGTCGCGACGGCGTGAAGAATGGCTTGGAAACCGATGCGGACTGCGGCGGCGGGAAGTGCGGGCGCTGTGAGGCTGGGCAGGAGTGCCTGGTGGGGCGTGATTGCCTGACTGGGAACTGCTTCAACCTTTTCTGCACTCCCCAGCCGAGTTGCGCGGACGGCGCTACCATGTCGTTCCCCAACGGCAGCGAAACCGATGTGGATTGCGGGGGGCCGCTGTGTGCTCCCTGTCCGGACGGTAAGCGCTGCTTCCTGGGCGCGGACTGCGTGAGCGGCGTCTGCAATCTGCCGACGCTCCGCTGCGCAGCGCCGAGCTGCCACGACAGCGTGAAGAACGGCCGTGAAACCGACGTGGACTGCGGCGGCGGGTGTCCGGCCTGTCAGCCGGGATTTTCCTGCGAACTAGCGGCTGACTGTTCCTCCGGGCTTTGCCTCGGGGGCGTCTGCCAGGCGCCGGTCTGTAGCGACGGCATCAAGAATGGCCTAGAGACTGACGTGGACTGCGGCGGCGCGTGCCTGCCGTGCCGCGACTTCTCGGATTGCCTCACGGGCGCGGATTGCCGGAGCGGCACCTGCCACTTCGGCGTCTGTGAGCCGTGTCCGACCGAGCTTGCCCAGTGCCAGGGACGCTGCGTGGATACCACGCGCGACCTGGCGCACTGCGGCGGGTGCAACCAGCCGTGTCCTTCCCCTCCCAACGCCAACCCCCTCTGCGCCAGCGGAGTGTGCGGTATTAGCTCGTGCAAAGCGGGCTTTGCCGATTGCGACGGCAACGTCGCGAACGGCTGTGAAGTGAACATCCAGAACCACCCCAGCAACTGCGGCGTCTGCGGCCACGCCTGCGTGATTGCGAATGGCGCTGCGGGCTGCGCGGGTGGAGCCTGTACAGTCGCCTCCTGCCAGACCGGCTTCGCGGACTGCAACGGTAAGGCCTCCGACGGCTGCGAGGTCAACCTGAATACCACCCTCGCCAGCTGCGGCGGCTGCGGGTCGGCGTGTTCCACCCGGAACATCGTCGCCTCCTGCGAGAGCGGCTCGTGCGAGGGCGGCGGATGCTTCCCGGGCTTCGCGGACTGCAACAGCAGTAAGCGTCTAGACGGCTGCGAAATGGACACGATGAGCGACGTCCGGAACTGCGGCGGGTGCGGAGCAGTGTGTTCACTCCCGAACGCCGCGGCTGTTTGTTTGAACGGCGCGTGCGCCATCGGGGCGTGTGCTCCTGGCTTCGCGGACTGCAACGGCGTGGTGGCGGATGGCTGCGAGACCAACCTCGCAACCAGCGCCACCAACTGCGGCGCCTGCGGACGGCTGTGCCTGTTCGCCAATGGCGCCTCGGTCTGTTCGGCCGGTTCCTGTGTCTTCGTCGGCTGCTCCGTCGGGTTCGCGGACTGCAATGCGAATCTCTCGGACGGCTGCGAGGCGGATCTCCGCAGCGACAACCAGCACTGCGGCGTCTGTAGCCGCGCGTGCCTGAATCCCAACGGCGCCTCCCGCTGTATCGGAGGGGCTTGCACGATCGTTTCCTGTTCCGTCGGCTTCGCGGACTGCAACAGCAGCGCCGCGGACGGCTGCGAGACCGATACAATGAGCGACGTCCGGAACTGCGGCGGGTGCGGAGCAGTGTGTTCACTCCCGAACGCCGCGGCTGTTTGTTTGAACGGCGCGTGCGCGGTCGGCTCGTGCGCTGCCGGCTTCGCGGACTGCAACGGCATGGCGGCGGACGGGTGTGAAGTTGACACCCGCATCAACGCCCAGCACTGCGGCGCCTGCGGACGGCTCTGTCTGTTCGCGAATGGCGCCTCGGTCTGTTCGGCCGGTTCCTGTGTCTTCGTCGGCTGCTCCGTCGGGTTCGCGGACTGCAATGCGAATCTCTCGGACGGCTGCGAGACCAACCTCATGAGCAATGCCGGCAACTGCGGCGCTTGCGGGGCGGCGTGTTCCCGCTTCGGCGGCACTTCTAGCTGCCTCGGCGGGGAGTGTACCCTTACCAGCTGTTACTCCGGTTATGCGGATTGCGACCGCAATCCAAGTAACGGTTGCGAGGTAAATACTCTTTACGACCTGCGCAACTGTGGCAGCTGTGGCAATGTCTGCTCGCCGCCGGCGCACGGTCTCCCCATGTGTTGGGGAGGATCCTGCACCATCAGTGGTGGGTGCGACCCTGGCTTTGCGGACTGCGACGGCGCGTACGGAACGGGGTGCGAAACCAACATCGCGGCTGACCCCAATAACTGCGGGTTCTGCGGCGTGCGGTGTTCGGCTCCGAACGGTACCGCTGGGTGTTTCCCTGGCTTTTTCAGTAGCTTTTGCGGGATCGCCTCCTGCCACTCTGGTTTCCAGGACTGCAACGGCTGGTCGGGCGACGGGTGCGAGGCAAACCTCGCAAGCGACGCGGAGAACTGCGGCGGCTGCGGGGTAAGCTGCGTGGCGGCAAACGGTACGCCGGCGTGTTCGGTAGGCAAGTGCAACATCGCCTCCTGCAACGCGGGGTACGCCAACTGCAACGCGGATGCGGCCGACGGGTGTGAGACGAACCTCGCGACGAGCACCACGAGCTGCGGCGGGTGTGGGTCGGCCTGTAGCACCCAGAATATCGCCGCCTCTTGTGCGGCGAGTTCGTGCGAGGCAGGCGTCTGCGCCGCTGGTTTCGCGGATTGCAACGGCAACAAGCGCCTGGACGGCTGCGAAGTGAATACCGCTACTGACGTAGGCAACTGCGGCGGCTGTGGCAAGGTGTGCGCTCTGCCGAATGCCACTCCGGTCTGTGTGGGCGGGGCGTGCGTCATCGGGCAGTGCGCCGCCGGCTTCGCGGATTGCAATAACAATCCGGCCGACGGTTGCGAGGTGGATCTGCGGAGTGATAATCAGCACTGCGGCGTCTGTAGCCGCGCGTGCCTGAATCCCAATGGCGCCTCCAACTGCATCGGAGGAGCTTGTACGATAGTCTCCTGTTCCGCCGGCTTCGCGGACTGCAACAGCAGCGCCGCGGACGGCTGTGAGACCAGCCTCACCCTGAACAAGGACGCTTGCGGCGCCTGCGGCGCGGTCTGCTCGGCAAATCACGTCGCGCCGACCTGCTCTACCGGTAGCTGTATCGGCGCCTGCGCTTCAGGATTCTCCGACTGCAATGCCAACAAGCAGCTGGACGGCTGTGAGACCGAAACCGCCCGCGACCTCAATAATTGCGGCGCCTGCGGCAAGGTCTGTGTCGTCGCCAACGGCACGCCGGTCTGTACCAACGGCGCCTGCCAGGTGGCAAGCTGCAGCGCCGGCTTCGCGGACTGCAACAGCAATCCGAGCGACGGCTGCGAAGTAGAGCTCGAGCGCCACGTGGGCAACTGCGGGGCGTGCGGCATTGCTTGCTTCGCAGCGAACGGTACGCCAGCCTGCTTCGGCGGCGCCTGCCAGGTGGCGACCTGCAACAGCGGATACGCCAACTGCGACGGCGCGGCGGGGAACGGCTGCGAGGTGAATACCGCTACTGACGTAGGCAACTGCGGCGGCTGCGGGAACACCTGCTCGGGCGTAAACATCTCGATGTTGCGGTGCGTGGAAGGCGCTTGCGCCGGCGATTGCCTTTCCGGCTTCGCCGACTGCAACGCTGACCAGCGCCGCGACGGCTGCGAGGTGAACGTCAACGCCGATCCGCGCCATTGCAGTGGTTGCGGGGCGGAGTGCTCGGGCAACAACATCGCGGCGCCTACCTGTACGGTTGGCGTTTGCGGTGGGGCCTGCAGCGCCGGCTTCGCGGATTGCAACGGCGATAAGCGCCGCGACGGCTGCGAGGTCAACCTGAATTCCGACCTCGCGAACTGCGGCGTTTGCAGTCAACCCTGCCTCACTCCCAATGCCAATCCCGCCTGTACCAACGGTCAGTGCGGGTTTACCCGGGGCAACGCCGGCTACGCTGATTGCAACAGCAATGTCACTGACGGGTGCGAAAGTTACACCGACGGCGACGTGGAGAACTGCGGCGCCTGCGGGGTAATCTGCTCCACGCAGAACATCACCCTCCGCACCTGCACCACAGGAGTTTGCCGCGGCACCTGTTCGCCTGGCTTTGCGGATTGCAACAGCGATCACGCTCTGGACGGCTGCGAGGTAAACACTACCTCGGATCCGGACCACTGCGGAGGCTGCGGGCAAGTCTGCTCGGGCCTCAACCTCGTTATCCGGCTATGCGTTGGCGGCCAGTGCACCGGTGCCTGCGCCAGCGGGTTCGCGGATTGCAACGGCAGCAAGCGCACTGACGGCTGCGAAACCACCCTTGGCACCAATGCCAATTGCGGCGCTTGCGGGGAAGTCTGCCCGGCAGGGATGAGCTGTGTCGGCGGAACGTGCCATGATATTGCCACCTGCTCGGATGGGGCAGTAAATGGGCAGGAAACGGACGTGGATTGCGGCGGCGGCGTGTGCGGCCGGTGCGTGGACGGCAAGGGGTGTCAGCATGGCTCGGATTGTACGAGCGATGTGTGCACCAACAACGTCTGCGTGTCGTCGTGTAACGACGGTTTCCGGAATGGCTTTGAGACTAACGTGGACTGCGGCGGCGGTGCTTGCCCGGGCTGTCCGGACGGCATGAGTTGTGGCGGCGCCCTGGATTGTGCCAGCGGCGTCTGCACCAACAACACCTGCCGGCCGCCAACCTGCAGCGACAGCGTCCGGAACGGCAGCGAGAGCGACCTTGACTGCGGTGGCGGGAGTTGCCTGGGTTGTCCCATAGGAGCGCGTTGCGCGAGCGCGGGCGACTGCGCGAGTGGCGCCTGCGTCGGCGGGGTATGTGCGACAGTAGGGGATGGCGGCGTCGGTGATGCCAGCGGCCCCTCACCGGATCTCGGTGTTCCGCCGGATGCGGTCGTTTCTTCGCCGGATCTCGAATTGCCTCCGAATGACCTCACGCCTCCGCCCGATCTGGCAGTTCTGCCTGATCTTACGGTAGGGCCTGATCTTACGGTTGTACCAGACCTCACGATGGCGGACGGGGCGCTGGCGATGGATCTGTCGTCGTTGCCGGATCTCACGGGCGCGGATGGTGTCGGAGGCGTAGCCGATTTTTCGGCAGTGGGTGACAGCGCTGTAGCAACGGATCTCACGGTCGCAGCAGATCGGTTGGTGTTTCTGGATCAATCCGTTGCCCCTGACCTCGCAAGCGCCGGCGACCTGACTGCAGCGGCCTCTGACCTCACGAGCGACCTCACGGGCGGGGCAGCGGATGGCAGTCCCGCGGCAGATCTTGCCGGGAGCGACCTGACCGGCCGAGACCTGACCGGCACCGATCTCGCCGGTGTTTGCTTGGATCAGCACGGGCTGACGCCGCTGCGGGCATCGGGCGCGGGCGGCGGGCCGTTGCCGGACACCACCTGCGATAGCTGGGATGACGACGGCGATGGGTTCTGTGAAGTGGCGCCCTGTACCGGCAGTCGCAACCCGGCAATCGCGGTTGCCGACCTCCAAGGCGGCGACTGCGACGACAACCCGTCCGATTCAACGCCTTTGCAGGGGTTCTCGTTTGTCACTGACGGGTCGTACCACAACCACCCGGGTTCTACCGAGTGGTGCGACCAGTATGACAATAACTGCAACGGCGTCGTAGACGACGGCTGCAACTAGTCCGCCAACAGCCCCGGGCCAAGTAGCACGCTTACCCGAGGCAAAGACTACACCTGATCTGCGCGGCGTGTACGAGTAACGCGCAGGAGAAAATATATATTGGGGAAGGAAGGGCGAGGTGGCGCTAGCATTGATTGCTTTTGATTGATCTTGCTGCCCTCCTTCCCTCCCCGACTTTTGCTTTCCCGCCGGGGAAAGCAGCAGTAGGGGAATTGCCTCGGCTTTAAGTTTCCCCGGCCCAGGCTCCCCAAAGCGTAAACAGCCACCAGCCCACCGGCGTGTGGTGGAGCATGTTGTCGGAGAGGGAAAGAATAAGATAAATCGCCAGGCTCCCCATGAACACAATTCGTGTCCAGCCGTGTGTTCTTATTTGCTGGACGGCGGCGCGTAACAGGATAATAAAAAACGCCAGATAGAAAATCAGGCCCACCGCTCCTACCTCCACAAACAATTTCAGATAATCATTATGGGCTTCGGACGAATCGTCCCAGATATTTTTAACTCCCTTGTGATTATCCCAGACCGTGGCAAAGGTTCCGTACCCGTAGCCATGAATCGGGCGAGCCAGGGCCACGGGTAGAATTTTTTCCGCCAGTTCCAGGCGCCAGGCAAGGGAATCAGCGCCTAGGGTCCTGGTAGTAAGGCGAGCGATTACCGGCAGCGCGGTTAAATCCAAGCCGCTGCGGTCAGCGAGCCAGCGGTTGAAGGGGGGCGGCCAGCAGCGCGAAAAATATCACTGCCCCGAGCCAGGCAACGCGGGTATAGGTAAACAGGGTAATCGCCAGGAGGATGCCGAGCGCCAGGCGGGTAACTGGCTGGGGGAAAAGTGGCGGCGGCGCCTGTTTTTGCAGCGACTGGTGCGCCAACAGAAAAATTAGCGTCAGGCCGAGGAAAGCCAGGACATTAGGGTGAGCCAGGGTACCGAACAGGCGGCCGGGAATTTCGTCAATGGTTTGCCCGCCGCCGGTTGCCAGCTGATAGAGCGCCGTAGCAAGGGGAGGGATGCTGCCGAGCGCCAAGGCCGGCGTTAGTTTAGCCAAGAATCGCGCGCCATCACGCCGGGACAAAATAAAACCTATGGCGAAGAGCGCGCCCAGATTAAAAATTTTTAAGGTTTCGGTGACGGTGGACAAACGATCCACGCTCCAAATCAGCGTTGCCATACTCCAGGCGATAAAGATTATCAGTAAATATTTGCCTGGTAAATTTTTCCGACGCTGATATTCCTTGACCAAAAAGTAGATTGCCCAAAGGGCCAGCAGCAAGGAAAGAGCGGCATTAAGATTAACGGTAAACTCCTCGGTGCTTACTACAATATAGTCGCGCCAGAGGTCAACCGTGGGGCGGATGGCGATTAGTGCTAGTATTGCATAGTCGCCTACCAAATGGTAAAGCAGCAGACCGATTACCACTAGCCCGGCCAGAATATCCAGGCCGCCATAGGGGTTGAGGATAATGAACGCCGCCAGGGCGGCGAGCAAGAGTAAAAGTTTTTTCACAGGGGCAGTTGATTATCTTATTGGTTTTCTCTATACTACCACAAACTTATGGGACGTAAAATCATTAGTACAGTTTTAATCAGTGGGGGGCTCCTGGGGCCCTTTCTTTTTTCGCCGGTGCGGGCGGCCGCGGCGCCGCTTTTGGCCAACTATTTTTTGGGCACGTTGCCCACCGACGAAGCCAGTATCGCCACCCTGGCGCGTTATCATGTTTTAATTTTAACACCAGAACAGGCAGTGGTAAGCCAAGAGGTAATTAATGATATTAAGCAACGTAACCCATCAATTATTCTGCTCGCTTATGTGCCGAGCAAAAGTTATCTGACCGAATGGGAAGTTTATCCGGGGAATACTGTTTATAACGGATTTACGGTAAACCCTGAATGGTGGCTAAAAGACAGCGCCGGGCGGATTACTTCGGATTGGCCCGGGCATTTGAGCACCAATATGAGCGCCGGCTGGAGCGATTATCTGGTTGATTTTGTGCGCGATAAAATTTTATCGGCCGGCGTATGGGACGGGGTATTTTTTGACGTGGTGTATGACGGAATTTCCTGGTTTAACCAGGGAGACCTTGATCTTGACCGCAACGGGATACGCGATGAACCGGGCAGTCTGGATACGGAATGGGCGCGCCGGATTGAGTATTTGCTTACCCGGGCACAGGAAAAACTGGGTGTTCGTTATTTGGTGATTAACGGCAGTTCGGACCGCGTTTTTCAGCCGTCTGTCAACGGACGGTTGTACGAAAATTTTCCTACCCCTTGGGAGGCGCACGGGTCCTGGGGAGGGCTGATGAATAAACTCCAGGTCAATCAAAAACAAAACCGGGCGCCGCTCCTTACCGTGTTTAATGCCAATACCAATAATACCGGGAATCGCCTGGACTGGCGCCGGATGCGCTTTGGACTTACCAGCGCGCTCCTGTTGGACGACGTTTATTTTAGTTTTGATCACGGCACCGAGAGCCACCACCAAATTTGGTGGTACGACGAGTACGACGTGCCGCTGGGTGCGGTGGCGGCCCCTGCAACATCGCCCGCGGATAGTGATAATTTTTCGGAGGGCGTGTGGCGGCGCGATTATCAGGGTGGCTTAGCTTTAGTTAATGCCACGAACGAAGCGCAGGAAGTGGCGCTCGGCGGCGAGTTTGAGCGGCTGATCGGCAAACAAGACCCAGAGACGAATGATGGGTCAATCAGCGAGGAGGTCAGCCTGCCGCCCCGCGACGGATTATTGCTATTGCGCACCACCCAATCGCTTTCGGCGGTGCCGTTTGTGAACGGTTCGTTTGTCCGATTTTTTACCGGCGAGGGAGCGCGCGCCCGCAACGGGTTTTTTTCCTTTCGGGATGGTTACGTCGGTAGCGCGGTGATTTACCAGGGCGACCTGGACGGCGCGCCCGGGGCGGAGCAAATTATCGCGACCGGGCCAAAATTGGAAATTTTTAACAGCCGCGGTGAGCGCTGGTTTAATGATTATCCGTTCGGCGCCAATTTCCGCGGCACGCTGCGCCTCTCCGTAGTGCGGAGCGCGGCCGATCGCCCCGTGGAGCTGATTATTGCCGGCAGCAATAATGGAGAGGTGCAGCGTTATGCTTATTACGGTAAACAGTTAGGGGAAAGTATTTTTCCGCTCGGCAAAAAATATCGCGGCGGGTTTGCGGTGGCGGCCGGCGATCTTGATGGCGATGGCAAGCCCGAAGTAGTATTCGGCACCGGCGGCGGGAGAGCGGCCGAAGTTTTAGTGTATGACGCAGAGTTGACTAAAGAGCGGCAGCGTTTTCAGCCCGGGGGCAAAAAAATTAACGGCCCGGTGGCCGTGGCAGTAGGAAATTTTAGAGCCGGCGGCGCGGCTGAGCTGGCAGTAGCCCTGGGGCAGCCCGCGCGGCCGCGGGTGAAAATTTTATCCGGGCGGGGAGTATTGCAAAATGAGTTTCCGGTATCAGTTTTGCCCGGCTCGGTTAGTTTATTTTTAGGCGCTGCCCCCGGCGGCGCGGGTTTACTAGATGCGGTGGTGGTATTAAGTAGATAATTATTGCGAATTGCCAAAAAAATTACTTTAACTTGGTCGCTCGGTGCAATTCCCAATAATTAAGCCCCGGTAATTAGGCACACCACCGCCCCCTCCCAGCGCCAGCCGGCGGCAATGGCCTGTTGCAGGCCGACCATTGAGAGGGCGCTATTGGGAGAAATAATAAGGCCGGTTTGTTCTTTAACTAGTTTCATCGCCGCGCTGATTTGCGCGTCAGTGGCAATCCAGCCGGCCCCGCCGCTGTTTTTAATCGCTTCTTGAACTTTGGCTTTGCGCCGCGCCACCCGATCCACAATCGCTTTCGCCAACGAACTTTCGCTCTTTTCCTTTTCTTCTTTTTCCACCATCGGATGGCAATAGTCCGTCTGAATAATGTGAATTTGCGGATTGAGTTTGAGTGGCCGGCAGCCTTCGTACAGGCCTTGGGCGGTAGTGCCGCTCGAAGTAGGAATAAATATGGCGGATAACTGGGGAATTTTGGCAAGTTCCCCGGCCAATTCGTAGTATCCGACCAGCGCCAATTCATCAGCCGACTGGCGGAGCCATTTGCCCGGCCCGGTTTGCTCTAGCTTAAAGGCAGTTTGCAGAGGGTCTTCCCTCTGTTCTAAAGTAATATTATCATCGGTAGTTTGGGTGAGCAGCCGCAGTTTAGCCGGGTCAATTTTGGCGCCGACCAGCATCTGCAGGGTCAGCGGAGGCGTTGACCCCCCCTTATTCTTAGTCTGAATATAGCGGGCCGCCGCCAGCGCCGCATTGCCCGAGGAAGCAATAATAAAATCAGTAATACCTTGCTGGCGGTAGGTATCAATCATTAAAGGGAGCGAGCGTCCCTTATGCGAGCCGTATTTATGCAGATCTTCGCGCTTGAACCAGACCTCGCTCGGGATACCCAGGGTGCGGGAGAGTTTGGGGTAGGGAAGTTGGGGAGTTTTCATATCCGCTCGCATTGACATTGGCAATCTAAGTTGTATACTATTATTAAAGCTTAATCTTAATTTTCTCTATTTATGGAACTAATTTGCCCCGAGTGTAAAAATGACGTTAAGCTGGCGCGGTTTCCTAATCTTAAGCACAACGATATGATTGAGTGCGGCTGGTGCGGGATTGCCTTGATGATCACGGAAACCGGCAAGGGACAGTGGCTGGCAGAAGTGGTGGAGGAAGGGAAGTGACGCGGGCCCTGGCGGCGAGCGTCATCCCGATCTAGGCGCCTATCTTCTTGATCAATTCTTCAATCATCCCCCTAAACCCGTGGCTGCCCATAAACACCACCACATCGTCCGGTTGTGTTTTTTGTTTAAGATATTCTATTAATTGTTCATCGTCCGGTAAATAGTGCACCGGGGGGTGAGTGGCGCCGATAATGCGCGCCAGTTCGTCCCCGGCAAAGGGAGGTTCCAGTTCCGTCGGGTCAATTTTTAGGTGAGTAAGGCGCGGGATAATTACTTCGTCAGCGCCAGCAAAGGCTCCGTCGTAACCGCGGGCCGCCTCGGGGCGGCGGTTGCCGGTATTAGGTTCAAAGACCGCAATGATTTTCCCCGCGTAAATAGCGCGGAGCGATTCCAGTACTGCCTGGGCTTTGCTCGGGCTATGGGCGATATCGTCAAAAATGGTAATCGTTCCCTGGTAGCGTTTTTCCAGGCGGCGTTTGAGGCCGGGGAACGAAGCGATCGCCTTGGTTATTTTTTTGGGGTCAATACCGAGGGAGCGCGCCAGGGCAAAGCAGCCGGTTAAATTATCGGCCATGTATTCGCCGAGGCACGCGGTAGAGAGCGTAAATTTTTCCGCGCCCTGGACAATGTCAAACTCTACTCCCGCTGGCGATTGAACAACATTGGTGTACAGATAATCATTAGTGAGCGCCGCGCCGTAAGTAATTATATTTTGTCCGGCGGCCGGCTCTTTTATCAACGGCAGAGCTTTTTCCGAAATCACCCGTACTCCGGCGGGGGGAATCGCGGCAACTAATTGCTGGAATGCCGCCCGGTAGGCATCGGCAGTAGGATACAGGTCGGCATGGTCCCACACTACCGAAGTTAACAGCAGGTGAGTAGGGGAGTAGTGGGCGAACTTCGGCCGCTCGTCCCAGCGCGCGCTTTTGTATTCGTCGCCTTCCACCACGCTCCATTCCGATTCGGCCAGGCAGGCAGAGGGGAGAGCGGCGGTATTTAGGCTGATGCCGCCAAATAGATAACTAGGTCGGTAGTCGGCGCACTGCAGAATCCAGCTAAGGAAAGCAGTTGAGGTGGTTTTGCCGAAAGTTCCGGCACAGACGATAGAATTCTTTTTCACCAGGCGCTCGGCTACAATTTGCGGATAAGAGCGGTAGGGAATTTGATGTTCCTGTACATAGCGCCATTCGGGATTATTAGAGCTTGCGACGTTACCTACCACCACTAAATCCGGCACCCCGTCAGCGATCATTTTATCGGGATGCCAGCCCGGGTAAAAATCAATGCCGGCCTCTTTCAGATGAGTAGAAACCGGCGGATAAAACCCCACGTCGCTCCCCGTTACCCGCCACTCCTGCCGCTTAAACGCCAACGCCAGGGCGCTCATCGCCACCCCGCAAATGCCGATAAAATGTATTCTTTCAGCTGCCATAAACCGATCAGTGTTTTTACTTTTTTTTAAACGGAATAATTTTGGCATCAGGCTCGCCTTCTCTTTTTTGAAATTCACTTCCTAAGATGAATAATTCCGTCATTTCTATTGGGAGTAAATGTTTGACAATTTCAAGTACCGCTTGTCTATTTTTTTCCGGATGATTTTGCGGATTATTAAAAAGAAAAAAAGCTTCTCGTACTCGATCGTGAAAATTTAACTTTCCCGTAATCGATGTCTCATCCCAAAAGCGAGTCAGTTTTTGTTTGATGTATTCTTTAGTTTCTGGCGGCACCCTTACTCGCTCAACTAATTCTTCCAGCATCTCCTCTATAATTTCTGCAAATTTTTTTCTCATCGGATCAATGTCCGTCATATTTTTGGTGTTAAAATCTTTTTTAATTTATCTAAATCCTTTTTCCATCCCCTCCCACTCCACCACTCCAATCCCGCAAACTGCAGTTTGTAGGTATCAGCTAGACGCGAGAAAGAACCAAGATAGAGGTATTGTTTGCCCCGGTCTTTGGCCCAGAGGATAGCGCGGAGCATTATGCCAATACCGGTATTAGGCAGTAGCTGGTAGCTGGCCTGCCTTGAGACCGGTGGTGAGCTTGCCGAATCCACTGCCGAACGGATAGCTGATAGAAGATAGAACGGATAGGCGTAGTGGAGCAGTTCGCGAGTTTCGCGGGCGATGCAGTAGCCGATCGCCGTTTTGTCATCCTGACCCCGAGCCGGGTTGAGGGGGAAGGATCTCTGTCCGTTTGGCGATGGGGATAGAAATTCTTCACGATGCCCCGACGAGGTCGCGGCATCGTTCAGAATGACAATAGGCAGCGAATACACTAATAATGTATTAAAATTACTCTTGGCTTCATCAGTCATCAATTCTTTAATTTTAAAGGCGCTGAAAGTACCCGAACCAAATTTGTGTTCATAAAAGTCTTTGGCCATCTTACCGATCGTCCAGTGGTAGTTGGCGTAGGGGAGAGGAAATTTTTCTAAACTCAATGCTTCAGTTTTGTGCAGCACCCGGCGGTTTTCGCTGGTCAGCTCAAATTTTGTCAAATCAATCCGCAGACTGCGCGTTTGATTCATCACTCCCTTGCCCAGGCGCGTAAACAGATAGCCTTGAGCGTAGGCGGTATTGATTGCCGCGTCCGACCAGTCGGTAAGAGTTTGTTGCCCCCAAGAAAAATAGGCCATGGATTATTCTGGTAAATCAGTTAGCCGAGTGATAGCGAGCGGAATCTGCATCTCTTCCGGGTGCAAACCCCCATGCATGCCGCGTTTGAACACCCGCTCGCCCGGGGCAACTTCGTACCACACTACCTGGTGATCGCGGGCAAGAATTACCAAATCGCCCAGACGGCGTAACCAGGCTGGGTGGGGAGCGCCCAAGCCGAATCGCCCCTCCTGCTGTAGCTCCCCCGTCGGCACCACTACTGCCCGCTCGCCGAGGAGCGCCTCCAGTTTGGTACGCAACTCGGTAATCTGCCCTTCCCGCGCCCGCAAAAAAACGTCGCGCGGACTGCCCCAGGGCATGATTCTTTTGCCCGCCGGGCTAATTGCCAATAGCTCCATGATTTCGGGATAGTCGGTAAGGTACACGGTGGTCGCCGGGTCAAAATCAATCAGGCCGTGGTCGGCGGTTAAGAGGAGAATTGTATCACGGGCGGCAGCCGGTTCCACCGCTTCCACAAAAATTTTCTGCCACAACAGCGCCAGGCTTGCCAGCTCCGCCTCGGCCTGGCGGCTCCCCGGGCCATAGTGGTGGGCAATGGAATCAAACAGTTCCCAGTAGACAAAAAAATACGCCGGCCCGCTGACCGCGGCCAGTTTTTCGCGCAGATTCACCAGCAGGTCCGAAAGGTTGGTGTGAACAATAGAAGTAGCGCCGGCGTGCACGCGGCCGGAATAAGCGCCGTGGGCCGTAACTTTGCTGGCAAATACAAAAGAAGGGATGCCTTGAGTTTTCAGCTTTTGGTAAATCGTCGGCGCCTCAATCAGCAGTTTGGGGTCCACGCCTTTTTTCAGCAGGCTATCCGGCCCTTCTTTGTCCGAAGTAGTAAACGGCAGAGTAATCACTACCTGATCCAGCTCATCGTAATATACCCGCCATTCCAACAGTCCGTGCTCTTGGGGAGTGAGGCCGGTGTGCAGGGTAGAGAGGGCCGCGGCAGTAGTGGAGGGAAAGACGCTGGTAAGGGGACGCGCCCCTCCTTTAGCCATTAAATTTTGAAAAAACTGATGCGTTAAAGCGCTGGCCTGGAACTGCTTCCAGCCCAGGCCGTCTACCAAGACCAGGATTACTTTTGGCGCCGGCCGGCCGGCTAAATCAGCCGGTATCAGCTTGGCCAAGGGATTTTCTTCGGCCGGTATTCCTAATAGCGATTGCGCCAGACGCGGCACATTTGAGAGGCAGTCGCCCTCGTAATCAGGAAAGATAAAATTTTCTCGCATATCAATAGAGAGCTACCCACAGCCCCAAGAGTACCGCCGCCGCATGCAGAATCCAAAAGCGCATGACGGTTTTTTCCTCGCTCCAGCCCCGCAGTTCAAAGTGGTGATGCAGGGGCGCCATGCGGAAAATGCGCCGGCCTAGGAGGTAGCGTCCGGAGAGTTGAATGATGACGCTCCCTAATTCTACAAAAAAAATAAAGCCGAATAAGGGCAAGAGCAGCATCCGGTTGATGACAATGGTATTGATGGCGAGGAGCGCGCCGAGGCCGAGCGAGCCGACATCGCCCATCTGGAAGCGCGCCGGCTTGATGTTGAAATAAGTATAGGTAATCAGCGCGCCGACCACGGTAGCGTTAAGCAGAGTAATCGCCGGGTAACCGTCCAGCCAGCTAATCAGCGTCAGAGCGCAAAAAGTAATCATCAGGGCGCCGCCGGCCAGGCCATCCATGCCATCGGCGATGTTTACCGCATTGGCGGTGAGCATCACAAAGAGAATAATCAGCGGAATAATCCAGCCGCCGATGTTGACATATCCGTCAAACGGAAAATAAACCTCGCGCCACTGCGCCCCCAGTTTGCTATAGATCCACCAGGCGGTGATCGCGCCGGCCAAAAATTGAAAAATCAGCCGTTCGTGCACGTGCAGGCCTTTGCCCGGGTGGGAGCCCAGGCGCAGACTCAAACGTTGAAAAATCGTCCAGGGGAGAGTAACGGCGTACCACAGCCGCTGGCGCCATTCGCGGTGCACCCAAATCAGCCGCAGTACATGGGGGATGGTGCGCAGGCGCCGTTCCCGGCCGATCACATTGTTAAGAATATCGTCAAAACCGCCGAGCGCGGCGGACAGCAGCATTACGCCAATGGGCACCCAGGTAAAACGCCGCTCCCAGTTAAATAGCATAGTAATCGCCGCCACGGTGAGCACTACCAATAAGCCGCCCATCACCGGCACGCCGGCCTTGTTTTTGCGTTCGCCCAGGGCGAGCGTGGCGTCGTATTCTTTATCGCGGACAATTCGGAAGCGGTAGAGAAACTTAATCAGGAGCGGCGCCCAGGCAAAGGCCGCTAAAGACGAAATTAGGCCATAGAAAATGGCCGTGCGCAAGAGCGCCAGTTGTTCCGGCGGCAACATCATAGCCGCCGTATTTTAGCAGAAGGACTTGACAAAAGCAAGGAATTATGGTAGACTATGGTGTTCTTCGTCAGTGCCGCAATAGTTGCGGTTTTGTGCGAGAACAAAAGGAGCTTCCCAATGGAGAAAGGATGGGAGTGGAAAGAACCTTTACCCAAGGTTCAGAACGAAGAGTTATTACGGCGCTTCCAGAGAGCTGGTCGGTCGCTGTATTTCCAGGTAGTTGATCCTACCGGAGTTGAGGCACAACTCAAAATCGTTCTGAAGCATAAACTGCGGCATGGTACTACTTGGATTGGTGAACTCCAGGAGGTAGAGAGGGCCGTGTATGAAGATGGCCAATTTACCGGTCGCTGGAGTATCACGACTTATCAACCACCGCAGAGAATCTTTATCCGGCCGGAATCAGCCGGCAGCGGCCTCGAAACTTCTTTCTACTTCCTGTAATATTCAATATTACTTGAATATGTTGGGAAGCAGCGACGACTTCGGCATATGACGCTAACAGTATTTATTGTTAGCGAACGCCCGGAGTCGCTTTGTTTTTATAGGATTTTCAATCTGCGTAGTTCAATTTTTTCCGCGCGTTGGGCGCGGGTGAAGGTTTCGTTGTCGGTATCGGTTTTGCCTTGTTCGGTCCAGCGCTGGGCGGTAAGGGGAGCGGCGGGGTGAATAACCTCAATCGTTCCCTGGCGCACGCCGTGGTGATAGCGTCCGTCCGTAGCCCAGCGCAGGGAGTGAGTATAATGGAGGACGGGCGGTGCATCAGTAGAGCGCGTAACATCGTGAATCAGCATAATATGATCGTAATGTTCCGCCGGGTCCCAGTTGAGGACAATAATAAAATCTCCGGCCGCTGCTTCGGCTAGAGCGATTGCCCGGCTGTTTTCCGGGGCCGCGAATACCCGCACGCTGGTATTTTCCACCGGACGCAATTTAATCAGCAGTTTACGCCAGGGGTTTTGGGTCGGAAAACGCAGCAGATTTTTTAATTTGCCTAAACCGCGTGCCCGGCATTCCGCCTCCAGGGCGTAGTACAAGAGCGCCGAGCAGTCCACCCCCAGCCGGTGGTCTACCAGAAATTTTTTCAATTGTTCAGCATTCAAACCCGCGAGTTCAATTTTATCGCGCAGGGAAATAATCATCGCCTCTTCCCTAATATCCTCCGGGCTGCCTTTGCCGATCAGCGCCCGCAGGCCCCCCCGCACCCGGTTTCCTTTATTCAAAAAATAAGGGCAACCCACCCCGCTTAAATTTTTGAAAGGGAGGTGGAGGTAGCGGTTGATAATTTGTTGAGCTGGTTCAGAGAGCATATAAATGGTGTCATTGCGAGGAGCACATTCGCTCCGCTCAGTGTAAACTCCGCGACGAAGCAATCCCCTTGCCAGCAGTATTAAGTTCGTTATGCCCTTTCATTATTCCTTGTTTGCTCTGGATGCGCAACCGGTCGGCGCCGGGGCGGGGGTTGGCATAGGGGATGATGGTGAAGCCAGCGTGGGATAATTTGGTAAGAGCGAAGCGGGAAGCGGGAAGCGGGGAAGCGGAGCGAATGACCCGCTGGATAATTTGCGCTCCAGCGGTAATGGGAATTAGAGCAGGGCGAGCAAGAGGGAGACCGAGTAAGGCGGCCAAATGCGCTTCAAATGTCGATACCTTGTACTTGCTACTTGATCCTTTATTCCTCGCCTGTAACTGCGACTCATACGCCGCGCTGGCCGGCTGGCGGGCGTTAATTTCTAGCAGATAAACGCGTCCGGTGGTTTCTTCTACTACTACATCAATCCCAAACAGTCCTCGCCACCCGTCGTCCCTCAGCCGTTTCCCTATGTCAATCGCGATACGTTGAATCTGCTTAATCTGCTTACCCTGTTGATAGCTTAGCGCTTGGTTCGCCAACGCCCAGTCATTGCCAATCGTGGCAAAGGGCTGGTCAGTAAACGGCGCCAAGCCGGTAATTTGGTAACTGATGTTGCCGACCAGCACGCGATTGCCCCACACCACGCTATTGACAGTAAAGATCGGCCCCGAGATAAATTTAGTCACGCGTACCTCACGCCGGGGGAATTTCTTTTTTAATTCCTGGATTTGTCTGGCCGATTCAATTAGCATGGTGCCGAGTCCGGTGTGGGCGCGGTTGAATTGGAGGATGAATTTTTTGTTTTGCCACGCCAAGTCTTTGCCCAGCATCACCTGATGCGGCGGCAAATATTTTTTTAGCGGCCCGAGCCACTCTAACTGCGAAATTTTTTCTTCCACGCGATTGGCTAGCTCGGCGCTCGGGTTCAGCAAGCGCCATCCCCGCGCCGCGCAGATTCTTTCTATTTGCGGAGTATTTTTAAAAACTAAAATAGCCGGTTGCCTCTTCATTTTTTTGATGAAGTTTATCGTCGGCGGATGTTGCAGCAGCTCGCGGGTATCCAGCGGTTCCTTTGCTTTTATCAAGAGCACGCGCGCCGCCGCGGCAGCCGTGGCCTTGGCAAAGGGCGTGGCGTTAGTTACCAGGTAATAATTTTTAGTTTTTAGGGGCAGCCCTAAAGCTCGCTCTAAATCTCGCGTGACATAAACCAGGGGAGTGAATTTTAGCCGGTTTTCTAGCGCTGGCATAATAGCGGGATTATACGAGAAAAGTGGGTAGTTGGCAATAAATAAACTGGGAATGAATGAGTGGCGACAGGGCATATGTTTTTATGAGAATTCGGTAACCAGTTTAACGAAGATTGGTTATCCACAGGGGGGAGTCATTGTACCTGTACAAATAGTCGGGTATACTATTTGGGTATGAAAAAGGACATTACCGAGCGACAAAAACAGTTACTTGGAATAATTTATGACTATTTTCAAGGCAGCGGCTACCCGCCGACCTTTGAGGAGATGCGGGAGGAATTGAAAGTTGCGTCTAATCAATCGGTGGTTGATCTTCTAAAAAAGTTGGTTGAAAATGGCTATATCAAGCGGAGCGAGGCCGCGGCACGGGGTTTAACACTCTTGCCGCTTGGCTATGAGGCGCTTGGTCGCCAGCCAATGGCGCCATTTATGGGAGTTGCTGCCGGCGGTCCACCGATTCAAGCTCTCGCAATCACCGGAGAGTGGCAAACCTTGCCGGGCGGCTTGGCTAAACTAAAAGATGAGGTTTTTGTCTTGCGAATTTCCGGCGACTCCATGATTAACGCCGGTATTGATGACGGCGACCAGGTATTGGTGCAAACTCAAAAGTATTTTGTCTCCGGCGACATTGTTTTTGCGCAGGTGGACGATGAAACCACCGTCAAGCGGTTTATGTCTACCGATCAGCCGCCTTATTTGTTTTTGAAGCCGGAGAATCCTAAATACCAAAATATTTTGTTTAAAGATAATATTGAACTCAAGGGAAAAGTTATTTCCGTGAGTAAAAGCGGGCAGTGGTTGCCCATCAAATAATTTTTTTATGCCCACTGTAAAACCAAATAAAGTCAAAGAAGCCATCGCAAAAATTTTTCATAATTCACTGGACGGGTTTGGCCTTAAAGAGTTTGAGGGAATAGCAATAGATGAAGCACTTTATATTGTGAATCGCAACGATGGTAAATATTATATACAAGATCTTTTGGCGCCAGACCAATACCGCGTAGTGTACGATAATCAAAAGCAAAAGGGCCACCCGGAAGAAATTATCCGCCAACTGTGGGTTCATAAACTTCGTGCCGGGTATCAATATCCGGCCGATCGATTGGCCATCGAAAAATCAATACATTTTGGCCGCGAAATCCACGCCAAAAAAGCGGATATTGTGGTACATAAACCAGACCAAATTACGCCTTACATTATTGTTGAAGTAAAAAGCCCCAAAGAAGCAAAGGGTATTGAACAGCTTAAGTCGTACCTTAATTCCGAAGGCGCGGAAATTGGTTTATGGTCCAATGGCAACAAGCACATCATTTTATACCGGCCGTATCCCAAAGAATTTGACGATACTCTGCCCGACTTGCCGAAGGCGGACCAAACTGTAGACGATTTACTGGAAGCAAAAAAGACACTATTTGAATATACCAGTGCCAAAATGGATTTGCGCGAAATTATTAAGAACATGGAAGAACTGGTGCTGGCCAACTCCGGCGTTGACGTATTTACCGAAGTGTTTAAACTCATTTATGCAAAATTATTTGATGAAGTGGAAGCGCGTTTGCACCGGCCGGACAACGAAGTGCAGTTTCGCAAATACAAAGATACTGCGCGCACTTATCAAGCAATAAATAATTTGTTCAAGCAAGCAATAAAAAAATGGCCCAGTACTTTTTACGAACAGGAGAATGTTAATTTATCGCCGGAGCATTTATCGATAGTGGTGGGCGAATTGGAGAAGGCGCGTTTATTCGGTTCGGATTTGTCCATTATTGATGAAGCATTTGAATATCTTATTCCGGAAGTAGCCAAAGGTAAGAAAGGACAATATTTTACCCCGCGCCATGTCATTTCTATGGCGGTAAAAATGCTGGATCCAAAACGCGATGAATATGTTATTGATCCGGCTACCGGCTCCGGCGGATTTTTAATCAGCGCTATGTACTGGGCGCGTGATCAGCATTGCAAAAGTTCCGACGAGGCGATGCGCGAGTATGCCAAAGAGCGTGTCTGGGGTATAGATTTTGCCGAGGAAATTTCTAAGGTATCGCGAGCGCTGATGCTCATTGCCGGAGACGGCCGGTCGCACTTGTTTAAGCTCAACTCTTTAGACCCGCGTGAGTGGCAAGGTGAAGATGCCCAGCTACTTGACGCGCGATCCAAATTGCAAACGCGGCTATTAGATATGGGCAATGCCGCCGACAATACCGAAAATCGCCGCACCTTTCACTATTTTAACTTTAACGTGCTCCTTACCAATCCGCCGTTTGCCGGCGAAGTTAAAGATCCAGGTTTGCTCCGGCAGTATAACTTTGGCAAAAAGAACGGCAGGCTGGTAAACAAAATTGAGCGACATATTTTGTTTATCGAACGTTGCCTGGATTTACTGCGGCCTGGTGGGCGGATGGCAATAGTGTTGCCGCAGGGGATTTTAAATAATACAAATGCGGAATATATCCGTGAATACCTTTTTGAAAGGGCACGGATACTTGCGGTTATTGGTTTGCATCAAAATACTTTTAGACCTCATGCTGGAGTAAAAACAAGCGTATTGTTCTTGCAAAAGTGGGCCGGTGAGCCGCTAAAGGATTATCCAATTTTTATGGCCGTATCCAAAAAGGGCGGCAAAAATAATTCCGGGGATTATGTATACAAAAAAATGCCCGATGGGAGTAATATGTACGATGGCAAAGGTCGCAAAGTGCTTGATCACGATTTAGATGAGATTGCGGAGGGGTTTAGAGAGTTTGCGAGGAGGGAAAAATTAAATTTTGTTTAATATGGAATGGGGAAATTTATTAAGCGGCTTTTTTGGTTCAATAATAGGTGCGGGCGTAACCTATTTTGCAACAATCAAATCGATACGTGAGACAGCAGAGTTAGATGTACAAAGGCGGCTGGAGCATGAAAGAGATTTAGTAAAACAGATTCTTAATTATCTAAAAGAGGAACTAGACTTCAATTTATCTTTGAGTGACAATATAATGGTAAACGGTGCTAAAATACGGTTTCTAGATAAAGCTTACGAAATGGCAAAACTGAACGCAGGGATACTGCCTGGAGATATGATAAAAACTTTGAATCCTATCTATAGAGAAATAATTCGTTATAATTCTTTGGTTGACTTTGATCAGGCTGCGCTTTCTTATGGGGATGGCAGATTAGATGAGGCCATATTTAAACAAGGAACACAGGTTAAATTAGGAATCCAAAAAGTTTTAGAAACTTATATTCTAGGCCCCCTTATTAAATGATTTGTGTGATTGCCTGTTCAATTATCCAAAAATCCCAACTGGAAGGCGCGCACCGGCTGGATGCGGAGTATTACCAGCCGGAGTATTTGGATGCAATGAAAAAATTATCCAAAGCATCTACAATCGGTGCATTGACAAGCGATGTTAGGTATGGTCTGTATTTAGAGCCCGATTATTTAGAGAGAGGTGTAGATTTCATACGAGCCATGAATCTTTTTGATTATGATATTGATGGTGAAATTTTAAAAATTGATGGAGCGAAAGTACCACCAGAATATAAACTTGAGGCAGGAGATTGCTTAATTACGAGAAGTGGGGCTAACACCGGTGCAACCAGTGTAGTTTATCCAAAATTAAGAGGCGCCACCTTTGGCTCTTACACAATTAGGGTGCGGTTTAATAAAGTTAATCCGTTTTTTGCCGGCCTTTTTTTAAACACTAAATATGGTATTTTTCAGACCCTACGGCTCCAAACAGGCATGGCGCAACCAAATTTAAATATTCCCAATATTAAAGAGATAAAAATACCAATTTTTAGCGAAAATGAACAAAAGAAAATTGAGCAAATATGTTTAGAGATTCACAATCAAAAAGAAGATGCTGGAAAATTTTATCATCAAGCCGAACAGCTGCTTTTACAAGAATTAGGCTTAGAAAATTTTGAAACAGAAAATGAACCATACACCGTAGTTAATTTTTCCGATGTTAAATCGGCCGAACGGATGGATGCGGAATTTTATCAACCCTTGTATAATAATTTGATTAAAAAGATAAGAGAAAAAGCAGTAAAGATGTTAGAAGATTGTATAAAAGATTATTCAACGGGTTTTCCTTTCAAAAGTGAGAATTATCAGGAGAATGGCATACCGTTAATTAGAATTAATAACATAGGGAAGGGCGTGCTTGATCTTTCTGACACAGCCTATATTACCGAGAAAGACGCTTCTCTCTCTAAAAAAGATTTAGCACGACCGGGGGATATTGTTTTATCAATGTCTGGTTCAATCGGTTTGACTTCTTTAATTCCTCCAGACATTCAAAAGTGCAGCATTAATCAGCGGATTCTGCATTTCAAACCAAAGGATATTGACCCCGATTATTTAGTGTTGTTGCTTAACTCAATTATAGGTAAAGATCAATTAGCAAGAATTGGAACGGGTGGCGTGCAAACTAACATTAGTTACAAGGATATAAAAAATTTATTAATCCCCATTTTGCCAGCGGCAACGCAAAAGAAAATTACTGACCTGGTCCGAGCATCGCATGCAGCACGAAAGAAAGCAAAGGAGCTGTTGGCGGAGGCGAAACGAAAGGTTGAGGAGATGATGGAAAAAGGTAAGTCATAAATTTATGCCTAATATTATTCCACCAGGAGATTTCAGCACGTCTACTACTCCAGTCGTACAAAGCGTTGAGAGGAGTTCTAAACAACTGGTAGATTCAATTAATAAACTTGATTCCTCAACAAAAAAGGCCAGTATCGCAATGGTTACTTTAACCACCGTTTTAGTAATTCTAACATTAGCATTAATCTGGCAGGGATTTAAAAAATAATTTAATTAAAAAATATGAGTGATCGTTACTATTTTCCCGGCCAATTCAAATGCATGTATTGCAAAAAAGATTTAGATACAGATGGGTTGTTAGCCTTGCCGAGTGACGACTCAATTGATTTAACCTGTCCGGATTGCGGGGCGGTGTGGAAATTTTTTACGCATGTGCAATTGGATCATAAATTATTGAAAGGTGGAAAATTTAACCAATAACTTCATGAATGTCCTCTTGACCACCGCCTCGGTGAACGGGTGGGGCGGTAAAATTAAATATATGCCCGCCCAAAACCGCTCCGATATCTACCCAGGGCTAGAAGTAGAAATTATCCTTAAAGCCGACCAGAAAGCCGACCAGCGCACCGGGGCATTGACCCGCGGCATGGTGGCCGAGATTTTGACGAATTCTGCTACCCACCCGCATGGTATAAAAGTGCGGCTGACGAGCGGCCAGGTGGGGCGGGTGCAAAATATTGTGGTAAAATAGCTATGCTTGGATTGCTTAAAGAATTAAAAAATTTCGGCCGCGTCCGGGCTAACGCGCCGCTCGCCAAATACACTACCTTCAAAATCGGCGGGCCGGCAGAATGGTTGGTTGAAGTATCTGACAATGATCAGCTGGTAGCACTGCTTAATTTTGTTTCCGGCGAAGGAATCCCGTATTTTATTCTGGGCGGGGGGTCAAATTTGTTGTTGCCCGATGAGGGTTTGCCCGGAGTGGTGGTGCGGAATTTGGTATCCGCCGCGCGCGCCGAGGGGGACAAGCTGGCAGCCTCGGCCGGCTATTCGTTGGGCGACTGGGTGAATTTGTCGGTGGCACACAGTTTAACCGGGCTGGAGTGGGCGGCTGGAATTCCGGGCACGGTCGGCGGGGCGGTGCGGGGGAACGCCGGCGCGCGCTATGCGACGGCGCAAGGGGAGTTAAAAGATTTTATAATTTCGGTAACGGCCTGGCGCGATGGGGAAGTGGTAGAGCTGACGGCAGCGGAGTGTGAGTTTGGTTACCGCGACAGCATCTTTAAGCATGGTCCGGACGTAGTGCTCGCGGCGCGGATACAGTTGGCGCCGGGCCGGACGGCGGACTCCCTGGCCATTACCCAGCAAATTATCGCCGAGCGCCGAGCCAAGCAGGCGCGCGCGCCCTCGGCCGGCAGTTTTTTCAAAAACGTATTTTTAACCGAATGGAAACGCGACCCGGCGGAACTCCCGGAACGCTTTCGGCAGTACCAGAAAATTGCCGCGGGCTGGCTGATTGAGCAGGCCGGGCTTAAAAGTTATCGGGTGGGCGGGGCGCAAGTCTCCTCGGAACACGCTAATTTTATTGTTAATCTAGGTGGCGCTACCCAGACTGATGTGTTAGCAGTGGCCGAGGAAGCCCAGCGCCGGGTGTACGATAAGTTTGGGGTAGCGCTGGAGCCGGAGGTAATGGTGGTGAGGCCCTAACCTTTTCTGGGTTGACGCGGCCGCCTTTCTTTATTACGATATAGTGAGATGGTGGAAGAATAGTAATAACCAGTTAGCATTATTGAGTATTATTTTATTAATCCATTTATGCAAATCATCATCTCGGGACGCGGCGTGCGCCTGACCGACGCCATTGAAGATTACGTCGGCAAAAAGCTCAATGCCGTCGCCAAGTTTTTCTCCGGCATTATCCGGGCGGATATTGTGCTCGGCGAAGACACTAAACGCCACCAGCAGGGCAATCTCTTTTTTGCCGAGGGGCGGCTGGAGGTGCCGGGTTATGACGTATTTGTGCGCCGCGAAGCCAGCAGCCTTTACGAAGCGGTTGATTCGCTTAAAGACCACCTGGAGCGGCGGTTGAAAAAGCATAAGGCTAAACTGCGGGGAGAGTTGAAGAAGACCAAAGAGATCGTGCGGGAGAATAAGGAATACCAGGAGTGAAATTTAAATCTAGCGCCACAATGAAAATTTCTTTGGGGCAATATTTTTTTCGTCGTTTCTTTCCCAGCTTATATGCGATAGCTGGGTCTTTTATCATTGCCGCCGGCTGGAATTGGTATCATCTGCCGCGCCGGGTAAAAGTTTGGACCATTTCTCCCCACGAGCGCTTTGTCGTTATTTCTCTGCTCACCTGGGCGGCGGTGTACCTGGGTTATCGGCTGGGCGTGCTACTTTATTTGTATCTGGTTCAGCGCTTTCGGCGCCATCCTTTTTGGCGCGCTGAATTTGCCTTGCTCCTGGATCGGCTGTTTGCCGCTGGTTCGTTGCTGTTCGTTACTTTTTTCTTGCGCAATGAACTAGCCAGTTTAATCTACGTTTCTTTGGTATTACTGCTGTTTTTTTGGCAGCTGCGCAGTGCGCTGGCGCGTCATCCGGCGGCTGCTCCTTGGCTTACGGTGCACGCGCACGTGTTTGCCCTGGTGTTTTTTATTTTTTTGGTGCAAGCAGCGGTGCAGTACGCCAGCTGGCGTTTTTATATTCTGGATTCTAATGTTCGTTTTCCCAATATTGTAGTATTCCGCGCCCTAGCGATGAGTTTATTCTGGCTGGTGGGGTTTGCGGCGGGCGGCTGGTTATTCTGGAAGCTTGAGGGATGGTGGCGTTACCTGGTGGTTACCCTGTGGTCAGGGTTTTTTGTGGTCGGCTTATTTTTTTGGACCGTGAACGTGGGCGTGCTGTATTATTCCGGACTACCGCTGTCGCCGGTCGCGCTGCAGCATCTGCGGGGCGGGGGAGAAGTGGTAAAGAATAGTTCTACGGTGCCGCTCCTGTCGCTGCTAGCGGTAGTAACAGTCGGTTTTGTTTTGGTAATTAAACGCGTCGCCCGGGCCCACCGCCAGGCGCCGGCGCGTTACTGGCAGTTTTATCAGGCGGGAGTAATTATTCTGGCATTGTTCGCCTGGTTTGGCCTGGCATCTTTCCGCACCACGCCGGAGCGGGCGGTGGCTAAATCATTTTATGAGTACTATTTCCGTCCCCAAGCGCCGTTGGTGCTCAATCCGGCCGTGCGCTCTAAGTTAGAACGTTTCGGTTTGCGCTATAATCCCGACACGTTCTATATTGCCGAGCGGCCGTTCGTGTATAGCCCTACTAATACGGCCCGGCTCCTGCCGGAGAAATTCCGGCAACAGCGCCCCAATATCATTATCATTTTTTTGGAATCTTATTCTACCCGTTTAACCAGCGTTTACAGCAAACGTTTCCCCGGCCTTACTCCGGGGCTGGAAGCCATGGCCGGGAATCCCGACACCACCATTTTTAAAAAATATTACAATGCTTCCACTCCTACCGTTACCGGTCTCCTCTCCCAGTTGTGTTCATTTTTGCCGCCCACCGGCCACGAAGAAATTCAGAACGAGCGCAAACTCAAGCGCCATCGTTTGTTGTGTCTGCCGGAAGCACTTCATCGCTCTGGTTATCAATATAGCGCTTATATTACTGCCGTACAAAAAGATTTTGCCAATAAAGACGGCATTTTTGCCAGCATGGGAACGCAGGAAGTGTACGGCACCGCGGAACTCGCCCGCTGGATTGAGGCGGCGCCTAAATCTTGGGGATATTCGGATCATCAGATGCTGCCGGCGCTGTGGCAGATTATTGGAGAGCGGGCGCGCGAGCCGTTTTTAGTTATGCTTTCTACGGTAGACACTCATCCGCCGTTTAACCTGGCCAAAGACGGGCTGACTTACGGCGACGGCAAAAGCACCCTGCTAAACGCTTTTCGCACTACCGACGACGCGTTTGGTAAATTTTGGCAGGAGTTTCAGGCCAGCCGGTACGCTACCAATACTATCGTGGTGGCCGTGGGTGACCACGCGGTATTTCCGGCCGCGTTTACCCGCGATTTGTTCCCGGCCGAAGCCGGTAAGCTAACTTTTTACGACGAAAATGCTTTTTTGCTTTATGTTCCGGATACGGTCCTGCCTAAAGAAGTAGACTTATACTCGTCGGGGTTGGATTTTACCCCGACTTTATTGCAGCTCCTGGGTATTAATATGCTCAATTCATTTGAAGGACACTCAATTTTTGACGATCGGCGCGCTTATCCTAACTTGCTCGGCATGCATGAGCTGGGGTTGTATATCAATCAGCTTGACCAGGCCGGCAAGCGGAGAATTGATTATTCAATACCGAGCCAGGTAGAGTGTCCTGCGGATTATGATTACCGCGCTTCGGCCGAGTTAACCCTGTGCGATTACCGGCATTTTTACCGCTGGAAACGCCAGATGTTTGAGCAGGGGCGTTTTTGGAAACGCTAGTTTATGTTATGATGAGACTGGAGAAGAACAAAAACAACCAGCTAGCATCCGGGAGCGGCAGACGAGTGTCTTTGGGCGCGCACCCCGACTTAGTCGGGGGAGCACTCAAAGAGTATCTGCCGCGACCAACCAAGTAAATTTTAGCAATAGCGATAGCGACTAGGCGGATAATGAGTTAGTATTCTTCTACCGTCCAATGATAGGCGTTGACCTATGAATTATCCTAATAATCACTGGCATAGTTTGCCGGTGCCGGAGGTTTGGGAAAAACTACAGACTAGCCGTACTGGCTTGTCGGCCGCGGTGGCCGCCGAGCGGTTAGCCCAATACGGCAGCAATGAATTACCGGCCCGGGGGCGCGTCCACCCGGCGTTGATTTTTTTGCGTCAGTTTAAAAACATCCTGGTTTACATTTTGATTGTGGCGGCGGCAATTTCCTGGTGGTTTGGGCACCTGCTTGATACTTACGTAATTCTCGGAATAGTGGTGCTCAATGCCATTATTGGTTTTGTGCAGGAGTATCGCGCTGACCAGGCCATTGCCGCCCTGAAAAAATTGATTATTGCCCAGGCCAAATGCTACCGCGACGGCGAAGTAGTGCAGCTGCCGGCGCGCGAACTGGTGCCGGGCGACATTATTCTGCTGGAAGAAGGCGATCGGGTGCCGGCGGACGCGCGGCTTTCCGAAGCCACTGGCTGCCGCGCCGTGGAAGCCTCGCTGACCGGCGAGTCGTTGCCGGTGGAAAAACACACCGAGGCGCTGCCCGGGGAAACGGCGCTCGCCGATCGTCGCAATATGGTATGGATGTCCACTTTTTTGGCCAGCGGCACCGCGCGGGGGGTAGTGGTTGCTACCGGCCTCTCCACTGCCATTGGACAAGTGGCAACCTTAATGGCGCAAGTCAAGCCCGCCCCCAGCCATTTTGAACGCAAGAGCCGGGAGTTAGTGCGGCACATGGGGGCCGTAGCGCTCGTCGGAGCCGCGGTTACTTTTGGGGTGGGTTTTTTCCTGCGCGGTTTGGGGTTTGTGGACATTTTTCTGTTTTCGGTAGCGACTTTGGTTTCCGCCATTCCCGAGGGGTTGCCGGCGGTGTTAACCATTGTGCTTGCGGTCGGCGCTTATCGCATGGCGCGGCGCCGGGCGATTATCCGGACCCTCCCTACCACGGAAACGCTGGGAGTAGCAACGGTTATTATTACTGATAAAACCGGCACCCTGACCGAGAATACCCTCCGGGTGGCTACCGTGGTGTTAGGCAGCGGTGAAGAGATTACGGTAACCGGCATTGGTTGGGAGCCGCACGGCAATTTCCAAGAGCAGATTCCCGGGGGGGAGAGGCGCGACTTGATTCCCCTGGAGAATCCGGCGCTGGATCGGCTGCTGCATATTGCTCTGCTCTGCAATAACGCGGAGTTGGTGAAAGAGGAAAATGATGGTTATAAAATAATCGGCGATCCGACCGAAGGAGCCTTAGTGGTGCTCGCAGAAAAGGCTGGCCTGAAGCGCGAGGTGGTGGAAGAAAGCGAACGGCGCCTAGCAGATTTGCCGTTTAATTCTGACCGTAAATACCGAGCGTCGTTAATTGAAGAAGCAAAGGATGGGGGGCGGCGTTATCTTTACGCCGTGGGGGCGCCGGAGGTATTGCTGGCGCGTTGCCAGAACGTACTGGTCGGCGCCGGGGAGCAGGTTTTAGATTTGGCGGCGCGGCAGCACCTGGAGCAGAAGGTTGAGGCGCTTTCCGGCGAGGCCATGCGGGTGATTGCCTTGGCTTATCGCGCGGCGGACACCCCGATTACTGATGTGGCTGATACTTTTGTAGAGTCGCTTACTTTGGTCGGGTTAGTGGGTATGATGGACCCGCCGCGCGCCGAGGTGTCCGCCGCAGTAGCGCGGGCGCGGGGGGCCGGGATTCGCGTTATTATGGCGACCGGCGACCATGCCGCGACCGGCCTGGCCATCGGTAAACGGATTGGCCTAGTAAAGGAAGGAGAGCCAGCCTTGACGGAAACCGAACTGGCGGCTTTGGACCCGGCGGGTTTTGCTCGGGCGGTTAACACCGTCAGCATCTTTGCCCGCCTTACTCCGGCGCGCAAATTGCAGATTGCCGAACTGCTCCAGCGCCAGGGCGAAATTGTGGCAATGACCGGCGACGGAGTGAACGATGCGCCGGCCTTAAAGCGCGCTGACATCGGCATTGCCATGGGAGTGGTGGGGACTGACGTGGCCCGCGAGGCGAGCCACCTGATTTTGGCGGATGATAATTTTGCCAGCATTGTTAACGCCATTGAGGAAGGGCGGATTGTGTTTGATAACACCCGCAAAGCCAGTTATTACCTGCTTACCACCAACTTTGCGGAAATGGCCACCATTGTGGTTACTCTTTTCCTCGGTTTCCCTTTGCCTCTGCTTCCCATTCATGTGCTGTGGCTTAATTTGGTGACTGACGGATTTAATACGGTGGGGCTGGCCCTGGAGCCGGGCGCGGCTGATGCCTTGCGCGAGCCGCCCAAGCATAAAGATGAGCCGATTCTTACCCGCAGTATTTTTCCGTTTTTAATTCTGATGACGATAATTATGGTGGCGTTAACGATTGCGGCCTTCCGTTGGTATTTGCCGCAAGGCATCAATTCGGCGCGCACCGCAGCGTTCGTGATTATGTCGCTCACCCAGATTATCAACGTTTGGAATCTGCGTTCGCTGAAGCACTCTTGCTTCAGCCGCGCCCTGCCGCGCAACCCTTGGGTGCCGCTCACCGTATTGGCTTCGGTAATGTTAATGGCGGTAGTGCTTTACGTGCCTCTGCTGCAGCGCGTTTTCCGGTTTACGGCGCCGGGCGCGGGCGAGTTGGTGCTAGCGGCGCTCTTATCTTCTTTGGTGCTGGTAGGGGGGGAGTTTTATAAACTGATATTGCGGCGGAGTCAGAAAGCGGCAGTAGTTTGACTTCCCTAATCTTGTTTTGGTATAATAGAGGAAGCTCGGGGTGAAGCGACCAATGCGGGGCAACAGGATCAGCCCACGCAAAGACGGCGGCCAGCTGCTTTTTCGGAGGCAGCACCGCCCTAGTGTTCTTTGGCGTCTGGCTGATTTCTCCGCCCACGTGGCCGTCGGCGTACGGAAGGAGACAGAATGGGGCGCTCTTAACGGGGCTGTCGGGCACGAAGCCAAAATTAGAGCGTCGGGGCGCACGGTTTCTTCACCCCGAGCACCCCATCTCTTGACAGTGGTGGCAGAAAATGTTATAGTAGGCAGCTGTTCGCTGCCTTTTTGTTTGCCCAGGGCCGCGCCAGCGGCTCTTTTTTCAAGTCCAAAACTTCGGGTCAGGCACCCGAAAAGGAGGGCGCCATGCGCTACATTATCGGCCTCGGGTGGCTCGCCCTTGCCGGGTGCGCCGCGGTCAATTCCTCCCCGCCTGCTACCCTTAACCCGTTCGGGGAGGACAGGGAAGTCGCCTACGGTCGGTGCGTGCTCGCCGGACTCTGGCCGCCCGAGTGCCCGGCAGTGGAGCGGGAATCCGACTGGCCCTCGGAGAGAGAGTATTTTGACGGATTCCTGGCGCTCTATAAGCAGTGTTTGTTTGAGCCCCGGAGTCGCCCCGAGATGCGGCAGTGCGTTTTCGCACTGGAGCGCTACCGCTCATTTCGCGGCTGTATCGGCGAATTCGCCCGCCTCGCCGCTTTCCACCTGCGCCGGGTACTCGCCGCGCCCTGGTACGTCAACCGCCTCGTCGCCACGCCAGTGGTGACGACGGTGAGATAAAAAAACGGACGATGGGGCAATAGAAAGGAGGTCAGCCCCATCGTCCTCGTCGTCCTGTGGATGTCAGTGGTGATATCCAGAGGAAGAATCCCGACTGGTTTCCGGTCGGGATTTTTTGTATCAGATTTTTTCCGCCGGAAAAATTTTGTTGCCGGCTTCATCATACAGGGAAATCGCCAGCACCGGGCAGGATTGCGCGGCGAGCAGCAGGTCGTCTTCATTGGCAGCTTCCGGGTCAACAATATAGGCCAGGTTATCTTTATCCAGCTGGAACACTCCCGGCGCCACGGCTACGCACGATCCGGCGCCAATGCACTGCTGCCGGTCTATCACAATCCGGCGGATTTTGCCGCCAGCCCGGATTTTTTGGCTTAGATTTTCCGGGAGGTCAGGAGGGAGTTTTGGTTCGGTGTGCATAATTGCCTTGACATTTAGTATAATGACACTGTAGAAGAATTGGAAAAACTAGTCAGCATCAGGGAGCCCCGACTTAGTCGGGGCGACCAACCAAGTAAGTTACCGCAATAGCGATAGCGACCAGGCGGATAACGATATAGTAGGCTTCTTCTACAGTTTCATAATATTATAGAGCGTCGCTGCAATACGGCCTTACTATTTTTGAGCATTAAACCCCCAACATCGCTCGCAATTCATCGGGAATTTTGTAGGGCGGATCAAAAGTGATTTTAATCTCTACTTTGCTCACACCCAGCCGGTCTTGCAGGGCATTGGTTATTGCTTCATTCAACTGCGGCCCCCAGGGGCAAAACGGCGTGGTGTAGGTCATTAGGATTTTTACCATGTCGCCTTGAATCTCTAAATTATAAATTAACCCCATGGTCCAGATATCCAGGCCCACTTCGGGGTCGGTGACGGTTTTTAGCGCTTCAATTATTTGGTTTTTGGTTAGTGTCATATTTTATCGTCATTTCGAAATGACAAGTAACCATTTTTTTCAATCTCCCTCGCCAACTCCTTCCCCCCGCTTTTGACAATCTTCCCTCCTACCATAATGTGCACGAAATCGGGAATGACATATTCCAAAATGCGGTTGTAGTGGGTAATCAGGAGGACGCTATTGTTTTTTGACTTAAAGCGGTTGATGCCGGCGGCGACAATTTTCAGGGCGTCCACGTCCAGGCCCGAGTCGGTTTCGTCCAGAATGGCGTATTTCGGGTTCAGGAGGAGTAATTGTAAAATTTCCACTTTCTTTTTTTCGCCGCCGCTGAAGCCGCCGTGCACGTGGCGTTTGGCAAATTCCGGGTCAATGCCCAGTCCAGCCATTTGTTTAGTTAATTCCGGAAAGAACGTTAAGGGATTTTGGGGGTTGCCGCTCACGGCCCCTACGGCCAGCCGCAGAAAATTCGCTACCGATACGCCGGGGATCTCCGGCGGATGCTGCATTGATAAAAATAATCCGGCTCGGGCGCGTTTGTCGGGCGAGTCTTTGGTAATCTCTTTGCCGTCAAGCAGTATCTGTCCTTCCGTAATCGTGTATTTAGGATGCCCCAGGAGCGCGTTGGCGAGGGTGGATTTGCCCGAGCCGTTGGGCCCCATGATGGTGTGAACTTCGCCGGGTTTAATCTCTAGTGAAACTCCGTGGACGATTTTTTTATCAGCGACGGCGATTGCTAGATTTTGGATATCGAGAGACATGGTTTCATTGTTATTTTTGAGTCGGATTGTTGATGCTTTTCTGCAACGCCTTCAACCCTAATGTCGCGCAGCCCAGGCGGGCCGGGGAGATATTGGGGAGGCCGAGGAGGCGGAGCATATCGTCGGTAGTCATTTGCTTCAGTTCTTCTTTAGGTTTTCCCTTGGCGTGGTCAGTGATGAGCGAAATGCCTGCTTGGGAAATGGCACAGCCTTCGCCTTGGAAGCCGATGTCGGTAACGCGGCCGGCGCTGTCAAATTTAACAAATATTTCCACTTCATCACTGCAAAGCGGATTGCGTTCTTTGTGGCGCACGTCAAATTCCGCCGGCACGGTTTTGTTGTGCGGCTGGCGGTAGAGCTCCAGGATATATTCCTGGTAGAGCGGGTCGGACATATACTCGCTTGCATTTTTTTATTTCTCAAAAATTTTTATCACGTTTTTTATTCCTTCCATCAACTTATCAATATCTTCCTCCGTATTATACACCCCCAATGAAGCGCGCGCCGTGCCGGTTAGCCGCAGCATTTTGTGGAGGGGAATAGCGCAGTGGTGGCCGACGCGAATGGCGACGCCGGCGCGGTTGACGATTTCGCCAATGTCGTGCGGGTGAACGGTGGGAATAACAAAAGATACTACTCCTGTTCGGTCGTTACTAGTTTTAGGTCCTATAATTTGTACGCCGTTATTAGTTAATTGGTTTATTAGTTTATTGGTAAGTGATTGTTCGTGTTGAATAATTCCCTCCCAGCCGATTCCCTGGATAAATTTTACGGCGGCGCCCAGGCCAATGGCGCCGGCGATCGGGGGCGTGCCGGCCTCAAATTTATAGGGAATGTCATTCCACACGGCATCAGCATAGGTAACGTCAGCCACCATATCGCCGCCAAAGAAAAAGGGTTCCAAATGTTCTTCCAGCATCACTTTTTTTCCGTACAAGACGCCAATGCCGGTGGGCCCGTACATTTTGTGGCCGGAGAAAACGAGAAAGTCGCAGTCCAGGTCTTTGACGTCGGTAGGGATGTGCGCGATAGATTGCGCGGCGTCAATAATGGTGAGGGCGCGCGATTGGGCGCGGGCGATTTTAATAATCTCTTTGGCCGGCGCAATGGTGCCGAGCACGTTGGAAACATGGGCAAAGGAGACGATTTTGGTGTTGGCGTCGATGACATTGAAAGAAGTAGGGAGTAGAGAGTAGGAAGTAGTATCAAGTTCGATGAAGCGGATCTCAAACCCATAATGTTTCGCCATCTGCTGCCACGGCACTAAATTGGCGTGGTGCTCCATTCTGGTCAGCACGATGTTGTCGCGGTGGGTGAGGCGGGGGGCGAGGGTGTAGGCGAGTAGATTCAGCCCATGGGTGGTGCCGGCGGTAAAAATAATCTCATTCGGTTCGGCGTTGATAAATTTGGCAATCTCCACCCGCGCGCCTTCGTAGGCTTCGGTGGCTTTGAGGCTGATGTCATACAATCCCCGGTGCACGTTAGAGCGATATTTTTGGTAATACTCGTTCATGGCGTCAATCACTATTTGCGGGGTGAGGGAGGAAGCGGCGGAGTCGAGGTACACCAAGGCAGGATTGTTTTTGAGGGTGGGGAACCGTTGTTTAATTTTAGTTATCAGCATAATTGGAGGTACTGTGGATAAATAATCTTGACAAATATCAGTTTATCAGGTAGTTTAGTACCTAAAGGGTGGTACCAGTTAAACTGCTGGTCCAAATGCCACTTGTCAGCAAGGATTCCCAATTCGGGAATCTCTTGTTTTTAAGGTGTACTTTATGGTATTCTAATAAAGGTGGACTGTGGGCCGATAGTTTAACTGGCAAAATACCACCTTTGACAAGTGGCGTTCGGGGTTCAAGTCCCCGTCGGTCCACCACCCGAATAACTCTCTCTAGGAGGGTTATTTTGTTTAACCAACCGCCCCATCCATTTCCATCTCAATCAGCCTATTCAATTCCAAAGCATACTCCACCGGCAAGGCTTTGACAATCGGTTCAATAAAACCGGAGACAACTAATCGCGTCGCTTCCTGCTCGTTAAGCCCTCTTGATTGCAAAAAGAAAATTTCTTCTTCGCCGATTTTGCCGACGCGCGCTTCGTGGGCGACCTGCACCTGGTCGTTTTTTATCTTTAGCTCCGGAATGGTGTTGGCAATGGCCTGGTTGCCGATGAGCAGCGCATCGCAGACCATGGAGGCGTTGACGTTCGTAGCCATCGGCATTATTTTAATCAGGCCGCGGAAAGTATTGATGCCGCCATTCACCGAGATAGATTTTGAAACAATCGTGGAACTGGTATGCGGCGCGGCGTGGATGGCCTTGGCGCCGGTGTCTTGGTTTTGGCCCGGGCCGGCAAAAGCAATGCCAAGCGAATCCGAGCGGCTCCCTCGCCCGCGCAGAATTGAGCAGGGGTAGAGCATGGTGGTGCACGATCCCAGATTGCCGTTGACCCACTCCATTATGCCATCCTCGTCCACCAGCGCGCGTTTGGTATTCAAATTATAGGTGTCGTGCGACCAGTTTTCAATGGAGGAATAGCGCATCCGGGCGCCGCGTCCGACAAATATCTCCACGCCGCCGGCGTGCAGGGAGCTGGTGCCGTAGCGCGGGGCGGAACAATTGTGAACCGTAACACCGTTGGCCATATAACTTTCATTATCCAATACGCTAAAATTATAGACGGGTAATTTTTTAACCATTCTTTTTTGTATAGATTTAATGGGATAATAGGCATAGTTATCATCAATATAAAATCGTGACGCACGTTTTTTACCGTGCATTTTTTCTGGAACAGGTAAGCCAACTATATTGCCAAAGCTTTTCATATGATTTCCGCTAATTCCAATGGTATACATTGGCTGGCGATGTTCTTTTTTTCTATCGCGCAGGTTAATAAAAGCCGGGATTTTTAAACGCAGGAGTATGTCACGCATTTGGTAGGTTAATTTTTTGGAGGTTGTATTCATTCTGAAGGTTTCCTTAAATCCCGAAGCGTGGCGACGATTATAATAGTTGCCATCACCGCGAAAATATCCTTTAATAAGCTGTTTTTGATTTTCAAGTGATTCAGTTATTGCCCAATTTGGCAATTGTTTAAGATTATTCTTTTTTCCGAATTGCTCAAAAATACGGGCGAGCTGCACTGAACATGCCACCAGTGAAACTCCGTGGTTTGTTTTGTGAACCATGTGATGCACTTTTTTGACGCCAAATAAAGAAGTGAGTATATTTTCAACGTCTTCGATGTAGACTATCTCCTCTATTCCGAATGAGAAGTTCAGATAATATCCGCCACTGATGCTTCCTTCGGCAAGGTAGTATCCAATCAGCCGATAAAATTCTGGAACATTTAGCACAGAAATTTTTTTATTATAAAATGCCTTGGTTGTATTGTTCCATGTTTTTATTGTGAAAGTACATTTTTTTGCGGTACGTATTGTTTTATTAATAGGTATAGTGAGATAGTCATGCTTGGTTAACTGCGGTGGTTTTATCCACTCTTTTTCCCACGTTTCGTTTTTCTCATTTTTGTGTTGCCTTTTTACGGCTAGGAACGGATGCTCATTTGTTACCAACAAATTTGCTGTGCTATCACCATAATATATTATGTTATATAACTCACCAGTATGTCTTCTTGTCTGGGTATGATATACGGGTTTATACACACCTGTATGTGTCATTACCTTGTCGCCAATTTTAATACTTTCTATTGTTTTGTCGCCCTTGTCAGTTTTAATGTATGTGCCTTTAACAAAACAGCCTTCAATATAATGTAATTGCGCTCCCTCGTCCACGATGATGAGCGTGTGCTCAAACTGCCCGCCGCCCCGCGCGTTCATGCGGAAGTACGCCTGGAGCGGCAAATCCACGCTGACGTTTTTGGGCACATAAATAAAGGTGCCGCCGCTCCACACCGCGGCGTGGAGCATAGCGAATTTATGATCGTTAATCGGAATGCATTGCGTCATGAAGTATTTTTTCACCAGCTCCGGATACTTCTGCACCGCCACGTCCATATTCTCAAAAATCACTCCTTTGTCTTCCCATTGTTTTTTGAGCTTGTGATACACGACGTCGCTATCGTATTGCGCCCCTACGCCGGCCAGGGCTTTTTTTTCGGCTTCGGGGATACCTAGCCGGTCAAAGGTTTTTTTAATCTCGGCCGGCACCTCGGCCCAATTTTTGGTTTCCGCGGCATCGGGCCGGACAAAATAAACAATTTTATCCAAATCAAGTTTAGACAAATCAGCGCCCCAGGTGGGTACGGGCGTTTGGGTAAAAAGTCCCCAAGCTTTTAGACGTTTTTCTAACAGCCACGCCGGCTCCTGCTTTTGGCGCGAGATTTCCCGGATTATCTCCTCCGACAATCCGGGCGACACGGCAAACCGGACCGGCGTCTGGTCAGAGGCGTCGTAGAGTTGCCGCGGCGGGGGGGCGACCCTCGGCTTTGCCGTCTTAACCCTTTTGCTCATATTGGCGTAAGGAAGGGTTTATGTTATCATCAGTGCTACTCGGTTGCTGTGAATTACGAAAATGTCCTACCTTGGTCGCTCGGTCGTGGTAGACACTCTACGTGCTCTCCCGACTTAGTCGGGATGCGCGCGTAGAGTTCTCGTCTACCACTCCCTCGCTCGGTTTCGTAATCCATAGCTCGGTTGGGCAATTTTACCGTAAAAATTAGTCCTGGTCAATCGGCAGACAATTATGACCGATGTTAATTAGCCGATTTAGGAAAAGGCTAAAATATATCAATTTTCTAGCGGTCAAACTCCCTCCCCGACTTAGTCGGGGTCGGTCGGTCGCCTTAGGCGACCGCGATGACCGCTTAAGAAAATTGATATATTTTAGCCAAAATGATTAGCATAACTGGTAATTATGGCAAAGGCGGAGTTTTATTCAGTAAAATTGCTTGCTAAACAAATGATTGCCCGGGCGGTTTTAGCGCTTCATTTTGAGAAACCCCAGGGCTTTGTTTTCCAGGCCGGCCAGTTTGTGCAGTTCAAGGTGCCGACGGCCGACGGGGCCGTAGTAATACGTAATTTTTCCCTGGCCGCCCCGCCCGCCGCCCCTGATTTGGAATTTTGTGCTAAAATGATACCGGGAGGCAAGGCCTCGGATTGGTTTACCAGCTTGCCGGTAGGGGAGGGGGCGGAGATTTCGGCGGCGCGGGGGGTGTTTGTCTGTTCGGGGAAAGAGGAGAGGCCCAAAGTTTTGGTCGCCACCGGCGTCGGCCTGGCTCCGATTATAAGCATCCTGGAGGACGCGGTGCCGCGCGCTCCGGCCACGCCCTTTCGTTTGTTGTGGGGCGTGCGATCGGCAGCGGATTTGTTTTGGCCGGGGCGGCTGCCGGCGCTGGCGGAACGCCATCAGAATTTTTCTTTTCTCATCACTCTGTCGCAGCCAGCAGGCAATTGGGGCGGGGAGCGGGGGCGCGTTACCGAACGTCTGCCGGGGTTGATTACCCCGGGAGCCGATTATTATTTATGCGGCAGCTTGGCGATGGTTAAGGAGGCGCGGTCAATGATTTTAGATCAGGGTATTGCCTTGCCGCGGATTAAGATAGAAATTTTTTAGACCCGGATTATCAGGGTAGTATGGTTTTTCCGCAACGGCGAACAGTTAATTTGCGGCTGCGCCTGGTGGCAGTCGGTTTTGGCGTGCTTAGCCTCTGGATCGGCGCGCGGTTGTTTTATCTGCAAATTATCCGTCATGATTATTATGTCAGCCTCGCCGCGCGCGCCCAGGAAGTAGCGCGGCCGGTGCGGCCCCACCGCGGCGCCATTTATCTGCAAGACACCCGCTCCGGCGAGCTTTTTCCCGCGGCCGTAAATAAAGAATGGGATACGGTATACGCAGTGCCCCAGGAAATTCCGGCCGGTAAAGAAGAAGCAACCGTGCGCCAGCTTGCCGCGGCGCTAGCCGGACTCACCCCCGAGCGCGCCCAAAAACTGCAGGAAAAATTTGCCGATAAAAATCTGCGCTACTATGTGGTGGCGCGCAAGGTGCCGGCGGAAGCGGTGGAACGTTTAAAAACCGCGGCGCTGGCCGGCCTGGCTTTTGCCAAAGAGGAGCATCGTTTTTACCCCGAGGGCGAGCTGGCGGCCCCGGTATTGGGATTTGTCGGAGAAACCGAAAACGGGGAACCCTGGGGTCAGTATGGTTTGGAAGGTTATTGGGATAAAACCTTGGCGGGTCGGGTGGGATTCAAGGCTGGCGCGCGCGGGGCGCTCGGTAATCTTATCCCGCAGGCCGGCGGCGAGTCGGTACCGGCCGAGGACGGCGCGGATTTAATTTTAACGATTGACCGCAATCTGCAGTTTAAGGCCTGCGCTCGGCTGGCCGAGGGACTAAAAGAATATCAGGCAAAAGGCGCGGCTTTGGTGCTGCTGGATGTGCCGACCGGAGCGATTCGGGCGATGTGCAGTTTGCCGGCCTTTAATCCGAATGAATATTCCCGGGTGGACACAATTGACGTTTTTAATAACCGCACGGTTTTTACTCCCTTTGAGCCCGGGTCGGTGTTTAAGGCAATTACCATGGCCGCCGGGCTGGACTTGGGATTGATTAAGTCCGAGACGACTTTTGTTGATCCCTGCCAGCGGGTAATCAACGGCCACCGGATCCGCAATGCCGACGGCAAATGTTACGGTCGGCAGACCATGACGCAGGTATTGGAGCAGTCCATTAACACCGGCGCCGTGTGGGTGCAGGAGCAGATCGGCAACGAACGATTCGGCGATTATGTGCGGCGCTTCGGCTTTGGCAAAAAATCCGGTATTACTCTGGATACCGAAAGCGCGGGCGATGTCAGCTCGCTCAATAAACCGGGTCATATCTTCGGCGCGAATGCTTCGTTCGGGCAAGGGTTTACTGCCACCCCGCTCCAGCTGGCGCTGGCCTTTGGGGCGCTGGCCAACGAAGGGCGGCTACTGCAGCCGCAGATTATTTCGGAAGCGCGCTACCCCGGCGGCCGGCGTGAAAAAACTACGCCGGACGAACTAGAGCGCGTGGTATCGCCAGCCGCGGCCCAGGCCACTTTAGGCATGCTTACCGCGGTAGTGGAAAATCATTATCGGCGGGCCAGAATCCCGCATTACTATGTGGCCGGCAAAACCGGCACGGCGCAAATTGCCGAGCGGGGGCGTTATAGCGCTACCCGTACTAATCATACCTTTATCGGTTTGGCCCCGGCGGACCGGGCCCAGCTGGTATTATTGGTGAAGTATGAAGAGCCGGCGCGGCGCTGGGCCGAGCAGACGGCGCTACCGGTATTCCGCGACGTAATGGAGTTTGCCTTAAATTACTACGGCATTCCCGGCACGCGTTAAATCTTTCTGTGTCATTCTGACCCCGACTTAGTCGGGGGAAGAATCCCCTGCCACTATGTTTGGCATAATTATTTTCTTATTCCTTTTATTCTCTATTATCGCCATTTCCGCCTTCCTAGGAGTGCCTTTTATCCCTACTCATCGCCAGCAGGCAGTGCGCATGATAGAGCTTGCCGCAATTAAACCGGGTACGCGGGTAGTGGATTTGGGCTCCGGCGCCGGGCGCTTGCTATGGCTGGCAGCAGCGCGGGGCGCCGCGGCAGCGGGCTACGAACTTAACCCCTGGCTTTATTGGTGGACTAGGTGGCAGATTCGCCGGCGGGGACTAGCGGGTCGGGTGCAGGTGTATTGGCGCTCGCTTTACCGGGCGGATTTAAGCCAGGCCGAGGTAGTTTTTGCTTTTTTATCGCGTCGGTTTATGGCGCAACTGCTTCCCAAACTTACCCGCGAGTTACCACCGGGGGCGAAGGTCGTTTCCTACGCTTTTTCGTTGCCTGGTCGCCAGCCTACCCACTCCGAGCAGGGCATTTTTGTGTACGAATTCTAACGGCGGGAGTCAGCGTTGACGCGACCGGATAAATGTTTTATACTCTCTGCTGTTCATTGTATGCCGCGTTCGTCTAGGGGCTAGGACAGATGGTTCTCAGCCATCAAACACGGGTTCGATTCCCGTACGCGGTACCAATACAAAACTTTTCGGGTTTTCAGAAGCCAATTGGTGGGCGGCCTGCAAGGCCGCCCATTGATTTTGCCCCCAATTGTCGCCGATTTTTGGCGCGCCGAGGCGCGCCTGTTTCCCCGCCAAGAGGAGGTTCGACCCAAAGATTTCTTTGGCGGCAACCTTTTTGCCAAAAAGGTTGCTATCCCATGCGATTTTGGGCAGATATTCTGCCTGTTTTATCCATTTCCGCATCGGTTCGACCCAGCCAGTTTGCTTTTGTTTAAGAGTGATACTTTTTTCTTCCAACGACTTCTTTTCGCCCATCAGTTCCGCCTTCTTTTTGAGATACACTTCGCGCTCAACATCCTGCTCTAAATATGAGTCCAGAAGTCGCTGGAGCTTGGTTTTAATTTCCTCAATCTTCCCCTGCGCCTCTTGAACAAAAGCCGTCGAGGATTGGGCGGCTTGCACGCTGTCCTTTTCAAACATTTTCAAAAGTTCCGCCGCCCAATCCTCGCTCAAAGAAAATTTTTGAAGCAGAGAGGACACCTGTATATCCAATGCCTCTTGGCGAATACAAGGTTCTTTGCAAATGATGGTTTTGGATTTTCGGGAGCAATGGTAGTAAGTGTAGTAATGCACGTTGCCATTTTTTTGTCTCTTAACCTTGTATTCGCCAGTAATCATCATGCCGCAGGTGCAGTAAAAAAGTCCGCAGAACGGTTGCGATTCATTCTTGATTTTATGGTGCGGCCGTCCTCTCTGCTTTAATACTTCCTGCACGTGGTCAAAAATTTTCTTTGAGATAACTGGCTGGTGTTTTCCTTCGTAAAGCTCGCCTGCGTACTGAAACAGCCCAACATAGAACGGGTTGGAAAGGATAAAAGAAATTCTGTCTCGTTTGAGCGGTTTGCCACCGCGAGAGGTAATGCCTTGGTGCGCCAAAAAGTCAGATATATCTTCGAGACGGCTGTCATTTTTCGCGTAGAGTTCGAACGCTTGACTAATAATCGCCGACTTCTTTTTGTCCACTACGACTGTTTTCAGCCGCACGTCATTGAGATAGCCGACTGGCGCAATGCTCGGATATTCTCCGCGTCTGACTTTTTGGCGCAATCCTCGTTTCACATTCTCCGAAAGTGAATCAACGTAGTATTTGCTTTGCCCAAAAGCGATGTTGAGCATGAACTTTCCTTGCGGCGTGTTGTCAAACCACAGCGTTGGAAATTTCAACGCCGCAAGTCTACCTATATCAAGCAAGTAAATAATTCTTCCACCGTCCACGGAATTGCGCGCCAAACGATCTGCGTGCCAAGACAAAATTCCATTGGCCTCTCCTTTTTCTATTCTGGCAAGCATAACATTAAAAATGGGACGACCCGGCACTTTCGCGGTTTGTTTTTCAATTAACTCCTCCACGATTTCCAAATTATTCTCTTTGGCAAAGGCGCGCAATTCTGTGAGTTGGGCTTCAATCGAGAGGATTTGTTTATCCTCAACATCCGTAGACTTGCGGGTGTACAAAAAGAATTTTTGCGTCATATGTTTATGCGTTAAAACTTAAATGGCCGCCCCGGTGCTACCAACCCAAGAGAGAAACTCTCAAAGATTGTCCGAGACGGCCATTAAAAAAGAGTTTCTCGGATTTAGGTTGGTAGCATTATCAGTATACCATACCTTATCCCTGTCGCAAAAATTCTTTTTGTATTGGGCAAAGCAAATACTCAAACGATACAGAATTTCAAAATCGCACGGGATGTCGAACCTCCTCTTGGCGGGGAAACAGGCGCGCCTCGGCGCGCCAAAAATCGGCGACAAACAACCAAATCCGAACCTATTTTATCGCAAATGTGTAATTTTGGGAAGGCCGCCCGACGGCTCCGCGCCCCGACCGAAGCGTCGGGGCTGGCAAATCCCGCAAAAATTTTCAATTCTTTTTATAGGGCGCGCGCGATTTTTCTTTTCCAAATAAGGAAGAAAATTTTTGCGGGATTGTCTCTCCGCCATTCGGCGGAGGCGGAGCCGCTTTCCCCATCGCGCCTTCGGCGCGAAACGCAAGCGGGCAAAAATTCCCTCTCCCTGACCCTCTTCCTTTTTGCCCGCTTGCGAGGACGGCAGGCGATTTTTGGGCGGGCGGCGGGCGAAATAATAGTCGTTGCGCTTGCCCCACCCACCCTTGCGCGCGCAACAAATATGAACTCCCCTACGACGATTGTGTATTCACATCCAATCTGGTATAATAATTACAATGATTTATGATAATTCGTAGCTCAATATGAAACACAAAAAATTGGTGTTCGCGGGGATTTTAGTTTTAATAATAGTAGCCACTCTCATCTACGCTAATCGCGGAGCGCGCAGTCCATTGTCGCGGGTAGACCTTGATCGCCCATTGATTGTAGGCGTCGTTTCCTGGCCAGGTTATGCTGGAGGAATTGTGGCTAATGGCGGATTCAAAGAAAATCCAGAAAGCATATATACCAAAAAATATGGCTTGCCTGTCCGCTTTGTGCTGATTGAAGATATTGACGCGCGAGGGAAAGCCTTTGCAAAAGGCGGCCCCGATGGCGTTGATGTAGTGTGGTCAACGATTGATTTCTGGGCAAATGAGCTTCCCAATTTCGTCGCAGGCGGGATCAATGGAAAAGCGTTTTTACACGTTGACTGGAGTCGAGGAGGAGATGCTTTGGTGGCGGACACCGATATCAAGAGGGTGGAAGATTTGAAGGGTAAGAAAATATCTTTGGTCCAGTTTACTCCAAGCCACTGGCTTTTAGAAACAGCGTTGCGCAGTTCACAACTCACTGAAACCGAACAACAAAAAATACGCGATGGTCTTGTATTCACGCAAGATGTGCAAACTGCCAGAGCTGCGTTTGCCGCCGGACAAGTCAATGCCGCAGTATTGTGGGAACCGGATGTAAAACAAGCACTGAAAAAGCAAAGTGCCCATGTTTTAATCAGTACGCAAGATTTTCCGAACATTATTGCGGATGTCATGGTAGCAAAGCAGGAATTCATTAACGCACATCCGAAAGCAATAGAAGCATTCGTGCGTGGCTGGTTAGATGGAGTAGAAGAAGCAAAACGCAATCCTGATTTTGCGGCGCAAGTGTTAGTAGAGAATGAGCCGCTTTTTGCGGATTTAGGAATTGGGACGACGAAAGAAAGTCTATCATGGGTATATTGGCCGAACCTTGAAGATAATGCCCGCATGTTTGGTCTTGATGGACAGCCAGCTCTCTTTGATTCAGTTTTCGCAAATGCAAGCGAGGTTTGGAAGTCGCTCGGTATGATAGAGAAACCGCTTGATGCCGTACAAGCAAAAGACGATTCAGTTATTCGTAAAATTTACGCCAAGTAAGGTAAAAGGTCGACTTGCTGGCTACTTATAATCAATAAATAATAACCCCACGAATTATGCAACAAGAAAAAATTGCGAAACTAATCAACGAGGTAGTTACAAAAGATCCGGACATCAATGGTTTGATGGTTTATAACCTTCCCAAGCAAAAAGTGATCGCAACCACATTTAGTTCTGGTGATACAAAAAAATTCATGAAAGTAGAGAAGCTATACATGGATGTTGAGACAAATAAAGCGACAAAGATTGATCCTGCCGGCGACAGAAACTGGCTGATGGTATCTCTGAACCGAAAAATTGTCTACAGCATCCGAATTACTGACGAGGTGCATCTTTACGGAGATCTCCAGCCGAGTGAGGCGCCAACCGCAGCGATTGAGGATGGCTTAGAGCTCGCGCTCATGATTGGTAGAATGCTTTAGTAGGCAAAGCGAGCTTTAGCTCTTAATTAGCCACTCGTTGCATGAAGAGAAAATTTGTATTTCGTTTATCACAAGCATTTCTATTGGGTACCACAACAATCGTTGTGGTGCTTGTGATTTGGCATCTGGTAACCACCGCGGGACTGGTTCGCCCTATTTTTTTACCAACCCCATCCAGTACCGCGTCCGCTCTTTGGGAGCTTCTTGTGAGCGGACGTTTTGCTCGCGCACTATTCATTAGTTTTGCGCGTATTGCTAGTGCCACATTTCTCGCGGTAATTTTCGGTTCCATTATTGGGGTCTTAATGGGGATTTCTAAACGGATAGAATACCTTCTGAATCCATTGACCCAGCCGCTTCGTTATCTCCCGATCACGGCATTAATCCCGTTACTTATACTTTGGTTTGGAATCGGGGAGACAATGAAGATTATTTTTCTTTTTGTTGGAGTCGCATTTTACATTATTCCCGTAGTTCGGAATGCTATTCGACATACTCCCCAAGAATACATTGACGTTGCGCGATCATTTGGCGCATCTTGGGCAACAATCGCCCGTCGCGTCTACTGGCCGCATGCGCTACCGCAAATGCTTGATGGCATCATTGTGATGAATGGTATCGGATGGACGTATGTAATTCTTGCCGAGATTATTAACGCAAAAAACGGCCTGGGATACCTCATCAACATCGCGGGACGGCTTCAGAGGAGCCATGAGGTTTTTGCCGGACTCATTTTGATCGCGGCAGTTGCCCTTTTGTCTGATTATCTGTTGCGCCGCGTGCGAGAAAAGTATTTTTTCTGGTAATTCTATGCTCAAGAAAAAACCTATTTTATCAATCGAACATGTTTCAAAACAATATCTTCTCTCCACCAGAGAAACGATTGACGCACTCAAAGATGTCAATTTTGAGGTGCATGAGGGCGAATTTGTTTCTTTGATTGGTCCTTCCGGCTGCGGGAAGTCCACACTCATTAAGTTATTGGCTGGCCTACTCAAACCGACCGCAGGACGGGTTCTGGAATATGGAAAACAAATTGACGGAGATTCACATGATCGCGGCGTCGTATTTCAACATTACAATCTTTTTCCCTGGCTCACGGTTGAGGATAATATCGGATTCGGACTTTTTATACGAAATACAGCTCCAGATAAACGCTCACAAATCGTTGCGCACTACATTGAAGCAATTGGATTGAAGGGTTTTGAGAAAGCGTATCCGAAGGAACTCTCGGGCGGCATGCAACAACGAGTCGCGTTAGGACGAGCATTTGCGACGAACCCAAAAATACTTTTAATGGATGAACCATTTGCCGCACTCGATGTGCAGACGAAGCGGCTTATGCAGGATCTTTTTTTGCAAATATTGCAATATGAACCAAGGACAGTTGTTTTTGTTACCCATGATGTTGAGGAAGCGGTCTTTCTCGGTGACAATGTATACATTTTGGCTCCATCGCCGGGCACTATTCGTGAAAAAGTTACCGTTAATCTACCGCGCCCTCGTGATCTCAAAACAGAATTTTCACAATCATTCATTGAAATTAAAAGATATGTGCAAGGAGTGGTCACAAAAGAGTCACTCGGATCTGTGAAACTAGACTTGGAAATATATAAAAATTTGTAATTATGACATCAAGAATTCAATACAACAATCCACAGCAGGCAGAAGCGCTTGGGCTGCCCTATCATTACGAAATGGTATCCGATGCGAAACGAGTCACGCCATTTAAGAAGGCGATACAAAAGGTGTGCAAGGGCAAGCGGGTCTTGGAAAGCGGCGCGGGTTCAGGTATTTTAAGTATTCTTGCGGCAAAAGCGGGAGCGAAAAAAGTATATGCAGTAGAGATTGACCCGAAAGTCGCACGCTTTGCCGAGGCGAACATAAGAAAGAGTGGTTTTCAAGATCGCATCAAACTTATTCGTAAGGATATTTTCAAGACTACACTCGAAGACCTTGATGATGAAAAAGTAGATGTGGTGATTGCGGAAAATTTAAGCACTTGGCAAGTGACGGAGCCGCAGATCCCAATATTGAATTACATCAACAAAAATCTTATCAAGCAAGATGGCGCACGAATTCCAGCCCTTATTTTCAATTATGTTGAGCTTGCCCAATCTCAATATCAATTTGAAAATGCGGTGGAGATAAGAACCCATTATTTTGGGTTTACTGGAGTCAAAAAACCGCGTATACTGTCGAAACGACAACTATTTACCACGATTGACCTTCGGCAGCAGAATTCTTTACGAATCAACAGGAGTATCAAGATCAAGATAGCGCGGGAAGGAACCTTAAATAGCTTGCGATTAACTTCTCCTCTTCAAGTTTATGATGGGATCAATTTTGAGTCCTCTGATAGTTTGATGCCGCCGGTTATTATACCACTCAACAAAGATGTGCATGTGATAAAAGGTGATATGATCCAATTAGATATTCGTTACAGCTATCATACAAATTGGGATGCAATACGATGCAGAGCAAAATTAATTAACTGATTATGCCAGAGCGTGGAGAGTCACAGCAGCCGCATACTGGTGATGAAGACCAGGCACGCAGAACCGTCGAAGATACGGAGGGTTTTGAAGATGCCGGAAGAAAACAAAAACGAGAAGAAGAACGACGCAAGGAAGAAGAAGCCGTGCGCCAATTTATTGAATTGTACAGAGAATCACGCAGCGCAGCTCGATGGGGTAAATTTCAAGAGCGAGTATTTGCGGCGGACGGGCCGGGCGGGAGATACGAAGCGGACAAGGTGTTGCAAGGATCAACACTGGCGGAGATCGCTGATCGCACGGTTGGCGAGTTAAGAGAAGATCGCACTTTTCCTGATTCGCGCGAGATAGGAATACAATACCATCCGCGTGAGGATTCATTTTACCCTTGGCATGATCCTGAAAAAGATCAAGGCAAAATATATTTTATTGAGCAAGGACGTAATTTTAAGGGAAAGCAGTGGTTTGCATATCTTAAACGACATTCGAGAAAACATCCAACACAGATACCTCAATACATTGGATCACCAATCAACACCTATGGAGAGCTGTCGCTGTATGCGTTGAGTCTTGAGTTTTCAGATAAATCTCCGGAAAAGATGAAAGAGGAGATGGATTTGATACATCTTGGACGACCCTTTGCTTATCAAGAGAATGAGCGGAGAAAAGATTGGTGGAAAGGACAGAACAGACCGAAAAAGAACATTTACTAACGTCCGCCCGCCGCCCGCCCAAAAAATCGGCCGCCGCCCTCGTAAGCGGGCAAAAAGGAAGAGGGTTAGGGAGAGGGAATTTTTGCCCGCTTCGCGCCCTATAAAAAGAATTGAAAATTTTTGCGGGATTTGCCAGCCCCGACGCTTCGGTCGGGGCGCGGAGCCGTCGGGCGGCCTTCCCAAAATTACACATTTGCGATAAAATAGGTTCGGATTTGGTTGTATAACCATACTAAATTTATAGAAGGTGAAATGTATTATATGACCAAGACTCCTGAAAGAACATGGGAAATTAAGGATAAGTATTAAAAGATCGGTATGCATTGGTAAGTATTGAATTTTATGAGTGTTTAGAGTAGTATAAACTATATGAGCAAAGAACAACAAAAACAACAATTCTATAAAGTTTTTGCTAATCTTCCTATAAATTTCCGCGAAGAAGTTATTTTGGTTATCCCCGGCAAAGGTCCAATTACTTGGCAGGTAGCCTTTTTGGAAGTGGATAATGATACCGAAATAGGTGCTATGATTTTGGAGAAATTATCCGATTTAAAAATTATATAGTATATGGTTTCTGAACAAGAGATAAAACAATTAGTTATTGAGCGGCTTAAGACCTTGCCGGAGGATACTGGCATGTCGATTGGCTCACAAGGAAATTTTGACAGAAATGAAATGATTGCTCATGTAGAAAACGGCGATGATATCGGCCAAAAAATAGTTGAGGTAGAGATGAGTTTCTTGCGCGGCCTTAAGGAAGGAGCGCTGTATGAAGCATAGGTTGCTTGTTACCAGGCCAAATTTTGATTTGACCACTCGCTACATTTCTACTTGGGCTAATAAAATAATCACACTGGCCAAAGAAAAAGGTAGCGATGTTTTTGATTTAGACAAAAAACGGGCTAGCCGCAAAGAATTTGAAAGTATGATTAAGAAAAACGAGCCAACAATAGTATTTTTGAATGGTCATGGAAATTATGATGTTGTAACTGGTCAAGACAATGAGGAATTGGTTCGTGCCGGTGATAATGAAAAATTGTTAAAGTCAAAAGTTATTTATGCTCTATCTTGCCGTTCTGGTAAAATTTTGGGACCAAGCAGCATAAAAGCCGAAGCGGACGCGTACATTGGTTATGATGAAGATTTCATTTTTTTGTATGATGAGAATAAGCGAACGCGGCCAGAGCAAGATAAGACCGCCGAGATATTTTTAGAACCGTCTAATCAGGTAATGGTGTCATTACTTAAAAATCACACACCAAAAGAAGCTCATAAAAATTCTAAACAGTCCTTTGCTCGTAAAATTAAAAAACTTCTTTCCAGCCAATCTACCGTTTTAGAGAGTTCGGCGGTGAGATATTTAATTTGGAACATGCAGCACCAGGTTTGTTGTGAAGGGGTGGTCACGCCAACGGCGCGCGCGTGAAACGTGCACGAAAATCCCCATAATTACGAAAAAGAGCCCGGCGCGGTCGTAAATTTGTACTTAAATCAAAAAACAGCTCCGTAAACAGCTCCGTGGAGCTGTTTTTTGACGCCTGGGCTGGCCGTGCTATAATCCCTCTTAGGAGTTTTTGTTTTAATTGTTGTATGACTTTCCCTTTTGCTTACCACTTCTACCGTACCACGGCCGAGGCCTGGGAGGCGATGTTCCAGGGTGTCTCGGCCGCCACCCAATCAATCTATTGGGAAGTTTATATTTTTTTGGATGACGAGGTAGGCAATCGCTTTATTCAATTAATGTGTGACAAGGCTAGGGCGGGCGTAGAAGTTAAGCTGATAATTGATGCCATCGGCAGCGCTGATCTGTCGGGGGCGGCGCTGGCGCGTCTGCGCGGGAGCGGGGTGGAAGTATTGCGTTTTCATCCGCCTTACCCGGAGTTCTCTTGGCGTCATTTTTGGCGCCGCATTTCTCACCGCACGCACCGCAAAACTCTGATTATTGATGAAGAAACAGTTTTCCTGGGCGGGGTTAACATTATGGCTAGCTGCGGTTCCTGGGACGATTTGCACGTGGAGATCCGGGGCCCTTTAGTGCGCCCCTTATTGCGCGCCTTTGCCAAGAGTTATTTAGCGGCCGGCGGGGAGCGGGGGGCGGTACGTCACCTGCTTCACCCTAAGCTCGCCTTACATTTGCCGGAATGGCGGGAGTGGCGCGAAAAAATCCGTTTTATCATCCACTCGCCGCAACATCCCCGCACTGCCCGCCTGCGCCAGCTCTACCGCGACAGTTTGCGGATGGCGCGCGAGAGCGTAAACCTCCTCACTCCTTATTATGTGCCGGATCGGCAGTTTTTGCGGGCGGTAGCGGCGGCGCGGCGCCGGGGGGTAAAAGTAAATTTATTTATTCCCACTCGCCTTGACCACCGGATAATGGAGTGGGCGGCCCGCGCTTATTATGCGGCCACCGCGCGCGCCGGCGCCGACATTTTTCTGCTGCCGCGCATGCATCACGGCAAGGCAATGAGCGTGGATTCTACCCTGGGTTTTATCGGCAGCGGCAATTTAAACCGGCGCAGTTTTTATTGGGATGAAGAAAGCGGCATTGCCTTTAGTGAAGCCAATATGGTGCGCGATTTGAATTTATTATTTAACGACTGGCGGCGCGAGGCAGTGCCGCTATTGCGGGAGGCTTGGGAAAAGCGCGGATTTTGGCAGAAGTTGCAGGAATGGGGCGCCCGGCGGATAGAAGATTATTTATGATTACTACTCCGCTCGCCGACCGCCTGCGGCCGCGCAATTTTGACGAATTTGTCGGCCAGGAACAGATTATCGGGGAAGGAAAGTTATTACGCCAGCTTATTGCCAATGATGAGCTGTCCTCGCTTATTCTGTGGGGGCCGCCGGGGGTAGGCAAGACCACGCTGGCGCACATTATTGCGGAGCAAACGAAGTCGCACTTTGCCGCCTTGTCGGCCGTAATGAGCGGCAAGGAAGAATTAAAGCGGATTGTGAGCGCCGCCGCACAGCGACTGTTAGCGGGGCAGCAGCGCACGGTTTTGTTTATTGACGAAATCCATCGCTGGAATAAGGCGCAGCAAGATGCTTTATTGCCGTATGTAGAGAAGGGAGTGGTAATTCTGATCGGAGCTACGACGGAAAATCCATCTTTTGAAATTATTGGCGCCTTGCTGTCGCGGTCGCGGGTGTTTATTTTGAAACGGTTGGAGCCGGAAGATATTAGGCGGATTATTCAGCGCGCGGTGAAGGATGAAGAACGGGGGTTAGGGAAAATTGAAATTAAGGATGAGGCGATTGAATTGTTGGCCGAGTTAGCTGGGGGCGATGCGCGGGTGGCCTTAAATGCTTTGGAGATGGCGGTGAAGGGGAAAGGGGAGGAAGCCCAAATTACCTCTGATGATATCAAAGAAGCGCTGCAGCGAACACATTTGGTGTTCGACAAGCAAGGCGAGGAATTTTATAACGTCATCTCGGCTTTGCATAAGTCCATGCGCGGGGGAAACGCCAATGCCGCGCTCTATTGGCTGGCGCGGATGCTGGAGGGCGGGGCTGATCCCTTGTATATTGCTCGTCGCGTGCTGCGATTTGCCAGCGAAGATATTGGCATGGCCAATGCCGAGGCGCTAATTCAAGCTAATGCCGCGTATGACGCCTGCCACAAAATCGGGATGCCGGAGTGTACAGTGCATCTTGCCCAAGCAGTAGTCTATTGCGCCAAATCAAAAAAATCTAATTTACTTTACACTGCTTATGGCCGGGCAGCGGCAGACGCGCGCGTTACTTCGCACCTGGGCGTCCCTTTGCACCTGCGCAACGCGCCGACTAGATTCATGAAGGAGATTGGGTATGGGAAGGATTATAAGTATAATCCGGATTATGAGGTACCGGTTGAACAGGAGTATCTGCCACCGGAATTAAAAGGGAATAATTATTTGAAGAAGTAATTTTTCGCTCGCCGTTCTCCCCATGCTCCAAAGTTATTTTAATCGTCTTTTTCCCTTTTAGCAAATTTTCCATCTTCTCCGGCCATTCAATTACCGTCACGGTTTCTAGTTTGCCAATATAATCCTCGGCGCCGATTGCTCTTAATTCCTGCTCATTTTTGAGGCGATAAGTATCAATGTGTACGAGAGCTTGTAGCTGGTAGGCGGTAGCCGGTAGGCGATATACGTTCATTAAGGTGAAAGTGGGACTAGTAATTTCTTCTTTAATTCCCAATCCTTCCGCCATTCCTTTGACGAGCGTTGTTTTTCCGGCCCCTAGTTCTCCATATAAACAAACAATTTCACCGCCCCTAAGCCGGGCAGCAAGTTTCTTCCCCATCGTTTTGGTTTCTTGTTCCGAGTTGCTAACCGACATAGTACAATAATCAATACCAAGAGCAGTGATTTTTGTCAAAAAACCCCGACTAAGTCGGAGTTTTTGTATATCCTCCTCCGCCCGCCACAGCAGTATAAATTACACTGCCCTGGGGGGGTGAAGCGGAGGAGGGAGGGGGGAGAAAAGGAGAGAAGAGCGGCGGGTTAGGCGGCCGGGGGTGCGGAGGATTCGCGGGGGCGCTCGACAGCGGGTTCGTAGCGTTTGGCTTGCGCTTGGAACCAGCGGACGAGTTTTTCGTAAGGGAAATGAAGGCGGCGGTAGGGAGCGAAGAACGCCAGGGGCAGGAGGAAGAAGTGCTTAATGCCCAGCAAGGCCAGCTGTACCGGCAATCGCACCCACCAGCGCGGCCGGGGGAGCCGGAAGGCGTCCGCGAACTCGGGGCGCTCGGCCGCGAGCACCAGGGCGCGCAGCGTCGCCACCGACAGATAACCATGCACCAGCTGGCGCAGGCCGCCGAGCAGGCCATTGAGGAGCGCCTGGCTGGTTTCCGGCGTGGCGCTGGGGAAATGGAAACGGTGGTACAACAAGCGGCGTTGGGTAAATTCCTCCGGCGTCAGCGGGAAGCCAGGAATACCCATGCCATAGGCGATGTCGGCGAGCCACAGGCAGATCAGCCGTTCTTCTTCCGGGAGCAGCTTTCGCCAGCCGAGCCGCCGGTTCCACCAGCGCACCGTGAAGTATACTTCCACCAGCACATTGGTCATGTCCGGCCGGTGGGTAGCCGGTGATACTTTACGTTTAGGCGGGGCATGCTCTGACCCCCGGTGCAGTTCACCTATCCGTTGGAACTCCGCGCGGGCGAGAGGCGTCCAGGTGCCGTGATGGTCGCGCCCGCCGAGCATCGCCCAAAAGAACTGGATGCGGCCGGCGAGCGTATGCAGAGGTTGATTGAGGAAACCACCGGAAGCGGCGAGCGCCAAAGCGATAATGGTCGGCGGAAAGTCCATCATGATGGTGAAAGGAATCATCATGATGAATACCGCTACGAACAGCCGTTCCGGCATCATCCGCAGCAGATTATGGAGTGCGCCGAGCGCCGCGGGATTCTTTTTTTCCACCGCCGCGATGCCCCCGTCGAACTGCTTGAAATTGAAGTATTCCAGATTATAGAGGTATTCAGTGTAGTGCCACCGCTGGGAAGCAGTGAGCCAGGTCAACAGGGCAAGGCAGAAAATGAATCCGGCGAGCACAACGATCAGCATGGTAGCCATGGGGACACTCCTGGCGTTGAAATCCGGAAGGGCCGCCGGGCATTATTGCGCGGCAGTCCAGGCCGGATTTCAACACTCTTCTCCCCTTGTTAAGGAACTAGGGAAAGTATAGCGTCAGCAATGTTTTATGTCTATAGCAAAATCAAAACAGCCCGCCGTAACGGACTGTTTTATATTCCTCGGCTCTCCAGAACAATCAAACTTTGATTATTCTGGAGATTGGGCCGAGGAGGGAAGGAACGAAGGCTGGCCCGAGAGGTGGTGCCGGACGACGGGTCAGCTGGGCAGGAGTGAGTCACGAACTGGGAGCTTGACGCTCCAGCAAGTGCCGGTGCGTCTCCTGTTCCCACGTGATCGTCTGCCCGCGAATGGTCAGGAGAGGCGGATTGCGTTCGAGGCCGAGCTGTTTGACGTAGATGGCGAGTGCTACATAGGTAGCGCGGGCAGAGACATGCATGGCTCCAGCCATCAACTCAATCGAAATGCGCATCTCTGGCTCCACCGTCTGGAAGATGATGTCGGCCATCTCGGTCAGGAAGGTCAGCTCCAGCGCTTCTTTTTCCCGCGCATTCCTCAACCTGAAGAATGTCCCGAGGAATACGAGCAGACGTTGCCGGATCCAGCACTCGACGTGGTTGGGGCACTCGGTGTGGAAGCGCTCCAGCCGCAGAGTCTTCTGCTCGGCGGGATAGAGGAAACCCCGCAGGTTGAGTTCTTCTATTGCGCGCAAAGCACTCACTTCGGGGTCGGTCGTAGCCATGGTTGCCTCCTTGTGATAAATCTACCATTATTTTAACAAAATTACAATGCTCATTGTGTTTGATAACTATTTTTAGTATACTAACTCCCGTTATGACCATCTCCATCGCCGAAGTAAAAAAGATCGCCCAATTAGCCCGTCTGGAATTGACCCCCGCAGAAGAAGCCCGCCACGCCGAAACCATTTCGGCGGTGTTGGATTATATGAAAATTTTGAATGAGGTGGATACGGGCGGAGTGGAGGGGACGTATCAGGTGACGGGGCTCACGAATGTGGTGAGAGAAGACCGGGCGATAAATTGTGATGTACGCGATAAATTAATAGGACAGATGCCGGAGGTTGAAAACGAGGAGTTAGTGGTGCCGGCGGTGTTTGGCGAAGAATCATGAATTATGGAATTGAATGAGTTGACAATAACGCAAGCGGCAGAGGGATTGCGCAAAAAGAAATTTTCCTCGGTTGAATTAACCAAGGCTTGTTTGGCGCGCATCAACGAACGCAATAAAGACATCAACGCCTTTATTACGGTGGCCGACGAATCTGCGATGGAAGAAGCTAAGAAGGCGGACGAGATGATTGCAAAGGGAGAGGGTAGGATGCTTACGGGTATCCCGTTTGCGGTGAAGGACGCTATTTGCACGGCTGATGTTCGCTCCACCGGCGCGGCGAAAATTTTGGATAATTATCTGCCGCCCTACGACGCGACGGTGATTAAAAAAATTAGGGAGCAGGGCGGAGTTTTGCTCGGCAAAAATAATTGCGATACGTTTGGGCATGGGGCGAGTAATGAGAATAGCATGTACGGGCCGGTGAAGAATCCCCACGATTTAACCAAAGTCGCCGGCGGTTCGTCGGGCGGTTCCGCGGCCGCGGTGGCGGATAACATGTGTATCTACGCGATCGCGGAAGATACCGGCGGCTCCATCCGCTATCCGGCAAGCTTCTGCGGGGTGGTGGGATTGCGCCCCAGCTATGGACGCAATTCGCGCTACGGAGTAATGCCCATGGCCTCGTCGCTCGACACCGTGGGGCCGATTACCAAAACCGTGGCGGACACGGCGCTGGTGATGGAGGTGGTGGCGGGACGCGATGAGCGGGACGCGACGACGGTGAGTGATAATATTCCTAAATATAGCGAAGAAATAACAAAATTGGGAAATAAGGAAATTCAGAAATTGAGAATCGGCGTGCCGCGGGAGTATTTTGACGTTGCCGGGATGAATTCGGAGGTGCGAGCGATCACCGAAGAGGCGATTAAAAGATTTAAAAGTTTAGGCGGTAAGATTGAAGAAGTATCACTGCCGCATACCAAATACGCGATCGCCGCCTACTATATTATTGTTCCCAGCGAAGACAGCTCTAATTTGGCGCGGTTGGATGGGATTCGGTATGGGGTGAGAGCCGAAGCCGGCAGTCTGTATGATGTCTATGCCCGTTCCCGCGCCTGGGGGTTCCCCGAAGAAGTGAAGCGCCGCATCCTCATTGGCACCTATGCGCTCTCGGCCGGATATTACGACGCCTATTACAAAAAAGCGGCGCGGGTGCGGACTTTGATTAAACAGGATTTTGATCAAGTATTTGACAAGGTGGATGTGCTGATTTCCCCCACTTCTCCGTTTCCACCGTTCGGCATGGGAGAGAAGGCGGCGGACCCTCTAGCGATGTATCTGACTGATGTTTTGGTCGGCCCGGCAGCGGTAGCCGGCATTCCGGCGCTATCCGTGCCCGCGGGAAAAACTGCCGCTGGATTGCCGGTAGGAGTACAAATTATGGGTCCACGATTATCCGAAGCATTAGTAATGAGCGTCGGCCATCAATTGTCATTTTATTAATTTTATGCCTCGTAAAGCATCTACTCCAACAGTTAGCCCGACAGTCGCCTCGCCGGCTTTGGTGACTGCCGGTGCGCCCATTAACTACCGCGACTCCTGGCGGATTTTTCGGATTATGGCGGAGTTCGTGGAGGGCTATCAATTTCTCGGCAAATTCACCAAAGAAGTTACTGTTCTGGGCTCGGCGCGTTTGCCGGCCAATAATCCTTATTACAAAATTGCCGAACAGCTGGGCAAACTCCTCGCCAAAAACAGTTTTACCACCATCACCGGCGGTGGGCCCGGAATAATGGAAGCGGCCAACAAGGGCGCGCACGAGGGCGGCGGCCAATCGGTCGGGCTCAACATTCAGCTGCCCCGCGAACAGCGCATTAATCCTTATGTTAAAGATTCGGTGGCGTTCTATTACTTTTTTACCCGCAAAGTAATGCTCACTTCGCCCGCCAACGCCTTTGTCTTTTTCCCGGGCGGCTTCGGCACGCTGGATGAATTTTTTGAAGTGCTGGATTATATGGAGCTTGGCCAGATGGATTCGGCGCCGCTGTCGCTGGTGGGGCCGGAATACTGGCAGCCGCTCTTAAAATTTTTGCGCGAGAAAAGCCTGGGCGAAGTGCAGGCGATTACCGAGGCCGATACCCGGCACTGCCAGGTGGCTAGTAGCGCCGAGGAGGCTTATGCGATAGTGAAAGACACTGCTGACCGCCCCAATGTCTGCACCGACGACCCTACCAACCCGCTGTGCATCCAGGGGACCGACTGGAAGATTTTTCACATTATGGCCGAACTGGTGGAGGGTTTTGAATTTTTAACCGAATTAGGACAAAACGTTACCGTGCTCGGCACCAAAAGCGTGCTGCCCGGCTCCCCTTATTACCGCGCTGCCTATGAAGTTGGGCAATTACTGGCCAAGCAAAAATTAGCCGTGGTAACCGGCGGCGGCCCGGGGATAATGGAAGCCGCCAACAAAGGCGCCTGGGAATCAGGCGGGGAGAGTATTGGCATCAATATGCGATTACGCGGCCGGCAGCGGATGAACAGTTATTTAACGCGCTCTATTGATTTTGTCTTTCCTTTTGTCCGCAAGCTGATTATTACTTCCCCCTCCCGGGCTTTTATCTTTTTCCCCGGCGGCTTTGGCACTCTGCATCAGCTGTTTGAACTGCTTACTTTAATGGAAACCGGCAAAATGGCGCCGGTGCCGCTCTTGCTCTACGGCCGTTTGTTCTGGCAGCCGCTCTTGGAGTTTATTCATCAGACGCTGCGTTTGGAATTCCGGACTATCGGTGCCCTGGACGAAGATTTATTGCGGGTGGTGGATAGCCCGGCGGAAGCGATGCGGTATATAAAATCTTAGGGAAGGGTCGCATAGCGGTCTAGTGCACGCGCTTGGAAAGCGCGCAGGGTTAACACCCTCAGGAGTTCGAATCTCCTCCCTTCCGCGTGAATAGTCAAGTTTTCAATGCACCACCTCGTTAATAACTTCGTTAGGACTTTTGTAGTTTAAACACTTCCTCGGCCGGTTGTTCAGCTTCTCTTGAATCTCGTAAATATCTCGGTCAGTCAGTTGGGATAAGTCGGTTTT
>JACPGS010000011.1 GCA_016189025.1 Candidatus Magasanikiibacteriota bacterium | reverse complement strand
ATTGGTCGGGAACCGACGAAACCCCCAGCCTACCACCCTTGGCGTTTGCGAATGCGCACGAACGTCCTCCAAGCTCAATTAACCAAAGGGTGACATTTTAACTTCCCTGAACAGGGTGACATTTTAACTTCCCGTTGACAAAAAATGGCCCGATATTGACAAAGGTGCTAAAATATGGTATAAATACACGTCGCTCTTTTTATAGCCAATAGCTAAAGTTAGCCAAATTTGAGGAGAGTGTTTATATTTCCCATCTCGCAATGGGTAGTAAAAATGCTCTCCTCAAAGACGGGGAGGCCCTAGACCCCGGGAAGGGGTAATAATGTCTTCTGGGCAAAGAGCCTGGTGGACGATGCAGAAACGGAGAACGATCATGCGCGACGAAATCACGTTCGGAAAGTGGTGGCACGGTCTCACGGCCGGCCAGCAGCAGGCGTGGGCGCAGAAGATTCACCAGGCCGCGGGCGGCGACGCCAAGGCGCTGGAGAAGCTCGACGGCGTCATCCGCGACGAGCTCACGGTCTACGTCACGTTCAAGGACGGGAAGATCGTGCTCGTGGATCGGAACGGCCGCTGCATCCCGCTCGCCACGATGAAGGGCGGGTACGTGGACGCCAACCGCGACTTCTACATCACCAAGCCGGAGATTAGCTACACCGGCATCCTCGCCCGCCTCCAGCGGTTCTTCGCGCCCGAGATGAAGTTCGTCTCGGCCGCGGAGTTCAAGAAGCGCGCGACGGCGCTCATCGCGGGGCTCCGCGAGGACCAGCAGGTCGCCAACCTGCTCAAGGGCGTCTACCTGCCCATCGTCCTGCCGCAGATCACGGTCGCCGACTACGGGCGCACGCTCGAGGGTATCTTCCTCGCGGCGGTCGAGCGCGCGTACCAGGCCCAGTACCCCGACCGGGAATTCAACAACTACCGGAAGGGCGAGCTGGCGGGCCAGGTGGGTGTCGTTGAGGAGAGTCGGCACCAGCGGCTCATCGAGAAGATGGCCGAGGGCCCCGTCGTTCTCATCCACTTCCCGTGCCCGTGTCAGGGCTTCTCGATCCCGGCCGACCGCAAGATGATCGGCGCGTTCCCCGCGGGCTTCATGCTCTCGGGCGCGCTCGACACGGCCACGTCCATCGTTGCCAACACCTCGACCCTGGCGCTCAACGGGAGCAAGCCGGGCAACGACTGCAGCGCCAACACCTGGCAGTCCGCCGAGGACTCGCTTAGCTTTGAGACCGACGACGACGGGCTCGTCTTCGGCAGCGGGGACATCGACGCGTACGCCGGCTTCTCGGCCGGTCTCTCCTTCGTCGGGTAGTGCTCGCCGGTCACTTGGCTTTTGTTTCACTTGTCCCTTGCGTCAAAGGCACTCGTGTCCTTGTCATTTGGGCCTCCGTACGGTTTTTCCGGCGGGGTCGTAGGTTCATTCCTCGACCCCGCCGTTGCTTTTTATACAACTTTTTTAGATACCATTAATGTTGATGCCCAAATAGTGTATCGGTCTGCCGCCGCATAGACAGCGCCAGCAAAACGTGATATACTGGGGGCACTTATGTCGTTTTTAACCAAACTGTTCGGCGATCCCAATGCCAAAGTGATTGCCGTTATTCAGCCGCTGGTGGCGCGCATCAATGCTCTGGAGCCGGAATTAACGGCGCTCTCGGCGGAAGCGCTTCGGGGCAAGACCGCGGAGTTCCGGGAGCGCCTGGCGCGCGGGGAAACCGAAGAAGATATTTTACCCGAAGCGTTTGCCGCCGTACGCGAAGCCTCGCGCCGCACCACCGGCATGCGCCATTTTGACGTGCAGCTGATTGGCGGCATTGTGCTGCACCGCGGGCAGATTGCGGAGATGCGCACCGGCGAAGGCAAAACGCTGGTGGCTACTCTGCCGGTGTATCTTAATGCGCTCTCGGGCAAGGGCGTGCACGTGGTGACGGTCAACGATTATCTGGCCAAACGCGATGCGGTGTGGATGGGGCAAATTTATGATGCCTTAGGGCTCTCGGTCGGGGTGATCCAGAATTTACTGGTGTCGTACCGGTATTCAGTCAGACCCAAGGTTGAACCATCCGCCGGGGCGGAAGATTTGACCGAAGGCAGCGCCGCCGACCAGGAACGCGATGCCAAAGGCGCCTTTAAGGTGGAGTACGATTACCTGGAATCTTGTACTCGTCAGGAAGCGTACCGCTGCGACATTGTTTACGGCACCAATAATGAATTCGGTTTTGATTATCTGCGCGACAACATGGTGGGGGATCTTTCCGAGATGTCCCAGCGCGGGCATCACTATGCGATTGTGGATGAGGTAGACTCTATTTTGATTGACGAGGCCCGCACCCCACTGATCATTTCGGCGCCGGCCGAAGAAGCCGCCGAGCGTTATTATCAATTTGCCGCCCTGGTAGAGCGCCTGGCGGAAAACGAAGATTACAACATTGACGAAAAACTGCGCGCCGCCACCCTCACCGAAGCCGGCATCAAAAAAATGGAAGGCTGGCTCGGCGTAAAAAATATTTATGCCGAAGGCGGAATCGCTACCGTCCACCACGTGGAATCCGCCCTGCGGGCCAAGACCCTGTTTAAGCGCGACCGCGACTATGTGGTGGAAAACGGCGAGGTGATTATTGTGGACGAATTTACCGGCCGCAAGATGCCGGGCCGGCGGTATTCCGAAGGCCTGCACCAGGCGATTGAGGCCAAAGAAGGCGCGGCGATTCAGCGCGAAAGCCAGACCATGGCCACCATCACTTTCCAGAATTATTTCCGGATGTACCAGAAGCTGGCCGGCATGACCGGCACCGCGGTTACCGAGGCCGAAGAATTCGGCAAGATTTATCAACTGGAAGTAGCGGTGGTCCCTACCAATAAATCTTCGCACCGGCGAGACCGGCCTGATCGCATTTACCGCACCGAAGAGGCCAAGTTCCAGGCGATTGCCAAGGAAGTAAAAGCCCTGCAGGAACGCGGCCAGCCGGTGTTAATCGGCACCGTGTCCGTGGATAAAAACGAACGCCTGGGATTATGGTTGGAACAAGAAGGAATCCGCCACGAAATTCTCAATGCCAAGAATCATGAACGGGAAGGCGAGATTATTGCGCAAGCGGGCGCTAAAGGAGCAGTAACGCTTGCCACCAACATGGCGGGCCGCGGCGTTGATATTATTTTAGGCGGCAATCCGCCGGAGGCGGCCGCGGCCGAAGCGATTAAGCAGCTCGGCGGTCTTTTCGTCATCGGCACCGAGCGGCACGAAGCGCGCCGCATTGACAATCAGCTGCGCGGTCGCTCCGGGCGCCAGGGCGATCCGGGCGCTACCCAATTTTATTTGTCCACCGAAGATGATTTGATGCGGATTTTTGCCGGCGAGCGCATTAAACGGGTGATGCAGACGCTGAAAGTCCCTGACGACATGCCGATTGAAAATCGCGCCATTTCTAAAATTATTGAATCAGCGCAGAAAAAGGTGGAGGGTTTTCACTTTGACACCCGTAAACATTTATTGGAATACGATGATGTGATCAACCGGCACCGCGAGGTGATTTACGGCAAGCGCCGGGCGATTCTGGAAACGTTTGCGCAAGAGAAAGCGAAGCTATCTATTAACGAAACCTCTCCCCCTGCCTTCTCCTCTGCCGAGGAAAGGGAGTCTGACCTCTCCTCCTCCCCAGAGGAGGGGACCAGAGGGGAGGTCTCGCCAACATCGTTGCACGACATGATGCTGGACTACGTAGAAAACGAATTAAGCGAATTGGTAACTTTTCATACTGCCGCCGAGGAGGCCGGCGGCTGGAACTTGAAAGAAATTGAAGAAACGGTTCAGACTATTTTTCCGTTAAGCGCCGAGGAGCAGACCGCGCTGCGCGTTTTGGCGGCGAATCCCGAAACTAAACTGGATGCGGCGGCGGCGCGCACCAGGCTAATTGAACATCTGGTAACTTTGGCGGAAAACAAGTACGACGAACTGTTGGTGAAGAAAGCGCCGCACCCGGAAATGCTTTTGGAGCTGGAAAAGCAGATATTGCTGCGGGCGATTGATACTTTATGGGTGGAGCATTTGGTGGCGATTGACTACTTGCGCACCGGCATTGGCCTGCGCGGCTACGGCCAGCGCGACCCCCTGGTGGAATACAAAAAAGAAACTTACCGGATGTTCAGCGAACTCCTGGCGCTGATTCAAAAAGAGGTGGTGTACACGATTTATAAAATGAGCATCGGCATTCAGCTCGCTCCCAGCCTGATGCAGCGCGGCAATTTAACCTTCCAGGGCGCCGAGGCCACGGTAGGGGATTTTGGCGTGGCCGCTGACGGCGGAACGCCCCCGGCCACGGTCCAGCCCGTCAGCCGTCCCACTGATCGCACTCCCGAAGGCGCCAAAATCGGCCGCAATGACCCCTGCTATTGCGGAGCGAAACACTCAGACGGAAGGCCGAAAAAATTCAAACAATGCCACGGGAAATAGCTTGTATCTTAAATTAAACCAGCGACGTCCGCCTCTGGCGGACGGTAGTGGGAAGAAGTTCAAGCGGTGCCATGGGGCATGAATACGCCAACCGGCTTGCGTATTCAGAAATACCAAATAATCTAATCAACCTGGAATTTATTCTTTGTCATGCGCTGCTTTAAGCTCAGCTTGAAATTTCGGTTTAATAATTACTAGAGCAGCTTTTAACTCATCAAGGTTGGCACATTTTACGAATTGTTTGCTGCCAAAAACTGGCCCGCTCTTTTCTCTACCCTGTCCATCTTTCTCATCTGACCATTGGAAATCATCTAACCCAAGCGTTGGGTGGTAAGTGCCGACAAAATATATCCCGTCATTTTTAGAATAATAGACGGCGAATGGATAACCCTTTAAATAAGCACCTTGAATACACCCATCCTCTGTTCCATATGGAACTTCGGGATCAATGGCAGCATCAAAATGAAATCTCTTGCTCATATTGTCAAGCTCCTGCTGCGCCGCAGCACGCCGTTTCTCCGGATCAGCAGCAATCGTTTTAAAATCGCTAATTTGCTGAAGGAATTTTTTTTGATCAACATTTCCTTCGGTACAAAGAGAGCAGGCTGCCAGCCACCAAGTGGTCTCGGAGTTTGGGTCCAGCGCTTTGGCCTCGTCACGAACCTGCTGGACTGCTTCCGGGCTATAATTGCCATGAAGAGTTGCGGCGAGTTTTTGTTTTTCACGGACAATCAAATCAAGGGCGCACGCTGTCCCCGCATCAAAACCAGGAGCATTGGTGTCTCCTTGATTAGGTATGCGCTCTACTAAAGAACTCTCCTCCACCCAAGGGGGCCAGCCGCCGAGTTCTTTTACTCTTGCAGCCGCGGCCGCAACTTTTCCCTTAATTGCTTCAACTTGTACCTCAATTGGCGCTTCATAGTCCATTGCCATATTATTTAAGTGTTATCGTTAATTAACGCTTTCAATTGTACCTCACTGGCGTTAATTGTCAAATGTTGCTGCAGTTGACAACCGAGAGGTAGGTTAGTAAAATAGTATCACTATGGTTGGCATTTTATCTAAAAGAATTATTACCGACCTTGATATTTTAGGCAGCAAGCCTATTATTAAGGGTACCCGCATTTCGGTGGAGTTTATTTTAGAGCTGGTACGTTCGGGAATGTCGTTTTCCGATATCCTGCAGGAGTATCCGGATTTGACGCGGGCCGACCTGGAAGCGGCGATGGCGTTTGCCAAACACGCCGTATCGCGGGAAGAGATCGTACCGTTTAAATTTGCCGCCCACCCTTCGTAAGTCGGTATGCGCCTGTTGACCGATGAGAACGTTGCCGTTTCGGTCGTCCGTGCCCTGCGTCAGGCAGGGCACGATGTTTTTGACGTCAAGGCGTAACGTTTCATCGGTAAAATTTTTTTCCTCGGTTACTAAAAAAATAGAAAGCATCATTCGCACCAAAATCATGCCCGACCTCGTTCGGCGTGGTATTCTTGAATAAGGGAAGCACCAAATTACCCAGTCATCGTTATGCGTAAACGTACCAAGAAAAAGCGGCGCAGCTGTGCTCTTTGTAAGCCCTGGAAAACGAAAGGTGAAAAGCGATGGAAGACAAAGGATGAAGTTTTATTGAGAGAGTTTGAACGAGGGAGAGCCATCTATTAATATGCCCCGTTATCTTAAATACATTTGGGCGCGCGCCTTCCGGCAACGGCGGGCGTTTTTGGGTTTGGCCGGGTTGTTGTTAATCAGCGTCGGGGCGCGGCTGACCGAACCATATCTGTATAAGGTAGTGGTGGATACCCTTACCGGCGCGTTAAGCATCGGGCGTCTGGCTACCGGAGCAGCGCTCGAAACGCTCGGCGGGGCGCTGATGGTGTGGCTGCTCTTGACCATAATTTTGAATTTAACCAATGCGCAAGCTTCTTACTTAACCTGGAAGCTCGGCAACTTGAGCGCCCAGGGTGTGCAGATTGACGGCTTCCGGCGCCTGCTGCGCCTGGATTATCGCGCCCATGTGCGCGAACACTCGGCGACGCTCGCGAAAATTGTGGACAACGCCGACATTGCGGTGTGGGAGATGACCAACTGGTGGCTGCACCGGTTTGCCTCGGCCATTTTGGGTTTTGTGGGGATGCTGGTTATTGCTTTGTCGGTAAATTGGGCAATGACCGTAATATCGCTCGCGGTAATTCCTTTTGGCTTATGGCTGGTGATTCGCCATTTGCGCCGCTACGAGGACGAGCAGGAGCGGGTGAACAAACTGTGGGAAGCCAAAAGCGAACATCTCTCCGACCAGGTTAGCAACATCGTTACCTATAAACTCAATCCGCGCGAAGAGTGGTTTGTGCAAAAACATGCTAAACAGGTGTGGCGCGCGCATAACGCCCAGACCGCGCTCAACCGCAAATGGCGGCTGGTGGAAATACTTAATCCCGACGCTCTGGCGCGATTTTTGGTGCTGGGCGCCGGGGTGATTTTCGTGTTGCGCGGGTCGCTTACCCTGGGGTCTCTGTTCATGTTTATGGGGCTTCTGAACGAAATTTTAACGCCTTTACATTTACTCGGCGACATTCTGCCCCAGTACGCGCGCCGCGCCAAGCAGATTGAGCGCTATTTGGATTTATTGGAGAAGCCGGATACCCTGACCGTGCCGGAATCGCCGGTGCGCCCCTCCGCACTGCGGGGCGAAGTGCAGTTTGCCGGCGTGGGGTTTTCTTATGCAGGCGCGGAATCGGGGTTTGCCCTGCCTGATATTTCCTTCACCATTCCGCCAGGCAAAGTGGCGGCGCTGGTCGGGCATTCTGGTTCCGGCAAAACTACGATGATGAAACTGATTACCCGCCTATTGGACCCTACGGCCGGCACGATTACCATTGACGGCATTAACTTAAAGGAGTTTGATCCGGAGGCGCTTAAAGCGCAGATCGGCACGGTGCTGCAGGAAAATACGATGTATAACGAAACCATTGCCGCCAACATCGGCTACGGCAAACCGGAAGCGACGCGGGGAGCAATTATCGCCGCGGCCCGGGCCGCGGAGGCGCACGAATTTATTGCCGCCTTGCCGGAGGGGTACGATACGCTCATCGGGGAGCGCGGGGTGCGGCTCTCGGGCGGCGAAAAGCAGCGGGTGGCGATTGCCCGGGCGATGCTGAAAAATCCCCGCCTGGTAGTGCTGGACGAGCCGACCAGCGCCCTGGACAGCATTACCGAAGAAAAGGTGCAGGCTGGTCTGCGCCAGCTGATGCAGGGGCGCAGCACCCTGATTATCGCCCATCGTCTCTCTACGGTGCGGCACGCCGATGAGATTATTGTCTTGGCGGGCGGCCGGATTATTTGCCGGGGCACTCACGAGACGCTGCTTAAAGAGTGCGACACTTACCGGCAGATGGTGGAGCTGCAGGTGGGGGGATTCCTGGCCGATAAGGAAAGCCGGAGTTTATCCACTTGAAAGGGCGGCAGTTGCCGGGTATACTAATGGTCATGTTATTGAATTTGCCGATCAATCAAACCTGTGGCTTATAAATCTTTCCGCCGTCCGGCGCCGGCCGCCCGCGCCGTTACCCGCCGGCAAATTAACCGCCGTACTATCGGGGTGGTGATTTTGGCGGTGATTTGCGTGGTAGTGGTATTGCCGGCCATTGGCAATCGCGTTTTGGCCCGGATTAATACTATTGCTAATTTAGGACTGCCGCTCATCCCGGAGCGCGCTTTTAATTTAGGATTAGATTTACAGGGCGGCGCGCATTTAATTTACCGCGCCGAAACTAAAGATATCCCGATTCCCGACCGCGCCGATGCGGTGGAGGGAGTGCGCGACGTAATTGAACGTCGGGTAAGGGGGGGGTTGGGCGTTGCCGAGCCATTAGTGCAAACCACCCGGGTGAGTGATGACCACCGGATTATTGTGGAGCTTCCCGGCGTTACCGACGTTAAGCAAGCGATTGCCATGATCGGGGAAACGCCGGTGTTGGAATTTAAAGAAGAGAATACGGATCCGCCCCGCGCCTTAACTCCCGAAGAAGAGCGACAGCTCACCGAGGATAACGCCCGCGCCGAACAAAAAGCCCTGGAAGCCGCTGCTAAAATCAGCGGGGGAATGTCGTTTGCCGAAGCCGTAAAAAAGTATTCGGAAGACGCGGCCACCAAAGGGCAGGAAGGCAATCTGGGATTTGTCGCCCGCGAGCGCTATTCCGAATTATACGATTGGGCTAAAGGACAACGCGACGGCGTGGTATCGGCCAAACCCATCCGCAGTCTCCGCGGCTGGCATATTGTTAAGCGCCTGGCTTCGCGCTCCAGCGAAAAAGAAGTACAGGCGGCGCATCTCTTAATTTGTTATAAAGGCGCCGAACGCTGCGACGGTTCCCTTACTAAAGAGCAAGCTAAGGCTAAAATTGAGGAAATTAAAAAAGACGCTAAGCCGGAAAATTTTGCGGCACTGGTTAAGCAATACTCTACCGAACCAGGCGCCGGAGAGCGGGGGGGAGACCTCGGCAGTTTTCGGCGCGGGGCAATGGTTAAGCCGTTTGAGGAAGCAATATGGGACGCGCCGGTGAAGGCGATTATCGGGCCGGTAGAAACCCAGTTTGGCTGGCACCTGATTTACAAAAAAGGCGAAGCGCCGCTGACCGAATATCAGCTCGCCCAGGTTTTTGTAGCTACCAAACAAAAGACTGATATTCTGCCGCCGCCGGAACCCTGGAAACCGACCGGACTCTCGGGCAAGCAACTGAAGCGCGCCGAAGTCGCCACCGATCCCAATACCGGGCAGGTGCAGGTAAGCCTGCAGTTTAACGACGAAGGGGCGCGGTTATTCGGGGAAATTACCGGGCGCAATGTCAATAAGCAGGTGGCGATTTTTTTGGACGGCACGGTAATCAGCGACCCGCGCGTTTCCGAAGCCATTACCAGCGGCAGCGCCGTAATTTCCGGCTCTTTCACTTTAGCCGAAGCCAAACAATTGGCCCAGCGCCTGAATGCCGGGGCGCTGCCGGTGCCGGTGGAGCTGTTAAGCCAGCAAAAGGTAGACGCTACGCTTGGTGCTGATTCCCTGGCCAAAAGTTTCCGGGCCGGCGTAGTCGGACTGATTTTAGTCATGATATTCATGGTGCTCTACTACCGGCTGCCCGGCCTGCTGTCGGTATTTTCTCTGTTAGTATATGCTGTTCTTAACCTTGCCCTGTTTAAATTAATGGGAGTAACGCTGACGCTGTCGGGCATCGCCGCTTTTATTTTATCGGTCGGCATGGCGGTAGATACCAACGTGCTGGTATTTGAACGGCTAAAAGAAGAATTACGCTCCGGCGGCACCTTGCGCGCTGGATTGGAAGAAGCGTTTATCCGTTCCTGGCCTTCCATTCGCGATGGCCACGTTACCACGCTGTTGAGCTGCCTGGTATTGTTATGGTTCGGCACTGGGTTTATTAAAGGATTTGCCGTGGTATTAGCCACCGGTACTTTGGTGAGCCTGTTTACCGCCATTTCGGTTACCCGCACCGTTTTCCGCTTCATTGCCCCCTGGTGCGGGGAGCGGGGGAGCGTGTTATTTTTGGGGCATCAGCGTGCTGGCAGCCAGTCAGATAATTTAAGACATACCAGTTAGCATTAGGGCGCGGCAGACGAGTGTCTTTGGGCGCGCACCCCGATTAAATCGGGGGAGCACCCAAAGAGTGTCTGTCGCGACCAACCAGGCTAATTTTAGCAATAGCGATAGCGACCAGTTAAACATCAGTATCGTCGGCATTTTCTACAGTCTTATTATCTCCTTTTGTGAAATCAATTCCCTTCGTTAAATACTCCAAACTATGGGTTGGCATCAGCGCCGTGGTAATGGCGGCGGCCGTGGTGATGCTGGCTCTGTGGCGGCTGCAGCCGGGTATTGATTTTACCGGCGGCAGTCTGCTTGAGCTTTCGTTTGCCCGCGCCTTACCGGCGGTAGAAGCAGTGCAGGAGCAGTTAATTAAGCTTGATCTGAAAGGGAGTATTGTGCAGAAGAGCGGCGAGCGCAATCTGCTGATTCGCACGGTTTGGCTGACCGAAGATAAGCACCAGGCCCTGCTGGCTGAATTCCGCAATACCCTGGGCAAAGCAGGTAACGATTTGCATGAGGAGCGGTTTGAAACAATCGGCGCCGCGGTGAGCGCGGAATTGAAACGCCGCGCCATCTGGGCGGTAGTCTTCGTCAATTTGGCCATTATTATTTATATCGCCTATGCTTTTCGGCGCGTTTCGCAGCCGGTCGCGAGCTGGAAGTACGGGGCGCTGGCGATTGTCGCCCTGCTCCACGACGTGTTGGTAGTGCTCGGAGTTTTTGCTGTACTGGGTCGCTTCCGGGGCGTAGAGGTAGATACGGCATTTGTGGTGGCGATTTTAACCGTACTCGGTTATTCGGTAAACGACACCATTGTGGTTTACGATCGGGTGCGCGAGCGTCTGCTGCGCGAGGGATCAAGCGATTTTGCCGCCCTGGTTAACAACGGCCTTAATCAGACGCTCATGCGTTCAATCAACACCACCCTAACCACTCTGTTGCCGCTTTTCGCGCTCTATTTTTTCGGCGGCGCTTCCATCCGCAATTTTGCCCTGGCCCTGCTTATCGGCATTGGCAGCGGCGCCTATTCTTCTATTTTCGTTGCCAGCCCCCTCTTGGTTTTGCTGGAACGTTGGCAGCGGAGAAGTAAACAGTAAACAGTCAGCCGCAAGCGGCACGCCGACCCCAGCAGAGGGTCTTTTTAATTTTGGCTTTTTGCTGTTCACCCGATACCAAAATGGTACGGGGTTCACTGCTGTCTGTTGACTGTTTACTTATTAACTTGACACCCTAAAATATGGTATACTAATGAAGAGTTAGATCCCCCCTGCTTTCAGGGCAATTTTTGGTATTTATGACTCGCCTATCACTGACGTCAAATTTCGTAGTTTCTTATTTTTTCGTATTTTCTACGTTCTGTAAATCTCAATCTTAATTTAACTATCTATGACCCGCGAAACCGTTATCCGTCATTTGGTTTCTTTGCTCGCCACCGTCATCTGCTTCTTGGCATTTTATAGCGGGTATCTGGCCGGAGGGCGCCAGTGGTGGTGGGTGGGATTTTCGGTGTTGATTGTCTACGGCGGAGTTTACAAAATTATTAATGCGGGACATTAAGTGCAGTTCATCAGTAATCAGCAGAGTCAGCAGATTCAGCAACGATATCTTCAATCTTGATAACTGATCTCTGAATCTGCTGATCTCTGAATCTGCTGGGTTATGCCTCCCACCACTTTTGATAATCCTTTTACTTTCGGAGTCAACCTGGATTTGTCATTCTGGGGTTGGTTTGCGGTACTGCCGGGCGGGGAACAGGTGCGGATAATTTTTGCCCTGATCGGTTGGGCTGGGGTAGCGTTGGTATTATTCTACATGGGCGCGTGGTTGTGGATGGAGTATCGGCAGGAAACCAAGTATACCAACCACTGGCAGTGGGTGCTGCTGGCGGTAGATATTCCGCCGCTTTACATTCAGACCCCCAAAGCGGTAGAACAAATTTTTGCTCATCTCTCCGGCGCCGGTATTCACCCCAATATCGGCGATAAATTCTGGCACGGTAAAAGACAAAAATGGTTCAGCCTGGAGATTATCAGTCTGGAAGGGTATACCCAGTTTCTGATCCGTACCGAAATTGAGTTCCGCGACCTGGTAGAGGCGGCGATTTATGCCCAGTATGCCGAAGCGGAAATTACCGAGGTGGAGGATTATGCGCTGGAAATCCCCCGGCGCTATCCTAATCCGGATTACGACGTAATGGGCGTGGAATTTAAGCTGGCGGCGGACGATGTGTATCCCATTCGCACTTACGAAGAGTTTGAATACAGCATCAGCAAAGACCTGGTGTTCAGCGATCCGATGGCGGCCCTGCTGGAAAATTTTTCCCGTATCGGGCACGGGGAGAATATGTGGCTGCAGATTATTGTCGAGCCGACCGATAGCCATTGGAAAGAGGAGGGGATTCAGCTGGTGAAAAAAATGATGGGGCATAAAGGGCGCGGCGAAGAAACCGTTACCAGCAAGCTGACCGATCTGCCGCGGGCGGCGCTCCAGGAGCTCTCTAACATCTGGTACTGGCAGTTTGAGCCGGGCGAGCACGTCGAGGGGCCGTCGGGGTTGGATATTAACAAGTTATCGCCGGGCACCAAGGCGACCATTGAGGCGATTGAGAATAAAATTTCTAAAATCGGATTTAAAACTAAAATTCGCGTGCTGTATGCGGCGCGGAAAGACATTTATAACCCGTCGCGGTGTTTGGATGGATTGGTCGGCGCTTTTAACCAATTCCACATGCAGAACCGCAATGCGATTGTGCCGCATGCCAAAACCCATGCCCACTACGATTATCAACATCGCAAAAGCAATACCTTAAAGCGCCGGTTTGTGCAGCGCTACCAAAAGCGCAAAATTAAAGCCGGCGCTACCCCCTATATTATGAATATTGAAGAGCTGGCGACTATTTGGCATTTCCCTCTGCCGTTTGTGAAGACGCCTTTGCTGCAGAAAGCAGGCGCTAAGCGGGGCGAACCGCCGATGGAGCTGCCGGTGGAATCCAGCGAGCCGCGGTTGCGGGCAGTAGTGAGCCAGGCGAAGCCAACGCCAGTTCCAACACCGGCCGTGCCGACCGAAGAAGAATTACCTTACGGATAATCATTTATTGGTATGTTCCGTAGCTTGTCGCGGAAACATCAATGCCAACGAATTTTATCGGTAGCTGGTTTAATCGTTGCCGCTGGTTTGTTGTTGCTCCCTGCCCCCGGGCAAGCAGCGCGCGGAGCGCCGCAGATTGGCACTGATTATTGCTTTCGATTTTCGTTGTACAGCAGCCCGACGGTGGGGCAAGGGACTAAGTTATGGCCAGGTGGTAACCCTGCCACCTTAACGGTTAATGTCAAAAGCGGCGTCTTTAACGTTAACATCGGCGACACTAGTGCCGGCGGAGATTTGCTGAATTTTAATTTTCAGGATACGGACACGGCGTATTTAAATATTGAGGTTAACGATCAATCCGGCGGGTCATGCGCCGGCGTTACTACTTTTGAAACTTTAAGCCCCCGCCAGCGGGTGGTGGCCAGTGGCTATGCCATCAGCGCCAGCACCGTCGCCGGCACTGGGCAGTCGGCGATTGGCACTACCACACCGTTTACTGCCGGGACATTACTATCGGTAGAGGCGACCTCCAGCGTTTCGGTGCCGTTAGCTATCCGCGGCGCCGCCAGCCAGACCGCCGATTTGTTGCAGATTCAGAATGCGGCGCGCGATAAACTGCTTTATATTAATTCTAGCGGCGGGTTATTTGTTTCTTCCACCCTTCAGGTTACCAGCGCCACGCAGTTATATAACACACTGGCGGTGGATAATCTTGCGACGCTTACGGGCGGTCTCCTCGCCACTGCTTCTTCCACCATTAACGCTAATCTGACCATCTCCGGCCCCCTGTCGGCCTCTTCCACGGTCACGGTGGGCGGCAGCATCCTGCCAAGCAGCAACGCTAACCTTGATCTCGGCGCCTATGCCACGGCCTTTCGTACCCTCTACGCTTCTACCTCGGTACAGATTGGCGCCGGTAATGCCTCCACCACCCTCGCGGGTAACAACTTAAGCCTGGGCACTAATACCAGCTCCACCTCTTTCACCGGTTCTTCGCTGGTGCTCGGCGCCGGCACGGGTTACAACCAGGGGATTTTCCTGGTAGATTCTCTAGGAAATTTAGCCGCCTCAGGCACCATTACTTTCCCCGGCCTCGGTACCTGCGATACCATTGACTCTAGCAATGGAGTCCTTGCTTGTGGCACCGATGCCGGCGGGGCATTTAATGGTCGCCTCTTCGGCGGTAATATCTTCCAGGTAACTGATGGCACCACTACTTCTACCCTCACTGCTAGTCTGTTTGCCGTGGCCACTTCTTCCAACAACCGGCTCGGGTTCTTTAGCGTGGATTCCGTGGGTAACGCCTCGGCTTCGGGCTCTCTGCGCATTTTCCAGAATGTTACCTCGTCAGGTCATATTTATCCTGGCGCTAACAACACCGTTGACCTAGGTGCTTATGGTAGCGCTTTCCGCACTTTCTATGCCTCCACCAGCGTCCAGATTGGCGCGGGCAACGCCTCCACCTCAATCGCCGGCAACAACTTATCTCTCGGCACCAACACCTCTTCCACCAGTATCACTGGTTCTTCCCTGGTAATCGGGGCGGGCACTGGCTACAACCAGGGCATTCTCACGGTGGATTCCCTCGGCAACTTCGCGGCCTCGGGCACGATTACTTTGGCTA
>JACPGS010000010.1 GCA_016189025.1 Candidatus Magasanikiibacteriota bacterium | reverse complement strand
CGTTTCCGGTCAAATCTCGGCCTCGTCTGGCCTCGCCATCGCTGGCAGCATTATTCCTTACGGCAACGCGGCCCGTGACCTGGGCGCCTGGGGCAATGCCTTCCGCACGCTCTATGCCTCCACCACGCTCCAGGTCGGCTCGCCCACTGCCTCCACCACGGTGGCCGGCAACAACCTGTCCACCGGTGACGGCACCAGCTCTACTCTGTTAACCGGTTCCTCGCTCATTTTAGGCGCCGGCACCAATTACAACCGGGGCGTGTTCTGGGTAGACAACGGCACCGGCGCTTATGGCAATGTTTACGCTTCCGGCACCCTGCGCGTCTTTGGCAATGTTACTTCTACTGGCGGTGTTCAGATCTCTGGCAGTTACACCACCACTACTCTTACCTCCTATGCCCAGGGCGGCGCTGCCGGCGCTTTTGTTCTGAACAGCAACTCGGCCCTGGACTTTGCCAGCACCACTATCCTACTCTCGGTGCGCAACAGCGGCCGGGCCGCTTTCTCCATTGACGCCACTGGCTACGTCGCTTCCACCGGTACCTTCAACTCCAACGTGGCCTCTACCGGCATCGGTGACGTGGCCGAACAGGTTAACCTGGTACCGGGCGAGTCCATTGAGGCCGGCGACGTAGTAATCGCCGATGCAGCCGGCTTGCACCAATACCGCAAATCCACCGGCGCTCACCAAAAAGAAGTGGCCGGGGTAATCTCGGACACCGGCGCCTTCATCATCGGCGGCCGCGGCCACAACCGCGCCCCTCTGGCGCTGGCTGGCATCGTCCAGGTGAAAGTAACCAATGAAAACGGCTCCATTAATGTCGGCGACTACCTGGTAACCGCCGCCCTCCCGGGCTACGCGATGCGCTTTGACGCGACCCAAGGCCAAACCGCCGGTCTCATCGGCATGGCCCTGGAATCTTTCACCGGCACCACCGGCAAAATCAAGATTATGGTCAGCCGTGGTCTGGTCAACGGAGTAGCCAATGGCACCCCCACCTTAAACGTTAGCCAAAACGCGGAGGGTCAACTGGTGCAAACCGGTGATCTTGACCTCGCCGGCAACAGTCTCTTAAACGTCAAATCCATTACCAGCAAATCCGGCAAATGGACCATGTCGGACGACGGCCTGTTGGTGGTGCGCGAAGTGAAGGCTGATAAGGTGACGGCGAAGGAGTTTGTGGTGGCAGCTGATGCTAACCAGGCAACTGTCGGGACCGCTACTATCCGCGCCGGCGAAACCACCGCCCGCGTGGAGAATCCGGCGGTAACGTCCCAGGTAAAAGTGTTTGTTACCTTCCGCACCAACCCCAAGGCCTTCTGGTGGATCTCCAAGCAAGACGCGGGTGTGTTTGAAGTGTCCTTGAGCCAGTCCGGCAGTGAAGATGTTACTTTGGACTACTGGCTGGTGGGCGTGAGCGTAGCTGGTGAAGCGCCAGCGGCTCCGGCCCCTGTCGCAGAAACTACGAGCGCGCCTGCGCCTGCTCCTACGAGCCCGGCGCCTACCACTGATACCACCAGCGCCCCCCCTGCCGCTAGCGACACTACGGTAACTGCCCCGGCGCCGGCTACCGACACTACGGTTACCCCGGCTACTGATACCGCAGTAACTCCTACGGCTTCTAGCGAACCGGCTCCGGCTACTGAACCGGCTCCGGCCCCGGTGACAGATACGAGCACAAGCGCACCGGCCCCTAGTGAGCCGGCTCCGGCCCCGACCGAAACTGCTGCTCCGGCGGCCGAAGCCCCCGCGCCCGCCACTCCCTAAAGCAAAAATCATTGCTTACCGCAAATGCCCCGATTTAGCCGGGGCATTTGTTTTTGCCGTCGCGGCGCTAAAAAGTTGTACACAGGAGTCGTGGTGTCGCCGGCGGGAGAAATATGATATAATCAGCAGGAGGGATTTTTTAATTTAGTAGGACTTACGCGTTTGGCGCATTTCAGCGTTGTCGCTGCGCCCTTCGCTCGCCGTAGTCTTGGCTACGGCTCGCTCCAGTGCTCGCTGCCGCCTTGAACTGCATCCAAACGCGTAAGTCCTATTTAGGCCTTTATCATTATGGAAACTCGTCTTACTTCAGTGCTGCAGTGGTTAAGCCGCTTTTTTTTACAAGTAGCAGTGGTGGCGGTGCCCCTGTTTTGGCTGCCGGTTACCGTGGAGAAACTGGAGATTAACAAATACTTTTTGTTTTACGCTCTGACGCTCTTGTCGCTCCTGTGTTTTTTGGGGCGGGCGGTAATGCGCAAGCAGGTGGAGTGGAAACGGACGCCCCTGGATGTGCCGCTGTTGGTGCTGTGGGCGCTGTATTTGCTGGTTAGCTTGCTGTCGGCAGACCGGTACCTGTCGTTTTTCGGCGATTTGTCGCTGCTCGGCCTTTCGTTTGTGGGGTTAAGCGTATTTCTAGCTTTTTATTTTTTGGCGGTGCAGCACTTTAGCTCCCTGGGAGAAGCGCTTACTATTCTGTATCTGCTGCTGGTGTCCGGCTCTCTCTCTGCCATTTACTTTATTTTTAAGACTTTAGGGCTTGTCAGCTGGTCGTGGACTACGCTTGCTACCACCAATCCGGTGCACAGCTCCAATATCCTGCTCGGGGTGTGGCTAGCGGTAGTAATGCTTACTGCTCTGTCGCTCCTCGCCGTGCGCACCCAGAGTCTCGCCCTGGATATTTTCAGCTTCTTGGCCTTTGCGGTAACGGCCGGCGCCCTGGTGATGATGGGCTTTAAGATGGTCTGGGTAATTATTGCCATCGGGCTGTTTCTGCTTTTGGTATTCTTTTTGGCTTATGCCGATGAGCTCCGTCGTGTCTGGCTGTCGGTGGCGTTTGCCCTGCTGGTAGCGGCTCTGCTTTTTGTATTTTTGGACTTCAGCCGGTTTGTGGCGCGACCCTTGCCGGTGGAGGTGTCGCTCGGTTACGGAATATCCTGGGAGATTGCCCGCGAATCGCTCACCTCGGGGCTCAAGTATTTCCTGTTCGGCAGCGGCCCCGCCACTTATGCCTATGACTTTTCCCGGTTTCGCCCCGAGTCCATGAACTACACTTTTGTCTGGAATCTGCGCTTTGGCCAGCCCTTCAGCAGCGCCTTTGACTGGCTCACTACGGGCGGCGTGTTGGTGTCGTTGGCGTGGCTCGCGGTGATGCTGTTAATTTTAGGAGTAATCGGCGCCACCTGGTACACGCATTTTGTGGAAGCGCGCCGCAAGCGCAAGGGAGCGGCGCCCGTCGGGGAAGCGGCCCCGGGGTTCCCGGCGGCCTTCTTTAACTCGCCGCTTTTATTCTGGAGCATTGCCGCTTCCTGGATTACCCTCACCGTGGCGTTTTGGCTGGTGAATTTCGGCATGGTGCACTGGTTTGCCTGGTGGCTGTTAACTGCTATGCTGGTAGTTTCCAGCGTCGGGGTAACGCGCCGGAGTTTTCCGGTTACCGTATTTTCCTTAAAAACTATTCCCCAGTACGCGCTGATTACTTCTTTCAGTTTTATTTTAATCTTTACCGCGATTGTGGTTTTGGGCATTTACCTGGGCCGCTTTTTTACCGCGGAAGTAACTTACGCCCGCACTCTGGAAAAGCCGGCTGCGGAAAAAGTGGCGCCGCTGCAGCGGGCTATTAATCTTAACAGCCGCCGCTCGGTTTTTCATCTGGCGCTGGCCGATTCGTTTTTGTCCGAGGCGGTTAAGCTTTCGGGGCGGGGCGGCGATCCGGGCCAGATTTTTCAGCTGGTGGCGCTCGCGGTGCAATCGGCCAAGCGCGCCACGGATTTAGCGCCGGCTAACGTGGCCACCTGGGAGTTTCTTTCCACCATGTATGCCAATGCCCGGGCCGTGGCGCCGGAAGCCAATACCTGGCTGGTGTCGTCCCTAGATCGGTCGGTGGCCCTGGAGCCCACTAACCCGATTTTTTACCTGGGTCTTGGCAATGCTAAACTATTGGATCGCAAAGTGACCGAGGCGGTAAAAGACTTTGAGCGCACCGTGGCCCTGAAGCCGGATTTTATCCTGGGGTATCTGCGCCTGGCCTTTGCCAAAGAGGTGCAGGGCGACATTAGCGGCGCCGTGGCGGCCCTGGAAAAAGGCTTGCCTTACGGCGGCAACAATCCGGAGTATCTGTTCCACCTCGGCCGTTATTATTTTAATCGTAAGAAAGAAAATGATTTCCCTCTGGCCGAAGTGGCGTTCCAGCGCGCCATTGCCATTAACCAGAATTATTCCGATGCCCTGTTTGGCTTGGCGATTTTGTACGAGGCCACCGGGCACCGCAGCGAAGCCCTGCCGCTGTACCAGCGGGTGCTGGAGCTGAATCCGGGCAACAAGGAACTTGCCCGCAAAGTGCGCAGCCTGCGGCCGCCTCCGCCGCCCGCGAGCGAATAAGAGAAAAAGCCCGGCAGCCGATAATTTTAGCTGATTAGCAAACCCCGCTCGCCATAGGCGAGCGGGGTTTTTGACGGCATTTTAGCGGATTGGTATACTGATGATATTCTTCGATAGTTTGAGACTGTAGAAGAATGTTGACGATAATCGTTGTCCGTCTGGTCGCTATCGCTATTGCTAAAACCCACTTGGTTGGTCGCGACAGACACTCTTTTGGTGCTCCCCCGATTTAATCGGGGTGCGCGCCAAAAGAGTACTCGTCTGCCGCTCCCTAATGCTAACTGGTATTTTTAATTCTTCTTCAGTCTCAGTTTCATAACGCGTTTACTGTTAACGTCAGCATGACTGATTTTTTCAGCACTCTCAACCCCGAACAGCGGCAGGTGGTGGAAAATGGTGAGGGGCCGTGCTTGGTGCTCTCCGGCGCCGGCACCGGCAAAACGCGGACGATTGTTTATCGGGTGGCGCACCTGCTTCACCAGGGGGTGGCGCCGGAGGAGATTCTGCTGGTTACTTTTACCAACAAGGCCGCGGCGGAAATGCAGCGCCGGGTGCAGGCGTTGACTGCTGCCGCTGCCCCCCTGCCCTGGTCCGGCACTTTTCATCACCTGGGATATCGTTTATTGCGCGCCCACGGGGCGCGCCGGGGGCTGCCGCCGGGCTGGCGGGTGCTGGATACTGATGATGCACAGGTGCTGTGGCGCCGCATCTTAAAAGAATTGCGGCCCGCTGGGCAGCGCCGTTTTCCTTCCGCCGGGGGTCTGGCGGGAGCGGTGAGTTTTAGCCGGAACGCCGCGCGGCCGCTTTCGGAAGTAATGGCGGAGCGGTATCCGGAGTGGCAGGAATGGAGCGCTATTATCAGCGCCGCGGCCGAACAATATGAGCGCGCTAAACAGGCGGTCGCCGGCCTGGATTTTGATGATTTACTAGCGCAGACGCTCCGGCTGCTGCAGGAAGATTCCGAACTTAAACAGCGTTATGCCGCGCAGTGGCGGTATATTTTAGTGGATGAATACCAGGATACCAATTATCTGCAGGCGGCCTTGATCCGCGAGTGGGGCAGTGTCCACGGCAATGTTTTGGTGGTGGGCGATGATGCCCAGAGCATTTACTCATTTCGGGCGGCTGATGTGGGGAACATCCGCAGTTTTTCGGCCACTTTCCCCGGCGCGAAAATTTTTTCCCTCACCCGCAATTACCGCTCCACGGCGGCAATTCTTGCGGTGGCCAATGCCGCGCTCGCGGCCGAAGCCACGGCTTTCCCTAAAGAGTTGACCGCCGAGCGCGCTGGCGCCGGAGCGCGGCCGGAGATCATCGCGGCAGCCGATCCGGCAGCCGAAGCCGAGGCAGTGGCCGAGCGTATTAGTGCCTTGTTAGAATCCGGCACCGCACCGTCGGCTATCGCGGTCTTATTCCGCGCCGCTTTCCATTCCCAGCGCCTGGAAGCCGCGCTCGCCTTCCGCGGCATCCCTTATGAATACCGCGGCGGGGTGCGGTTCTTTGAGCGCGCCCACATTAAGGACGCTATTTCTTATCTGCGCCTGGTGCAAAATTCCGGCGATGCCCTGGCCTGGCGGCGCGTGCTGCCCTTGGAGGCTGGCATGGGCGAGGCCGCCGCGGAGCGGCTGGTGGCGGCGTTATCCGCCGCCGGTCCGCTGTCATCACCCCTGCCGGTAGACAAATTAATAGAGTGGGGCCGGGGGATATTCTCGGCTGCCCAGCAAGCCGGGTGGAGCAATTTTTTAACGCTGTGGGGATTGCTGGCCGCAGTATCGGAACCCACCCCGGCAAGGCTAATCCAGGCGCTGGTAAAGAGTCCCTATGCCGAATATCTGGCCTCGGAATATGCTGATTATCGGGAGCGTTTGCTGGACCTGCGCCAGCTAGCTGATTATGCGCAGGAGTTCAGCGATTTAGCGGAATTTTTGGGCAGCGCGGCGCTGCAAGAATCGTTCAGGCGTCCGGGGGACCCGGTCCGCTCCCGCGCCGCGGAAATTATTCTTTCCACCATTCACCAGGCCAAGGGCCTGGAGTGGGAGGCGGTATTCGTGATTCACCTGGCGCGCGGTATTTTCCCCAGCGATCGCGCGGTATTGGAAGGAGATTTGGCTGAAGAGCGCCGCTTGTTTTACGTGGCGGCCACGCGCGCCCAGAATCAGTTAGCGCTCTCTTATCCGCGCTGGAGCGGCGGCGAAACCAGCCGCTACCTGGGTCCCAGTGAATTTATTGTCGAGCTGCCGATTGGTTTGTGCGCCGGGGCGTCCCCCGGCGACCCGGCAGAATCCGGCTCCGACGCGCCGATTTATGTAGCCGAAGACAGCGACTGGCCGGCTCCCCGCGCCCGCCCGGCCCGCCGCTCGTTTTTGAAAGGGATTGCTGATTTATAACGAGACTGTTGAAAAACTTTTTAATAGCCAATCAGTAATCGGCACCACTGCGATTTTTTTGCCATCGCGTTTGATGGTTTTTCTTTGGGAATACGTCAATATGGTTCCGACTTTAGCGCGACAACGTTCCAGCGCCTGGAGTAGTCCTGCTACTTCGCGTTCCTCATTCTCGGCCGAAAGCGTGCGGGTCACCTGAATCGCTTCAGTGATGCGGTTCTTATCGCGGATTATAAAATCACATTCGCGGGTATCTTTGAAGTAAAAAACGTCTTGGCCGCGGCGGCGTAGTTCCAGGTAAACGACGTTCTCCAAAAGCCGGCCGGAGTCTTCGGAAAACGTAAAGGCCACCTGGCTGCGCATGCCGGTATCAATGGCGTACACTTTTTTATTCGACACAAACTGCTTTTTGAGCGACCAGTCGTATTTATACACCTCGCCGATAAAGTACGCTTCGGTGAGGAATGTTACGTAGCGTTTGATGGAAACCGGGCTTTTAGCGCCCAGGAGCTTGGCAAGCCCCAAATAGCTTACTTCGGTCGCGATATTGGTAAGGAGATATTGCGCCAATTGGCGAAATAGTTTAACGTCCCGAATTTTAAAGCGGGTAATGAGATCGCGGTAGAGCACATCTTCGTAAATGTTCTTGAGCGTTTCGCTGTCTTTGGTAGCCACCATTTCCGGGAAGCCGCCAATGGCAAGGTATTCGTCAAAAGCCGCCGCTACCGCCCCCTGCTCGGCCGTGGTGCGAGGAGTGCTGGGGAGTGAGCGAAAGGCAAGGAATTCTCTAAATGAAAAAGGAAATAGTTCAATCTTAAAATATCGTCCCGTCAGGTGAGTGGCAAGCTCGGAGCTTAAAAGTTTGGCATTGGAGCCGGTAACAAATACCTTATACCCTTCATCATGCAACCGACGCACGAACCGTTCCCAGCCCGCGACATTCTGTACCTCATCAAGCAGCATTACTTTGGCAGCGCTGCGTTTTTTAAGCACGAGCAGCAGCGGCTGGAAATCTTGGACGCTAAAATCCAGCAGACGCTCATCGTCAAAGGTGATAAAATGGAATGGTTGAAGTTTTTTGCTGAATTGGGCGAGGAGCGTTGACTTGCCGCTCCGACGTACGCCCGAAATTACCACAATGTGTTTGCTTGCTAAATACCGATCAAAATCTACCGAACGTGATACGCCTAATGGTTTATTGGCAAATAGCTCGGCTTGGTCCGACACGACGGTTTCTAATAGTTGAATATCAAGCATATATTGGTAAGATTAATAGTTTCCAAATATGTATATTGGCATTATACATAAAAAATATGGCCTTGTCAAGCCTTAACAGGATAGACCGTTGAAAAATTATTTATCAGCGCCCCAACTGTCATTCCCGCGAACAGACGAGTTTCAACGGTCTATTTGACATCCCAGCCCAGCTTTGGTAGACTATTTTCACCTTACTCAAGCCTCCTTTATTTACTAGTTACGCCAGAGGCACTTGACCCTGATTAAATCAGGGCAGGTTAAGAGGGATTTTTTAATTTATGTCCGAGGAAACAACGGGAACCGGCCTAACCGACACTGTCGCCGGGAGCACCGATTTCAAAATTTTACTGCAGAATCAGCCCCTGAAGATTCCTAAAGTCGGCGAGGTGGTGCGCGGCCGGGTGTTTGCCCTGGACCGCGGCATGGTGCATTTGGACGTGCTGGGCTTAACCACCGGCGTGGTGCGCGGCCGTGAGTTGTTTGCCGAAGCGCATGAATACGCCGGCCTTAAAGTAGGCGACGAAGTGGAAGCCACCGTGGTGGAGCTGGAAAACGAAAACGGCGAGATGGAACTGTCGTTCCGCAGCGCCGGGTATCGCAAGGCCTGGGACGAGGCGCGCCGGCAGCAGGCATCCGGCGCCACCGTAAAAGCGCGGGTGCTCGGCGCCAATAAGGGAGGCCTGATGATTCAGCTGGCCGCCCTGCCGGCCTTTATGCCGGTGTCGCAGCTCTCGCCCGAGCATTATCCGCGGGTGGCGGGCGGCGACAAGAATAAAATTCTGGAGCGCCTGCGCGAGCTGATCGGGAGCGAAATTGAGGTCAAGGTGATTGACGCCAACGAAGCGGAAGAAAAATTGATTGTTTCCGAGCGCGCCGTGTGGGAAGAATCCCAGCGGGCGGTGCTGGAATCCTACCAGGTCGGCAACGTGGTGGAAGGCGAAATTACCGCCCTTACCCCGTTCGGCGCTTTTGTGCGCTTTGGCAATGGGCTGGAAGGATTGGTGCACATTTCCGAAATTGCCTGGCAGCGCATTGATCACCCGCGCGACGTATTGACCATCGGCCAGACCGTCAAGGCCCAGATTATTCAATTGGATCGGGCGAAAATTTACCTCTCCATCAAGCGCACGGTAGAGGACCCGTGGAAACGGGTAAAAGATCGCTACTCCGTGGGGGAAAAAGTGCGCGGCAAGGTGGTTAAAATTGAGCCTTTTGGTCTGATGATTGCGCTTGACCCTGAGATTCACGGACTGGCGCATATTTCTGAACTCTCGGATTCTCCCATCAGCAATCTGGGGAGCCAGTTTGCGGTGGGGGAGGAGCGGGAATTTGAAATTGTTTCCCTGGAGCCGGCCGAGCATCGGCTGGGGCTTAAACTGGCGGGTATAAAAGGCAAGAGCGGCCGGCGGCCGCGCCCGCCGGCCGCTCCGTCGGAGCCCGCGCCGGCGTTAGCCGAGTCGGCCGCCGCCCCGGCAGCCACTGCCCCGGCGCCGGCGGCTACCCCCTCGGTTGATTCTGCTGACACGGCATCGACCCCCGTTGCTTCGGTGATTTAGCTCACTGATGGTGATTAATTTTGGCGGAAATACGCATTCTTGGCGGCGCGTATAGCTTATGAAAAATTTTTTCAAGAACTTCCTGATTATTTTCCTGGCCCTGTTTTTAGTGGCGGGGGTTTTGAGCATGGTGCGCGGCGGGGGCAGGGAAAAGCCGGAATCAATCAGCATCAGTACCCTGGTATCGGAAATTAACGCCGGCGCGGTGAAGCGGATTCTGGTGGCGGGCGATACGGTGCGGGTGGAACTGAAAGATGAGCCTGCCCGGCCCCAGACCCTGAAAAAAGAACCCCAGGAATCATTCGGGGAACTGCTGGACAATTACGGCGTCAGCGCCGAAGCCCGCCGCAGTCTGCCGGTGGAGATCCGCGACGAAAGTACCGCCAAGGTGTGGGCGCTGAATTTATTGCCGGCACTCCTGCCCCTTATTCTCATCATGGTATTTTTCTATTTTATGGGCCGCGGCATGCAGGGCATGAGCAACCGCGCTCTGGGGTTTGGCTCCAGCAATCCCCGGCAGGTAAAGCCCGACGATAAGGATAAAAAGACCTTTGCCGATGTAGCCGGCGCCCGCGAAGCCAAGGAAGAGTTAGTGGAAATTGTTGAATTTTTGCGCGACCAAAAGCGATTTATTGCCATGGGCGCCAAGATTCCCAAAGGGGTATTGCTGATGGGAGCGCCGGGCACGGGTAAAACTTTATTGGCCAAAGCCGTGGCGGGCGAGGCCAATGTGCCCTTTTTCCATATGAGCGGCTCCGAGTTTGTGGAGATGTTTGTGGGGGTCGGCGCTTCGCGGGTGCGCGATTTATTCGCCAAAGCCAAAAAAGCGGCGCCGGCCATTGTTTTTATTGACGAAATTGACGCGGTGGGGCGCCGGCGCGGCGCCGGCCTTGGCGGCGGGCACGACGAGCGGGAACAGACTCTGAATCAGATTCTGGTGGAAATGGACGGCTTTGACCCTAACCTGGGCGTGATTGTAATCGCCGCCACCAACCGCCCCGACGTTTTGGACCCGGCGCTCCTGCGGCCCGGCCGGTTTGACCGGCGGGTGGTAATTGACATGCCGGACATCCGCGATCGCGAAGAGATTCTAGCCACTCATGCCCGCGGCAAGCCCCTGGCGCCTGCGGTCAGCCTGCGCACCATTGCCGAGCGCACCCCGGGATTTTCCGGCGCCGATTTGGCCAACCTCCTCAACGAAGCGGCCATTTTGGCGGTGCGGCGCGGCAAGCCGCAAGTGACGGCAGCGGAAATTTTGCCGAGCATTGAAAAGGTATTGCTCGGCCCCGAGCGCAAAAGCCGCATCATCAGCGAGCACGAAAAGCAGGTAACCGCTTACCACGAGGCCGGACACGCGGTGGTGGGGTATTTCCTGCCGCACTGCGATCCGGTGCGCAAAGTTTCCATTATTTCGCGCGGCGCCGCCGGCGGCTATACGCTTAAGACTCCGAGCGAAGACAAACATTATCATACCCTGGCCCAGTTCCGCGATGAATTGGCGATGTCGCTTGGGGGTTTCGTGGCAGAAGGAATGATTTTTGGCGCCGAGATGGTTTCCACCGGGCCGGCCAATGACCTGAAAAATGCCACCAAGCTGGCCCGCGATATGGTAACCCGCTACGGCATGAGCGCCGAGCTGGGGCCGCGTACTTTTGGCGAACACGAAGAGCTGGTTTTTTTGGGGCGCGAGATTCACGAGGAGCGCGATTACAGCGACAAGACGGCCGAAGCGATTGACGGGGAAATCAAACGACTGATTGCCGAGGCCGAGGCTGCGGCCCGGCGCTTGTTAACCGAGCGCCGACAGCAGCTGGAAGCGCTGGTAGCGGTCTTATTGCAGAAAGAAACCATAGAACAGCAGGAGATTGAAGCGGTAATGGGCGAACCCCAGCGCAAAGAAACAGCCGTCTCAGTGTCCGGCAGCTAACAGAGATGTTTACCGATAGTTATCCAATTTGACAGGAACTACCTAGCATGATACAGTGTTTCTATCATATGAAATTCCCAATTAATACAACCTCTATCACGACTACCGCCCTCTCTAATCCGAGGTAGTTTGTGTATTAAAAAATACTTAAACAACCCTCGGAAACGAGGGTTGTTTCTTTTTATGAACAATAAGACCTATAACAAAATATTTTTTGACTTCGACAGCACCATTATTTCGTGCGAATCTTTAGATTTGCTCGCTGACATGAAAGACATCGGAGAAGAAGTACGCCGGATGACAAAATTATCTATGGATGGCGTTGTTGCGCTAGAAGACGTTTTTAGCAAAAAAATGAGCCTGATAAGCCCATCGAAAAACGACATTGAATTTATTTTGAACAAGTGTAAAAGTCTTCTCGTTGATGGTATGGAAAGTGTCATTTCGGTACTACTCTCTTTTGAGAAAGATGTCTTTATTTTGAGTTCGAATTTTCATTGTATAGTGGATCCGATAGCAGAGGTATTGCATATACCAAGCCAAAACGTATTAGCAAATAATCTGCAATTTCTTGACGGTAAATATAATGGTATGAACACAGATTCATTATTGGCCACTGCGAGAGGAAAAGCACAAACGATTAAACAATACATCAACAAATCGGATCGTGTTGTAATGGTTGGAGATAGCGTGAGCGATAGTTACTGTCGGGAAGTTGTTGATTTATTTATCGGTTTTGGCGGCGTAGAAAAACGCGCTGCGGTTCAAGCGGTTTCCGACGTATATGTAGAACATAAAAATATGCTAACGATCCTGCCTGTCATTTTGTCTCGCGATGAAATGCGACAATTGAAAAAAGGCAAACCAAAATTAGTGCGGGAAATTGAAGTCCTGCCTACCACGACTACAACCACGAATGAGGATTCGTGAGTTTGGTAGTGGTATCAGTATTCCAGTACGGTGCACCTACCAGCTCGGCAGGTGTTTTTTGTTCTTTCACAACACACGAAAGGAACAAGACGATGACAATGTTCGCAGAGCATCATGCAAATCGGCAGATCGGATTCGCCTCCTCTGCTAAGTGGCAACACCCTAACGTGTTGTCATACGAACAGCAGAAGGACATCACGATCATTCGGCAGATAGCTGAAGAACTCCTGTCGTACGAGATCACTTCGGCTGTACCGAATCAGCCCCGGCGGATTCTCGGCAACCACTTGACGGAAGAGCTGTGGGGTTGCTACTACGCTCCACGGTTATCGGCTGCAAAGCAAGGCGACTCGCGTCTGTTTCCGGCGTTTTTTCCTGGGCACACGGTTCCCGGGCCAGGCGCAAACGTGAACACGCGAATTGTCGGAACGCTCGCGTACGCCCGTTTCGAAAAACTCCTGAAACTCGGTGGCGGTTTTCCGAACATCGGTCCGTTTGAGAAAGACGACGTCATCGAGCACGCCACGGTCGACGCCGATCAGATCGGTGAATGGCCATGGCGGTATGTGGAACAGCCTAAACTCCGCATAATCCATCCGGCTCGCTTCAACGGTGAAGTGGCCAAGGGTGATATGGTTCGGCTCAAGCGGTGGATTGAGGAATATATCCGCCAGTGCCTCGAAGCTGGACGCATGCGGGAAGCCTTGACGCTCATCCGCCGCTCTTGGAGTCCGCACACGAAGGAACCGACGTGGGCACCGGAGACGATAGAGGCGGGAAAAATTCTTTTTCAGTGGGCAATGGCCAGTGATTCGTTGCTGGCCTGCGCCTTCGAAATTGAATCCATCCTCTCACATATCCAATACTCCTGGCCGATGAACATCAGTGGTTATGGCGAGTACAACGGATCGTGGGTGGAGGTGGGGCGGCTCCCTATCACGGCGATCAGGTGTACGGAACTCGCTGTGACGAAACGGGTTCTGCACGAACTCGCCAACGTGCGGACCAAGGGGTTCGCCCCCATCATCGTCAATGAGTACGGGTGCGACACCGACGGGACTCACCGGCTCGTTGGATCATGGACATGGAATCTGCTCGGCGTACTGGTGGGTGTGGGCGTTGATCTCATGTCCGAAGAAGTACAGCATCGCGTCGGTGCTTTCATTAAGGAGCATCGCACCGAAATGGGTGAAATCGTTGTACACGAAGTACTCCGCTCGCTCGCGGAAATACTTCATGATCAACAGACGGAGCAAGAACTCAAACGGTCAGTACTTCCATACGTCGTGGGGTATTACCCGATCACCCATCTCCCCGTACTGCTTCTGCCGGAGTACTCGTGCGGTGCCGTCATCAAGGGACCGTATGACGACGGTGTCGCCAGTTACCGCGTCGATCCGACGGTCTACGAAGAGATGGCGCGGGATAGCTCACTGACGCTGCCCGCACGCGGGCCGTATCACCTGACCGATCGGGCGCTGTTGCCGTGGTTCCAAATACTGGAAAGGAGGTAAAATAACAAGGCCAGCGGGAAATTCGAGAAATCGAAAAGTACCGCTGGCTTTCTTCATTTTGACTTGAAAATTATTCTGAAATACTGTAAACTACTCCAACAGTTCATGCGCACAATTCTCATTAACCATATGGATGAACAAACATTTGACCGCTGGAATGAGAGAAAAAAAATAACAAACTTTCACGGCTCATACCCACATTTTTTGCCTGGACAAATCTGGTGGGCGCAGATTGGACAAAATATAGCCACAGAAGTTGCTGGGAAAGGCGATGATTTTCTTCGTCCGGTTGTGATTATGCAGAGAGTGTATGGAAATGCCTGTCTGGCAATTCCACTTACCACAACTGATCGTAAGGGAGATTATTATTTCTGTTTCAAAGATTCCAAAGGCAAACCACAATATGCCCTGCTCACGCAAATTCGATATTTGGATGGCAAGCGGCTGAAATATCAACGAGCAGATATAAAAAAAGAAGATTTGGAGAATCTTCGAGATGTTTTCTGTAAATTGGTAAAAAAATAACCCTACCGAAGTAGGGGGCTCCTTGCGGAGCAAACTTCTATTACAACTATACACTACTGACAAAAATATGTCAAGTGGATAAACTTTTCGCGCTATTATTTCAGGTAAATTTTAACTCAACGGCTGGAGCATTTAACACCAAGTATGCGGTTCAGAAAATAGCGAAGAATTTTTAACTTTGACCAGACATCGCTTTTTTCTCACCCAAACCGCGCTGATGGTTTCTGTTATTTGCCTGGTTATGGTATAATTATAGGGGTTAACAAATTTACTCTGCTAAAAATATGTCCGAACCCACCTACCGCGACGCTCTAATGCGCTCCTGGCAGTTAGTCAGCCGCCATAAACTCCTGTGGGTCTGGGGGCTGTTGGCCGTATTGCTCGGCCAGTTTGGCCTGAATAATTTTGTCGGCAATTTCGTGGCGCTTTCCCACCCCGGCCGGCTGCAGCGGTTTTTGGCGGCCTGGGATGTTACGGTTCCGCCCCAATTTTGGGGAGCGGCGGCAACACCCTGGTTATTGTGGCTTTTGGTAGTAGTCGGGAGCGTGGCGGCGCTGACTCTGCTGCTCTCGGTCGGTTCAGAGGGGGCGCTGATTGCCGCGGCCGGCGACTGGTTTAAGCGCCGGGAGCAGCCGGATTTAACGGCCTCCTGGGGCCAAGGCGTGCGCCACTTTTGGCGCCTCTTGGCTTTAATCCTAGGTACGCGATTATTGCTGGCAGTATTGCTGTTGATAGGCGTTTTCTTTTTGGCCGGCGATTTGTCTTCCCGGTCCGGCGGGGCACTGCTTGGTTCAGGCCTGGCGCTTACTATTATTTTTCTGCTCGCCCTGGCAATTTCTGCCGGCAGCGCCTATGCGGCCGGGTTTATTGTGTTAGACGGCCTGCCGCTCGGGCGCGCGGTGGGGGCGGGCGCCCGGCTCTTTGGCCGGCATCTGCTGGTTTCTTTTGAACTTTCGGTGGTATTGCTGCTCCTGAATTTTGTGGTGTTGGGAGGGTTGGCAATTTTTGCCTTATTGACGCTCATTCCGGCATTCCTCTTGTTTTTAGCCGGCGGCAGCCTGGCCGCCACCATGCTGTGGCTGTTAGGATTCTTGTTAGCCGGCGTCATTTTTATCCTGGGCGCGGCCCTGGGGGGCGGCATCTTCAACGCCTTTACCACCACGGCCTGGATTTATTTGTTTAGCCGGATGAAATCCGAGCGCCTGGTGAGCCGCCTTTGGCACTGGGTAGAGCGATGGGTGAAGCGGTAACCATTCATTATGTCCGACTTCCCTTCCATCAGCCAGCTAACTCCCGGCGGAGGCAAAACTGCCCCGAGCGCGCCGGCAACGGCCGACGAACGGGAAACTCCCGCCGCCAAGCTGGCCGAGAAGGTAACCAAAATCGGCTTGCAGGAGCGCGAAGCATTGGCCAAAAAAGAGGCGGAGCGGCTGGGCTTGCCCTATATTAACTTGTCGGCTTTTCCGGTCGCCTCGGAAGCATTGCGGGTAATTCCCGAAGCGGCCGCCCGCGAACAGGGGGTAGTTTGTTTTTTTTATACCCCCGAAGAACTCCGGCTGGGGACATCGGCCATCACCCCGGCCCTGGAGGAGCTCGCTTTTCAGCTGGGCGAGCGCCACCACGCTGGCGTCGCGGTGTATTTAATTTCCCCACATAGCCTGGAGAGGGTATTATTGCTATATCGCAATCTGCCGGTGGTGAAGCCGGTTTCCAAGGATATTGTTATTACCGACGCGGAACTAAATCGTTTTGGCGAAAGCGTCGGCAGCTTGAAGAGTATTCAGGAAGCGTTTGCCGCCGTTACCATCAGCGACATTCTGACCCTGATGATTGCGGCGGCGCTTAAAGTTAACGCCTCCGATATTCATGTAGAGGCGGCGGCCGAAGCCGTGGTAATCCGGTTCCGGATTGACGGCGTATTGCACGAGGTGGGGCGGCTGCCCAAAGAGCAGTGGCCGCGGTTTGTGTCGCGGATTAAACTGCTGGCCGGCTTAAAAATCAACATCACCGACCGGCCCCAGGACGGCCGGGCCACGCTGAAGCTGACCAGCGTCAGCCTGGATGTGCGCGTTTCCACCATGCCCACTGTTCACGGCGAATCGGTGGTAATGCGGATTTTGAAGAGCGGCAGCATCGGCGTGTCGTTTGACGAGCTCGGCGTGCGGGGCGAGGCCTATGTGCGCTTAAAGCGCGAAATTGCCCGCCCCAACGGCATGATTATTACCACCGGCCCCACCGGCAGCGGCAAAACCACCACTCTCTACGCCATTCTGCGGCTGCTGAATAAACCCGGGGTCAACATCATTACCCTGGAAGACCCGATTGAAATTAAAATGGCGGGGCTTAACCAAAGCCAGGTTGACCCCAGCCATGATTACACCTTTGCCAGGGGCTTGCGGAGCCTCCTGCGCCAGGACCCGGATATCTGCATGGTGGGCGAAATCCGCGATCTGGAAACCGCCGAAATCGCCATTCAGGCCGCTTTAACCGGCCACCTGATGCTTTCTACCATCCATACCAACAGCGCCTCGGGCGCCATTCCGCGCTTTCTGTCCATGGGAGTCAAGCCGTTTTTATTGGCGCCTGCTCTTAACGCCGTTATCGGCCAGCGCCTGGTGCGGCGGATTTGCCCCAGCTGCATCGTGCCGGATGAGCTGACCAGCGACGTGCTGGAGCGAGTGGGGCAGGTGCTCTCCACGCTGCCCCCAGCCGAGCGCGCCAAAACAGAAAGCGCCGGCCTGAATTTTTACCGCGGCGACGGGTGCGCCGGGTGTAGCGGACTGGGCTACAAGGGCCGGGTGGGAGTGTACGAAATTTTTACCATGAATAAAGAGATTGAGCGGGTGATTCTTTCCGGCGCCGTGTCTGAATACGCCATTCAGGAGCTGGCCGTAAAAGGCGGCATGATTACCATGGTGCAGGACGGCCTGTTGAAAGCGCTGGATAAAGTCACCACGGTGGAGGAGGTATTTAGAGTTACCGAATAATATGGTATACTATTTAATACCCATAAAACCTGTCAAATAAATCACTAAACTACACACAATTATCCGGTCGGATACGCCGATATTTAATTGTTTCTTGTTCTTTGAAAGATTACAAACCTGCTGCAGTGGCAACTGCAAAGAATTTATCTTTGTAGT
>JACPGS010000034.1 GCA_016189025.1 Candidatus Magasanikiibacteriota bacterium | reverse complement strand
TTCTAACTTTTCTCTGTCATACAATTTTAAGTCGTTTGACATACCCACCACCTTTATGGATAAAGGCATATTTTACCATTTAGGTGGTGCATTTAGATTAGACTACTGCTGAACCCAGCCGGTCTTGACGCCCGGGGCAGATTGTTTTAGAATAGGACTGATGCGTAAAGCAAATTTGATATGCCGCAACCCCCACGTCGTTCCCAAGAGCCCTGGCAGGAAATGCTGAAGCTGATTAACCGCTGCCCGGCCTGCAGCACGGCTTACGATACCCGGGAAGCGCGCCTGTTCCAAAAAACCGAGCGGGCGACGCTCCTGCACCTTACCTGCACCGGTTGCCAGAGTTTTTTTATCGCCATGGTAGTAAAGATCGGCGCGGGAATGGGGTCGCTGGGGATGATTACAGATTTAAGTTTTGACGATATTAAACGGCTGTACCGGACGCCGGAAATTTCCACCGACGAACTGATTGCCGGCTACCTGTGGCTGCAGCAGCCGGGGAACGTCATTAATTCATTTAGCCGAGGACCGGCGCGTCTGGAGCAGGCGCGGGGAGGGCGGGCGGTTTAGCACCTAAAACATGACATTTGCCATCCAGGCCGAACCACGCACCGTAAAAGGATCGCGCACGCGCGCCGCGGGCGCCTTGCCGGCGGTAGTATACGGCGGCGAGGCGAGGCCCGAGTCGCTGGCCCTGAACCGCAAAGAATTTTTAAAATTGTATAAAGAAGCGGGTGAGGCCAGCCTGATTGATTTAGTCAGGAACGGCGCCGCGGCCGGCAAGGTGCTGGTGCAGGAGGTGCAATACGACCCGGTATCCGACGCCATTATTCACGTGGATTTGCGCCGGATTGATTTGACGCGCGAGATGACCGCCACAGTGCAGCTGCGTTTTATCGGCGAGGCGCCGGTAATTAAAGAGCAGGGCGGCACGATTGTTACCCCGCTGCACGCAGTGCAGGTAAAGTGTCTGCCGGCCGATTTGGTATCTCATCTTGATGTTGATTTAGGGCGGTTATCGGCTTATGACATAGTAATCAAGATAAAAGATTTGGCCTTGCCGGCCGGGATTACCATTGTCAGCCCCCATGCTGAGGACGTGGTGGTAAAGGCGGCGCGCGCCCTGACCGAAGAAGAAATTAAGAAGCTGGAAGAAGAAGCGACCAAAGCGGCCGACTTGAGCAAGATTGAAGTGGCGGGCAAGAAGAAAGAGGAAGAGGAAGCGGCGGCCGAAGGCGCTGCCGCCGGCCCGGCAGCCGGGGCCGCGGCCGGCGCCGCTCCGGCCAAACCCGAGGCCGCGGAACAAGCGGGAAAGAAAGAAGAGAAAAAAGAAGAGAAGAAGAAATAACCGGGCTGGCGTGTGCAGCGGTTGAGTGTAAAAATGGCCCTGGCAGCCGGGGCGCTGCTCGCCGGAATCATTTTGGTCTGGCGCCAGGACCAGCCGGGCGCGATTACTAAACTAGAATCTAAAACTGCTTATCCCCATAAGCAGTTTTATCGTTCCCTGGACGGCCTGGGGGTAGATACGGCGGAAGCGGCGCGCTCCCGCGTGGTAGGGGTGGCAATAGACAATCATCCGGACGCCCGACCCCAGCTAGGTTTAAGCCAGGCCGCGGTGGTGTACGAGGCGCCGGTGGAGGGCAATTTAACCCGTTTTCTTGCCCTGTATCCGGCTTCCAGCACCGTAGAGTCGGTAGGGCCGGTTAGGAGCGCCCGCCCCTATTTTATTGACTGGTTGGCTGAATACGGCAATGCCTTGTATTTACATTCCGGGGGATCCCCCGAAGCGCTTCGGTTTCTGAAAAGTACCCGGGCGGTATTTGATATTAACGAGTTTTCCTGGGGCGAGTATTTTTGGCGCGATGCGCGTTTTACGCCGCCCCATAATCTGTTTACCAGCAGTTCCCGTTGGCAGGAGATTCTCTCTGCTTATGGCGAGCGCCGGCCGGAGCGGAGCTCCGAGGGATGGCAGTTTGCTACTAATACGCCAGCGTCGCTGCCCGCTACTACCAGCGTCCGAGCGGTATCGGCATTGGCGATCCCTTACGCGCCGGATTACCGCGTGGAGTGGCGCTGGAATGCGTCGCATCAGCGGTGGGAGCGCGAGGTTAATGGTGTAGGAGCGCGCGATGCCGGGGGCGAGGCGTTAGCGGCGGATAATGTTATTATCCAGTATGTGTCGGCGCGGGCGGTGGATGAAGAAGGCCGCTTGGAGCTAACGGCGCAGGGCGAGGGCGAAGCGCGTTTCCTGCAGCGCGGCCAGCTTGGCTCCGGCACCTGGCGTAAAAATGAGGCTACGGCGCGCACCCGGTTTTATCATCCTGACGGCAGCGAATTAACCCTGGTCCCGGGCATTACCTGGGTGCAGGTGGTGGCGGCCGGTACGACGCTGGAAATCAGCAATTAGGCACGGTTATTTTTACCACCCGATCCCGACCCGCCAGGTCGGTTTTTATTTCTACGGTTGCCTGGGGGAGAAGTTGATGAAACAGGTTGGTGATAGCGGAGGACTGAGTAGGAGAGATTTCCAGAAAAGTTTGGAGCGAGCAGGTATTAGCTGGCAGCAGCGACTGAATTTGTTTAAGCAGTTTTTCGTAAAGAGCCAGGCCGTTTTTATCGGCAACCAGGGCGTGGCGGGGTTCTTTTTTGATTGACGGTTCGGCGGCGAATTCTTGGGGAGTAAGGTAAGGGAGGTTGGCAGTGATGATTATCCGGCGGCCGGTCAGCTTATTAGTTTGCAGGTAGGATATGATCGGCGTTAATAGATTGCCGCGGAGAAAGTTGATAGGAACGCGATGAGTGCGGGCATTGCGGCGGGCGACGCGCAGCGCCGCGCGGCTGTTGTCTACCGCTATTGTTTTAATGTTTTTGTAATTTGATGCTTTCATGATAGCAATCGGAATACACCCGCTGCCGGTTCCCACGTCAATTAACATTATTTCCCGATTCTTCATTCTTGATTTAGCGTTATCCTGCGTTACGAAACGGTTTTCCTCTGTCATTCCGACCGACCCCGACTTAGTCGGGGGAGTGGAGGAATCCCTTTCATCGCCATAAGAGATTCCTCGGCTCCGCTCTGCTTCGCTCGGAATGACAGAACGAGCATTTTGTAATTCAACATAATCCGTCAATTCTCGTATTACCTCATCAACTATCAACTCTGTTTCCGGCCGCGGAATCAAGACGTGCCGGTTGACATAAAAATCCAGCCCGTAAAATTCTTTACGGTGCGTGATGGCGGCGATTGACCAGCCCCGCCGGTAGCGAAATAAACCATACGCCAGCCGCCAGCGCTCGCGCCGGTTCAGGCGATATTCCGGGTGAGTGTAGAGGAATGCTTTGGGTCGCCGGAGAGCGTGGGCAAGCAGCAGATCAAAATCAAGGGGAGCTAAATCGGCCCCCCGTCGCTGGCCGTCGCGGATAGTTGGCATACCACTATGGTAGTTAAGAGGATAGTAGGCGAGTAGGATGGTAGATAACGATCGCGCATATGCAACCGTGCGGAGTATGTTGTAAATACGCTGTTCAGGCAATGTATTTTTACACCTTTTTTCGTTCGCCAATCAATCACGGGGGGCGTATTCATTGATAAATCACTATGGCGAAAGGGGCAGGGGGGAACAAAAAGGGTGAACGCCCTATTTAGTCACTCAACAACTTTCGTATCATGGTTTGTTAAAATTTTGCATCCAAGTATTTTTCTATATTGAATTTTTCAAATTTTAAGGTTTTGTTTAAATATAAAGGGTGATGCGGGTGTCCCTTTTTGCTGCTTTTGCCTATAGAATACCACTCTATAGAATGTCTTTTGGCAATTTTGTGTATTTCTACTAAACAATTAAACAAATATTCTCTTTCTTCAATCAGCGTACCCCACGCAGCCCATATGGTACAATTCTTATTTTGCAAAATCTTGGTAATATATTTCAGATTTTCTTTGTAGTAATCATTATTAATTTTTTGATCTAAATCATTAGGGTCGGTTGCTCTTTGTGGGTATATGTTTAGCATTATCCATGAGTCAAATTTTTTTAGGTTTTTAGAAAATCTTTTCACAGCTTTTAAGGTGTTGTCTAATTTAGATGGTGTTGCTGTGCTTGGATTAATACCAATGCATATAAGTGGTTTTTTACCCTTTTCACCTAAAACAAAACGCGCTTTATTATTCCGTGTATTAAAATAAATCCAACTGTTTTTCATGGCTCTTGAAGTTAGGAGTTTTAGGATTTCAATAATTCGTAGAATTTTTTATTGATATATAATTTTTCTCGTCCAACTTTGGTTGCTCCCAAAATGCCGATTTTTTCTAAATTCATTAAATATCGACCGGCGGTTTTTTCTTTTACTAAACCAGCAGTAACTAAAAAATCACGCTTACAGTAAGGCAAGCGGAATAGTTCATTAACTAACTCATGAGAATATATCGCCGGCAAATCTCTTTTAATTTGTTCGGTCGCTGATGCCATGAGCGCGCAAATCGCTTCGATCTTGGCTTCGGTATGAATGGCGGTTTTTTCTACCGCCTCAAGAATATATAATATCCACGCCTCCCAGGCGCCGCGTTCGGTAACGTCGCGCAAAGCATTGTAGTAATCATTTTTGTGCTCAATAATATATTTGCTTAAATATAAAATGGGCTGTCTCAAAAGCCCGTGTTGCACTAAAAATAAGATATTCATAATGCGCCCCGTGCGGCCGTTGCCGTCATGAAATGGGTGAATAGCTTCAAATTGGTAATGAGCGATTGCCATTTTTATCAGTAAATCTATTCCATCATTGGTGGTATTCAAAAATACTTCTAAATTTTTTAGTTTTTCGGCAATAATACTTTCGCCTTCGGGTGGAATATAAATAATTTCGTTGGTCTGGCCATTAACCACGGCCGTCCCTGGTACTTTGCGCAATCCAGCCGTGTTGCCTTTTACAATGTTTACAATTTCAATAAGTGTGGGCGTATTAACAAACCCGCGCGCTTGCACAAGCTCTAGCCCACGCCAAAGCGCCCTGGGATATCGCAAAACTTCTTTTGTAGCAGGGTCGGTAACTTTTGTTTCGGAAACCGCGGCTTGGAAAAGTTTATCGTTCGTGGTAATGATATTCTCAATTTCCGAACTTGATTTTGCTTCCTGCAGTAAAACTGCGTTAACCAAGAGCGACTCGTTTGGCAAGCGCCGATTGGCGGCCGTCAATCTGCCCAGGGCCTCTCTCGCCAGAATGGCTTTTTTTAACACGGCTTTAGTCTCTACCTCTATTTGTGGAGGTAGTAGCGGCAAGTTGTTGTAGGGTTTGTTTTTATCAAAACTCATATTTTTGATTAGAGTACCTTATGTCTGCATTATATAGATAAGGGCAAAAATTGTCAATACATGCCCTTATTCAACAAACGAGGGCATCCTATGCCCATATATTATGGCTAATCTTAGCCAATTTAAATTAGTGTGTTGTTTGTAAATTTCAAAATTTTTTTACCTCTCAATTCGCCCACTCGAATACGCCCCCCTCGCCAATCACTCAATCACAAAAAAAGTGTAAAAAATTTTATTTTGCCTAACATTGATTAAGCGGCGGGAGCAGACTCCTGCTCTGCTTGCCGTAGTGCCGCGACGATTGGGGCAAGGTTGCCGTCCAAAATTCCCGGCAGATTGCTCCAGTTTTGCCCCAGGCGGTGGTCGGTAAGCCGGTCTTGGGGGAAGTTGTAAGTGCGGATTTTTTCGCTGCGCTCGCCGCCGCCGATTTGGGCGCGGCGGGCGGCCGTAAGTTCGGCTGCCGCTTTTTCTTCTTCCTGCGCTTTCAGCCGGGCGCGCAGTACCGCCATCGCTTTTTCGCGGTTGGCGGTCTGGGAGCGTTCGTCCTGGCACTGTACTACCAGGCCGCTCGGCAGGTGCACAATCCGCACCGCCGAGTAGGTAGTGTTAACGCTCTGCCCGCCGTGCCCGCCGGCTTGGAAAGTATCCACCCGCAAATCTTTGGGGTCAATTTTAATTTCGGTTTCGGCCACTTCCGGCAACACGGCCACGGTAACCGTGGAAGTATGAATCCGGCCGGCTTTTTCGGTTTCCGGCACCCGCTGCACGCGATGCACGCCGCGCTCAAATTTCAGGTCGCGATAAACATCCCGCCCGTTCACGGAAAAAATCACTTCCTTAAAACCGCCGATACCAATGCGGTTGGCGTCAATAAGCGCCACCCGCCAGCCGCGCTCCTCGGCATAGCGCGAATACATCCGGAACAGTTCCGCGGCAAACAGCGCCGCTTCATCGCCGCCGGCCGCCGCGCGGATTTCTACGATCACGTTTTTGCCGTCGCGCGGGTCGCGCGGTGCCGTTAGTTCAGTCAGCTCCGTTTCCCAAGCGGTTTTTTTGTCCCGCAGCTCCACCAGTTCCGCGGCGGCCAGCTCGCGCATGCCGCTCCCTGGGTCGGCTGCTATCAGTTCAGTTTCCGCCAGACTCCGCTCCAGCGCTGCTAGTTCCTGAATTTTTTCCGCGAGAGGTTTTAGCCCGGCGTATTCCTGGGAAATCGTTTTTAATTTTTTGGCATCGTTCAACACCGCCGGACTTTGCAGGGCGGTTTCCAGAATTTGGAATTTAGTTAAGAGGTCCTGATATTTTTTGTTCATACCACAATCATATCAAAAGAAACAAAAACAGACCACGCCTCCTTGCGGTCTGTTGTTGGCTTGGCTATTGTTCGGTAGCGGTCGGCGGCGTCGCCGCCGGAGTTTCTGTTTTTTGCTTGGGGGCGGCGCGCTCTTTGGTTTTTACTTCCCGCTTGGCCGCGGCCTTGGTAGCGGCCGCCGCTTCCTGGGCTTCTTGTCTTTTGGCTTCGCGCCGGGCAGTGGCCGCGGCTTTTTTCACTTTGCGCCCCTTGCGCACCGCCGCGGCGGCGCTTACTTTGGCTGCGCGTTCCTGGAATTTTTCCACGCGCCGCGCCGTATCCACAAATTTCTGTTTGCCGGTATAAAAGGGATGGCACTGACTGCAGATTTCCACCCGGATTTCCTTAAGGGTGGAGCCGGTGGTAAAGGTGGCGCCGCAGGCGCAGGCAACCTTGGCGTCGGGGTAATAGGGGGGGTGGAGGTCTTTTTTCATAAGGTTGGTAGGCGGGTAGGCCAGTAGGAAAGAAGGTAATAGATGAGGAGGATTATACTATTGGGGGAAAAAATAGTCAACCCTGTACCAGGGCGGTGCAGGGTCAACAACCATGGGGTTGACAGAATTTCTCCCCTCCGGTATTCTGTAGTCAACCAGAACGTAACCCTAACATTCGTGGCTGAATGAAATCAGGACTTACGCGTTTGGCGCATTTCGGCGTTGGCCCCTGCGCTACTCACTCGCCGGTCGCCTGAGGCGACCGTCTCGTTCCGTTGCTCGGCGCCGCCTTGAACTGCAGCCAAACGCGAAAGTCCTAGAAACGTTCAGCTTTTGTTTTTATGCCTACCATCAACCAACTAGTGCGCCGGCCGCGACGCGTCCCGGCGCGCAAAACCAAAACCCCGGCCCTGCAGTTTACCGTAGATAATCTGCACCGGCGCACCACGGTTTTTCCCCAGGGGAGCGGCTTTAAGCGCGGCGTGTGCACCAAGGTCTACACCACCACGCCCAAAAAACCAAACTCGGCCTTGCGCAAAGTGGCCAAGGTGCGGCTGTCCAACGGTTCGGAAGTGATCGCCTATATCCCTGGCGTTGGGCATAATCTCCAGGAGCACTCTATTGTGCTCATCCGCGGCGGGCGTGTGAAGGATCTGCCCGGCGTGCGTTACCACATTGTGCGCGGCATTTATGATACGCAAGGGGTAAGTAATCGCCAGCGCGGCCGCAGTTTGTACGGCGTGAAGAAGCCGAAGGCGGCTAAGAAATAATTTTAACTAAGATTTAAAGAAGGACCGATACCATAAAGGGAGGGGATTCCTCCCCCTCGACTAAGCTCGGGGTCGGAATGACATCATTATGCGTCATAAAAAAATAGCGCGGCGCGTGATTGCGCCGGACCCTAAATACGGCAACGTGGCTTTGGCCAAATTCATCAACCACGTGATGGAGCGCGGCAAAAAAACCGTGGCGGAGACGATTGTTTACCGCGCCCTGCAGATAATGCGGGAAAAATCCGGCGATAAAGACCCGGTGCGCTTGTTTGAAGAAGCTATCCGCAACGTGCAGCCGGCGGTGGAAGTGCGTTCCCGCCGGGTGGGCGGGGCCAACTACCAGATACCGCTGCCGGTGCGGGGTGAGCGCCAGTTTGCCCTGGCCTGCCGCTGGATTATCGGCGCCGCCCGCGGCAAAAAAGGCCAGCCGATGAGCCAGAAGCTGGCCGCTGTGCTCTGGGACGCCAGCCAGGGCACGGGCGAGGCCGTAAAAAAACGCGATGATGTGCACCGCATGGCCGAGGCCAACAAAGCCTTTGCCCATTTTGCCCGTTTTGCGCATAAGAAGAAGTGATTATGCCCCGCGAATATTCCCTGGACCAAACCCGCAACATCGGCATTGCCGCCCACATTGATGCCGGCAAAACCACCACCACCGAGCGCATCCTCTTTTATACCGGCAAAAAGCATAAGATCGGCGAGGTGCACGAGGGCGAGGCCACCATGGACTGGATGGAGCAGGAGCGCGAGCGCGGCATTACCATTACCAGCGCCGCCACCACCTGCTTTTGGAAAGGCCACCGCATTAACATTATTGATACGCCGGGCCACGTGGATTTTACCGTGGAGGTGGAGCGCTCCCTGCGCGTGTTGGACGGCGCCGTGGCGGTGTTTGACGGCTCGCAGGGCGTGGAGCCCCAGTCGGAAACGGTCTGGCATCAGGCCGATAAATATAATGTGCCGCGGGTGGCTTTTATCAATAAAATGGATAAGCTCGGCGCGGATTTTTACATGAGTCTGGCTTCTATTCAGGAGCGCTTGTCCCCCCACGCCCGCGCCGTGCAGCTGCCGGTGGGCGCCGAGAGCACTTTCTCCGCGATCATTGATTTAATTGAAGAGAAGGCCTACCGCTTTGAGGGCGACAAAGGCCAGAACGTGGTGGAGCTGCCGGTGCCGGCGGAAATGGGAGAAGAGGTGAAAAAATACCGCGCTCTCTTGGTGGAAAAAGTGGCGGAAGCCAACGAAGCGGTGATGAATAAATATCTGGCCGGAGCGAGTTTGACGATTGAAGAAATTAAATCAGCGATCCGCCAGATGACGCTGACCGGCGCGCTGTATCCGGTATTGTGCGGCTCGGCGCTTTCTAACCAGGGGGTGCAGCTGATGCTTGATGCGGTGGTAGATTATTTGCCTTCCCCGGTGGATTTGCCGCCGGTGAAAGGCATCAACCCCGAAACCGAAGCCGAGACCACCCGGCGCGCGGCCGATAACGAACCGTTTGCGGCCCTGGCCTTTAAGCTAGCGAGCGACCCGTTTGTGGGCAAGCTGATTTTTTTCCGGGTTTATTCCGGCACCCTTTCCGCCGGCAGCTACGTCTATAATTCTACCAAAGGCAATAAAGAGAGAGTCGGGCGCATTGTGCGGATGCACGCCAACCAGCGCGAGGACGTGTCGGAAGTGTATGCCGGAGAAATTGCCGCGGCCATCGGCTTAAAAGACGTGGCGACCGGCGATACTCTGTGCGACGAAGCGCATCCGCTAGTATTGGAAAAAATTATTTTCCCCGAGCCGGTAATCTCGGTGGCGATTGAGCCGAAGACCAAGGCCGACCAGGAAAGAATCGGTCTGGCCCTGCAGAAACTAGCCGAAGAAGATCCCACTTTCCGCGTCCATACCGACACCGAAACCCTGCAGACTATTATTTCCGGCATGGGCGAGCTCCACTTGGATATTATTGTGGATCGGATGAAGCGGGAGTTTAAGGTGGAAGCGAATGTGGGCGCGCCCCAGGTGGCTTACAAAGAAACTATCAGGAGCACCGCCGAAGCCGAGGGCAAATACATTAAACAGACCGGCGGCCGCGGCCAATACGGGCACTGTTATCTGCGCGTGGAGCCCTTGCCGCGCGGCACCGGCTTTGAGTTTGTGGATGACATCAAGGGCGGCATTATTCCCCGCGAGTTTGTTCCGGCCATTGAAAAGGGCGTAAAAGAAGCAGTTACCCGCGGCATCCAGGCGGGGTACCCGGTGGTGGACGTCCGGGTTACCTGCTACGACGGTTCGTACCACGAAGTGGATTCCTCGGAAATTGCCTTTAAAATGGCCGGCTCGTTTGCTTTTCAGGATGCCTGCAAAAAAGCCAGTCCGGTAATGCTGGAGCCGATTATGAAAGTAGAGGCGCTGACCCCGGAAAATTATATGGGCGAGGTGATGGGAGACTTAAATGCCAAGCGCGGCCAGATACAGGAAATGACCGAGCGGGGAGCGATGAAAGTGGTGCGCGCCATGGTGCCGCTGGCCGCCATGTTCGGCTATGCCACCAGTTTGCGCAGTATGACCCAGGGCCGGGCCAGCTACAGCATGGAGTTTGATCATTACGCCGAGGTGCCGAATAATGTGGCGGCCGCGATTATTGCCGGGAAGCAGAAGTAAATTTTGGCACTTTTGTTAAAGACTTTGAATGATCTCTAGCCACTGCGCGGCCGCTTGGCGCCAGGTGAATTTTTTGGCCTGGGTTAGGCCCTGCTGAATTGCCGTAGCACGGCGATTGGGGTCGGTTAGCAGGAGGCGGATGCCCGCGGCAATTTCGGCCGGGCGATGGGGGTTAGCGAGGTAAGCGGCCGTGCCGGAGATTTCGGGAAGCGAACCGCGCGGGGAAGTAATTACCGGGCAGCTCGCGGCCATGGCTTCTAGTACTGGAAACCCAAATCCTTCGTAAAGACTGGGATAGACAAAAAGATCCGCCGCCCGGTAGAGGGCGGTTTTTTCTTCGGCGCTGACATAGCCCAGAAAGCGGATGCGGTCGCGGTAGGGCGAGCGGCGGGCGCGAGCGTAGACCGCTTGATTTTTCCAGCCGGGGGCGCCGGCGATCACCAAGCTGGTAGCCGGCAGCTTATCGCTGGCAGCAGATTGAGATTGTTCAAAGGCTTTAATCAGGGCGGTGATGTTTTTGCGCGGCTCAATAGTGCCGAGGAAAAGAATAAATTTTTCCGGTAAGCTATATTTTTTTAAAATTTGTCCCCCTTTCTCCTTTTCCCTTTCACCTTGCACTTCTCCTCCCCCGGGATACAAAACCCGCACCTTCGCCGCCGGTATCTGATAATACTCCACTACATCCCGTTTGGTATTCTCCGACGGCACCAAAATTAAATCAGCGCGCTCACTCTGCTGCCGCGGTTTGACCAAATAATGCCACCGGCGCTGGCGAGCGGTAAACCAGGCCGGGAACAATTCCCCGGTAAGGTCATGAATAGTAAGGATATGTTTAACCCCGGGCGAGAGGGCGGTAAAGTTAAGGTGAGGGGAGAAAAAGATATCTAACTGACGAAGGGAAAAATCCGAATGACGAATAATGAATTGGTCGAGGCGAGGGCGGCGGCAGAGTAATTCGGCGGCGTTGAATAATTTATTGGGCCAGCGCGTTTTAACCCAGCGCACATTTTTTTGTTCCCAGCGCGGCAGGGCCGGGAGGCGTCCCCAGGCATTTATCAGCAAGTAATATTCATTAACCTGATCCCGGGCAAAAATCGCCTCCAGCAACCCCACGGTATATTCGCCGACGCCGGTGCGGCAGGGGTTTAGCAGGCAGCGCAGGTCAATGGCGATGTTCATAATGAGCAATCAGTTAATCAGCAGATTCAGAAATCAGTCACCGATCACTGTTGTTTCTTCATCAAGCGATGAAAGCAATGCTGTATAAAAACCAAAAACGCCGCGTGAGCGCAGACGCCGCGCCAGCTCTGGCGTGTCCACCAGGTGAGCATACGTTATTATGCCGCGCTGCTGCAGTTGTTTAGGCAGTTCGCTCTCCAGGGCGCGCTCGGCCGGTAGCGTCACCGCCCACAACGGGGCGCGCTTGGCAAACCGCAATACCCGCGCCTCCGAATAATTATTCGCATAGAGAGTGAGGATCGGCGGGGAGAAGCCCAGCAAACGCACCGGCAGATAATGCCAGAAAGTATAAATTTGGGGTACTATGCGTTTGGCCACCCGGGGGAATTCGCGGCGCAGTTTTACCAGGCGCCGCAGTCGCCCTTTTTTAATATCAGTAATCAGATAAACGTCCGGGTGGGTGGTTAGCCAATCCGCCAGTTCTGCTACCGAGAGCGTAGTATAAGGGATACCGTTGCCCAGGGTTTTGAATTCAGCGAGCGAACGGACGCCAGGCGCTACCCCAAAATGATTACGCAAAATATAGTCCCAGTCGTGCAAGAGTACCAGTTCGCCATCACTGGTTACTTCCAAATCAAGTTCAAACCATCTAAATCCTTCAGCATAGCTCGTCTCTAAGGCCTCGCGCGAGTTGGTGTAGCGTAGACCATTCACGGAGCCGCCGGCGTGGGCGATCAGCCGGGGGTGGGGCAGGGGTTCGGATTGAGCGTATTTAAATAATATGGTGGGGAGTAAAGTAATTGCCACCAGGAAAATGATGCCAATGGAGAAACGGGGCAGTAAATTCATGGCGGTAGCATTGTCTGATTACTTTTTAACAACACCGGCTGAAACAGCCCGCGGTTAAACTCCTCGTAGCGTTCGGCGACATAGCGTTGCAGACGCTCCTTGAATATCGGCGTGCTGAATTGTTCGGCGTGAGCGCGGATGCGCGCCGGATTCCAGATTGCCGTATCAAAATGAAGCACCGCGTGGAGCAGCGATTCCCAGCTTTGGCGGGGAAAGAAGAGGCCGGTGATTCCCGGGACAACCGTTTCCGTGGCGCCGCCCTCGGCATAGGCAATTACCGGCCGGCCCGCGGCCATGGCCTCAATCGGCGTAATACCAAAGTCTTCAAGCTGGGGATGGATAAAAGCGCGGGCGCCGGCGAGCAGCTCGGCTTTGGCGCTTTCGGTAATCCGCCCCAGGAATTGCACATTTGGTTTGGCAATCTCCTGCAGGCGAGCCAACTCCGGCCCGGTGCCGAAAATTTTCAGGGGCCAGCGCAGGCGGTTAAATACCCGCACCGCCAAATCCAGCCGCTTATAGGGCACCAGGCGCCCGCCCGCTACGAAATATTCGCCGGGGGCCTCGGCGGCCGAATAGGGTGACAGGTCTACCGGCGGATAAATTACCTCGCTCTCGCGCCGGTAATACTTCCAAATGCGCCGCTGCACCGTAACCGAGTTGGCAATAAAATGGTCCACGCGGTTGGCGGCCAGCTGGTCCCAGGTGCGCAGGCGGTGCATCAAAAGCGGCAGTACCGCCTTGACCAGCGGGTTGTAAGGCAGGTCCGACAGGTATTGGCGGGCGTCAAACCACAGCCAGCGGGTGGGCGTATGGCAATAGGAGAGATGCAGCGAATGAGGGGGCGTCACCACGCCCTTGGCAAAGGAGCTGGCCGAGGAAATCACCACGTCAAAGTCGCGCAGCTCGTGGCGTTCCGTGGCATAAGGCATTAAAGTCAGGTACCACTGGAAATGCGAGCGGATCCAGGGGAATCGCGCCAGGAACGATTCACGGATATTTGGTTCCGGAAATCCGGTAATTTTTTCCCGATCGTGGAACAGCACAAAAATCGGCGCCTCGGGGTAAAGCTCATGCAGCGCCCAGAGCACCCGCTCGGCGCCGCCGTCTTGGGCCAGGTAGTCGTGTACCAAGGCGATGCGCATAACTCACCAGGCTCCTTTACGCCGTAAAACTATAAACGGCGTTTTGATTAAAATGATTAAATCCATCAGCAGGCTCCAGTGTTCCACGTAAAAGGTATCCAGGCGCGCTTCTTCTTCAAAAGTTAGGTCGCTGCGGCCGGAAATTTGGGCGAGGCCGGTGAGGCCGGGTTTTAAGGCCAGCAGGACGCGGTGGCGTTTTTCGTATTGAGCCACTTCGCGGGGCTGATGCGGCCGGGGGCCGACGAGTGACATTTCGCCGCGAATGACATTAATAAACTGGGGCAATTCATCCAGACTCCAGCGCCGCAACCAGCGCCCTACCGGCGTTACCCGCGGATCGTCTTTAATTTTATACACCGGCCCTAGTTTGGCGCTTTGGTGTTCAATCAATTCTGCCTCGGTTTGCAGGGCCTGTTGTCCGCTTTTCCCAAATTGTGGTCCGGTACAATAGCGTTGGTACATCGAGCGGAATTTAAGGGCAATAAAACGCTTGCCATATTGGCCAACCCGTTCGTTGCGGTAAATCACCGGTCGGCCAGTTTCTATTATTATTGCCAGGGCAATTAAGATTTGCAGAGGCAGGGAGAGCATAAATAGAATCGTCCCGCCGATAATATCCATTAAACGCTTGCCGATCCGTCCCCAGCCGGAGAGGGGAGTGCGGCGCAATTCAATAATGGGAATGCCGGTCAGGGTGGATACCGAAAAGTTGCTGGTAAGCGTGGCAAACAAATCCGCCGAGTATTTAAAGGTCAGGTGGCGATCGCCGGCAAATTCAATAGCGGCCAGTGCCTCCTCTTCCTGCGCGCGCGGATTAGTGAGAATAATTTCATCCAGGCTCTCGGCCCAGGGGGCAAGGGCGGCGGCTTGGAAGTTGGGCGTTACCGTAACCACCCGGTATCCCAGGCGAGGGTTCTGCCGGAGCGTATCGGCAATGGTAACGGCCGCCGCTTCTTGGCCGATTATTGCCACGTTCCGCAAACCGATTCCGGCCCGATAGCATAATCCTTTAATGCCGCGCAGCAGCAGCCGCCCGGCCACGGCGTAAACCATTGCCAATAGCCACCCTACCAGCACCAAAAAACGGGAATCAAACTTCTGGAGGGTAAAGAACACATAAACCGTAATGGCGGCAAACCCGGTGGAGCAGGCGAAAATCACCCGCGCCAGGTCGCGGCTGAATTTGCGGTTGGGGTTGGTGTGGTAGAGTCCGGCGAGCGCGAAAATGGCGATCCAGCCTGCCGCCGCTACCAATACCAGCGGCCAGTAACCGCTCCAGGGCAGGGCAAAGCGCACCGGACGGATGCTGGTAATAAAGGGAGCAAAGCGGAGGGCGTAAGCCGTGAACCCGGCCAAGACGATGGCAAGATAATCCAGCGGCAGCTGCAAAAAGGCGAAGAGGAGCTCAAAACGTTTCATAGTTCGGGTATTCTACGCGATGTAATAACGAGCGTCAACGCGCTGAATAAGAGGCAGTAGTTCTTTGCTGTCATTCCCGCGTCAGCGGGAATCCATTTGGTCAGACCAGATGTCTGGATACCCGCTGGAGTTTACCCTCGTGGATTCCCGCGTTCGCGGGAATGACACGGGGGCGGGTATGACAAATAAGGTGCTAAATACGTTCTTCAGCGGTTCTGTGGATAAATTGCCCTTGCCAGCTAATCTCACTCTGGTAATCTACCTCTACATGAGACTAAGCAAGCACTGCCAGCTATTGGTAGACCGATTTGACCGGCTTATGGCGAGTCGCCAATTTGTTACCCTCTGAAAAACCATCCCTACCCACGGGATGGTCTTAATTTTTTAATTTTTTTCATTTATGGCTAAAGTGATGGCCGAATACATCTGGCTGGACGGTTATCGTCCCACCCCCAGCCCGCGTTCCAAAACCAAGGTGCTGGACCAGGAGGCGCTGGAATTCCGCGGTTTGCCTGATTGGGGATTTGACGGCTCCAGCACCGAGCAGGCCGAGGGCAAGGCCAGCGATTGCCTGCTGCGTCCGGTACGGGCGATTAAAGACCCGGTGCGCGGGGCGCCCCATTTGCTGGTGCTCTGCGAAGTGTTTAATCCGGACGGGAGCGTACACCCCAGCAATACCCGCGCTGCCCTGCGCCTGGCGGCCGATGCTTATGCTCACGAGCAGGCATTATTCGGGATTGAACAGGAATATACGATGTTCCGCGGTTTAACCCCGCTCGCCTGGCCGGCCGCCGGCACTCCCGCTCCCCAGGGTCCGTATTATTGCGGGGTCGGCGCCGATAAAATTTATGGCCGCCAGCTGGCCGAAGCGCATCTTACCAGCTGCCTTGAGGCCGGCCTCACCATTGCCGGCATCAATTCCGAGGTAATGCCCGGGCAGTGGGAATTTCAGGTGGGGCCGCTCGCGCCCCTCCCGGCAGCCGACGAGTTATGGCTAGGCCGCTGGCTGCTGCAGCGCCTCGGCGAAGAACATGGCATTACGGTTTCCTTTGCTCCCAAGCCGGTGCTCGGCGACTGGAACGGCGCCGGCGCGCATACTAACTTCAGCACCCGCGCGATGCGCGAGCCGGGCGGCCTCCGGCTGATTGAAGAGGCCTGCCGGCGGCTAAGAGAAGTGCACCTGGAGCATATTGCGGTTTACGGCGCCGGCAACGAACAGCGTTTAACCGGAGCGCACGAAACCTGCGCGATCGGCGAATTTCGTTATGCGGTCAGCGATCGCGGCGCTTCCATCCGGATTCCGATGTTTACTGCCAAAGACGGCAGCGGCTACTTGGAAGACCGCCGCCCGGCGGCCAACATGGATCCCTACCAGGTCTGCGCGCGGCTGCTGCAAACAGTGTGCGGCGAAGCGAAGGTCGGCAGCCCCCGCGGCGCCCTGTCGCTTTTAGTGCGGTGAGAGGGCCGGCGTTGCTTGACAGCAGTCCAAAAATTAGGCATAGTAATAATTACCAGTAGGTTGGTATTTTTTACCTATCTTAACACTCAATTTACCAAGTCATATGCGTCTATTTAATCATACGGTCTACTATTTTGCCGCGGCGCTCCGTCGTTTCGGTATTGATTTGAATGAAGAGAATGATCCGCGAGTGGTAGAAATGAAGCGAGCCGTTAACCGCTTGGGCGGTAAAATTGAGTTTAAAATTGAACAATATCCCGATGGGTTCTGGACGGCAGAATCCACCAATCTGGATGGCATTATTACCGGCAGCGCTGCTATACCAGAAATGCCTGCACTTATCCGAGACGCAATTTTTACCTATTTTGCTATTCCTCCCCATCTGTGCAATCCCGCCCTCCTAAAAGCCGACCACGAACCAGTTACCACCAGGCAGCGGGTGTATGTCTAGCCGGAGTTTTTCTGATGTCACCCAGGCCGACTGGATTCGGGCTTGCCGCAAATTGGGACTTACTATTCAAACCCATGCTGGCAAAGGCAGCCACGCGCTGGTAGTTCACCCCCTAACTCATCGCAAGTACACTATCCAGTATCATTTGCATAAGTTCATCAATTTAAAAATATTCAAGAAGCTGATGGAATGGGGGTATTTTGAAGAACAGATTTGGGAGGCTCTAAGATGAATTGATTCAAAATAAAAATGCCTTGGCCAGGGCATTTTTTGGTTTGGCGGGCGGAGGGTTGACAAAAGTGTTAAAATATGGTATAAATACACGTTGCTCTTTTCATAACCAATAGCTTAGTTTAGCCAAATTTGAGGAGAGTGTTTTTATTGTTTATATCAAATTATACCAGAATTGACAATATAAACACTCTCCTCATCCCGAGGTTGAGACCTGGGCCCCGGGCAGGGGCAAGACGCTTTTCGGGCGATAACAAGCCTGAAAGGAGACACGACCATGAAGACCATGACGTTCGAAGAAGTTCGGCGGCAGCTCAAGGGCGGGCAGGAGGAAGCGCTGTTGCGCAAGCTCTGGCTCGCGGCGGGCGGCGAGAAAGGCGGCGAGGACGGCCTCGCGTCCATCCTGCGCGACGATCTCAAGATCACGCTCGTCGACGGCACCGTCAAGCTGGTGGACAGCACCGGCCGCTGCATCCCGCTCGCCACGATGAAGGGCGAGTACGTGGACGCCAACCGCGACTTCCACCTCGTCCAGCCCGAGATCGACTACGCCGCCACGCTCGCTCGCCTCCAGCAGTTCTTCGCGCCCGAGATGAGGTTCGTCTCGGCCGAGGAGTTCGAGCGGCGGTCCGCGGCGCTCATCGCGCGGATCCGCGAGGACAAGCAGGTCGCCAGCCTGCTCAAGGGCGTCTACCTGCCCATCGTCCTGCCGCAGATCACGGTCGCCGACTACGGGCGCACGCTCGAGGAGACCTTCCTCGCGGCGGTCGAGCGCGCGTACCAGGCCCAGTACCCCGACCGGGTGTTCAACAACTACCGGAAGGGCGAGCTGGCGGGCCAGGTCGGCGTCGTCGAGGAGAGCCGGCACCAGCGGCTCATCGAGAAGATGGCCGGGGGCCCCGTCGTCCTCATCCACTTCCCGTGCCCGTGCCAGGGCTTCTCCATCCCGGCCGACCGCAAGATGATCGGCGCGTTCCCCGCGGGTTTTATACTCTCGGGCGCGCTCGACACGGCCACGTCCCTCGTCGCCAACACCTCGACCCTGGCGCTCAACTGGAACACGCCGGGCCTCGACTGCGCGGCGAATAGCTGGCAGTCCGCCGAGTTCTCGCTCGACTTCAAGGCGCGCGACGTCAAGCTCTCCTTCGGCCGCGGGGGCCTCGGCGCATACGGCGCCTGCTCGGCCGGTCTCTCCTTCGTCGGGTAGTGCTCGCCGGACTCTTGGCTTTTGTATCACTTGTCCCTTGCGTCAAGACACTCGTGTCCTTGTCGCTTGGGCATCCGTACGGTTTTTCCGGCGGGGTCGTAGGTTCATTCCTCGACCCCGCCGTTGCTTTTTTTATACAACTTTTGTTATACTCCCTCACGAAACTAGGCTCATGTACCGTGGTTGGCAATGGCATTAGCTAGGCTGATTACGGCCGCCGAAATTCTATATTTGGCAGCGAGGACGCACGGACGCCAAAGGCGTACGATGCGACCGAGCGAACCAAATATATGGCCGAAAGGCCTTATGTTTGATCACGTGTCAGAGTCCGGCAGTTCACTTCCAGGATTGCCGGAGCGCATACGCCAAATGTAGGCACTACGTGTTCTGTTCTAATGTCCATTACCGGGACAGCATAAAACTATGCTATCCTATGGGACAGCATAAAATTCAGGAGAAGCAATTCTGGTCGCTTATAAATTGTTTCTTCGGTGATTACGGATGGAACAGGGCAATAAACGCTGGCAGTCCGCCAAGTACTCGCTCTACTGCAAGGCGAACGACGACGAGTTCAACTTCGACAACAGGAATCTCGACGCGAACGACAACTACTCTGGCGGGGTCTCCGTCCTCGGAAAGTGCCTCCATTAAAAGAAAAGCCCCGGCTTATCAGTCGGGGCTTTCTCTATAAAATGCTTTTTTTAGGACAGCGATTTAATCCATCCACCGAACATTTTGCCTATTTCCTGAACAGCGCTTTGCAGAGCAATATACTTTTTTTGATCAAGAATTTTTAGTTCGTGGAGCAGCCGGATAAATACCTTTAAGGCTTCAAATTTATTGTTAGCCTTTAACAGGCACGCCCGCTTCGCGTCTTTGGGCAGGTAGCTTGCTTCTAAAAGCAGTTCTATAATTTGTATCAAGTAGCGTTCACAGGTGGCGCCGAGAGCGTGTTTATCTTTTTTCGGAAAGAGTTCGAGATAGACGTAGTACGATTTGTACAATTCAATCGTTTTTTTCAAAATAGGAACCTCTCCCAACGCCGAACTTGGTGAATTAGCAAAATTGCTAGGGGGGGGGGGTTAGGGGATTCGTTTGGCATATCGTATGAAATATCGGGAATTAATAACCTTAGAAAATTTATTTTCGGCCTGGGATGCATTCAAAATAGGCAAACAGAAAAAGCCGGATGTTTTGTTGTTTGAGAGGAATTTGGAGGACAATATCTTTAAATTGTACGAGGAGCTTAGCACAAAAACGTACGAACATCAAGCCTACCGCACCTTTCATCTCTACGACCCAAAATTTCGCATCATTAACAAGGCCAGCGTCCGCGATCGGGTCGTCCATCACCTCATATTTAAATTCCTTGAGCCGCTCTACCAACCCGCCTTTATTCGCCAATCATATTCCTGCCAACCGGGCAAGGGAATACACCTGGCCATAAACGATTTAGCCCGGACGCTTCGTAAAGTAAGCAGTAACTACACTCGCCGCGTTTGGGCGCTCAAGCTAGACATCAGGAAATTTTTTGATTCGATTGATCACGACGTTTTGTTCCAGCTGGTAAAAAAGAAAGTGACTGATCCGGATATTTTGCACCTGCTCGATAAAATTATCCGGAGTTTTTGTTCTACCCAGGGGCCGGGCAGGGGAGTGCCAATCGGCAACCTTACGTCGCAGATTTTTTCCAACATGTACCTGTCGGAACTTGATTATTTTGTAAAATTCAATTTAAAAGAGAGGCACTATTTTCGTTACGCCGACGACTTTCTTTTTCTGCATTACAGCGCAGCACATCTTCAGGCGGTGCAGGATAGCGTCGGGCGTTTTTTGAAGGAAAGTTTGCGGCTTACTATTCACCCGAATAAAATTATTCTCCGCACTTTACAGCAAGGAATTGATTTTGTGGGGTATGTGGAGTTGCCCCAGCATCGGGTGCTCCGGACCAGTACCAAGCACCGGATGTTCACTAAAATGAAGCAAAAAGTTCGGAGTTATAACGACGGAAAATCTGACGAAGAAGAGTTGGGGCAAACTCTACAGTCGTATCTGGGGGTTCTTAAACATTGTAGCGGGTATGACATAGAACAGCGATTGCTCCACGAAGTTTGGTTGCGGAAAGAGCAGGCAATTCTATTTCAAAACCATGCCACGGCTTGACAACCGACAGTGGCTGCGCTATAGTATTGACGTTTATAGCAGATGATCGCCCTGGCCCTAAGCCGGGGAGGAAAGTCCGAACACTCAAGAATCAGGCGATTCAGGACTCCAGCCCCACCGGTAACGGTGAGACGAGTTTGAATCCCTGGCTCAACGGTAGCGGGTAACGCCCGCCGACCGGTCGCCTAAGGCGGCCGGCAGAGGTGCGATTAGAGACGCCTTTGGCCCGCAAGGGCCAGGGGAAGCTAACCCTAGATTCTTGTTTAATCAAGAGTTACAGCTTAGCTCCGATTGCGGGGGAAGAAAATCGGAGGTGAAACGGCTAAATCCTTACCGGAGTGCAAGAGCAGCGTTCCCTGGCTCAAGTCGGGGTTCGTAAAGTTCGCTCGCACTTGAGGCGCCAAGCAATTGGCGCCCCAGATAAATGATCATCGTCCCGACTAAGTCGGGAAACAGAATTCGGCTTATCGCTATAAATAACCCTGCACCAGAGCGGTGCAGGGTTTGTTTTTCTCCGTTTACCTCTTGAAACTGTAGAAGAATGCCCCGACGATACTGATGCTTAACTAGTCGCTATCGCTCTTGCTGGGATTGCCTGTTTGGTCGCGGCAGACACTCTTTGGGCGCTCCTCCCGACTAAAGTCGGGACTGCGCGCCCAAAGACACTCGTCTGCCGCGCCCTGATGCTAACTGGTTTTTTAAATTCTTCTACAGTTTCGTCCTAATTTACATTAGTTGCGCCGTTGCGCCGGGCCCCACGGTAGTGGAAGAGGAAGAGGGGGATTGTCACCATCATCAGCGCCAGATCAGCGGCTACGTCAACGTAATTTTGCCCGCGGGCGCCTTTCCCCTGTTCGCGCCGGAAGTTTTCGCGCCGCGCCTCGCACGCCGCGGCGGTGCTGGTGTTGGATAGTGGCGGCGCGCATTCGGGACCGAGCGGAAAATCCGGAGCAATCCAGCCGAATTTACCCACTTCGGGAGAAATCGTCAGGCGCACCAGGGCGCTGACCAAGCCGTGGAGCGAGATCACAAAAACGATGATCGAGAAAAACGCCACGGCGTAGTAATAGATTGATTTAATGAGGTCTTTGGGGCCAGTGATTGGTTCGGTCATACAGATAATTGCCAGTTAAAGAATTAATAATGTTTACGAGTTTTTCACTCTTGAAAATCCCCCTCGGTCAATTTTGATTGGCGTAAAATAGACCGAAAGGTACCGTAACGGATTTCTTTTCCGTGGATGGGAACAATTACCATCAGCGTGGTATTTCCTTCTTTACGATATTTGGCGTGTGAGCCAGTTTGAGAAACAAAAAAGAAGCCCTTGCTTTCAAGGACTTTAATCACCAGCCGCAGCAGATAAGGTTTAGGCATGCTGTAAAGTAACTGAAGCGATAAACGGCTCTTTTACCCGTTCGGTTCTGGTGGGAAGAGGGGCGCTCTCAAAATATAATTCTAGGGCATCCTCAAGCATTGCCAGGGCTTCTTTTTTGGTTTTGCCGAAACTGGAAACATCTACATCCAGACACTGAGAGATGTAGTAGTTTCCCTCTTTCCACACCACCGATTTTAAGTCTATTTTGTCCATATATTGATGGTTTTTAAATTATACACCCAGAAAAAAATAAGTCAAATTTGGGCGAGGAGCAAGACCTGGCCAACAAACGGGCCTTAATTTAGGGTCTTTTTTAATTTTTCATCCCGCGTGAGGCCACGCTCTACACCTCAATCACCACCGGCAAAATCATTGGCCGCTTCTCGGTCTTAGTAAACAGAAACTGGCCCACATAGTCGCGGATTTTGTTGCGGATATAGTTGGTGTCGGCCCAGGAGAGCGGGTCCGAGTCAATTACCAGTTTTCTGACGCGGTGGCGCAGCTCCTCAATCAGGTCTTTGTGTTCTTTAAGGTAGACGAACCCCCGCGAGATAATGTCCGGGTTCTGCACCAGCCGGCCGGTTTTGGAATCCACCGTGGCAATCACCACCACCATGCCGTCTTCGGCCAGCACCTGGCGGTCGCGCAGCACCACATTGGTTTCGTCGCTCACCCCCAGGCCATCCACGAACACATAATCCGCCGGCAATTTTTCCGTTGACATTCGCCCTTCGCCGCCCTGGAATTCCATAATCTGCCCGTTGTCGGCGATGAAAACGCGGTTTTTGGGGAAGCCCATGGATTCGGCCACCCGCGCGTTAAAGCGCAGCATAAAATGGTTGCCGTGGTTAGGGATGAAGTATTTGGGATTAAGCAGGCGCAGCATCAGTTTAATGTCATCGGCCTTGGCATGGCCCCCGGCGTGCACATCCATCATTTGGTAATGAATCACATCGGCGCCTTTCCGGAACAAGGTATCTTTCAGGCGCTGCACCGTGCGCTCGTTGCCGGGGATAACCGAGGAAGAAAACACCACTGTATCGCCCGGAGTCAGTTTTACCTCCCGGTGTTCGCCGTTGGCAATGCGCATCAGGGTGGCGTTTTTTTCGCCCTGGGCGCCGGTGCAGACAATGGTAATTTTATTTTCCGGGTATTTGTCAATCGTCCGCAGATCAATCAGCGTTTTCGGGTTAACCTGAATATAGCCGAGCTCCTTGGCGATTTCCACGTTGCTTTTCATGGAAAATCCGCCGAGCGCCACCAGCCGGCCCTGGCGTTCGGAAATCTCCAGCAGCTGTTTTACCCGCGAGAGGAGCGATGAGAAGGTCCCCACAATAATGCGGCCCGGGGCTTTGGCTACCAGGTGTTCCAGATTGACGCCGATTTCCGATTCAGAAATTTGGTGCCCTTTTTGGTCGGCGTTGGTGGAGTCGGAAATTAAGGCCAGCACTCCTTCGCTCCCGATGCGGGCAATTTTTTGCAGGTCGGCCGGCGGCTCCCCCACCGGCTGGTAATCAAATTTCCAGTCGCCGGTATGCACCACGGCGCCCTCGGGGGTATGAATGACAATGCCCATGGAATCGGGGATATTGTGGTTGAGGTGGAAAAACTCCAGCTCAAAGTTGCCCAGGCGCAGGCGGTCGGTGAGCTTGATGTTATGGATGTTGAGCGGGCGCAGGCCGCGATAGTCTTCCTGGCGTTTTTTAATAATGGCGTTAGTGAGCGGCAGGGCGTAGATCGGCGGATACCCCAGCATCGGCATCAGGTGGGGGATGCCGCCAATATGGTCGTAGTGGCCATGGGTGATAATCACCCCGCGCAGGCGTTTTTCCTTGCCCCGCAGGTAAGACACGTTAGGAATGATATAATCAATGCCCGGCATGTCTTCCTCGGGGAATTGCAGCCCCAGGTCAATGAGAATGATGTCGTTTTCGTATTCCAGCAGGGTGCAGTTGCGGCCGATTTCTTCCAGGCCGCCGAGCACTGCTACCCGCAATTTGCCGCGGCTGCCCGGTGGCAGCGGATGAACTAACGGCGCCGTTGCGGCGCTCGGCAGCGCCGTCGGCAGTTTGCGTTTGGGCGGCGCAAAGCGCCGGCGCCGGAATCCGCGCCGGTCTGCTCCACCCGCAGGTTTAGTGATCATAAATTAATAGGATGGCGAATCATGAAAAATAATTCCATGAGCCGTGAATTAAAATAGTTAAGAAGAGAAAATTTAGAGCCTATCTCAAAAATATTTTCGTAACGAAATTGAGCGAATTTTGAGCGAAAATTGTGGAAAATGAGGAGGCATAATGGTATTATGGCGACGAATTTTGAACAATTTGCAGCCAAAATTCGCCAATTGCAGTAGAATAATTATTTTTGAGATAGGCTCTATAGTGGGCGAAGAGGGACTTGAACCCTCACGGGATTACTCCCATACGCTCCTGAAGCGTACGCGTATACCAGTTCCGCCACTCGCCCCTGGTATTTTAATTAATGTTACAGAATTTTATCGCCTCGGCGGAGGCAAATTTTTTCGCTGCGGAGGCAATCCGCCGCGCTCTCTTTCCGTCCCGACCGATGCCTGGCCCAGCCAGGCAAGTCGGGACGGGAGCGCGGCTCTCCCCGGGCGTCCTCGCTCAAAAATTTGCCTCACTCCTCGGCTCTTACCAACACTTGGCCCGGTGAACTTCATTGCCCATCATTTCAATCTCCACTTGGTTTTACGGTACCACTGCGCTATTTTAGCATAACGGTCGGCGGGCACCGAAAGCAGAGGGATCTCGACGCCTTTAATTGCCCCATCAATCACCAGCAGGTGCACCGGATGGTACAGGAAAATGGCCGGCAATTCCCGCGCCAGCTCATCCTGGAATTTTTGGTAAATTACGGCGCGCCGCGCCGTGCTGGTGGCGCGCCGCCCGTCTTCCAGCAGCTGGTCGGTGGCGCGGGTGCCAAAGCCGGACAAGTTTAATCCCGGATAATTGATTTGCGAGGAATGCCAGAACGCGAATAAGTCCGGGTCTAATCCCACTACCTCGCCATAGAGCAGCACCTGGTAATCGCGTTCCCGCAGTACGGAACGGGCAAACTCGCGGCCGTCCGCCAGTTTAACATCGGTGTTAATGCCCGCCGCCCGCCAGGCTTTGGCAATCGCTTCGGCCACCGCCGCATATTCCGGCAGATTCAGGGTAGTAATGGTAAGATTAAAAGTGCGTTTTTCTTTATTGGCGCGATACCACAACTGATCCGCCGGCATCCGCGCCCGGACGCTTTTTGCTACGGCTTCGGGAACCGCGGGGGGCGCCGCCCCGGGGGTGCTGGTAGCCGCTGTGCCGGTGGCGATAGGCTTCAGGAGGGCCGCTGTTTCCCAAGCAAAATATTCACTGGGGTCAAGGCGGCGCCAGGCAGTATCCAGCAACCGGTTGCTTTCTTCCGGAGCAAAAGGGTAGCGCTTGATTTCCTGGTGGTATCCTAAATGACGGGGCAGGAGCGGCGCGTCGCTGGGTTCGCCATATCCGGCCAGCACGTCGCGGACCAAAGCCAGTTTGTCAATCGCCTGGGCCAGGGCCTGCCGGGTAGCGGCGGATTTCAGCGCCGCTTCCGCCGCCGGGTTGAAAAAGAGCGCTACATATTCCGGCAGCGCCAGCGGATAGCGCCGGAGCGCGCGCGACTGGCGGCCGGTTAACAGCGGATAGAAGCTCACCGCATCCGCCCCGTGATTTTGTTGCGCTTCCTGCGCCTGGTCAACTTCCGGATAAAATTTGAACGTGAGCTGTTCCAAGTAAGGCGGCGGAGTGGCGCGCCATTCGGCCGGATTAGGCGCCAGGGTATAACTTTGAATCCGGCCGGTATCGTCTTTGGTGAGTTTGCTGAATTGCCAGCGTCCGGTGCCGACCGGCTGCAGATTGGACTTGGCCAGTTTAAAATTCGCCGGCGGGATCCCCCCCCAAACATGTTCGGGGAGAATCCCCACGGTGAGACTGGATAAAAACGGCGCCAGCAGCTCCGGAGTAACAAAGCGGACGCGGTAGTCGTCAATTTTTTCTACCTTTACTCCGGCAAACGCCAGGCGCAGGGGGCTGCCCGTTTCCGGGTGGTTAATCATTTCCCAGGTGAATACCACGTCGTCTGCCGTAAACGGTTCGCCGTCCGACCAGCGGACGTCGGTTTTCAGCCGGATTTCGTAAGTTTTGCCGTCGGAGCTGATATTAACCCCGGCGGCTAAATCCGGCTGCAGTTCCCCGCCGGCCGTGGTATACAGACCGTTGTAAATTAAGGCGGAAAGGTCAGCGTCCACTTCGTTCGCCGCGGCATACAGCGGGTTGATTAATTTAGGCTGGCCCACCATTGCCTCGCTATATTCTCCCCCGCGTTTAGGCACGGTTATTAAATGCGTCCGCAAAAACATTCCTCCCCCCAAAATCAGTCCTCCCGCTACCGCCAGGCCGCTTAAGAGCAGGGCGCGCGCTTCCCAAGGTTTTAAAAAATGGCGCAGATATTTTAATTGCCGCCAGCCGGGGAAGCGCCGCTCGCCCAGCATCGCCAGCAGCTTGCGGTCAAGCTGGGCGGGCAGCGGCGCGCCGCGGCGGGGCGCCAAACGAGCGGGTAAAAATTTTTGCCACTGACGCTTAAGCGCCGCGGTGAAACGCCAAAGTAATGACCGTAGGGAGAGCACACCGTTCGTGTTTTGATACTATGAAACTGTAGAAGAATGTCGACTATATTATTATTCGCCAGGGCGCTGTCGCTCTTGCCCGGGCTGCCTGGTCAGGCGCGGCAGACACTCATAGGGCGCTCTCCCGACTTAGTCGGGAGAGCGCCCAAAGACATTCGTCTGCCACTCCCTGATGCTACCGAATTTTTTTAAGGCAGGGGAGAACGAAGCAAAAGCGGCGCCAGGGAGCTTAAGAAGAATATTACGGCAAGCATAATTGTGCCGCGGTAGAGGATTTTGTCAATGCCCCGTTTGGTGCTGTAGACATTGCTGCCGCCGCCGAAAATACCGCCCACCCCGGCGCTTTGCTGCTGCAGGAGCACGGCGGCAATAAGCAGTAATGCCGTTGCCAGCTGGATAATGGTGATTGCCCGCTCTAACATAGGATGAGCAATAGTGTAACACGGGATACCCTGGTCTGTCAACTCGGCGCCCTAACCAGGGTGTCATAAGCGATAATGATAACAGGACTTTCGCGTTTGGCGCATTTCGGCGTTCGCGCCTGCGCCGCTCACTCGCCGGTCGCCTGAGGCGACCGTCTCGTTCCGTTGCTCGGCGCCGCCTTGAACTGCAGCCAAACGCGAAAGTCCTAGATAATTTGCTAATCACTGCTAAACGCGATACAATAACCGCGTTTTTTATGAAAAAAACAATTAAAATTTTACTGATAATTTTGGGCTTTACCATTGCTCTGGCTATTTCTTCTAATATAATTGATCCAGATTTTGGCTGGCACTTGCGCTTTGGCAAAGAGTTTTGGCAAGACGGCGTTTTTCCGTACCGCGATACCGCCACTTGGACTTTTTTTGGCCAGACCCGGGTTAACCACGAATGGGGTTCGGGCCTTATTTTTTGGCTGGTTTTTGCCAGCGGCGGATATTTTATTTTATTGATTGCCCTGAGCCTCGCGGTGTGGGCGGCTTTTTTAATCGTCCAAAAAATTTTTCAGCGCGCCTTGTCCATCCCCGCTTTAGCAGTTGCGGTAATTTCCCTGTGGTCGGTTAAACATATTATTGTAATGCGCCCGGCCATGCTTACCCCGTTATTTTTAGTTTGGCTCTGGTGGACATTGGAAAAATTGCCAGCCCGGCGCGCGTACTATTGGTGGCCGCTGATAATTTGGCTATGGTCAATTTTACATGGCAGTTGGATTTTAGCTTTTATCGTTATCGGCATTTATTTGGTCGGCAATTTAATTCCGCTGATTTTACCAAAACTGAAACGCGGGCTAAAGGAGTGGAACATCGCTACCGTTAAACGCGTCATTTTGTGGTCAATAATTTCCGCGCTCGCGGTGATGGTCAACCCCTATGGTCCGCGCGTTTGGCAAGAAGTGCTGGGATATTTTACCCAAAATTATTACCAAAACCACATTACCGAGTGGTTGCCCAGCTATACTTTTCCCATTTTTTGGCATACCCTGGTTTTGGCCGGCGTGGCAATTCCTCTCGCCTGGTTAGCGTGGCAAAAGAAAAAATTAAATTGGCCCCAACTGCTAATGTTCGCGGCGTTTTTTATTTCCGGGATGGAATACAAACGCAATATGCTGCTTTTCGCGCTCGTGGGCTCCCCCCTCCTCGGTGGCGCCGTTATCGCCGCCGGCGAAATAGTCATCCGCCTGTCCGGGTGGAAAAAATTTATGACTAACTGGCCACGCCTTTGCTTAGAATTTTTTGGCTTAGCGGCAGCGCTGTTCCTAGTTCTTTTTTATGGCATCAAAATTCGCTTCCACCCCGACATCTGGACTGATCGCGCTCTAATTAATTACGATTATCTGCCGTATGACGCCACCCAATTCTTTAAAAAAGAAGTTGGCAACCGCCGCGTGCGCGTCTATAATGAATTCTCCTGGGGTGGTTATTTAAGCTGGGAAGCGCCTAACGCCCTGCTATTTTTAGACGGCCGCGGCGCCGCTACTTGGATGCTGGGCGAACAGTCGGCCTTGGCAGTTAGTCAAAAAATAAACTACCAATCGGGTGGCTTGGCAACTCTAAACCAAAACCGCGTGCAATACGTGTTTATTAAAAAAGCCAATTTCTTTCGTTCTGCCCATCCTGATTCCATCAACCAGCTTATTTTCACCAAATCCGACTTGGCAAAAATCCACGATCCGTCGTCCACCCAGCTAGAAAAGGACTTGGCGCAAAACTCAAATTGGAAGCTTATTTATTCCGACGACCGCGCCGTAATTTGGCGCCAACCGCCCGATTCTAATACATCCTCTGATACATCATCTTGACGCCCAGGCGCTACTCCGGTATATTAAGGGACGTCTTAATTCATCAAACCCCTCATCGGCCATCATCCAGGCAGTAGTCGGCCTGGAGAATCGGATTCCTCCCGCCATTTTAGTATAGAAGGCGGGCCCTGGCTGAGCGGTGATCGCTATGGCATTAAATTAGCGATCTAATAAGGAATACCCCTATGCCCCAGCTCCCTACTTTAATGGAGCTTTTACAGGCCGGAGCGCACTTCGGCCACCAGCGTTCGCGCTGGCACCCCAAGATGAAGCCCTATATCTTCGGGGTGCGCCACAGCGTGCACGTGATTGATTTAGCCGCTACCCGCGCGGCGCTGGAGCCGGCCCTGGCCTTTGTGCGGGGGCTGGCGGCCGCCGGCAAAATTATTTTGTTTGTCGGTTCCAAGCGGCAGGCCCAGGACAGCGTACGGGCCGCGGCGCAAAGCTGCAGCATGCCCTACTTGGTGGAGCGCTGGATGGGAGGGCTGTTGACTAATTTTGTTGAGGTGCAGCGCCGGTTAAAAAAATATCACGAACTGACCGCGCTCCTCTCCGGCAGCGCCGCCGAACGTTATACCAAAAAAGAACAGTCGGTATTCCGCAAGCAGTTAGCCCAGATGGAGCGGTATCTGGGCGGGTTGGCCGGTTTAGAGCGGCTGCCTGATGCCTTGTATCTGTCGGACGTGCGGGTGGAAAAAACCGCGGTAACCGAAGCGCGCCGGATGCGGGTGCCGATTGTGGGGGTGTGCGACACTAATGTTAATCCGGAGAAGGTTGATTATCCGATCCCCGCCAACGACGATGCGGTGAACGCCATTACCTTAATTGTTAATTTGGTGGCCGCGGCGGTTAACGAAGGCAGAGAAGAATTTAATCGGCAGCGCGCCGCAGCTGCTCCCGCGGCGGCGCCGGCAGCGGCGGGCACGGTAGCAGCGGAACGTCCGGCGGTTCGGGCTTTGGTAAAAGAAGAAGCGTAGTTGATTAGGATGGTAGGCCGATAGGCGAGTAGGATGGTAGGCGAAAAGGACGATAGCTCGGATGTTACTTGCTAGTTGTTCATTGCTAATTATTCATCATTTATGATCAGTGCTCAAGAGGTGAGTAAATTGCGCGCGCGCACCGGCGCCGGCATGATGGAATGCAAAAAGGCGCTGGAAGAGGCGGGCGGCGACGCCGAACGGGCGGCGCAGATTTTGCGCGAGCGGGGAGTGCTGAAAGCCGCGGCGCGCGCCGAGCGGATAGCCGCCGAAGGAATAGTGGCGGCCGCCGTATCGCCCGACCGTCGGAGCGGTGTTTTGGTGGAAGTGAATTGCGAAACCGATTTTGTCGGCCAGAGCGAGGCGTTTGTCAGTTTTACCGACGCCGTGGCCGCGGCGGCCCTGGCAGAGGCCCCGGCCGTTTTAGCCGATCTCTTGTCAGTTAAGCTAGCGTCGGGCCAGTCGGTGGCCGAAGCGGCGCCGGCACTGTCTTTAACTGTCGGCGAAAAAATTACCGTGCGCCGATTTCACCGGCTCACGGCCAGCCGGGGGAAAATTTTTTCTTATCGCCACGGCAGCCGCCTGGGGGTGTTGGTGGAATTAGCGGGCGGTACACCCGAGTTGGCGTTGGACGTTGCCCTGCAGGTGGCGGCCTCGCGCCCGAAATGCCTTGACCGCAGCCAGGTAACTGCCGCGGATTTGCAGAGCGAGCGCGAGCTGTATGCCAAACAATTGCGCGAGCAGGGGAAGCCCGAAGCAATGATTGAGAATATTGTGCGCGGCAAACTGGAAAAGTTTTACGGCGAGGTTTGTTTGCTGGACCAGCCGTTTATTAAAGAAGAAAAAATCACCATCAAGCAGCGGCTGGCGCAACACCAGGCCGAGGCCCTTCAGTTCGCTCGTTTTGAACTGGGCGAAGGGATTGCCAAGGCGGAAAAAGATTTTGCCAGCGAAGTAGCGGCCCAGCTGGGATGAGTGGAAAATACCAAAACAGCCCCGACTTAGTCGGGGCTGTTTTGGTATTTTCTAAAATGCCGCAAAACCTGTCAAGAGCGTTTTTGGCAGTTTAATCTTAATCTGGTAAATTGAGGCGCCCGGTTTTTTACCGACCGGATACTGCCGGCCATGGTTCGGTTTTGAGCAGTAAAAAAAGATTCCGGGGAAATAAGCCGCTGATTTTCTTTATCTTGAGAGTGAAAAAGATTTTATTATTTTTAACCAGCCTCCGGATTTTTTCTAACTGACAAGTAAACCGGAAGTTATTTAGATAATGCCTTTTTTTGTGATGGTTGAGAGTAGAATCGCCCTGATCGGAAACCGGGCAGCTAATTGTCAGTTAATTACGCTCCCGGTATCAGCGGCGCTTTTAGCAGGCGCTCCCCTGGCATTTTGAATCCTCAGCGAGTAAAGCGAACAGGGCTTATCCACAGTTTCAAAACATACTAATAGTATAAT
>JACPGS010000009.1 GCA_016189025.1 Candidatus Magasanikiibacteriota bacterium | reverse complement strand
TGGACGTATTCTTGTGGAGATCCATACCCACAAATACTTTATTCATTGTTTCGTTTGGCATAGGATACGTTGGTTACGTGAATTAAAGGTTCGACCTTTAGACGTATCCTACCACCAGATGAAGGTTTTATAGCATTATGCGAATGGATTACTAGATTAGCATATTCGTAGATTAGCGTTGCCTTCACGCTTTCATTTTTAATTCTGACTTCCTCTATGTGTAAAGATCTCCGTTCCTGCCATGCTGGGATGCGGGCAGTAGGTCTCTTGGGATTACGAGTGGCGCTCGGTATTATCTTTATTGCCGAGGGCGTCGGCAAACTGGGGCCGGGCCGGGAAATGGCCCTTAAATTATTTGCCAGCGGCGGATTGCCGGAATGGTTGGTGCCCTTGGTAGGCGTACTGGAGTTAACGGGCGGCCTAATGGTGCTGCTCGGCATTTATGCTCCCTATGCCGCCACCTGGCTCGCCTTAATTCCGCTCGGCGCCATGCTTACCGTGCATCGCGGCGGTCCGGCGTTCGGTTACTTCTTGCCCCTCGCCGTACTCGGCGGCTGTCTTGCCCTGATGGGGGTAGGCGCGGGTCGCTACCGCTTGGTAAAAACCGAGTGTCGTTGCGGGAAATGTAAAACCTCTCATGGCGCTCCCGGCGGCGGAGCGGGCAGCTGCTCCGGCGACGATAGCCGGTGCGACTGCGCTGGTAACTGTTCCGCGGCTTGCCGTGGTGATTCCGCCGGCCCTACGGAAATGAATAAAACCTGCGCCTGCCAGGGCTGTTGTTCCGGGCAATGCGGTTGCGGCGCCAAAGGCGGCGGATGTGGATGCGGCACGAAGTAACTAGAATTACACAGACGAAGAATAGAAAGCCGCCCTGACCAGGGGCGGTTTTGGTTTGAGTTAAGAAATTATTTTTTTGGTAGTAATTCCCATAGCAATTCAAAAATAGATTTAAAGACATCCGTCATCGCTGGTACTTGAATAACAATGGCGAGTGAAGTAAGTTCGGGACTGATAATAAGAATTTTATCTTTATAAATATCAATAGTGCTTTTGAATTTATATTTCTTCGGTAAAAATTTTACGGCACGCAATAATTTGGGGTCAGCGGGACTCGCTTCCGGCTGAAAATGACTTAACAGGATTTTAGTATGGATGTTTGCTTTGGCACGATCTTTGCGATATTGAATAAAAAATCCCGGATCTAAATTCTGCCAGGCGCCGGCGCTGCCAATAACGCAATACTCCTTATTTTTATATTCTTCTAAAATATCTCCATAAAAGCGTTTTAATTCTGGTAGTGTTTCGATAAAACGCAGACCAATCATCTGCAATTTTGTTTTATCCACTGCTTCCAGCGCCGGGATAAGACTCTCGAACGTCTCAATCTTCTTCTCAAAATACTGCCGCACCCGCTCCGGACGCTCCGCATAATACAACTGGCGACTGCGGCGATAGTACAAGGTAACAAAACCTTTTTGCGCCAACGACTTCAAAATAGCATAAACCGTGGTGCGCTTGATGCCGGCGGACTGTGCCACGGCGCTGGCCGTGGACCCGCCGATTTTAAGCAAGGTAAGATAAATATTGGCCTCGGGCGCCGATAAGCCAAGGTCGGTAAGAGTCGCGATCGTGCTCATAATTTGTTGTCTAAATTATTAGACATTTTTTTATTATAGTTAAATTATAGCACAGTTAAGCTATTTTGTCAAGTTTGTCCGTCTCAAATAGTTGACGGAATAGTAAAAAAATGGTATCCTATTAGGTTCGAAAATGCCAAAGCGTTTCGAGCCGACCCGAGGCGAAAGCCTCCTCCAGCCAAGTGCTGGAGTCATTCGAGGGCTGTGGTTCTTTAAAAGGGAGAGAAACATGAAGGTCCTGGTGATTGATGATAAGACCGAGAACAAGAAGTCGGCAGAAGAAACGCTCAAGGCCATGGGCCACAGCGTAACCGTGATGGACGACTGCGAGATGGCGTACGCGTTCCTGCTGAAACACGGACGCGACTGCCAATTCGACGCCGTCCTGACCGACCTCTGGATGCCTGGCCCTTCCGGCACAAGCGCCTTCGGCGTTGGGCAGGCCAAAAACTGCGTGAGCGTGCCGATGCCAGTCGGCATGATGTTCGCCCTAATGGCCATCAACCTGGGCGTCAAGATCGTGGCGATCGTGACCGACATGAGCCACCACTGTGATCCGCTAACAGCCGGCCTGGAGAAGATCGAGGCTCTCGGAACACGGATCCTCTGCTACAACAGCCAAACGAATCACACCGAGGAGGGCGCCAAGGACTGGGGTAATATTCTCAATCACATCATCGTCTACATCCCCGAGCAGGCTTGATCTCTCCTCCTCCTCCACTGGTTTCTGGCGCGCACCAGGCACAAAAGCCGCGCCTTCTCCACAGAGTTTTGGAAATAGAGAGTTCCAAAATTCTGAAGGGAAATGAATGACCCCGCCGCAAGCAGTGGGTCATTCATTGGTCTTCAAAAAACTATCCGCATCCGACGGCTCTAACTTGATCGGTTTAGAGATTTTCCAAATGACCTCAAACTGGGAGAGCAGCATTTCTGCCAACTCGGCGCTCTCCAGAATATAGCCAATTGACAATACGTAGGCGGGCACATTCTTGTTGGATCCAAGAAGACAACAAAAAATCCCCCGAGCGAAGTCAAAGGGGATTTTTTGTTTGCGCGATATTATTCTGTTGGTTCGCCGATCGTTTCTAGCGTTAATCTGACGCTGGGATTATCACTCGGAAGAATTTTAATCCGCTGGCCATAATTGGCATGTAAAACCTGGAGGAATTCGTCGGTCCACGAGGGAGTTAAGACCAGAACCTTGCTAAAATCCAGCTCGATTAGTTCGCCCTCTGGCAATGGCTTGAGGGCGCTCGCCATCAAGCCTAAAGCGGCTTCGCGGCCCAGCGGACGAGAAACCAGGGTGGCGCCGAATTTACTGATATCAATTCTCATACCAATCAAATTTTAATGAGTAATTCGGCATAGGTGCCGCGCAAATAAGCAGCGGTTTCGGAAATATGCGAACTGACCGCGCGGCTGACCGGCAACTGGTGCCTAAAGCGGGCCGGGCCGCTCTGGATAATAAACTCGCCCGTATCACCGGCTAGCTGGCCTAGCGCTGCCAGTACAAATTTTAAGCCGTTGCCCCGCGCCTCGGGCAAACGTCCGGAAATTCGCTCGGTCAAAGCTACCAACAGCGCTTGGGTGTGGGTGGCCAGTTGGGGTCGGGCTGCCCGCAGCGAGGTCAAGATGCCGCGCCCGCGGTCGGCAATATAGCAACGCAGATACTTTTTGGCGATTTCGATCTCAAACCAGCAGCCAGGGATATCGGGCCAGGCAAATATATTATGGGTAAAACAATTATCGCTAATCTCGCCAATCACTCCGGCAATGAGGCCGACTGCGCCAGTATCAAAGCCGCTCCTTAATAAGGATGGTGCTACCCGCTGCAAACGTCCTTGCCAAACATCATTGGTGGGGCAATACCAGTTAGGGGGCGGTTCAACGGCGCTGGCCGCACTAGCCCAGCGAAAAGCGGGGGTATCAACCGCTTCCAAAAATAAGGGAACGTATTGCACGCGAGGGACCGCTCCGGTCTTTCCAATTAAATTACTCTCTAAGAGGATTTTGAGGTGCTTAAATAAGGCTTGGGGAGAAATTATAAAAAACGCTGCCATTCCTTTAGCAGTAGTAGATTTATTTTCTCTTATATAAGCCAAAATCTTGTCTCTGGTATCTGTTTTCATAAGTTGATGATTGATAATTTAGTATCAATTATAAACTATAAAGCAAAAATTGTCAAACTCTAACCCTAATCATTTGGACCAGTCTCATGCTTTATTGGCTAGGCAGACTCCCAAAAATATTCAAAGAACCTTTTCATCGCTTCCGCCGCCTCCGCACTCTTTACCGAAAGGGTAACCGGCTCTTTACCCGGCACCGTGATATTGAGGACATCATTATATACTTCAAACATGGCCGGGAGCGGCGCCGGAATCGGCATCCGTTTTAACACGGTGTGCGGCTGTTTATTTTTGCGCTCCAGGTATCCTTCCGGCACAGTGCTGTCGCACAGCATCTTTAAATTAATCCCGCGCTGCATGCGCTTAGCCGAATCAGCCCGCCATTCTTCGCTTAATTCTTTACTGTACATAATATCGGATCCGCCGAAAGTGTAGCAGATATCTCCTCGTTTTAATTGATGCACCGCGCGGCGCGCTTCTAAAATTCCTTCGTACCCCTGGTATATTTTTAACTCCAGCGGCTCCGCCGCCTGCCTGGCTTTCAGCTCTGCCGCCACTTTTTTGGCCAGCGTCTTTTTTACTTCGGCCTGCTCCACCAAGGCATGGGGGCCGAGCGCCCAAAACCAGGCCAGGCCATTATTAACGGCTTTACCCACCAAATGATTTTTGGCCAGTCCCTCCAGCGCGGTATATACCAAATTGCGATGCAGTTTGGTGTCGGCGATTATTTCGCCGGCTTTGCTGCGCCCCAGGTCAAACAAGGCGCGGTAGACGATCGCTTCATTTTTGCCCAGTCCCAGTTGTTCCAATTGTTGCTCTATAGTCATAATTTTTATGATAACATTATTATAGCAGATTAAGCGCAAACTGTCCAAAGCGCTACGACAAAGCTGACAATTTTTAGGCTAATTATAAACAAAAAGCTATTGACAGAACGGCCAAAAGCGGGCATTATAATGAGTTCGCTGGCCTCCCTTGCATTAGTGCGCCGGTGGCCGCGAATGGCGCTTACCCAAGCCCCCAGGAGTAACAATGGAAAAACAGCTGTTGCTCGCAGGCACTCCGGCGCTGGTGTATAAAGGCGCCCAAGAGTTCTTTGACAAAACTAGCTTGCTCGAGTCCGATAGCCTTAATCTTGTCATTAAGGTGGAAAACGCCGACGGTGCAAGAACCGAAATGATTACGGCAAGCGGAACAATGCTGCCGCTGATTATCGCTGTGCTGGTTAATCGTCTGGAAGAGGTTGCGCTTGAGACGAATATAACCAAGCTTGTGGTAGACGTGACGGTTTGCGAGCACGCGTTAGCAGAAGATGCCGGCGCGGCCCAGCCGAGCGATTGCCTTGACATCGCGCTAGCTACCTTGGGCGATATTCCAGACCAGGAATCGGCGGTTCGTTTTATTCGCGAGCGCTTAAAGCCTATTGTCGGCCGCAGCCGTGCCACCATGTGCGGATTCGCGCGCGAGGCTGGCATTAGCACCGGCTACCTAACGCAAATCCTTAGGTCGCAAAAAACTCCTAGCGGGGGAGTCATTCTCCAGATCTTGGGAGTGATTCACGCACTCTCGCGTCCGAGCGTAACCAAACCTTTCCGCTTGTTGCTCACTAAGCAGGATTGGAATTTACTCTGGGCGCTCACGCAGAAGACGCCAACTGAAGATAAGAAATAAAGGAGAAAAACATGGACGACCTGCGCATTGAGATGCGAGCCAAGAATAACATTCTTTGGCACGCGATTTACGACCGTTTCAAGACGGTTGCCGCCTTCTGCCGCCGCTACCGGTTCTCTGAATCATACGTCAACGATCTTATCCGGCTTAGCCGGCCGCCGATCAATCGTCGCGGAGAGTGGTCTCCGGTCGCGCGCAAGCTGGCTCGGGTGCTCAAGATGCTGGAAGAAGATTTGTTTCCGGCTCACCTCTACAAGCACAAACGCGTAAAGATGCTTGTGGTTGAGACCTCCTTTGCCGCGCTTAACCAGCGCGAACACCAGTCGCTACTCGCGGCTCACGGTGAATTGAACCCGGAAATAAGCCTTCTAAAAAAGGAAGCGGGCGAGCTGGAAGAAATCACGGAAATGGTTCTTGCTACTCTTACACCAAGAGAAAGCCGGGTTATCCGTTCTCTGTTTGGGATTGGGGTGGAGCAAAAGACCCTCCCACAGATCGCCGCCGAATTTTCTGAACCGTACTGTGCAGTTACGCCGAAACGCATCAAGCAAATCGCAGCCAAAGCGCTGCGCAAGCTCCGCCACCCTAGCCGCAGCAAACGGTTTTGGATGTTTCAAAATGAGTGAGAGCTTTAAAAAGCGGCGTTTTGATCAAACAGACCCCCTGCGCCCCAGCCGCAGTTCAAGCTAATTCTAGCCTGCTGGGTTCCTCTTGTTGGATCCAAGAAGACAACAAAAAATCCCTTTCTACCCGATCGGGATTTTTTGTTTGACTAACGCACAAATTTTTGAGAAGATGTAACCGCTATGTCAATATTGGACATGATTAAAACTACTCTGCAGGCCGCCGGTGTGCAATTTAAACTATTACATCACGAACCAACGCCAACCTCGGCGGACGCAGCGCGGGTGCGGGGGAGTAGTCTTACCGACGGCGGCAAGGCGCTGGTGCTGAAAGTGGGAGATTGGTTTGGCGTGTTTGTGCTCTCGGCCGCGCTCAAACTTGATTCCAAAAAAATTCAAGATCATTTTAAGGTTAAAAAGATCCGCTTTGCCACCAAAGAAGAACTGCTCGAGCTCACCGGCCTCGTGCCCGGGTCGGTGCCGCCGTTTGGCGAGCCTGTTCTGCCGCTGCCTTTGTATCTTGATACCTCAATTACCAAAAACGAACACATCAACTTCAACGCCGGATCGCTCACGGATTCGGTGGATATGCTGGTGAAAGATTATCTCGCGCTCGCGAAACCGAAAGAGATGTTTGGGTTTTCGGCTAGCAGCTCCTAAATGCATTTTTTAGGTCTCGTACACTTTATACCCAAGTAGAAAAATTTGACAAATTTTTTTGACTATGGTAGAATTTTTTTATACATATTTTATTTAGAATGAGCCAAAAATCATTAATTTTATGAAAATTGAAATAAAACATCGCTACTTAGAAAAGTTCATTATCTCTGACCTTAAGGAAAAGATGGTTTTTATCGGCGGCCCCAGACAAGTAGGAAAGACCACCTTAAGCAGGGTGATCAGTGAGCACTACCCAGACGGCGCAACTGCTTACCTTAACTGGGATAATAAAGCGCACCGCCGCAACATACTGGCCGATAACTTCGCCGAGGACGCGCGGCTGGTTATTTTTGATGAAATTCATAAATACCATCGCTGGAAAAATCATCTTAAAGGTATTTTTGATGTGCATCGGGACCGGTTTCATTTTTTAGTTACCGGCAGCGCGCGGCTTGACGTGTATCGCCGCGGCGGTGATTCGCTACTCGGCCGATATCATTACTACCGGCTTCATCCCTTTTCCGTAGCGGAGCTAATTGGCTTGCCGCCGCCACGGCGCTTTTCGCGCACGATTTCTCCAACGGAACATAGCGATAGCGCTCTAGCTTTTCAACAACTCCTCCGCTGGGGCGGATTCCCGGAACCCTTATTGCGTCAATATACCAAGGCTGCCTTACAGCGTTGGCAGCAGGAACGGACCGAATTGCTTATTAAAGATGACATTCGCGATCTTGAATCGGTGCGCGACCTGTCCGCTTTGCAAATATTAAGTGATTTATTGCCGGCCAAAGTCGGCAGTCCGCTATCTCTTAACGCGCTCCGCGGGGATTTAGAGGTTGCTCATAAAACTATCGCCCATTGGATTGATATATTTGAACGGATGTACTTTCATTTTAGAATTTATCCGTATACTAATAAAATGGCGCGGATGCTGCACAAAGAGCCAAAATTATATTTATGGGATTGGTCGATGGTAAACAAAGAGTCAGCGCGGCTGGAGAATTTAGTGGCCTCTCATCTCTTAAAATTTGTCCATTTCTGGCATGATACCGCTGGTTATCGCACTGACCTGCGCTACCTGCGGGATTTTCAGGGCAGAGAAGTGGATTTTTTGGTCACGCTGAATAATCAACCGTGGTTCGCCGTAGAAGTTAAAACCAACGACGAGGAAATTTCTCCGCATCTGCGCTATTTTAGCGAACGCCTGCGCATTCCGCATCTGTACCAGGTAGTCTCTCAATCCAGGGTTGATTTTAACAAGCGAAGCGTGCGGGTAATAAGCGCGGATAAATTCTTGGCGGCGTTGGTATAAAGCAGTGAACACAAATTTTTGAGAAGATGTAACCGCTATGTCAATACTGGACATGATTAAAACTACTCTGCAGGCCGCCGGCGTACCATTTAAACTTTCGCACCGCGCCCCCACTCCGACCTCGGCGGACGCGGCGCGAAAAACGAGCACATCAACTTCAACGCTGGGTCGCTGACTGATTCGGTGGATATGCTGGTGGTGGATTATCTGGCGCTGGCGAAGCCGCGGGAGGTGTTTTGGTTTTTGGCTGTTAAAAAATCAGCTTGATTTTTAACCCATTTTTTGCTATACTATAGGTACTATGCCTAAGAAAAAACCCATTAAATCGCTTCGTTTTCGCCAGTCGCTCTTTTGGGATGTGGACCCTAAAACTATTGACCCAAAAAAGCACGCCCGCTACATTATTGAGCGGATTATGGATTTAGGCAATGACGATGAGATTCGCTGGATGTGGCAGACGTACCCGCGGCAGAAACTTAAAGATGTTGCCTTGCGGTCGCGCGTAGTACACAATAAATCAAAATCATTATGGCAGCTTATGCTCGGCGTACAGTAACCTCCGACCAGTTGTTTCTCAATCGCTTGTCGCCTGCCACGCAACGAGGTTTTGCTCTATGCCAAAAATTAGCCCTGCTTAAAATCGGCGGCTGGTATTTGGCCGGCGGAACCGCTTTAGCTTTGCAAGCGGGCCACCGCCAGTCGGTTAATTTGGATTTTTTTACAACCAAACCAGCTTTTAACGAACTGACAGTAGAACGGGAGTTATTTGCAACGGGAGAATGGCGCACTGACCTTCGCGAGCGTGGAACCATTTTTGGGGTTATGGGAAAGGCTAAAATGAGTCTCATCAGTTACCCTTTTTTTCTTCCCGCCGGCCCCGTGCTCCAGTGCGGAGCTGTTACCGTACTGCCGCCTGCGGATATCGGCGCCATGAAAATTATTGCCATTAGCCAGCGCGGCAGAAAACGAGATTTCGTTGATCTGTATTGGCTCTGCAAAAATCGAGAATCGTTGCGCGATATTATTTTGCGAGCGGCTCGGCAATATCCCGGACAGGAAAATAACATTGCCCATCTGCTTAAGAGCCTAGAATATTTTGTTGACGCCGAAGAAGACGCGATGCCCAAATTATTTTTCCCAGCGTCTTGGGCGGAAATCAAAAAATTTTTCCGCCGCGAGGTGAAAGCAGTGGCCGAGGAGCTGTATTTGAAATAAAAAAATTGTTTAGCGAATTCTCACAAACAAAAAACGTCCTTATTAGGGGATCGGTTTTTTGTTTACCCGGTACCTTAATATGGTACCGGGTCTCGTTTGTGCCCCTCAATTGTACTCAGGACAGGCACAAAGTGAGATGCCCGCCGTCGTTCTGATGAACTACGGCGGGCAATGCCCCTTTGATGTGTGGGGCGCGCAACTTCCACGATTTTTGCAAAGGATTGGGTCGCCCCCTGCAGGTTGCTTATCTCCTTATTACTTTACGATCCTCCTCATCGAATGGGATAAGGTGCGCCAGCTTCATCGCCAGGCGCCAGTCTTTGATTACAGTGCCCTGAGGACAGTCATCGTCCTCGCCTAGAATTACGAGTTCCCCCCTCCGCCATACCGCCCGCAACCCGCACTGGCGCGCCTCGACATAACTCACTCGTTGGCTCTGCTCGTCATTCCACGACGATCCGCCAACCAGATCAAGTAAATTGCAAACCCAATCCTGGTGGTGATCGGCGTCGGTAACGATCGCGGCCGGGATGCCGAGGTTGGCGGCATGGAGTGCGAATATGAGCCCGGCCGGCAAACTCTCCGGTGGCACATTAGAACGCATGTTCCCGAACCCAACGAAGTTCCTAGCCGGCAAGAACAGGTCAGTCAGCGCTGCATCGTAGCTCGGCATGCGCCACACCGTGCCCTCATACCGACCAACCAAGGCTTGGAATCCGCTTTCGGCATCGGTCGCGATCACCAACTCATGATCTTTGAGGGTCAGGCGGGCGGACGCGATGTTCCAAGGGCTGTCTTCGATCACGAGGAGACGCATTTTTTTCCTTTCTTTGTTTTCGGCCGAGACCTATTCCCGGCCTCCTGCCAACTCTTTATAGAACTCGCAGGAGGCCAGAATGTCTGTCCGTTAGAGAACCAGAGGGTTATTCTACGGAGATTTGTAAAGAGTCTATTCCATTATTGGAGTCTGTTATTTTACTTTATATCTCTAATTTTGTCAAGTTGATACCATAAATGGATATATAAAATTTGGCTTACATATAACAAAAATACATAAATATGATATTTATGTCGTAATAACTTGACATATTTCGATTAACCGTGTCATACTATTGGTATATGCCAACTGTCACTTTAGAAAACCTAAAAAAAATAGGATTGCAATCCAACGAAGCGGCTATTTATTTGGCGCTTTTGGAATTGGGTCGGGGAACGGTTACCGAAATTTCCCATAAATCCGCACTAAACCGTACCACCGGCTACGATATCCTTGAGCGATTGTGCCTCTATGGCGTGGCGGCGCGCGCGACAAGTGGCAAAAAGAAAATCTATCTAGCTGAACCCCCCACGCGACTCAAACAATTTTTAGAGAACAAAGCGCGGGTAGCAGAGCGGCGGCTGGAAGATTACAAAACATTGCTCCCTGATTTGCAAACACTCTATAAAACAGAGCTGAAGCCAGCAATCAAATTTGCAGAAGGCAAAACAGGAATGGAAAAAATCTATAATGACGTACTCGAGGCCAAAAGCATTGTGTACTCAATGCTTAATTTAAAAAATTACGCCGAAATTTTTGACGAAGTTGGCGCCAAACAATCGGCGGAGCGCGCTAGACGAGGTATTAAAGAAAAAGTATTGTCTATAAAAAATGATACGGCGTTAGCGTGGTACCAAAAAACTTATTCTGGCAAGAAAAAATTACAAGCGTTCACCGAGTATAGATGGATTGAGGAGAAAAAAGAATATTCGACGGCCGGTGAAATTAATATTTTTGATGATAAGGTAATCGTGGTGCTGTCTAAATCCGATGAAAATGTTGCTTTTGAAATTCAAAGCCAAACATTCGCTGATTTTTTGAAGATATTATTTGAGCGAGCGTGGGGAAGTAAATGAAAAACCGGTGTAGAGACGTGATTGACGTCAGCCATAATTTTTGAGAAGATGGAAACACAAAAGACCCCAATCGAATCTGCGTAATCATTTCTAAATCAGCGTAATCTGTGTTATGCAATCAACCTACCCTATCTTCCTCGCCGGCGAATTTGTAACCTTCGGCCAAGAATTGCCGGTGGTGAACCCGTATAATAATGAAACGTGGACCAAGACGTATTTGGCGTCTAAAGAACACGTTGAGCAGGTGATCCAAAAAGGGCTGGCAGTGCAGCGCGCCTTGGCCGAGCTTCCGACGCACGCGCGGGCGGAGGCGCTGCTGCATATTGCGAACCGAATTAAAGAACGCCAAGAAGAATTTGCCCGGGCGCTGACGATGGAGACGGCGAAGCCGCTGTTTTACGCGCGGGCCGAGGTGGAACGGGCGATCCAGACGTTTACGGATGGGGCCGAGGAGGCGAAGCGGATCTATGGCGAATGGATGGCGCTGGATCGGCACCCGAGCGGTGAGCGTCACGAAGCGATCGTGCGCCGGTTTCCGGTAGGGCTGGTGGCAGCGATTGCCCCGTTTAATTTTCCCTTAAATTTGGTAGCACATAAACTGGCACCAGCGATTGCGGCCGGGTGCCCGATTGTATTGAAACCAGCCAGCAAGACGCCGATTTCGGCCCTGCTTCTAGCAGAATTGATTGCCGAAACAAAATTACCTAAAGGCGCGGTATCAATTTTGCCCATGGATCGGGAGACTGGTGATATGCTGGTGACCGATGAACGCTTTAAACTCCTGACCTTTACTGGTTCTCCGTCCGTGGGCTGGGGCATGAAAGCACGGGCGGGGAAGAAAAAGGTGGTGCTGGAGCTGGGGGGGAATGCCGGGCTGATTGTGACGCCATCAGCCAATTTGGATAAGCATCTGAAAAAAATTGTTGCCGGTTCATTTGGGCAAAGCGGCCAGAGCTGTATACATACCCAGCGGATTTTTGTGCATCAGAGCAAACGCGACGAGCTACTATCCGGACTGGTGAAGGGGGCAGCGGAATTAAAATACGGCGATCCGCTGGAGGAAGGCGTGATGTTCTCCAGTATGATTGATTATGCCAACGCCGAGCGCATTGACGCCTGGGTAAAAGAAGCGGTGGCGGATGGGGCAAAAGTTTTATATGGCGGGCAACGGATTGCGAATACCGGATATCTGCCAACTATTCTGACCAATACCACCCGAGAGATGAAAGTTTGTGGTAAAGAAGCGTTTGCGCCGGTGGTGGTGGTGGAAGATTATACGGATTTCCCTGACGCGATACAGCGGATTAATGACAGCGATTTCGGGCTTCAGTGCGGAGTGTTTACCAATGATATGCGCGAGGTTATGTATGCGTATGAAAATCTTGAGGTGGGCGGTGTTATCATCAACAACGTTTCCAACTTCCGCGCGGACAATATGCCATACGGCGGCGTTAAAGATTCCGGCCTTGGGCGCGAGGGGGTGCGCTATGCGATGGAGGATATGACGGAGCGGCGGGTGTTGGTGATAAATAAGGATGCTTAAATTATGAAAAAATTTTCCACCAATTTATTCGCCTTATTTGTAGCAGGCTTGCTGCTCGGTACGGGTTGCACTCGCCAAACCGAAACGCCCAAGAATAGTTTGCCCGAATCATTTATTCCAGCCGGTTATGAAGTAATGAAACAGGCCGAAGGGGATCTGAACAGCGATGGGCGCGCTGATGTCGCGCTGGCGCTTAAGCATAAAAGCGAACCAGACGAGGTCGCCGAGGAATCTGACGCTCCACGACGACTGCTGGTTGTGTTGTTTGGGAAGACCGGTGGCGGCTACGAACAATCGTTTTCTAATGCAAATATGATCCTTGGGGTAGGCTCCGGCGGCGTTTTCGGCGATCCATTCCAAGAACTGCGTATTGAAGATGGCCGGCTGGCTATCATACACTACGGCGGCAGCAGTCAGCGCTGGGGAATCGAAAATTATCTGCGCTTCCGGGGTGATAACTGGTTGGTGATAAAACAAATTGAGACAACCGAAGATTTACGGGATGGAACGTCTACGGAAACCATTAAGGATTATGAGCGAGGTGAAAACATCAAAAAGACTACCGATGCGGCGGGGGAAACGACAGAAAAGAAAAGCGCGCTTTCTGTGCGGCCATGGCCGATTTTTGCAACGTCAACGATCGATTGGCCCCGCTAACCACCCCTCATTCCTTTATGACCACCTCTGATATCTTCGTAAAAATTCTTCTTGGGCGGCGGCCCGCTTGACAAGGCGGCGGGTTGGCTGATATATTAGTTATATAAATCTTATATTGTTTTCATATATGCCTATCGTTAACTTCGGTCTGAAAAAGCCGCTCGATCAAAAAGTCAATCAGATAATAAAAAAACAAGGATTCACCAGCAAAGCTGAATTTTTTAGATTTGTCGTGTGGCATTATTTGGGAGAGCAAAACAAACAAAATCGCGCCTATGCCGAGTTCGCCACGGCGGCGGAGCACCTGTCTAACACGATTCGAAAAAAATTCAGTGGCAAACAACTGCCGTCGCTGCAGGAACAACTAGCTGATCTATACGATTAGCGTATGCGACCCTTTATTATCACCAATCATTTCAAAAAGCAAGCTAAACATTATCAAAAAAAATACCGTCAGCTGCTGCCCGATGTGGTATGGGCGCTAGAAAACTTTGACGAACCGCTGGCAGTGAGCCTGGGTGCTAATGTATATAAATTGCGTCTGCGTGTTAGTGGACTAGCGCGCGGCAAAAGCGGATCGTTTCGCCTATTGGTATTAGTGGTCATGCCGAAAAAATTTATTGTCCCGCTTACTCTGTACTTCAAAGGCGACCAGAATAACATTACGTACCAAGAAATTAAGCGGCACTTGGAGGCGATAGAACAAGAATTAAGGCTATGACCACCGCTGACATCTTCGTAAAAATTCTGGAGGATCAAGGAATTGAATACTGCTTCGCCCTGCCGGGCGAGGAAAATTTGGATTTTTTGGAGGCGCTCCGTAAGTCAAAAATTAGACTAATCGTGACGCGCCACGAACAAGCCGCGGCCTTTATGGCCGCTACCTACGGACGGCTGACCGGGAAACCCGGACTCTGCCTGGCTACCCTGGGACCGGGCGCCCTGAACCTGGTAACCGGCGTGGCCTATGCTACGCTCGGCGGCATGCCGCTGATTGCCGTTACCGGGCAAAAAGCGGTCCGCGACAATTGGCAGGGGCAGTTCCAGATGGTGGATGTGGTAAACGTGATGCGGCCGATTACCAAGTGGACCACCACTATTACCTCGCCCGAAATGGTAAGCCGCGCTGCCTACCAGGCCGTCACCCTTGCCCGCGAAGAGCGGCCGGGCGCGGTGCACGTAGAAATTCCCGAAGACATTGCCGGGGAGGCCCATGAATCGCATTTTTTAAAACATCTCCCCCCGCCCAATCGGCGGCCCGTAGCCGACGAAAAAGCAATTAAAATTGCCGCTAACCTGATTAAACAAGCCAAACGACCGATTATTATCGTTTCTAGCGGTGGCAACCGCAAATTAGTCACCAAACAACTGAAAAATTTGGTTGATTTAACCGGACTGTATGTCATCGGCACCCAACTGGGCAAAGGGGTGCTGCCGGACGATGACCCACACTCGCTCGGCGCTGTCGGCATGCACCGGCGCGATTATGTTAATTGTGCCATTGATTACAGCGACCTGATTATTACCGTTGGCTACCATGTCAACGAGCACCCGCCTTCAGTCTGGAACCCTAATAAAGATAAGGCTATTCTGCATCTTGACTTCAAACCCGCCGAGCCTGATGAATTTTATCTCCCCGCTTTCCAAGTAGTGGGCGACATTTCATATACTTTATGGGCGCTCCAGGCTTATTTACAAAATGCTTCCTGGGAAATTGATTATTACCAACAATTACGTCATCGGCTGACAGAAATTTATCAAAAGGACAGCGCTGACCCGGCTTATCCGCTTACCCCCCAGCGCATTGTGCATGACGTGCGCCAGGTAATGGGGCGGGAGGATATTGTCACTTTAGACAACGGCATCTACAAACTCTGGTTTGCCCGTCAGTATCAGACTTTTGCCCCCAATACCCTACTGCTGGACAATGCCCTGGCCACTATGGGCGCGGGGCTCCCGAGCGCGCTAGCAGCTAAATTATTATACCCACAGAAAAAAGTTTTGGCGGTATGCGGCGACGGCGGATTTATGATGAACTCCCAAGAAATAATTACCTGCGTGAAAGAAAACATTCCGGTGGTCGTTTTAATTCTTAATGACAATGCCTACGGCTTTATTGAATGGAAACAAAAAAACGCCGGCCTGCCGGACTTTGGCCTGCGTTTGCAAAATCCTGACTTCGTGAAATACGCCGAGGCTTACGGCGCACTCGGCCTCAAAGTAACTTCGGCTAATGACCTAATCCCCCAACTCCAGCAGGCCTTTGCGAGCGACCGCCCGACGATTGTGGAATGCCCCATCGACTACTCGCAAAACTTTAAGGTATTTGATGAGGAGTTGAAAAATTTGCAGTGTGAACTGCCGCCCCTAAATTAGGGGCTGAAGATCGCCCCAATTCTTACCCGCGCTTACCTGTACTACCACCGGCACCCGCAATTTGACCGCCCCTTCCATAGTTTTTTTCAATATACGACCTGCTGCGCCCGCCTGACTTTCGGAAACCTCCAGCACCAGTTCGTCGTGAACTTGAAGGACGAATTTGACTGACGCGATCTCCTCGTTTGTCATTCCGACCGACCCCGACTTGGTCGGGGGGGTGGAGGAATCCCTTAACGATTGCAAAGGGATTCCTCGGCTCCGCTTCGCGGAGTTTACCCTGAGCGCAGCCGAAGGGGTCGGAATGACAGAACGAAGCCTTTGATGTGCTTTGATCATCCCTAGTTTCATCAAATCCGCGGCGGTGCCCTGAATGGGATGGTTAATGGCCATCCGCTCCGCTGCCGCGCGCAGCTGAAAATTATTAGAATTCAGCTCCGGGATATAGCGTCGTCGTCCAAACAACGTCTGACAATAACCGTCTTTTCTGGCCTGGGCCAGGGTCTGCTCAATATATTTCTTGACGCCGCTAAATTCACGAAAGTATCTGGCAATAAATTCTTGCGCCTCCCCGGGGGATAAATCAGCACGCCAGGAGAGGCCGTAGGCGCCCATCCCGTAAAGAATACCGAAATTGATTTCCTTGGCGGCGCGACGCATTTCTTTGGTAACCTGATCCAGCGGAACACCGTTAATCGCCGCGGCGGTGGCAGCATGGACATCCTCGCCTTTTTGAAAAATCTCCATCAGTCGCTGGTCTTCGGCCAGTGAAGCGACGATGCGCAATTCAATCTGTGAATAGTCGGCGCTGACCAAGATATTTCCGGGCGCCGCGATAAACGCCTCCCGGATTTCCCGGCCGAGCGTAGTACGCACTGGGATATTCTGCAAATTCGGGTCGGAGCTGGAAAGGCGTCCGGTAGCTGTTACGGCCTGATTAAAGGAGGTATGGATGCGGCCGGTGTGCGGATTCATCAAAGACGGCAAAACATCAATATAGGTGTTTTGTAATTTGGCTAATTCCCGCCAGTTGGTAATCTCCTCAATAATCGGATGCCAGCCGCGCATTTTCTCCAGCTGCTCAGCCGCGGTGGACAGCCCGGTTTTGCCTTTTTTGATCCCCGTTACCGGAATCTGCAGTTTATCAAACAACACCTCGCGCAACTGCAGGGGTGAGGCGATGTTAAATTCCCCGCCGGCGTATTGATAAATCTTTTGGCTCACGCCCTCTAGTTCGCTCCGCACGCGCCGCGAGAGTACCGCCAACTTCTCTTTGTCAATCGCTACGCCAGTTAACTCCATCTCCGCCAGCACCGGAATCAGAGGCATCTCAATGGTTTGAAACAGTTCATAATTATTGACCGCTATCAGTTCCTGGCGCAGTTGTTCGCCGGCCTGCGCCAGTAAGTGCAACTCCTCCGCCAGCAAACGATAATCCGCCCCAAACAGACCGGCCTGCCCGGCGCTCGCTACCAGTTCTTTGCCTAATACTTTTAAAACCACCGCTGCCGCCTCGTGCGCCCGCGACCCCGGATTAAGCAAATAAGAAGCAACCATTATGTCGGAGAGTTGGTTGTTTACGACCGTACCCGCACGCTGCAGAATTTTTATCAGCTGTTTTAAATCATGCCCAATCAGCTCATAATTAGCTTCTCTAAAAATTGACAAAACGTCGGCCAGCCAATTTTGGCTTAGGTAAAATCCCTCGTTATCCACTACTAAAATCAACCCGCTGGGCTGGCGGTTAAACCCGTCTCCGGCCGAAGTAACGGCGGTGGCGGCAAATTGTTTTTTTAGCTCCAGCAATTTTAACAAATTATCAAGGTCGGCCCTGGCTTTAACCTCCTGAAAAACAAAGCCTGGCGCGGCTGATTTTTTTTTAGCCGCCCCCCGGGCCGGGGACGCCTGGCTGGCCGCCTCCGGCTCCCACCCCGGAACCCGCTTGAGCAAGGAAAGGAATTCAAATTTTTTAAATAAATCCAGAATTTTGGCGCGCTCCCACGGCCGCCGCTGACAATCCTTTAGCTTAATTCCCAGCCCTGGAACATTCGTGTCAATCTGCGCCAATTCCCGGCTGAGCCAGGCACTCTCTTCCCCGGCGGTTAACTTTTTAATCACACTTGCTTTAAGCGACTGGCTGATTTTTGAGCCGGCGGCTCCGCTTAGAACCTGCCCGTGATCCTTTACTTCTTGGTAAATTTTTTTAATACCGCCAATTTTCTGTATTAACTCTGCCGCCGTTTTTTCGCCAATTCCCGGCACCCCGGGAATATTATCCGATGGATCACCCCGCAGCGCCTTGTAATCAACCATCAGTTCCGGCCCGAAACCAAAGCGTTTCTTGACTGCTGCTACATCATAAACTACGGTGTCGCTTAAGCCTTGGCGAAGAGTATATACTTTGGTGTCCTCATCTACCAACTGCAACGTATCCATATCGCCCGTAACAATAAAGGTCTCCAGAGTGGTTTTGCTCTTTGCTCTTTGCTCTTTGCTCTTTTTAATAATTGTCCCAATCACGTCGTCGGCCTCATACCCCGGCTTGGTATAAATCGGGATCTTAAATGCTTCTACCAGCTGGTATACCAGGGGGATCTGGTCGTACAGCTCCTGGTCGGCCTTAACGCGCGTGGCTTTATATTGGGGAAACCGCTGGTGCCGGAAGGTCGGCCCG
>JACPGS010000033.1 GCA_016189025.1 Candidatus Magasanikiibacteriota bacterium | reverse complement strand
GGGTCCTCAACGCCTCCTCCACCCTCTTGGTAGGGAGCGTCACCAACCAGATTGTCAGTTCCACCTTACTCTCTAACAGCACCTTGCAAATCGGCCTCAACACCACCACTTTCCGCACCGGGTTCTTCTGGGTGGATGCCACCACTGGCAACAACGGCAATACTTACACTTCCGGCACTCTGATCGCCCTGGGGCAGGGAACTCTTGGGGGACTCCTTTCCACCGCTTCCTCTACGATTAACGCTAACCTCACGATCTCTGGGCCCTTGTCTGCTTCCTCCACGGTCACCATCGGCGGCAACCTCCTCCCCTCGGGCAACAACTCTCTGGATTTGGGGGCTTTCGGCACGGCTTTCCGCACCCTGTACGCTTCCACCAGTGTTCAGATTGGCGCGGGCAACGCCTCCACCACCATCCGAGGCAACAACCTATCCCTCGGCACCAACACCTCTTCCACCTCTTTCACTGGTTCTTCCCTAGTAGTCGGCGCCGGTACTGGTTACAACCAAGGCATCCTCTCGGTGGATTCGCTCGGCAACTTCGCGGCCTCGGGCACCATTACTTTCTCCGGCCTCGGCACCTGCGACACGATTGATTCCGCTAACGGCGTTCTCGCTTGCGGCACCGATGCCGGCGGGTCGTTCACCGGTCGTTTGTCAGGCAGCGACATTTTCCAGGTAACTGACGGCACTACTACTTCTACCTTGACCGCCAATCTTTTTGCGGTGGCCACTTCTTCCAACAATTTGCTCGGGCTCTTTAGCATTGATTCTTCGGGTAATGCCTCGGCCTCGGGGACTCTGCGCGCTTCGGGGACGTCGACGTTTACCGGGGGAGTTTATTTAAATCCAACGGCCACTTCTACGCCGGATCAGGTGGCGGTCGGCGCCGGGAATCTGCTCCAGACGCCGGGCAATCCGCGTTACATCGGCGGTATTAATTATCCGACCGATCCGAACGGCGTAGCATCGGCGGTAGTCGGGCGCTATCTTTACGCCTTGAGCAGCGCGAAAAGTGCGTTTTGTTCCGCTACTACCTCCAATGGTTGTGAATTTAAGATTTTTGATATTGCCAACATCACCAATCCTCAATATGTTGGCGGATTAGACCTAGATGATCTAACAGCCACTGATTTAGCAGTTAACGGCAGGTATGCTTACGTTACGGTACCAAATGCCGGTGGTACCTGTTCGGCTTCAGTAGATACCGGCTGCGAATTGCGCATTATAGATATCTCTAATCCTGCCAGTCCGGAGTTTGTTGGCGGTCTAGCTCTCTCCAGCATTAATTCTGTTTCGGTGTCTGGTCGTTTGGCTTACCTTACCCAAACTGTCGTCGCTGGCACCTGTTCGTCGTCAGATAATAGTGGCTGTGAGTTTCTTATTTACGATGTCTCCAGCTCCACTGCACCAACGTTTATTGGCGGCGCCAACCTGGGAGTAAAAGCCAATGAGGTTTTTGTTCGCGGGCGCTACGCGTACGTTGTTGCCAACGCGCTCAGCGGTTACTGTTCCGCTACCACGGCCACCGGTTGCGAGCTGCAGATTTTTGATATTCTTGACCCGAAGAGTCCGGTCTATGCCGGTGGGGCCGATACCAGCGGCGATAACGTTAATGATGTGTATGTTTCCAATGGTTATGCGTATATTGCGACAGCCGTAAACGCGGGTTGGTGTTCGGCCACTACCGCCACGGGTTGTGAATTAAAGATTTACAATGTTACTTCTCCCAGCGGCACTATTTTTGTGGGCGGGGTGAATGTTGGTGGAAGCGAAGATGCCAATAATGTGTCCGTTGCCGGGCGATACGCCTATGTGGGTAAGGGCGGTAATACCGGCACTTGTTCTGCTATTATTAACACTGGCTGTGAATTGCAAGTTTATGATGTCGCTTCTTCCACCCATCCCCTGTATGTCGGCGGCGCGGATAATGGCGATACGACGACGGCCGCTGAAGAGGATGTATTTGTGGCTGGTCGGTACGTATTTATGTCGCGTTTAACCGATTCTGGCACTTGTTCATCAACCGTTAGTACGGGTTGTGAATTACAAATTTATGATGTTTCTGGTATAGAGACTACCGGTCTAATTGCACACAGTTTGGAAGCCGGGGTATTGCAAGTGCAGTCCGATGCTTTTTTCGGCAACCAACTGACAGTGGCAGGCGGGTTAAGCATAGGCTTGAATGGCATTAGTAGCATGGGCGCGCTAGCAGTAATGTCTTCTAGCACTACTTCAACCTTTGCCAATGGCATTAATATCACGGGTGGTTGCTTTGCTCTTAATAACACCTGTATCGGCGGCGGCGTGGACGCGTTTAATGTTTATGTGACTACCACTGCTGTTACCGGCGCGACGACGGTTCAAGACACCTGGAACGCGCCGGCGGGCATTAAATTTGCGCAAGTGATTGTAACGGCGGGCGGCGGCGCGGGCGGCTCCGCCGATGGTGATGGCACGAATGAAGGCGGTGGTGGCGGCGGCGGCGCCGGCGGGACATCTATTATAATGCTCACGGCGGCCCAACTCGGATCATCGCAAACATTAGGCATCGGCGGCGGCGGCGCGCCGGCCGCCGCGGCCGGCGGTGGTAATGGCGGAGATGGCGGTTATTCATATTTTGGCACTCCCCGGTTAGTGGGGGCAAATTTTGGTGCCGGCGGCACCGGATATTCAAGCGGCGCGATACCAGAAACTGATACTGCCGGAGGCGCTGGCGGAGCAGCGTCGTCCACCGGGGATATTAATATCGCGGGTGCGAATGGTGAGGACGGATTCGCCGGTTTAGTTGAAATGGCGACCGGCGGGGAGGGCGGTGGCAGCTATTGGGGAGGAGGCGGCGTCGGTGGTCAGGCGGCGGTTTCTGCAGCCGAGGCAGGCGCTGCGGGGCATACCGGCACTTCCACGTATGGGTCCGGCGGCGGCGGCGCTGCGAGCGTGGACGAATCTGCTGGCGCCGCGGGAGGAGCGGGTGGAGGGGGCGTGGTGGTGGTGCTCTCGTACACCGCGAGCGGCGGCGACCTGGCCGAGTGGTACGAAACTAAAGGAGGCGTGGTTCCCGGAGACGTCGTTGCCATCGGTCAAGATTCGCTTGCCTATACCTCATTTGGATTGGGCCTGGAGAAAACGTCAATTCTGGAAAAAGCCACTCCCGGGAGCAGTGTGGTTGGCGTGGTTTCCAGCTTGCCGTTTCAGGTGATGGGCGGCGATGTGCTAGGGGAGAGTAAAAATGCCAAGCCCATTGCGCTTGCCGGGCGCGTGCCGGTGAAAGTTTCCAATGAAAACGGGAAAATTAAAGCCGGCGACCAGCTTACCGTGTCTTCGATTCCGGGCGTGGCCAAGCGCGCCACCAAAGCCGGAGTAACCATCGGCCGGGCGCTGGAAGATGCCGACTGCCGGGACGGCGGCGTGTGTAAAGTGCTGGTGCTGGTAAATACCTCTTATTCAACCGGCCTAATGCTTAAAGGCGCGCTCCAGGAAGACGGGATTGACTTGGATACTATCCCGACTAATTACGACATCGGGCGCATCCTCTTGGCAAAAATGATCAAAGATAAAAAGCATATCACGGCCTCTTCCTCGGCTTCTGAAATTTTTACCGATCGGGTGGCGGCCGGGCTGGAGCTGGTGGCGCCGCGAGTGGTAACCGATGAATTGGTAGCCCGCGCCATTGAGCCGGTGGACGATCAGTTGCTTATTCGTCTTCCCCAGAGCGGCCGGTTGGCGATTGAAACATTATTTACCGCCTCCACCACTCTTGCCGCCGACGTCACCTCAACAATATCATTTACTACTACGACGGTCGCGAGCATTGATGCCCGGGGCAATGCTTTCTTCGCCGGCACGGTGCAAGCCGGCGCCATTAAGGCGCGCCAAATTTTTGGTCTAGAGATTTTTGCCGAGCGCTTGGCCGCTCTCGCGAGTTCCAGCACCGAGGCCGCGGCCCAGCTTTCGGCAGTGGACCAAGCGCTCGGCGTCTTGGCCACCTCCAGCTTATCGCTTACTAATTTAGCGGTTTCCAACACGCTGGTGCTGGACGGGTCATTGCTGGTGGCCGGGGAAGCGCGGTTTGCCGGGCGGCTTACTGTCGCGGAATTAGTGGTGGAGCGATTTGCCGGATTAGAAGTATTGCGTCAGGAGTTTACCGGTTTGTTGGGTAATGTTACCAGCAGTCTGGAATCCCTGCTTTCCGGTTTGACCGCCGTGAGTTCGTCGGTAGCCGCGCTCAATGCCCGCCTGGATCAACTCCTTGCCGCTGTGTCCACCAGCTCCCCGGCCACTACTTCTACAGCCTTAACGTTAGAGAGTCTTAATATCCCCGGCAGTCTGACGGTAGCGGGAGCAACCCTCTTAAACGGCGGCCTGACCGTGGATTCTTTGCGTGCCGCGGGCGACGCCATCGCCTTTAACAGCGACGTTAACTTTATCGGCCGGCCTTACTTTAATGCTGATAGCGGCGGCTTTGTAGTCATCGCCTCGGGCACGCGCTATACGCAGGTGAAATTTGAGCGCGAATATCTGGAATCGCCGGTAGTCAACGCCACCATTGCGCTAGATGCCACTACCACGGAAAGCGGCGCTGCTCTGGCCAGCTCCACCTGGGTTACGGAATTAGTATTTGCTAACGACTTGCGCTATGTGGTTACCAACAAAAGCACCCAAGGGTTTACCATTCTGCTGAATCGGCCGGCGCCGACCGATATTAACTTTAGCTGGATCGCTTTGGCGGTGAAAAATCCGCGGATTACGATTTCGGAAACTTTGCCCGCGCCAGATTCTTCGGCCGATTCATTAGCGGTTACTTCCACCCTATCCGCGCCCTTGCCGATTACCCCGGAAGCGGCCCTGCCGGCTGACACTACCAGCTCCAGCACCCTGCCCGAAACTACCACGCCTGCCGTTACCGAACCTGCCTCCGCCAGTACCGCTAGTTCTACACTGACTACCGAGGCGGCAGCGCCGGCCGCCCCCGCTACTACCCCGGCTACTAGCCCAGGAGCGGAAGAAACCAGCGGCACCACCACTCCCTCTAGCGGAGAGACGTTTTCCACCGAAGCGGTTACCCCGTAAGATTTTTTGATTACCCCCCCCTTAATTATGGGTGATTTTGCAGTAATCCCGCGGCCACGATTCCCTGGCGGATTTACCTTGTTGGAAGTTTTGCTAACCGTCGCTCTGATTTCCATTTTAGCCGGAGTCGTCATTATCGCGATTAATCCGGGACGGCAGTTCGCCGCTACCCGCGATGCGCAACGGCGCGCGGACATCAATACCATTCTCAATGCTTTTTATCTGTATTTGATTGATAATAAAGGACAAATTCCCGCGGTGATTACCACGTCCCGCCGAGAAATTTGCCCGGGGTTAGATCCCGATGACTGCGTTAATCTTTCGTTTTTAACGGATGGGCAAACTTATTTTGACCACCTCCCCCGGGATCCGCTGTTAGGCGAAAATGGAACGCATACCGGCTATTATATTGAAAAAAATTTGGATGACCGAATTACCGTGGGGGCCAATGGCGAATTGCAACCTTATATTGAAATCAGCCGCTGACCGTTATGCCTCACCAGAATTACTTTCGCGCTCCAGCCCGCGGCTTTACCCTGGTGGAATTAATGTTGACCGTGGCCATTATTGGGATGCTGTCCGGCCTGGTGATTATTGCCATTAAGCCAAGCAAACAATTGGGAGCGGCGCGCAATACGGAGCGCCAGGTGGAGGTGGCCGGTATTTTGAACGCGGTGGCCGAATACACCAACGACAATGGCGGTGTTCTGCCTGCCGCGATTCCTGCCTGGGGGGCAAACGTCAGCTGTCTTACCGCGAGCGCCGCGGCTTACGGCATCTGCCGCAGCAACGCCAACTGTAGTAGTGGGGTCAATTTAACCGTGTTAACGGCGGGCGGCGTATATCTATTGGCGCTGCCGGTGGATCCGCTGCAAGCAGATTCCAATCCTCTGACCGGGTATCAGATTGGTAAAGACGCCAACAGCCGCGTTACCGTGTGCGCGCCCCAGGCCGAGGGCGGGGCAAGCATTCAAGTTACTTTTTAAGGCGCGTATCGCGTATGAAGATAAATGATCAGGCGGTGAAAGAGATTCTGGTGCAGGAAAAATACGTTAAGCCGGAAGACTGGCGCGCCGCCGAGGAATTTGCCGCGACCAATAAAACCTCGGCCGTCAGCTGGCTCTTGGAAAAAGGTTTATTGACCAATGATCTATTGGGGCAAGCGGTGGCCGAGTGGTTTCACCTGCCTTATGCGGATTTGAACTCCCACCCCCCGCCGCGCGATCAAGTGTTAAAAATTCCGGAAGAGGTGGCGCGCCGGTATCGGGTGGTGCGGTACGAAGAAACGCCGCAGCGTGTAGTGATTACTACTGATAATCCGACGCTTAAAGACCAGCGCCGGGTTTTAACCAAACTTTTTGCCGGCCGGGCGGTGGAATTAATGTATTCCTTGCCCGATGACGTGAGCGCGGTGTTGCGCGAGTACCGCCAGAAACTGGCCACGCGGTTCGCCCGCATCATTGCCGAGCAAAAACGGGTGGCGCCGGAAATTATTGACGAAATCTTGGCGGACGCCTTTGGGCTAGGCGCGTCCGACATTCATTTTGAGCCCCAAGAGAAAGAAGTAATCGTTCGCTTTCGCATTGACGGGGTGCTGCGAGAGGCGGGTCGGATCCCTTCGGAGTATTACGGCAATATCGTTAACCGGATTAAAGTGCAAGCGCATTTGCGCATTGACGAACATTGGGCCGCCCAGGACGGAGCGATTCGCTATGTGCGCGAAACCGCCACCGCTGATTTGCGGGTTTCCATCGTGCCCACCCTGGAAGGAGAGACGATTGCCCTACGCCTGTTGTCGCATTACGTGCGCGATTTTACGCTCTCCGATTTAGGCGTGGCGGCCGATCAGCAGGCGCTGCTCTCCGCCGCCAGCCGCAAACCGTTTGGGATGATTGTGGTGGCCGGCCCCACCGGCTCCGGGAAAACCACCACCCTCTACGCCGTGCTCCAGACGCTCAATCGTCCCGAAGTGAACATCACGACGATTGAAGATCCGGTGGAGTACCGGTTGCCGGGGGTTAATCAGATTCAGGTAAATTCCCAAACCGGCCTTACTTTTAGCAAGGGCCTGCGTTCCATTGTGCGCCAGGACCCCAACATTATTTTGGTGGGGGAGATTCGCGATCAAGAAACCGCCGAAATTGCCGTGAACGCGGCGCTGACCGGCCATCTGTTATTGTCTACCTTCCATGCCAATGACGCGGCCACGGCGATGGTGCGTTTGTTGCACCTGGGGATTGAACCGTTTCTGTTGGCCTCCACTCTGGAGCTGGTGGTAGCCCAACGCTTGGTGCGCAAAGTGTGCGAGCAGTGCCGCCATAGCTGGCGGGCTAGCCCCGAGCAAGTGGCGGCCGTGGCCCCAGCCCTGCGGGCGCATTTCCCTACGGAAACCACTTTATTCAAAGGCAAGGGCTGCCCTAAATGCGGCGGGTCGGGCTACGGCGGACGCATCGGCTTATTTGAATTCATTGTCATTACTCCCGCCCTGCAGACGCTGTTGCTCCAAAATCCTTCGGCCCAGCAGATTTTGGCGGTAGTGGATAAAACGAGCGGCTATCGCAGTATGTTTGCCGATGGTTTACGGCACGTAAAAAACGGTCTGACGACGCTGGAGGAACTAGTGCGCGTGGCCGCCCCCAGTTAATTTAGGACTTACGCGTTTGGCGTATTTCGGCTATGGCAAAAAAATTTTTTCCGGCGCGGCTGGGTCGCGATGACCGGCTGTATTTTTTAGAAAATTTGGCTCTCTTGATTGGCGCGGGCCTGCCGGTAGTTTCCGCTTTGCAATCAATGGAGGCGGCCATCCGGTCGGCGCGCCGGCGGCGGGTGATTGGCGTAATTAGCGAAGAAATCAGCGGCGGCTCAACCCTGGCCGAAGCAATAGCTAAAGTTAACCTGCTGCCGCCGGCGCTGTGGTCGCTGCTTAAAATCGGCGAACTGACGGGGCGGTTAGCCAATACTTTACAAGTAATTGTGGAGAGCGAGGAAAAGGAGCGGTTATTCCGGTCCCGCATAAAATCCGCCATGCTCTATCCGGCGATTGTCTTGTCGCTCACCGTGGTAATTGGTTTCGGCATTGCCTGGTTTATTCTGCCGCGGCTGGCCGAGGTATTTGCCAGCTTGCAGGTGGAGTTGCCGACTGTAACGCGGTGGCTGATTGAGGTGGGAGAATTCCTGGGGCGGTACGGCGCGGTGGTGCTCCCGGGGGTAGCGGCGCTGCTGTTGTTAACTGCTTATCTGGTTTTTATTTTCCCGGCGACTAAATTTATCGGCCAGGCGTTATTGTTGTCGTTTCCCGGCGTGAAAAAATTGATGCAGGAGGCCGAGGTGGCGCGCTCGGGCTTTATGCTGGGGACGCTGCTCACCGCCGGGTTGCCCATTCTGCAGGCGCTGAATGTTTTGGCCGATGCCAGCAGTCTGCATCGCTATCAACGGCTGTATCGGCATTTGCACGCCAGCGTGGAGGCGGGGAATTCACTCGCCCAGAGTTTTGCCGCCTGGCGCCGCGTTGACCGCCTGATTGATGTGCCGGTGCAGCAGATGATTGTGGCGGGCGAGCAGTCGGGAAAGCTGGCGGAAACGCTGCTGAAAATCAGCCGCTTATTTGAACAAAAAGCCGAGGCCACCACCAAGAATTTGGCTATCCTCGCCGAGCCCGTCTTGCTGATTATTGTTTGGCTGGGGGTGGCGGCAGTGGCGCTCGCGGTAATTCTGCCGATTTATAATTTAATCGGCGGACTGCGGACCTCGTAAACTTACTTATGACCTCTCCACCCCGCGCCCGCGGCTTTAGTCTGGTTGAATTGATGCTGACGGTGGCCTTAATTGCCTTACTGGCGGGGATTACCCTGCCGGTATATCGCTCGTATCAAACCAATAGCGATCGGCAGCGGGTGGCGGCTAGCCTAGCCAGCCGCTTGCGCCGCGCGCAAACGCTAGCTACCGCCGTTGCCGGCGACAGCAGTTGGGGGGTAGCGGTAGCGACGGGAACGATTACCGTGTTTAAGGGAGTTGACTATGCTAATCGGGAAGCGGCGTTTGACGAAATTACCGACCTCCCGCGGCAGCTTACTTTTTCTGGCCTCTCCGAAGTAGTGTTTGCCCGTTTTAGCGGTGCGCCGTTGACCACGGGGGAGATTAGGTTAACGAGCAGCGATGGCGGCGCTGTTTCTCTTACTATTAATTCCCAGGGAATGATAAGTTACTAATAAGTATGTTTGATAGCTCACCCGCTGCGCCCGGCTTTTCTTTGGTGGAGGTGATATTGGCCGCCGCCTTACTGGCTTTAATCACCAGCGCCTGGGCCGGGAGTTTTTGGTTCGGTTATGAGGCTACCCTGCTCGCCGCCGAGCGGACCCGGGCGGTAGCCCTGGCCGAAGAAGGATTAGAAGCAGTGCGTAATCTGCGGGACCAGAGTTTTGCCAATTTGGTGCCCGGCACCTACGGGGTAACCACTACCGGTAATCAGTGGCAGTTGAGCGGCGCGGCGGACACGATTGGTATGTTTACTCGCAGCGTGGCGCTCGCGGCGCTCTCGGCCAGCACCACCCGCGTTACCGCCACGGTAACCTGGCAACATCGTCCGGCGGCGCGTTCGGTTACTCTCACTGCCGACCTGACTGACTGGAGATAAGATGAGACTGTAAAAGAATGCTGACGATATCATTGTCCGCCTGGTCGCTGTCGCTATTACTGGAATTTACTTGGTTGGTCGCGGCAGACACTCTTTGGGTGCTCCCCCCGCTTTACGCGGGGGTGCGCGCCCAAAGACACTCGTCTGCCGCGCCCCGATGCTAAATGTTTTTTTTTCGATTCTTTTCCGGTCTCAAAATTAATATATGTTGACGCCAGCAAAATTTAATCAGCCGGCCACGCCGTCCCTCGGCCGAACGGACGGATTTACCCTGGTAGAAGTGGTATTATACGTCACTATCGCCACCACTTTTTTTGTTGCCTTGGTGGCACTGTTGGTGATGGCCAATAACGCGCGCGTCAAAATCCAAACCGCCATTGAAGTAGAGGAACAGGGGCAATTAGTGGCGCGGCAAATCACCGCTGCCTTACGCCGCGCCACGCGGCTAAATTATCCGCTCCCGGGGGCGGCGGGAAGCGCCGTGTCGTTTGATACTGCCGATAGTAATAAGAATCCGACCGTAATTGCCGCAACCAACGGCGCCTGGCAGATTACCGAGGGGCTCGCCGCGGCGGTGCCGCTCACCTCGCCCCGGGTAGTAGTGGACAGTGGGCAATTTATTAATTTGGCTCGTCCGGGAACCAGCGGCAGCCTGCGCGTGCAGTTTACTCTTAGCCATCGCAACCCCAGCGGACGGCGCGAATATTCCTACTCCCAAACTTTCTATGGCGCTGCCACGCTGCGGCCGTAATCATCGCCCCGCCTTATCCCCACTGGCGGGCACGCGCTGCCTCTGGTATAATACCGGCCGGCCGGGTTATTTGACTTTAACCAGTGTTTTAATCGGGGGGGCGGCCATTGCTTTAGCTACCATCGGCCTAATGTTGACGGCGATTCAAGCGGGGCGCAATACTCTTACCCTGGAACAATCGGCGCAGGCCAGAGCGCTCGCCAATACCTGTGTTGAACAGGCCCTCGGGCAAGTGCGGGCGAGCGGGATTAATAACCACAGCGATCAAACTACGCTAGGGGGAAGCACCTGCACCTATCTGGTAATCGCCGGCAGTGACGGTAGCGGGGTAGTAGCGGCGACCAGCACGGTGGGCAGCATCGTGAGAAAGGTACGGGTAATTATCGCCACCACCTCACCGCGTATCACCTTAACCTCTTGGCAAGAGGTGGGGGAGTAGGCAAAGGAAATACGTTTATGCTGTTAAATCATCATCACCGCCGCGGTTTTACTTTGTTAGAGGTGCTGTTGACCATCGCCATTATTGCCATTCTGGCAGGCATTGTGATTGTGGCGATTAATCCCGGCAAACAATTGGCGGATGCCCGCAATGCCCGCCGCCGGGCCGAGGTGCAGACGATTTTGAATGCGGTTAACCAATACATGATTGATAATAGCGGCAATCTGCCCGCCACCTTTAGCATTGCCACCTGCAATACCGCCAGCACGCAAGAGGTTTGTCAAGAAAATAATACTACCTGCACGTCACTCGGCAAAGTCAACCTGACCGTGCTTACCACCGATCAGAAATATCTGCCCGCGTTGCCGGTTGACCCCAAAGCCACCACCAGTGGCGGCACCGGTTATTATATTACCCAAAGCGCCAACAGCCGGATTACTGTTTGCGCGCCCCTGGCGGAACAGGGAGCAACGATCAGCATCACTCGCTAGGGCCTTACGCTATGGCAAAACCGTCGGGCGAAAAAAAAATTTTAGTGGTAGAAGATACTTTGGCAATGGGACGGGTATTTGAGTTAAAACTAAAAAGCGCCGGCTTTCAACCTACCGTAGTGGCCGACGGGGAGCATGCCCTGGCGCAATTGGGGAAACAGCAATTTGATTTGATTCTATTAGACCTGATGTTGCCGGGAATTAGCGGTTTTGATGTGCTTTCCGAGTTGCGGCGCCGGGGCGACCATACTCCGGTAGTAGTCTTTTCTAATTTGGGGCAACCCGAAGATCAAAAACGCGCCCAACAGCTGGGCGCGCGGGAATATTTTATTAAGACCAATGTTTCCTTATCCGATATGGTAGCGCGGGTTAAGGAGATTTTGGCGCAACCGGTAACGCATGGTGTTTAACTATCGTAAGGCAAGCAGCGCCGGGGGAGACTGGTTTTCTCTTTTGGCTCATGAATTACGGACGCCGCTGACGGTAATTAAGGGTTATGCCGACCTGTTGCAGAACGGCGACCTAGGGGCGTTAAATAATAAGCAGCGGGTGGGCGTCCAAGAAATTGAGCGAGCCAATGAGCGCGCCATTCGGCTGGTGGACGCGCTCCTTAACCTGTCGCGGATTAGCCAGGGCACTTTAGCGGTAGAACCGCGGCCGACCGATTTAATTGCCCTCCTTACCGCGGTCAGCGCCGAGTTTACCCAAGAGGCGCGTCAGCGCCGGGTTAAGCTGGCTTATCCGCACGCGCGGCCGGCAGGGGTCAGCGGGAGTCTAGATGCCGAGATTGCCCGGTTTATCCTGCGCCAGTTGCTGCGCAATGCCTTGCAGTATACTGCCCCGGGCGGTGGGGTAGAGGTAAGCGTTGAAGCAAAGGGCGGCCGCCTTGCCCTGGTGATTAAGGACAGTGGTTGGGGGATGTCGCCCGCCGAGTTGCGGCAAGTGGGGCGGACGCTCTGGCGCTCGGCCGAGGCCAAACAACGGCACCCCACCGGCCTCGGCTTTGGCCTTTATGTGGTTTACCGGTTGGTAGCTTATGTGGGCGCCGCGATCAAAATTGTTTCGCGGCCGGGCCAGGGCACCACGGTCCGGCTGATAATGCCAAAAGGGGGAATGCGCCCGCACCGCGGCACTAAAACTTTGAACAGTTAGTTTGACGCCACCCCGGGCTATTTGCTATACTACTTAAAGTTTTTATTCTTAACTTAATTTCGTGCTATGCCGTTAGCTAAAGCCGGAAGCGCGCCTGGTGCTCTGTCGGGAGCGATGAGCGAGGTGGCCGCTTCTTCCTCGGCCGGTCGGAAAACTGCCGTAGTCGTGGCGGTGATTTTTGCCCTGCTGGCCCTGGGCGCCCTTTATCGCGCCTTTGATTATCGCCGTCAGCTGGCTGACCTTAAGGCCAACCCGCAAAAAATTGTTCAGGATGAAGTGACGCAGGTGGTGACCGCCGTCGCTAAGTTGATGGTGCTCCCGGAAGGGGAAACGCCAACGCTCGCCACCGTCGCTGACCCCAGCCGGCTGAAGGACCAACCCTTCTTCGCGCGCGCCAAGGTGGGGGACAAACTGCTCCTCTACACCCAGGCGCTTAAGGCAGTCCTCTACGACCCGGCGGCGAACAAAATTCTGGAAGTAGCGCCCTTAAGTTTGGGTAATCCCGCGCCGGCGCCGGCGCCGGCCCCCGCTCGCCAATAGTGGTGGTAGAACGAGCCCAGGCGGGAGGGTAACCGCGTTGCCTGTTGTGAACCGCACTCTTAGCCGCTGCTATTTACTAGGAGGGCTCTTCCTGGCCGGGGGAGCCCTTTTAGTGTTGGGTAGAGCGCGAGCGCAAGATTTCCGCTCCGATTCTTTTTTGAACCGCGACCCGGTAATTATTTTTTCCAGCCGCCTCTCCACCTCCACCAATTTTCAACTGATCGGCGGGGCGGGGCAAATAGTAGTAGGGGAGAGCAGCAGTTCAGTTTTTACCGGCCGCTCCGGATTTTATTATTTTCCCGATCCGGTAACCAGCCCGGTGGTGGCGGCCACCGCCGGCAACGGCCAGGCGGCGCTCACCTGGAGCGCGGCGGTAGGGAGCCTTGGCCTTAATCCCCAAAGTTATCAGGTCGGGCAGTCCACGGTTTCCGGCGGCCCTTATACCTTTACCAGCGTCGGTAATGTGCTCGCGAGCACCCGTAGCGGGTTAACCAACGGCACGGTTCACTATTTTGTAGTACGAGTGCATGACATTGCCGGCGCGGCAATTGCCACTTCCAGCCAAGTATCGGCTACTCCGGTGGCCCCGGCGGCGCCAGCCGGTCCGGGCGGGGGCGGGGGTAGCAGCGGCGGGGGCGGCGGGGGCGGCGGAGCGCCGACGCCCGCGCCCGCTGTGGAAACTGCCGTTAATGTTTCCGGCTGGGCGTACCCCAAAAGTTCCGTTACCCTTCTTAAAGACGCCCAAATTGTCGCTACCACGGTGGCGGGCCCGGACGCTAAATTTGACATTAAACTCACGGGTTTAAGCGCCGGCAATTACATTTTTTACCTCTATAGCGAAGACGACGCCGGCCGGCGCAGCTCCCTTACTACCTTTCCCGTCGGCGTTACCAGCGGCGCCGCTACCAACGTCAGTGGCATCTTTCTGGCTCCTACCGTGGCGGTGGACAAGAGCGAAGTGAAACGGGGCGAAACGGTTGCCATTTTCGGTCAAACGGTGCCGCAGGCAGACTTAATTATTCAGATCAGTTCGGAAGAAGATTTTTTTCTTAAAACGACCGCCAATGCCAGCGGAGTTTATCGGTATATTTTTGATACCAGCCCCCTAGATTACGGCAACCATCTGGCCAAAAGCAAGGCCGCGTTTGTCGGGGAAATTAGTCCCTTTAGCCGCGTCGCCAGTTTTGTTGTGGGCCAAAGGACAGTAGCCACCCTGGCGCCCAGGAAATGTCCAGTGAAAGCGGATTTAAACCGCGACTGCAAGGTAAACTTGGTGGATTTTTCCATTGCGGCGTACTGGTATCAGCGGAAATTGAGTGCTACCTTTCTCCCTCTGGAAAAGAAAGAGTTAAACGGCGACGGTAAAGTGGACTTGGTGGATTTTAGCATTATAGCGTACCATTGGACGGGTTAGTAATACCAAAGGATACGGACATGAATATGCGAAAAGACACAAAAATTTTGCCGGCTCTTGGGTGTTTGGTCGTTTTTTTTGGGCTCTTTAGTGCTACCGCCACTAACGCGGCGCGTTTTTATTGGGAAGCGCCGGCCGAGGTGGCAGCGGGGCAAGCGACGCCGGTTACTTTATTCCTTGATACCGAAAACGAATCAATCAATGCGCTGGCGGGGACGATCACTTTTACGCCGGCGGCTCTCTCGGTTACCGAGGCGAGCGACGGCAATTCCCTAGTCAATTTTTGGCTGGAGCGTCCCTTGCCGAACGCCACGGGAACCGTTCGTTTTGCCGGCATTACTCCCGGCGGATTCCCGGGCAGCGCCGCCCGGATTTTAACCCTGGTGGTGGTGCCCCAGGCCCCGGGAAAAACGACGCTAACCATAACTAAACCTCAAGTGCTTCGTCATGATGGAGCGGGCACGGCAACATCGGTTACCGTGGCGCCCTTGACGTTAACCGCGGTGGCCACTACCACGGCGCCGGCGCTTCCCCCCGTGGACACCGAGCCGCCCGAGCCGTTCACCCCAATTGTTACGCGCGACCCCAACTTGTTGGACAATCGTTGGGTTTTAATTTTTTCTACTCCCGATAAGGGATCAGGGCTTGCCCGCTATGAAGCAGTGGAATCGCGGCGGCGGCTGGATGATTCTGATCTGGCAACGGCTCCCTGGGCCGAGGTCGCTAGCCCCTATTTGTTGCGCGATCAGTCGTTAACCAGTTTTATTTACGTCCGAGCCGTGGATCATCAGGGCAATCTCCGTCTCTCCCTCGTCGCGCCCTTGGTTAGGCCGTGGTATACAAAATGGCCTTTTTGGGGTATACTAGGAATACCAGCTGTTTTGCTTGGCAGTATTTGGTTATTTTTATGGAAAAGGAGGAAAATAATCCGCACTTAATATCACGAATAATGAAGCGTTGGTATTTATTCGTGATTTTGTTGGTGTCGGTTGGCGTCTTTCCGGGCGTCGTTCGCGCCCAGTCGCTCTTTTTGTCGCCTGCTTCGGGCACGCACACTATCGGCCAAACGTTTGCCGTAGGGGTATACACGGCAAGTCCTAACCAAGCCGTCAACGCTTTTTCCGCGCGGCTCTCTTTCCCCACGGATAAATTGCAGGTAACCGGTTTGAATAAAGCCGGCTCTATTATGAGTTTGTGGGTACAGGAGCCGGTTTTTTCTAATGGCGAGGGCCTGGTGCGTTTTGAGGGTATTGTTTTGAATCCAGGGTTTACCGGAAAATCGGGAAAACTGCTGGCCATTACTTTTAAAGTGAAGGCGGCGGGGGTAGCAGCAGTGCCCTTTGTCAGCGGCTCCATCTTAGCTAACGATGGTCAGGGCACTAACATCCTAGATGGATTAACAGGAGGGCAGTATACTTTGGCCGTGGCGGGTCCGGGTCCGGCCGAGGCCACCACACCTGTGGCGCGGCCGGGCGTGCCGCTGCCGCCTCTCGTTAAATCTTCCACTCATCCGGATCCGGCCAAATGGTATGCCGACGCCAATCCGCGCCTCCAGTGGGAATTGCCGGCGGGCGCAACCGGCGTTAGTCTCACCCTGGATGCTCTCCCCACCACCGATCCGGGCACGCGCTCCGACGGCCTTTTGAAAGAGCGGGAGTATCGGGGAATCGGCAACGGCACCTGGTATTTCCATCTGCGGGTGCAGAACAGCAGCGGCTGGAGCGGCATTACCCATTACCGGCTGCGCCTAGACAGCGAGCCGCCGCCGCCCTTTACCATTACCTTGGTAGACGGCGCCGAGACCGATAATCCTCGGCCCCGTCTGCGGTTTGCCACCGTGGATCCGCTCTCTGGCATCAGTCATTATCTGATTAAGGTAAACGGTGACGAAGAAACGCGGATTGCAGCGGACGCCGCCGCCGCGGGACCAATTGAATTGCCGCTCTTGCCGCCCAAACGGTATACCGTAGTGGTGCAAGCGGTGGACCGGGCCGGTAACCGTACTACTGCTTCAGCTGACTTAACCGTGTTGCCCCTCTCGCCCCCGGTGATTACCGAGTATCCGGCCACGCTCTCGCGCGGCGAGATTTTAACCGTGAACGGCACTGCCATCCCCCGCGCCCTGGTGACAGTATGGCTGCAGACCGAAGGCGCGCCGCTGGTTAACTGGACCGTGCCCGCCCGCGCCGACGGCACTTTTAGCGCGGTGTATGAAGAGCGCGTGCGGCCGGGGATTTATAAACTATGGGCCGAGCTAACCGACGCGCGGGGCGCCAAAAGCACGCCTTCGGTGCCGGTAACCGTGGCGGTGCAGCAGTCGTTATTCCTGCGGCTGCTGGCGCGTTTGCTGAATTATCTGGTGGTGGTAATTCCGCTCCTCGGCCTAATCGCCCTTCTTATTTTGTTCATTTTGTATCTGTGGAAAAAGTACATGATATTCCGCAAGCGGTTGCGCCGCGAAGTGCGGGAAGCGGAATCAGGTTTGCACACGGCATTTGACAACCTGCGCGAAGAAGTGCGCGAAAGCCTGCGCCTGTTGGAAAAGGCCACCACCGCTCGTGAATTAACCGAGGAAGAAGCGCGGATTGCCAAAGAATTACGGGCGCGGTTGGATGAAGCGGAAAAATCGTTGCACAAGAGAATGGAGAAAATTGAAGAAGAGATTAAATGACCCCCCACCAGTGCGCTGGTGGGGGGTCATCCCGACCCCGATTAAATCGGGGGAGGGATCCCCCGACTTTCGGGATGCGCTGGGAGAATAGTCAGTTGATCAACAAATTCTTCCACTATATTCTCTACGGCCTCGGCATCTTCGGCCCCGGTCATCAGTTTTATCCGCAGCTCTTTGGCGCCGGGGAAACCGTTAGCATAGGCTTGATAGTGTTTCTTCATTAAATCAAAGTTTTTATCGTTGCCCAGCAGTTCCTCAAACAATTTGGTGTGTTCCACCATCACGCGGAGTTTTTCCGCAACAGTTGGCGTTGTTTCTAGGCCCGTCATTTCTAGCTCGGTCGCTCGGTCGTGGTAGACACTCTGCTGAGCAACTTCTTTAGTATGACAGTTGGCAAACAACCAGGGGTTGCCAAAGATGCCGCGGCCGATCATTACGCCGTCCGCGCCGGTGGCGGCGATTTTCTGCCGGCCTTCGGCGATGGTTTTGATGTCGCCGTTGCCGATAATCAGGGTGCGGTGGGGCGAAGCGTCGTAGCGGTCGCGGATTGCCACGGCCTCGGCCACCCGCTCCCAGCGCGCGGGAACCCGCGACAGTTCCCGGCAAGTGCGGGCGTGAATGGTAATCGCCGCCGGTTCAGCCTCCAGCAGATAGGGGAGCCACTCGTCCAGTTGGTCACGCCGGCGCCCTAATCGCGTTTTTATTGATACCGGCAAGGGGCCGGCGCCGCGTTTAGTAGCGGCAATAATCTCTTGCGCCAGTGTCGGCTGTTCAATCAGCGCTCCGCCGGCGCCTTGTTTAAGCACGTTTTTATCGGGGCAGCCCAGGTTAAGGTCAATGCCGTCAAATTTCCGCTCTTGTAACAGCAGAGCGACGCGATAAAAATTTTCCGGTTTAGCGCCGAAAATTTGGGCCACGATCGGCCGTTCCGCTTCCGTGTACTGCAGATCAATCAGGAGTTTTTCCCGTCCGGCCGACAGCAGGCCGTCGGCCGAGGTAAACTCGGTAAACATCACATCCGGCTTGCCGTACTTGGCAATAATCTGCCGGAAAGCAGCATCAGTAACGTTAGCCAGCGGCGCCAGCGCCCAAATCGGGCGCGGCAGCGCTTGCCAAAATCCGGAAATCATGCGGAATAAAGAGGAATTGGTTATCTAACCTTCAGCCGGAAAAAGTAGGTCTGCTGGGGCGCCGGATTGCCGCGGGTGAAGGTGCCGATAAGATAACCGTCGTCCGTCACATAGCGATAGCCGCCGATCGCATAGATGACAAAATCAAGCCGATCGCTGGCGCCGCGCTCCTGCCAGGTTTCCCCCTGGTCGTTGCTCTCCAGAACCACAATCCGCTGGTCGGCTTGCTGAACAGAGTAGATGGTTTTGATTGCCGGGTCGCGCTGCGCAATGAAAAACCCATCTAAACTTTTTATGATCGGGAAGTCGGGGTTATTGGCCGCGGTCCAGGGATAGACATCAATTTCCTTATTGCCGGTCGGCAAACCATACCTAACATAGTGCTGGCGGTAGGGGCACATATTCATCTTGGCTAAATAAGAGTAATGCACCTTGTTGTCCCGCGCTAACAGGCTCTGCAGCCAGGTAGACGGTTCAAGCTCGTCATCAAGATTGATCCGGCCGGCCGCGCTGTTGACGCCGGCGGTAATAGGCGCCGGGAGCGGCGCGCCCGACAGGGTCCGCCAGCTGGCGCCCCCATCATCAGAGGCAACCGCATTAATTGAGCGGTAGGTAAACGGCAGATTAGACCGGCCAAACTGCGTTTCCCAGCTACTCGTGGCGCGACGCTCTAAGAGAAAATCGGCTTTGTGGTCGCCGTTAAAATCACCCGTGATAAAGCCAAAACCGCTGAAATTACGAGTAGTATCATACGCGATGCCCGGATTGGTGAAAGTAACTCCGGAAAAATACGGCGACTCGCACGGCTCGCAGTCCTGCGGTCCCATCACAGAAGCGGCCAACTGCACTCGCCAGCCGGACTGGCCAACGCTGTAGAGCACCAGATCATCTCGGTGGTCGCCGTTGAAATCCGCCAAGCGCGAAACCCAGCCGGTAAAATTACCGGGCCGGGAATAAAACAGCGGCGGTCGGAAGCTGTCAGCGAACTCGCCGGTGCAGGGTTTGGGTCCGCGCAGAGCCACCACGGTCTGCGCCCCGGCGGCACTATTGCGCCATAGCGCAAGATCGGTGAGGCCGTCGCCGTTGAATTCAGCGATGGCCGGAGCATATCCGGAAAAATCACCGGCGGATTCCCAAACAGCGGGGGCACGGAAGGTGCCGTCGCAGTTGCCAATAAAAATAGATGCGCGCCAGCCTTGCGCATCATTTTGCTGAAAGATCAGGTCAGCGCAGCGATCACCGTTCACCTCGCCCGGATAGTAGCGGAAGCCGGCTAAGTCGCCGGTCAACGCGGTAGCGACCGCAGTGCCAAAGCTGGCAGCGCCAGTCGCGAGCGCGACCTGCGTTTGCAGTCCGCTCGCATCGTTATTAATAACAGCCAGATCAGCCTTATTATCGCCGTTGAAATCGCTGGCGACAAACTGGCCCGCTGTTACCGGTACGTTAGCTTCCCATAACACCGACGGCCAGAAAGTCCCGTCGCCCTTGCCGCGCGCCAGCCGGGCCGCCCAATGGCCGGCAGCAGTTTTACCCTGTACTAATAGATCAAGTTTAGCGTCACCATCAAAGTCTGCAATGGCCGGCGTCCAGCCTAGCACATTGCCGTCCTCGGCGAAAGTGACCGGGGGGTTGAACCGGCCATCGCCGCTATTGAGCGCAGTAGTTGCTTGCCAACCGGCGGCACCCGGGTTGACCAGGATCAGGTCCTCCCCGCCCTGGCCGTTCAGATCAGCGGTGAGTAGCGTTCCGCTGGCGAAGTCGCCGGCCTGTGACCACAGGGCCAGGGGGCGTTCAATTGTCCAGCCCGGCATCTGCGTAGTCCAGGCGGCATAGAGGACTCCTGACGCATCCAGCTGAATTACCGGATAAAGAGCATTTTCGCCGTCGGGCCCTGACTGGACTAGTTGATAAGTCTGCTTAACCGCGCCGTCCAGCCCCAGAATAAAAAATTTCATCTTTTCATAACTGCTTACCAGGTAATAAATCTGCCGGCGCACCGGGTCGTAGGCCGCCGCATACTTCTCCGCGGCGCCGGATCCGGGAATTGCCTGAATCAGCGGATTCTGGAAATTGTCAGCCGGAGAAAACCGCAGGAAGTAATCATTGGTGGTGCCGCTCGGCAACCAGACGGAATGGATAAGGTAGACGTTACCCGCCTCATCCGTTTCCAAAATCGGCGGTTTGATGCCGGCGGTTCCTTCATAGATCACCGAGAACGAATCGCCGCCATTCACGCTCCGCAGCAGGCGCCAGTGGGTTTGGCTGTAATCCGGGGTAGACGAACTGAAGTAGGCCAAAAAGATGCCGTACTGGTTTTGGACCAGCTTTTGATTATGGCTCTGGAAAGTAGAGAAAAAGTGGGAGTTCGGATCCAGGACGCTTACCTCCACTTTGGGCCGATCAGGTTTTTTCAACAGCAGATTGTCCAGCCGTCCGCTGCCATAGGCCGAAAAGTACTGAATGCCGGTAATAGTAGTAGTGGGCGACCAAGCCGCCACGTCCGCCTGCAGATCGCGGGTTATTGTATGCCACTTACCATCGGCGAGTTCCGGGTCAAGGCGGAAATAGAAGGTATTGCCCCGCTGCCCCGGCGTATTATGGGTGGAATACGAAAGATATTGATAACCATTATTGAGAGCCAGATTATCGGTTTTCAGCATGATCAGGAAATTGGCAGAATTCTGGTATTTTAAATCCCATTGCAACAGCGGATAAGCCGGAAACGCCCAGGGGAAATCCACCGGTGCGTAGAATACCATCCGGGTACCGGGAGCATTGGCGGTCAGCGAAATCACTCTACCGTGGCTGGTATCTTCATCAGCTACGTTCTGTAAGGTTGAGCCGGTGCCCGCCGGGTGGATAAACCAGGGCGCCGTATTGCCGTCCGAGCCGTCGTCGTAGACTACGGACGACAAAGTGCCGCTGGCGGCCAAGTCTTTGCTCACATCAGTGCCGAAAGGATCGACCGTCAGTGTTATCGGCAGGAAAGAATAGCCCGGTTTTTTGATTGCCAACTCAACACTCCCGGGCGGAATACCGGGCAAGGCATAGCGTCCCTCTTGGTCGGTGCGCGTGCTTACCAAACCATTGATGCCGACCAGGGCGCCTTCCAGCGGATTCTGCACACGGTTTGTTACTAGGCCGGAAACAGTGGCGAGCGCCGCAGCTTTATGCATTTCCAGATTATCAATCCGTCCGCTGCCATAACTGGAAAAATATTGAATGCCTAAAATTGTGGTGGCGGGAGAAAACGCGCTGACGTCCTGTTGGAGGTTGCGCGTTAAGGTATGCCAGACGCCGTCGGCCAACGCCGGATCAAGCTGATAATAGAAGGTGTTGCCGCGGAACCCGGGGGTGTTATCGGTGGCGTACGACAAGTAGAGGTAGCCGTTGTTAATCGCCGTATTATCGGTTTTCAGCATTATCAGAAAATTCGCCCGTTGCTGATACTTGAAGTCCCATTGCAGTATCTGGTAGCTGGGGGATTGCCACGGGTTGTTCGGCGGCGCATAAAATACCATCCGGGTGGAGGGAGAATTGGCCGAGAGCGCAATTACCCGATCGTGAGCCGCATCATCGTCGGCGACGTTCGCTAGCGTCGCGGCCGCGCCCGCGGGATGGATAAACCAGGGCGCGGTATCGCCGTCCGCGCCGTTTTCGTAAATCACAACATCGGCCCCGGTCCCGGCCGCTAGCGGGGGGAATATTAATAGCCACAGGATGAGCACTAAGAAAGTTTTAGGCAGCGAGGGGAGCAAGCGCGACATACAGCTGGTATGTTAGATTATTATCTGGCGGAGACGGGAGAATTCGGCGCGAGCAAAGCAGTTTGCTCGCTCGTCTTCCTCGCTTCACTTCGTTCCGCTGCGGTGTATTCTTGAAATAGCTCGAACAGAATTCTGCCCTCGCCGCGCACACTGACAATTTCAAATTTTTCTTTTCGGCCCGAGGCCGATCAGCCTTTGGCTGAGGCGGCAATAAGATTTTAGCGCTTGATTTCCAGCCAGACGGCGGGTTCACTGCTTGTAACCCGTAAATCGTGTCCGGCGGGTATTACTCCGACTTCGCCGGGGCCAAATTCAATTTCATCACCTACGGGCATGCGGACATGGAATTTACCTGAAACTATGTATAGCACATGGTCAT
>JACPGS010000032.1 GCA_016189025.1 Candidatus Magasanikiibacteriota bacterium | reverse complement strand
TTCTAAATCGCGTGGTGTCATACGAAGGTAGTTAAAGTCAGTATCCATACTAGCGATGAGTTAAGAGTAACTCATCATTCTAGCATAGGGGTGACATTTTAACTTCCTTCAAAGGGTGACATTATCACGTCCGTGGGACAGCGGGGTAACAAAAAAATATCCCCGACTTAATCGGGGATATTTTTTGGGGAATAATTTCAAGCGGCACTCCAGCGCTCGGCCAGCTCCACTAATCGGTGCGCGTAGCCTACTTCATTGTCGTACCAGGCTACTACTTTCACCAGGTTGCCCCCGATCACGCTGGTGAGCGATAAATCCACAATAGCCGAATAAGTATTGCCGACAAAGTCCGAGGAAACCAGAGACTCGCTGGTGGTAGCCAAAATATTTTGGAAACGAGGCGAAGCCGCGGCGGCGGTCAGCGCGGCATTTACTTCATCTTTAGTAACATTGCGTTTTAACACGGCGGTAATGTCCGACAATGATACGGTGGGAACGGGCACCCGAAAAGCAATCCCGTCAAAAATTCCCTTGAGCGCCAGGATAGTTTCCCCCACGGCTTTGGCGGCGCCCGTAGTGGTGGGGACGATATTTTCCGCCGCGGCCCGTGCCCGGCGCAAATCTTTATGCGGCGCATCCTGCAGATTCTGATCCGCGGTGTAGCCGTGGATCGTGCTCATGAACGCCTTCTCAATGCCGAAGGTTTCCTGAAGCACTGCCATTACCGGCGCAATACAGTTGGTGGTGCAGGAAGCGTTGTTAATAATCGTTTCCGTTTCGCTGCCTAGCCGCTCGCCGTTGACACCCAATACATAGGTCGGCGCTTCCCCGCCTTTCGCCGGCGCGCTGATAACTACCCGCTTAGCGCCGGCAGTAAGATGCTTCGCCGCGTCGGCTGGTTTAGTAAATCGCCCGGTGCACTCTAACACCACCTCTACCTGAAGTTTTGCCCAGGGCAGGGCCGCCGGATCTTTCTCGGTAAATACCGGATAGCTTTGGCCGCCTACGATTAAATTCTTTTCATCGTAATTCACTTCCCGCTGGTATTTGCCGTAGGCCGTATCGTATTTTAATAGATGGGCCAAAGTTTTGGTGTCAGTTAAATCATTGATGGCAACGACCGATAAACCAGGCCTGGTTAAGGCCGCCTTAAATGCCTGCCGGCCGATCCGGCCGAATCCGTTGATAGCGATGCGAATCATAGGTTTAATTAAATAATTCAAACTGCGCCGCTCCGATTGACTTTAATTATAGCGCGGCCCGAGAAATAAAACAACCCCCGGGCAGGAGATTTCCGACAATTCATCCAACAACTGCCGATGACTGGATTCCCGTTGGCACGGGAATGACAATACTAAAACACCCCGACTGGGTCGGGGTGTTGGCGTATCAACTGCTTGCTTAAAGACGGCGCGCTATTTTTTCTTCGCCGGTACTGCTTTTTTAGGCACCACTTTCTTGAGCGCGGATTTTTTGGCCGGGGTTACTTTCTTCGGCGCCGGCTTGGGCTTCTCTACCGTTACCGAGAAACTGTTTTCTTCCAGCACCGTGCCCTTGGTATCCAGAATGCGCACCCGCACCGTGTAGTCGCCGGGTTTAAGCGACCGGGGCACTGCCTGCGTTACCTTGCCGGTGAATACGCCATCGGGCTTCAGCCGCTTGCGGACCGAAGCGGTGGTTACCACCTTGCCGGCGCTGGTAAGGAGCTGGCGCACCACCTTAACCGTTACCGGCTTTTCTGCGGTATTCTGGTACTGATAAGTAAAGCGCAGGGCCGCGCCGGTCTTGACCACCGGGGCCGGGAGTTTACTGAACTCCACGGCGGAATAAGGATTCTCGGGCGTTACTTCGGTGGGGGCAGCAGCCGGGGTGGCCGGAGTGGCCGGAGTAGCCGGAGTAGCCGGGGTCGCGGGAGTGGCCGGCGTGGCTGGCTTAGCGGCAGGAGTAGTAGTGGCAACAGCAGCCGGAGTAGTGGTTGCTGTAGTCGCTGGAGTGGCAGCAGGAGCGGCACTGGTTCCGCCACCTCCCAGGCCGCCGACTGTCTGGTTCTGCCCGCCGGTAACGCCGGTCACCGTAACGCCGCTGGAGGCGGAAGAGAGCGCTGATTCCAACCCGCCCGTATCCGCCGTCGTTACCTTATAGTAATAAGTAGTGCCCTGCAGAATAGTGGAGTCGGTATAACTGGTGCCCGTAATGTCGCTGCTGTTGAGCTGGGTATAGGTGCCGCCGGCGCTAGTGGAGCGGTAAATTTCATAGCCCAGCAGGTCAGAGAGCGAGGTGCCGTCCGCATTGGTAGTGGGGGCGGTCCAGGTAATGGTTACCGAGGAGCTGCCGGCCGTAGCCGTTACTCCGGTAGGCGCCGCGGGCGCCAGGCCGTCGGAAGAAGTAATAGGATTAAAGACCGAAAGGTGGGTGGTCTGACCGGTGTAAGCCACCGAAGAAACATTGGACAGATTGCTGGTCGGCTCCACAAAATAGCCGCTGGAGTCTTTGTAGGCCACCGTAGTATTCAGGTGCTCCCAGTTGTCGGTGGTTTCATCCGGGCTCCCCATCTGCACTTTTTCAATCTTGGCAATGGTCAGGCTCCCCAGGGCGCTGGTCAATTCCGTAGTGGTCTGGGTAGCGGTAACGGCAATGTCATCTTGCAAGGTGCTGATTGTCTCACCATCACCGTCCGTGACATTGAGTTCTTTGCCTTCGCTGCCGATGGGAGTGCCCGCGGCAAGCTTCACCACATTGGAAACTTCTTTGCTGGCTACCGAAGCCGCATCCGGACTATTGGAAATGGCGCCCAGAGGCGCTTTCACCTTAAGATTGGCGCCGGTATCGGTAAGAGTGCCGCCGTTTTGCGGCGTAACGGTCTGCGAAGTGGCGGCGGCCAGCGAAGTAACCGTAGAGGAAAGCGAGATATTGGCGCCGGTTACCGCGCTGCCGGACACGCCCACTACGCTGCTGTAAGCAGCGGCGCTATAGCCTTCGGAGACCGCGGAAACTTTCCAGTCGCCATTAGTAACATTAAGAGTGTAGGTGCCGTCCGAACCGGTAGTGGTCATCGCAAAGCCGCCGCCGAGTTTTTCCGCCTTCACGGTAGCATAGGCCACGGCCGTACCGCCAGCAGTAATCGTACCGGAAATAGTGGTATCAAAAGCGTCGATGCTGGCCGCGGCCGCGGCGAGCGCCGTGCTGGTAGTAACAGTGATGGTGGTGGCGGAATCCAAGTAACCGTCTTTTTCCGCGTAAATCTGATAAGTGCCATCCGCCACCTTGGCCGAGTAATTGCCGTTGCTGTCGGCTTGGGCCTCAACCGTGTCGCCGTTGCTGTCTTTAATTACTACCTTGGCGTCCGGCACCGCGGCGCCGTTTTCATCGGTAATCGTGCCGCCGATAGAATTCAAATCCGGCAATTTGATATTGATAGTTTCGTTCCCGTCTACCTCCACTTTCCACAAGCCGGTAACCAGGCTGGAGGTAGCCATAATGGTGCCGGAATCGCCGTAGGCCGATAAATTGCCGTCGCCGGCCCCGGGAATGGAAACGCGCAGAATATAGAAGTTGGCCGGGCTGGTGCTGGTGGCGCTATTTAAGGATATGCTGTCAGCGCCGGCATCGTATTTGGGCACCGAGATGGTGGTAGAAGCAATGCCGCCAAATTCTTCAATCACATTGGTTTTGCCGCCAATTTGCTGGAACTCCACCGCTACCTTATTGGTGGTAGTGGCATTGCCGTAGAAATCAATCAGATTGACGGTAACCGTGCCGGGCGGCGCCGCGGGCCGGTTATCGTTGCCGGCAGAAATGAGCGCCGCGGTACCGGTAGTCATGGTGCCGGCCCCGGTTACCACAATGCTTTGCGAGGAAGGAAAATCGCCGGTCGCCGGACTCCAGGCTTCTACGGTAAAGGTGCCGGGCGGCAGCTTTAAGGTGGAGCTGCCGTTGGTGTCGGTATAGGCCGTGTTGACATAAGCAGCATTCTCGCCGCTGTCGCTGGTATCGCCGTCGTTATTCAGGTCGCCGGTCGTACCGGTAACTGTTAACACCGCATTGCTCACCTCGGTATCGCCGCTTGCCGTATAAGTGCCGTCGCCGTCGGTATCAAATACCACGCTCTTGGTAACCGTGGCGTAATTCACCGAGGTGGTCTGCGGTTCAAAATTAATGCCCGACTGATTAGCGCCATTTACCGTTACGCTCTGGGTGGGCAGTTTGCCGTACTCGGACAGCACGGCAGCCACATTCCAGGTGCCGTTATTAACATACAAGGTATATTCACCCGAAGAATTGGTGAACGAGTCCGCGTGCCCCACGCCGTCGGTGCGGAAAGCAAACACCGGGGTATTCACCGCCGGATTGGTGCCGTCGGTAACTTTGCCGCTGATGGTGTAATCCGGTTTAGACAGGGTAAGCACCAAATCCGCCGCGGTCATGCTGGAGAGCGCTATGCCGGTAGCAGCGCCGTCAATAAATACCTTATCGGTGCCGCCGTCGCTTTTAACGGCAATGGTGCGTTCGCGGCCGTTGGGCATGCCGGGGACGTTAGCCGCAATCTTAAAGGTGCCATACGAGAGATTAATGGAGCCGGTGCCGTCGGCGTTAGCGGTACTGTCGTTGCCCTGGGAGAGCGCCGGCGAATAGGCAAACACGTGCGCCTGGCCGAGCTTATTCCCCCCCTGGTCTTTCACCGTAAAATTCACTGCTTTATTGGCGGCAGTAATATTAAAGGTAACAGTGGCCGGGTTCACCAGACAATTGCTGGGGCAGCCGGTAACAAATACCTCGCGGGGTTTGGGAATAATCCAGCTCGGCGGTGTTGGCGGACCCGAGGCGCTGAACATCGCCCCCATCTGGGGGCCGAAACCTACAAACCAAGAACCGTTGGCGTTCAGCCGGATGGAGTTGCTGGTATTATTGGTGAGGGTGCCGTTAAGGGTAGTGGTAACCACCCGGAAAGTGTTGGGGCCGCCGGCAAAAATATCTACCCGGTCATTGCTGAAGGTACCGCTGATGGAGAGCGTAACCAAAGCGCCCGAAGAAGCATCGGCTACCGCAAGGTTGCGGCTGCAGATATTGGAGGGGCAGCTGCCAGAGCTGATATTAATCGGCTGGGGCATATCAAAGGTATAATTGGTGGCGCCGACCTTAAAATACTGGTCCGCCCCCAGCATGTACATGCCGCCCACTACATTTTGGAACATGAATTCGCCGTCCTGGCCGTTGAACCGGTTATTGGCGGTGGTGGTGGATTGGGCGCCGCTAAATGGCGCAAACAGATTGATGGTGGTGCCGTTTAACCCGGTAACGCCGCTAAGCAGCCGGCCGCGCACCGTAAAGCTGCCGCCGGCAGTAGTAAAGAACGAACCGGAGGTTAAGGTTTCAATCACCGTGCCGTCGGTTTTTTTGGTCTCTACCGTTGCGGTATTGCCGGCGGTGCCGACGCTCGCTACCGTAGTCGGATTAGTAATCTGGGCGATATCAAAGTGCAGGAAATCGTGGGTATTGCCGCTCTCGGTGCGGGTGGCAACGCTGCCCAATATCACTCGCACCGTATTAGCAGTAGTGTTAACGATTACGCCGTCGCTAGAGGCCCCGCCGGTTACCCAGCCACTCGGCAGAGTGCCTTCACTGGTGCCAAACACCACCACGCCGGCGCCCGGTCCGTTAAGATCACGATTCTTAGGGCTGTTCATATCCTGCTTGGCCTGGCTCACGTCCGTGCCGTCCGGGAAAGTGACATCAATAAATCCAGCCGCCGGAACCTGTTTGGAAATCGGAGCGTCTACTCCGTAGATGGTGGAAACGCCGGCCCCGGAATTGAACGGGAAGACCTTGACGCTCGGAATAAAGCCAATGCCCACGCTGGTGAAAGAAGCGATTGCGGTGGGCGGCGGCCCGAACTGGCCGCCCTGAATAATAGTGCCGGAAGCGCTTTGGAACAAACCGGGACCGCCGGTAAAGCCGCCGCCGAAAGTGCTTGACTGGGCCGTGGAAGTGGCGGAATTACCGCCGGCGGCTAAACTATTGAAGCCGATGTCTTTAACATTGCTGACGACAAAATTAAAGCGGGAAGCGTCGGCGCTGCCGGAGCTAAAGGCGCTGAAAGTGCTGACTACCGGAATTCCGTTGATGGCAACGCTCCTGGTAGGCGCGTCGTAAGTAAGGGTGGCGGTGGCAGGCAGGCTAATGGTGGAAGAAACCGCCCCGTCCGTATTCACGATGCGGACTGTATAATTGGCTGGATTCAGCACGCTGCTGGCGTAATTGATGTCGCTGGAGGGCAGCGCCAGCATCGGTTTGGAGAAAGTAATTTTTGCCGCAAAGTCGTTGCCTTGGGACGATACTACGGTCGGCGCTACTGCGTCGGTGCTGCCGGTGGTGAAGGTGCGGTTCAAATCCTGGCTGCCGCTGGTGCCGGTATCCTGATCCAGCGAGTTGCCCGCCAAATCCTGGGCGCCGGTAGTAACGTTAATGGTGTAAGTGCTGGTGGGCGACAGGGCATAGGTGGGAATAAATTTGGCGGTCCAGGCATTCTGATCGTAATACAGAGTGCCGTCCACGGTGGCGGAGCCCAGTTTGACGATAATCGTGCTATTGGTGATAGTGGCCGGATTCATCGTCTCGCCAAAATTAATTACCAAGGGAGCGGTGACGGAAACTCCGGTGGCCGAGGCGGCCGGAATGGTGCCTAACACCGAAGGAGCGGTGGAGTCGGAAGTGGAAATGGTATCAAAGTCGGCCTTGTATAACGCCTGGTTGCTGAATCCAGTCTGCCCGGGATTGCCCAGGGGAATGCCTTTGGCCGAAGTAATGCCGCCCAACACTTCCAGGCGGTAATGAGTAGTGGCGGCCAGGGCGCTCGCCGGCGTTAGCGTGAGAATCTTGCCGGTGGTATCAAACGCCGTGGTGGCGGAAACTTCCACCGGCGATTCGTTGGCGGTAAACGGATTAGAGATGCTGTATAATTTTACATTGGCGCGATTACTGGCGGTGTCCTGCATTTGCTCCGAGAAAGTGACGAACACCTTGGCATTGCGCGGCACGCTTTTAATGCCCGGCGCCGGCGCGCTGCCCTTAATAAAGGGCGGGAAAGCGCTGCCCATGCCAAAAGTGGTGCCGCCGGTGCCGATTTGAGCGAAGCTGGTAAATTGCTGGGCGCCGGTGGAGAACATTAAAATGAATACCCCGCCTGGCCCGTTAGAACTTACCGGATTGCCAGCGGTATCTTTCACCGCCGGAGTCACAATCAGCGTATAGCCTCTGCCGACCGTCAGAGCGGCGGTGGGGCGGAAGAAAGTAGTGGAAGCCGAGGGCGCGGTAACAGCGCCGGCAATTTTAGTGTTGCTGCCGGCTTCAGTCAGGTAGATGTTGGAAGAGGCGTCGGAAGCATCCGTATCAATAATTGTCGTGGTATCCATCGCCTTAGTAAAATTAAGGATGATGGTGGGCGGATTGCCGCTGGGGTCCTGGGTGGGGAAGCCGTTGGCATTCATCGGCGGATTGGTGTTGACAATATTCGGCTGATTAAAATCGCCGCCCGTGCCCATGGTGCCGGAGAATAGGGTGGTAGTGGGCAGGCTGACCAGGCCGCTGTTCGGAATAAAGAACGACACGCTCTGGTCAACATAACCTTCCTTGGCAAAGCGAAGTTGTTTCCCGCCGGCCGGGCCGATGTTAGAGAAACTAAAAGTGCCGTCGTTGCCGGTGGTAGCGGAAAATTGCGTGCCTTCAATCCACACCGTAGCGCTGCCGAGGCGGGTGCCCGAGGAATCGGTTACCACCCCGCTGATGGCGGCGCTGCCGAGGTTGCCCTGGGACAAATTAATGGTGAGAGCTTTGCTGTCTTTAAGAGCATCGGTGCCGATGCCGCTGCCGGTAGTATCGTAGGTTACCGAGTCATAATTAGGATCATTAGTGAACACTTTGGTCTTGGCCGGGCTCGCTTCATCGGCGGCCTGCAGATAGTAACGGAACTTGGTGCGGTTGTCGCTCCACACGGTGGTGGTGGGAGAAAATTTAAACCAACCAGAACCGATAGACGTGCCGTAGAGCGGGGTAGCCGTATTCGGCACGCAGGAACTGGAATTGGTAGTGCAGAAGAATAGCTGGGTATTGCCGGTAGTCAACTGGCCGCCGTCGTCGGTCAAGCGGGCAGTGAGCGTCAGAGTAGAGCTCGCCGAAGCGCTAAAGACCGGCGTATGCTGAATGCTCGGCGCCTGGTTGCCGGCGCCGCCAAAGGCGCCGCCGCTCGGCACTTCCGCGGCGTTCGCCGTGCTCTGCGGCTCAGGCGTAGAACGCACAACGAAATCAAAACTATTGTTACTGCTGTCCTGGCCGTTACCAATAGCAGCGTCGGCCCCGCCGCTCGCCATGGTAGTTACGGTAGAAGTATTATTGGCCTTGCGTTCAATGGAAGTGCCGTCGTTGCTGGATAAGCCGCTGGCCGGCTGGCCTTCGCAATCGGCTACTACCGCATGGCTGCCCCAGCAGACGCGGTCAATTACTGCCGTGGAACTGGCGGTGCTGTTGCTGATGTACGCCCCTCCGCCTGGCACTAACTGACGGGCGCTGGAAGTAGTGTATACCGCGTCCGCCGTAGAAGAAGCCGGAGAAGTAACTGGCGCGATTAACAAAAACCCGCGCGCTGAACTGGAAGCATTAAAGTTAAAGGTGAGGGGGACGTTAAGATCAACCGTGCCCGCCGCGTTGACAAAATGGAGTTTTAAGGAAGAGGTACCGACCAGCGTGGCTCCCCGATTATAAATTTCAATGAATTCGTCAAACGGGTCAGTGGCGCTCCCTACTTTAATTTCGGAAATTAGGAGCGGTTGCGAGCTGCCGAAAATAGGATTGGGGACGGCGTTCGCCAGAGAAAGCCCCATCATATTCTTGACAGCGGAACCAACGGTAATAATATCGCTGCCGGTAGAAACAACTACGGCCGCGGCCGCGGTAACGCGCACCGACTGATTGTCGGGGAGTACCGTTACCGAAGTAACCGCTGAATTGTCGCCGCCATTTGCTGTAACCAAAGTATAATTGGCAGTGGAAGTCGCCTGGCCGCTGTTCAAATCCAGCATGGCGGTGAAAGTAACGTCCACTGTCGTGGCGTTGACAAAAGTTACTTTCTGCACGCTGAATCCGGCCCCGCCCTGGAAAGCGCCGGTATTGCCGTCTACCGCATTAGCGCCAGTGAAAGCCGCCGCCAGAGTCGGCGAGCTGGCCGAAGTAGCAATGCCGTTGGTAGCCATGTTTACCCGGAAAGCGCTGGTGGAAGCAAAGGTCGCTCCGGTTTTAACGGTAACAAAAAAACTAGTAGGCAATCCGCCGGCGCTGGCCAGTGAATTATTGGAGTCGGTAGTAACGGTGGTGGCCGAAGCGATATTAACGGTGGTTTGAGAGCCGGCCAACGCATCATTCTGCGGCTCAAAAAAATTATTGCCATTACTGTCACGATAAACCGACAGATTGGTAAACTCACTGCCGGCGACGCTACTGCCGCCGTGCGCCACCAAAGTGACGGCCACGCTGGAGAGCGTTTCGTTGGCGCTTTGAGTGAGCGAAAATCTCAACAACGGTGTATCAAAGCTGGCCGCCGGCAGATGCAACCCTTCGGGAGGAATGACTTCCAGGGGTCCTTGCAGAACCACCGCCGCCCGGGCCACGTTAGGAATAAGCACGGAAATCCCCAACGACCAAATGGTGGTGGTAATTAAAGTTACCGTGGTAATTGCCCGCCGCGCCGCGGCGCGGAACGAGCGCTCTACAGGATGACGATGAAACATATAGTAAAATAATGAATGAAAGAAAAAAAGATAAAATAAAATACTCTAGGGATGCTTTCCGTAGAGGTTACCGCCGTTGATCGTTAAAGAAGAAAAATATTGCAGAGAAACCCTCCATAAATAATTTTTAAATTTAAGACTGTAGAAGAATGTTGGCGATAATCGTTATCCGCCTGGTCGCTATCGCTATTGCTGGGACTGCCTGGTTAGTCGCGGCAGACACTCTTTTGGTGCTCACCCCCGCCGACGCGGGGGCTGCGCGCCAAAAGAGTACTCGTCTGCCGCTCTTTAATGCTAACTGGTATTTTTAATTCTTCTACAATCTCAAATTGTATTTATTTAATTATATCAGCAGTATATTTTTAGACTGTGGATAAGCCCGGTTCGCTTTACTCGCTGCTGATTCAAAAAGCCAGGCAAGCGCGCGCTAAAAGCGCCGCTGATATTGGGGGCGTAATTAACCGACAATTAGCTGGCCGGTTTCCGATCAGGGCGATTTTGCTCTCAACCATGACAAAAAAAGGCATTATCTAAATAATTTGCGTTTTACTTGTCAGTTAGAAAAAATCCGGAAGCTGGTTAAAAATAATAAAATCTTTTTCACTCTCAAGATAAAGAAAATCAGCGGCTTATTTCCCCGGAATCTTT
>JACPGS010000030.1 GCA_016189025.1 Candidatus Magasanikiibacteriota bacterium | reverse complement strand
CCCGCAAGCTTTGCTTGGTTCTGAGCAGATATTCTAACTTTTCTCTGTCATACAATTTTAAGTCGTTTGACATACCCACCACCTTTATGGATAAAGGCATATTTTACCATTTAGGTGGTGCATTTAGATTAGACTACTGCTCCTGATTGTAGTTATTGACAAGAGGTTGATTTTATGATATAGTTATTTTTCCTTGTTTTGAGGGTTAAATTCGCTTAACATAGCGACTTTGGCTGTCGAAGCAAGCCCAAAAGGCAAGTTTCGGCGTGCGGCGTCCTTCGGGACGCGTTGACAACCAGGAGAAGGCCATGGACAAAATAAGCGGTTTTTGATTGGCAATTGGGTTAAAACTATAGCCCGCACTGGAGTACATCGAGGATGAGAACATCGATGTTCTTCCAAGGAAGTGCGGGCACCAACCGCACAACCAAGGAGAACGTCATGTTCCAGCCCAAGGAGGACTTCAAGCGCCGCCTCACCGAGGCGGCGGCCAACGCCAAGAGCTTCGTCGCCTCGCTCGCCGGGTACGCCTTCGACCGGCTCCTCGATCGGCTCAGCCCGATCGGGGATCTCCTGCCGACCGAAGCCTCCCCGTCCCCTCCCCTCTCCCCCACCCCCACCCCGCCGGTAGCTTCCCCGGCTACCGCAGCGCCCCTGGCGCCAGTTCCGACAGCAGCGGCCAGCGCGCCGCCAGCCCCGGCGCCTCGCCCCGAGCCGGCCCTGGTGACCTGCCGCAACCGCCGGCATCCGAAGACCGGTGCACAGTGCACCAACCAGGTGTCGGCCTACAACCGCACCTGGGGGCTGTGCGCCGAGTGCGTGCACCCGTGCACGGCCGGCTGCGGCCGGGTGATCCCGGCGTTCTACACCACCTGCCGGCCCTGCCAGGAGACGGCCCAGAAGGCAGGCGCTCCGATCACCAAGACGTGCCGCTAGCAGGGCTGCCCGGCGCCACTGCCGGCGGACGGGCCCGACTACTGCGGCCGGTGCGGCCACCAGTGCGCCGGGCCGGAGTGCAGCCAGGTGATTCCGGTGCGCTTCCGCTTCTGCCAGGCCAAGGCCTGCCAGGACGCGAAGTGGCTGGAGGAGCACGCGCGCCCCGGTCACAACGGCACCAGTCCGGGCGCCGCGGCGCACCGGCAGCACAAGGCCGTGCGGGCCGGGCGCGATCGCGCGCTCCGGCTCGCGATGCGCGGGCAGAAGAGGTGAACCACTGAATCGGGGCGGTCGCTACTCAAGCGACCGCCCCGGTTCCCCTACTACCGCTCACAGAGCTGTTTTTTTATCCCCATAGTACATCTTGACAGGTGTACTTTTTAGTTTTACTTTATCTGAGCATCCTAGGGGAAATGCTAAATTATAAAATACACTAACTGTGCAAATCTACCAAACAAAAACCCGCAAATTTTCCGGTTCAGATTTCCATGAAGTAAAGAAAAAGGCTTACAACCTATACACTATGATTAAGCGTAAATCAAAACGCCGCACCTATGTGCGGTCAGCCTATTTTAACAAAAACAAAATCTTTCTTGATCTGTTTTGGCAACATTTGTTTGACAAAGAAAAATGGCAGGACAGGTTCAGACGGTTGAAGTATTTTGGCTGTGCTATTGAACTGATTCAGGAATCACGCTTTGCTCCGAAGTCAAAAGAAAACCCCAACAATCCATCAGAAATCCTCCATCGTTTCTATGGAAGTACTGCGGAGAAAGACGCATTTTACGTACAGATTAAGGAAGATAAGCGTACTGGTCAAAAGTTTTTAATCTCTACTTTCCCGGAAAAATAAAAAAGACTTTCCGCTTAGTGTGGTATATGAACCACGGGCCGAAAGCCTTTTTCTATAAATAAATTATCATACCTAAAAAAAATGTCAAGATTGAACTGTGGATAAAATTAAATGATCATTAAAATTATGGATAAACTACCTGGGCAAATCTGGATAATGACGCTGCTCCTGGCTATCGGTCTAATCGGAATGGCGGTAATGGGCAGACGAGTTTATGCCGCCGTGCCGAGTACGATTGCCATCACCGAAATTGCCGCTTACCTGCCGGCCGGGGCGGAATGGATTGAGTTATATAATTTCGGGAGTGCACCGATAGACCTGGCCGGCTGGAAATTTTGGGAAAATAATACCAGCCATAACCTTAAACCGGCCTGCCGCGCTAATCCCTGCGCCGCGGCGGCAATTATCGGCCCCCAACAATTTGCCGTCATTGCTCAAAATGCCGCCGCTTTCTGGGCCGACTACCCGGCATTTACCGGTTTAGTATTAGATTCGTCGTGGGGAAGTTTGACGGAAAAAGGCGAGGAAATCGGGCTGAAAGACACGGCCGGAAATTTTGTGGAACAGTTTACTTACCTGCCTGCCACCCGCGCCTCGCTCGAGCGCCTGGCGCCGGAGCGCGCTGATTACACTGCCGCCAACTGGCGCGAACGCGACAGCGGACATTCGCTGGGGGCGCTCACCACTGCCTCGGCAGTTTCGCCTGCCTCCTCCGCTTCGCTTCTGAACAAAACTACCGCTAAAGAAAACTCGGCCGCTATCGTCATTACCCCCGTTGCCTCGGCAACTTCCGCAATAGATGCCAGCACCAGCACCCTCGCTCTCTCCGAACTGTTGCCCAAACCGCGCCGCGGCGAGGAAGAATTTATTGAATTATTCAACCGCTCCGCTGAATCAATCCAGCTTGATGGCTGGCAGGTGGCCGTGGGGCGCCAGAGACTAGCGCTCGCCGGCCGCCTGGAAGCAGGCGAATTTTTGCTGCTCAATCGCTCTCTTAGTGATCTGACGTTAAGTGATACCAGCAGTACAGTACGCCTCATTGCCCCGAACGGCCTGACCAGCGAGACCATATCATATCAGGATGCTCCGACCGGTGCGAGCTATAATCTAGCGGAATCAGGAGAATGGCGCTGGAGCGCGCTGCCCACCCGCGGCACGACTAATTTAATCGTACCGCCCGATACTGTAAACGTGCTCTGGAACATCTCGGCCCCGCCGACGATTGAGGTAAACAAAACAGCGCGCTTGGACGCTGCCGGCTCGCTGGACCCGCGCGGCGGCCGCCTGAACTTTACCTGGCATTTTGCCGACGGCTTGACGCTTGCCGGCAATCAAGTGGAGCGACGATTTGGTTTGCCCGGTGAACAACGCCTGGCAATAATCGCCTCCAGCACGGCCGGCACCATCTCGGCTAAACCACTGACTATCAACATTCTGGCGCCTGATGCTCGCCCGCCGGCCGAGGTGGTCATCAACGAAATACTGCCTAACCCGGCTGACGCGGAAAGTCAGGAATTTATTGAGCTTTACAATCGCGGCGCTGCGGCGGTTGACCTGTCGGGGTGGCAGTTGTATAGCGGCGAAGACAGTTTTGAACTTCCGGCGGAGACAGTCGCGCCCGCGGAAGATTATCTGCTTTTCCCGCGCCGGATTACTAAATTAGTTCTCGCCAATGAAGGCGGGGCGGTAACCTTAGAAACAGCCGAAGGAGTAGCGGCGGACACCGTACGGTATGGTCGCGCTCCCGCCGGGGCAAGCTACGCGCGAGAGGAAAATGGCTGGCAGTGGAGCGCTCGCCCCACGCCCGGCGAATTTAACCAACTATTACCGCTGACGGATAAAAAAGAGGAGTCACCAGCGCGCCCAATCGTTAATCCCAAAAAATCCAATGCTGGTTCGGCTCCCCTGGTCAATAATATTCCGGCGGCTCGTAGCGCAACTAAAGGCACTAAGGCGATACTCACCGGCGCGGTAGCAGCGCTGCCTGGCACGTTCGGCGCGCAATACTTTTATTTAACCGGCGCCGACGGGGGTATCGCAATATTTTCGGCGAAAAAATTATTCCCGGCGCTCTCTCTCGGCGACCGGGTGCAGGTGCAAGGCGTAATTAGCACGGCCAACGGCCGGCCACGGATTAATGTTCGCCGCCGTGAGGATATTCAAAAAATCAAGGGGTCCGTGTCAGATGCATTGATAATAGCCACCAGCACCATCGCTGATTTGGCTGATTTTCCCTTAGGATCGCTAGTACAAGTAACCGGGGAAATTACCGAAATCAAAAGCGGACGCCTTTACCTGGATGACGGCAGCGGCGAAGTACTGGCGCAATTAAAACGCGGCGCCCGGATAAACCAAAAACGCCTGCCGGAAGGATCGTCAGCGGCAATCACCGGCATTCTTGAAGAAGGCGCGTCTGGGCAAGAGCTCTGGCCGCTGGGCGACCAGGATATTAAAATTATTACCAAAGAAAAACCGTCTACCGCCAATCTATCGCTGGCGCCGAAAAAACCAAATAAATCACCGGCCATTTACGCTCTCATCACCGTATTCGGCCTCCTTATTTTGCTCGCGGCCTGGCGCTGGCGGAGAACCCGCGCTTGAGCGTCCGGTATTTTTGTGGTAGGGTAAAGCGACCAGGTGAGGTGGCCGAGTGGTTTAAGGCAACGGTCTTGAAAACCGTCAGGCCGCAAGGCCTCGTGAGTTCGAATCTCACCCTCACCGCCAAGTTTTAAATTTTAACCTGCGAAAAACTAGGGGGGTTGAGAATTACAAAGCCGATACTCACAAGTATTAATTGGTAAGTTAAGTATGCAACAAACGAATCAACAACTCCTCACGATTAAACAAGCTGGCCAATGGGCAAGCGACTTTCTCAAGCGTGATGTTAGCGAATCAAATATCTCGTACCTTGTCCAGTACGGAAAGGTGAAAAAGCATAACGGTGGTAACACAGTATTTGTTAATCTAAGCGACCTAAAGAATTACTATGATTCATATCGATGGCAACGGGAAATAAGCTGGAAAAAACGGCTGGGCGACGATTTGAATTGGGCATTGTCTTTTGACCATCTTCGCGAAAAAGATACTACTAAACATGTTCATCGGCTACATCCCTACAAAGGCAAGTTTATCCCCCAGCTCGTTCAATATTTTATTGACGACCATACCGATGATTTTAAAAAGGATGTTTATTTCCGACCGGGAGATATAATTCTTGATCCATTTTCCGGTTCGGGCACCACCTTAGTACAAGCACATGAAATAGGTATGCATGCGATTGGCATTGATATATCCAATTTTAATTGCATGATTACCGAAACAAAATTATCAACTCACGATGTTGCCTCACTTGAAAATGAGGTAAAAAAAATAAACCAGGCGATTGCAAACTACGAAACAGACAGCAAAATTGGGGCCTTTGAGAATGCGCTATTAGCCCGCCTAGCTGATTTTAATTATAAATACTTCCCCAGTCCAGCGTTCAAATATAAAATTCAAAGAGGACAAATAAACGAGAATAAATATGCCCTGGAAAAAGAAGGGGAGTTTCTAAAGATTTATAATGCTCTGGTTAAAAAATATGGTATCGAACTAAATCATTCCTCCGGTAAAACTTTCCTGGATAAATGGTACATCAAAAATGTTCGTCAAGAAATTGATTTCGCCTTTGCCCAGATTAAAAAAATCAAAGACATTAAAAATAAAAAAATTCTGGCGGTGATTTTAAGCCGCACTATTAGGTCGTGCCGCGCCACGACACATTCGGATTTAGCCACTCTCAAAGAGCCGCAGATTACGACTTACTACTGTTGGAAGCACAAAAAAATTTGCAAGCCGCTTCTCTCAATAAAAGAATGGTTTGATCGTTACGCGATTGATACAGTATATCGGCTCAAAACTTTTGCAAAACTAAAGACAAACTCGCATTATGCCATTCTTCCGGCAGACTCAAGAACCGTGGATATTTTTAAGGAAGTAGAAAAAAGAAATAAAAAATTCCATGAGATTTTAAGAGAACAAAAAATTAATGGCATCTTCACTTCGCCGCCTTATGTCGGCCAAATTGATTATCATGAGCAACACGCTTACGCCTACGATCTTTTTGGGTTTGAACGAAGAGACGAACTCGAAATAGGGCCACTCTACAAAGGCCAAGGCGCGGAAGCGCGCGAATCCTACGTTGACGGGATTTCCAAAGTTTTACTCAATTGCAGAAAATATCTGGCCGATGATTTTGATGTGTTTCTTGTTGCCAATGATAAATATAATTTATATCCTGCTATTGCGGAACGATCCGGTATGAGTATCGTTAATCAGTTCAAGCGGCCGGTATTAAACAGAACCGAACGGGATAAGTCCCCCTATTCGGAAATTATATTTCATTTCAAAAATACAAAATAATATGGCTTTATCAAATTCACAAAAAGAGAAAATCGCGGCATTACTTGAAAAGAAAATCGAGGATAAACTGCGTCGTTACGCTCGCGAAACTTCCTCGATGCCTTTTCTTATTCGGCTTATTCAAAATAGCGAACAGGTTGCAGCATATTCATTTTTACATTCTATTAACACAACACTCGGTATGTCTATTTATGAGGATGTTTCAAAAATCCTCGCCGAAGAAACCGCCGATGAGTGTTTTACGAAGTATGATATTGGGGGTGTTATATCGCGTGAGCAAAGATCGGTAATTGATAACATTATACGAAAATTGAGAAGCGGAGAAAAGAAAGTTGACCATGAACAGGAAGTTAGACTCGTGCTAATGGCTTCAGCAAGTGATGGAAAAGTACAAAAAGAGGGGAGAATAGCCGATTTCTATATGCGACGCAGCGGCCAAGAACATTATTTTGAAATCAAAACCGTAAAGCCAAACATTGATGTTTTTACCAAATCAAAAACGAAACTTCTGGAATGGGTAGCGCGCCGCCGAAGCCAGATCAAAGTTTTCCTCGCTTTTCCATATAACCCATACCACCCGCAACCTTACAAACGTTTTACCGAGCAGGGTGTCTTAGATCAGGGAAAAGAATTTTTGGTTGGTAAAGAATACTGGGATTTTCTTGGCGGTGAAAACACCTTTGAGGAATTGCTAACCTTGTTTAATAATATCGGTAAAAAATTCAAGGAAAAAATCCAAGCAAAAATTAAAGAAGTTGCTCGGGTTAAAATGTCTAGTTGACTAAGCTGTATATGATCACCCTCGCCCGGGCAAAACCTAAGGAGAGCCAGGCGATTCGGCGCCTGGAACAGCGGGTGTGGCGCGCCTCCAACATCACCAGCCCCTATGATATCGCCTTTTACGTCCGCTTCGGCTACGCTTGGATAGCCCGCGATGCCCAACGATTAATCGGCGCCATTGTTGCGCTTAAAACCAGGAATGATGAAGTAAAAATTGTGGATTGGGTAGTAGAGCCAAAATACCGGCGCCGGGGGATCGGCGAGCGGCTCTACCGGGCGCTAGAGCGCGCCTCCCGGGGATTACCAATAATTGCTCTAGTAAAAGAAACCAATCGGCCGTCGCTCCGCGCTCACCAAAAACTTGGCTTCAAACCAGTGCGGGCGATCCGCGATCCCTTTGCGCTAGGGAGCAAAAAGCGCTGGTGGCTGATGCGAAAAAACTAACGATGACTTAAGAACTCAACTATGTTCGGCCTGACCAAATCTGAACTCGCTATTTTTAAACCCCTCACTACCCCGATAAAAATCCAAAATTGGCTGGACAAATTCCCGATCAATTGGGAAAAGCGGGGCGATACCTATATGTCGCCGCGGCGGGCGTTGCGCGCGGGCAAAATGCATTGTCTGGAGGGCGCGCTGTGTGCCGCGGTGGCGCTTTGGCTCCACGATGAGCCGCCGCTGGTGCTTGACCTCAAAGCCGCCGGCGACGATGATCATGTGGTAACGTTGTATAAAAGACACCACCGCTGGGGCGCCATCAGCAAAACCAACCATGCCACCCTGCGCTGGCGCGATCCGGTTTATAAAACGGTGCGCGAATTGGCGGTTTCCTATTTCCACGAATACTTTGTTAATCAAACCGGCGCCAAGGTTTTGCGTTCATTCTCCCGCCCGGTTAATTTAGCGCGGTTCGGCGCCGGCTGGATTACGGCCGAAGAGAATTTAGACTACATCGCCGAAGCAATCGATGAAGCGCCGCATCAATTGATTTTTCCCTCTCCCCTGGCGCGCTATCTGCGCCCGGCGGATACAATGGAAAAAAAAGCCGGACGGTTGATTGAGTGGAAACGATCCAACTGGCGTACCTAAAAATAACTGGATTCCCGCTGGCGCGGGAATGACATTTCTTGTGGCATCAAATAACTCTTCCCAAACTATCGTCTTCGGCGGCGGGTGTTTTTGGTGTCTGGAAGCGGTGTTCCAAATGCTGCGCGGCGTAACTGCGGTAGTATCCGGCTATACCGGAGGTAAAATGCCGAATCCGACGTATCAGCAGGTGAGCAGCGAGGCGACTGGCCACGCCGAAGTAATTAAAGTAGAATTTGATCCGAGCATAATTACCCTGGATAATCTGCTGGCGGTCTTTTTCACTTCCCACGATCCGACCACGCCTAACCGCCAGGGTAATGATGTCGGCACCCAATACCGTTCGGCAATTTACTATACTACCGAGGCGCAAAAAACCGCCGTAGAATCTTTTATCAAAAAACTCACTGATGAAAAAACCTTTGATCAGCCGGTGATTACGGAGGTAAAACCACTGGAGGTTTTTTATCCGGCGGAAGACTATCATCAGAATTACTACCGCAATAATTCCGAGGCGCCTTACTGCCGTGCCGTGATTAACCCCAAAATCGCCAAACTGCGGCAACAGTATGCTCCTTTGTTAAAGTGAGACCAACTGTCATTCCCAACTTGATTGGGAATCTAGAATATTGTAATTTAGTTCTAATCCTGGATTCCCGCTGGAGTTTACCCTCGTGGATTCCCGCTTATGCGGGAATGACACGGGGGCGGGAATGACATAACCACCGTATGTTCAACACCGTTGCCGAAGCCCTGGCGGAAATTAAACGCGGTCAAGTGGTAATCGTGGTAGACGACGAAGACCGCGAAAACGAGGGGGATTTTGTGATAGCCGCCGAACATGCCACCCCCGAGGTCATTAACTTTATGGCCACCCACGGCCGGGGGCTGATTTGCGCGCCGCTTACTGCCGCGCGCTGCCGGGAATTAAAACTGCCACTGATGGCGGAAGAGGGCGGGGCGCCGGCGCGCACTGCCTTTACCGTATCGGTAGATGCGCGGCACTCGGAGGTTACCACCGGCATTTCAGCCCGCGACCGCGCCTTAACAATTCGGCAGCTTCTTAACCCCGCGACCAAACCAGAGGATTTACTCCGGCCCGGTCATATTTTTCCCCTGATTGCCAAAGCCGGCGGGGTATTGCGCCGCGCCGGGCACACCGAAGCAGCGGTGGACTTGGCGCGCCTGGCCGGCCTAGCGCCCGCGGGGGTAATCTGCGAGATTATGAATGCCGACGGCAGCATGGCGCGCCGGCTGGAACTAGCCGCCCTCGCCCGGCAACTTAACTTAAAAATAATCTCTATTCAGCAGCTGATTCAGTACCGGCTGCAGCACGAGACGCTGATTGAAAAAATTACCACCGTTAAACTGCCGACCCAATATGGCGATTTTCAACTGGTGAGTTACCGCGAAACTCCTACCCAGGAAATTCATCTGGCCCTGGTTAAAGGGAGCTGGGCAAATAACGATCCGGTATTAGTGCGCGTGCATTCCTCTTGCGTTACTGGCGACACTTTAGGGTCGCTGCGCTGCGACTGCGGGCCGCAGCTACAACGCGCGCTGAATCTGATTGAGGAAGCCGGCCAGGGCGTGCTGCTCTACATGCGCCAGGAAGGGCGCGGCATCGGGCTCGGGAGCAAGCTGCGCGCCTATGCGCTGCAAGACGAAGGATTAGATACCGCCGAAGCCAACCTGACGCTGGGATACCGGGTAGACGAACGCGACTACGGCATCGGCTGCCAGATTTTACGCGACCTTGGCATCAGCCAACTGCGCCTGTTAACCAACAATCCCACCAAGTGGGAAGGAATTAAAACGTACGGACTGGAAATTGTAGAACGCGTGCCCCTGGAAATTGCCCCCAATCAACATAATATTGCCTATCTTAAAACCAAACGCGATAAGCTGGGACATTATCTGGAACATTATCTCGGCGCTTAAAACTGTGTCAGACCAAAACTTCATGCGCCGCGCTTTGGCGCTCTCCGAGCGCGGCGCCGGCTGGGTCGCCCCGAACCCTTTGGCCGGGGCAGTTTTAGTTAAGGATGACAAAATTATCGGCGAAGGGTGGCACGCGCGCTACGGGCAGGAGCACGCCGAGGCAGCGGCGCTCAGGGCGGCGCGCGGCGCCCGGCACGATCCAAGCGGCGCCACCCTCTATATTACGCTAGAACCCTGTAATCACCAGGGTCAAACGCCGCCCTGTACCGAAGCAATTATGGCTGCCGGAATTAAGCGGGTAGTATATGCCATGGCTGATCCTAACCCCCGGGTGGCCGGAGGGGGCGGCGCACGACTCCAGGCAGCCGGCCTTAGGGTAATCGCCGGCGTAGAGGAAGCGGCCGCGCGCGCGCAAAACAAAATCTACTGCCACTGGATTACTGCCGGCACTCCTTATGTTTTAGTAAAGGCGGCCGTGAGCGCGGATGATAAAATTTCCAAAACTGCCGGCCGGTCAACGCCAATCAGCGGCTCCGAGGCGCTGCGTTTGGTCCAGGCCTTGCGCCAGCGCTACGACGCGGTGCTGGTCGGCGCCGGCACCGTACTCTCGGACGATCCCCGGCTGACGGTGCGCTTTCCGCCCGAAGGAGTGGTGCCGCGCAATCCCTGGCGCGTGGTGCTGGACGGGAAACTCCAGATACCTCTTAAAGCCAAGGTGCTGGCTGACCCGCATTGTTTAATTATCACTGCCGACGCCGCTCCCGCGGCCAAACGCCTCGCCTTGTCATCACCTGCCGAAATTATTACTCTGCCTGCCTCGGCCGGACGTTTCCGTTTGGCTGACGTACTGACGCAACTTGCCGTCCGCCAGATCACCAGCGTAATGGTGGAGGGTGGGGCCGAGGTATTTACCCAATGTTTAGAAGAGAGTATCGGGCAAGAATGGCTGCTGATTCGCTCGCGCAAAAAATTCGGCGCCGGCCTGAATTTTGTCCGCGATCCGGCGATGTTCGCCGATCGCCTTCAGCTTATTACCGCCGAACCCTGCGGCGCCGATATACTGGAATATTATCGCTTCCCCTAAATTGCTAAAATAGTCATTATCTGATAGAGTGAGAAACGTAAAACTCTCTCCGGGAGGAGTGGCCGAGTGGTTGAAGGCACGGCTCTCGAAAAGCCGCAGGGCTAATCACCCTCGTGAGTTCGAATCTCACCTCCTCCGCGACGTTTCCTCTCCTGATTTTTTGACGAGGGTTTCTTCTATCACCCGCCGCAGGCCGGCGATGAATTGCGCTTCGGTAAAACGCCGGGCCGTGGCGTAGCAGGCCGCGGCCATGGCCTGCGCCCGGCCCGGGGTCAAGGCGCGCACCGCGGCGACCAGGTCGTCCACCGTAAAATCAGGCCGCAACATCAGACCGTTGACGCCGCCCTCCACCACTTCCCGCATTCCCCCTTCGGCCACGCCGATTACCGGCTTGCCAGCGGCCATTGATTCCACCGGACTCATGCCAAAATCTTCCCGGAGGGGGATATATATAGTAGCTAGACAATGGCCCAGATATTCCAATAACTCGGCGTCGCTAATCCAACCTAAAACCGTAATATTATCGTGCCCGCGCGCGATATTTTTAATCCGCGCCAGTTCCGGCCCGCCGGAGGCGATAATTAATTTTTTCTCCGGCAGCCGGGTAAATGCTTCGGCAATCAGGTGCGCCCGCTTCACGTCATACAAGCGCGCCCAGGAAAAAAAATAATCGCCGGAACCCAAATTCTGAAAAGGCAGGGTGTCGCACGGCGGATAAACAACGGCTGAATCCAGGCCGAGATAATGCTTGGTCCGCTCCCGGACATTCTGCGAATTGGTAACAATACAATCAAACCGGCGCGCCAGCGCGCCGAACCGCCAACGATTAAACGCGGCAAACGGCACAAAGAGAATTTTCTTCCACCAAGGATACTGGCGCAATCGGTCGCGATAGCAGTCGTACAGATGCCGCGGCGGGGTATGCAGATAGGCGATATTAGTTTTGCCTTTCGCCCGGAGCAGCGCCGTTAAGCAGTCGCCGCTGTAAATAATGACATCGTAATTTTTTAAGAATCCGGTCTTAAACAAAAATGCCCACTGCACCTGGGTGTAGCGGAACCCCGGCAAGCGAGAAAATACTGATTCGCGAAGCAGTTCAATGGTAGGAATGCCCTCGGCGCGCGGGTCAAAAGCATCTTTGGCAATAAACGCCGTGGCGACCGTAGCAGGCAAGTGCTTAGCCAGGCTAATCACCACTCGCTCGCCCCCGCCGCGGTACAAAAAATAATCGTGGAGAATAAGAATGCGGGGCGATGGCGGGAGCGGCATAGAAAAAATGGTATCGGCCAGCGGGGAGCGTAACAATTTTTAGCCGGTAGCGCAAGGGCAATCCGCTTGGCTCGCTGCTCCCTTGCCCCTTGCCAAAGGGAGCCGGCTCTAGTACCATAAAGCATATTTTACTATGGATATTGAGCTGTTAGACGTGCTAAATGAAAAAGGCGAGCCCACCGGCGAAGTGCGCTCGCGCGACGAGTGCCATCGTTTGGGGCTGCGGCACCGGGTAGTCCATATTTGGATTATTACTCCTAACGGAAAAATACTGATCCAACGACGCTCGGCGCAACGACCCGAAAGACCCGGCGAGTGGGGAGTGGGTTCAGCGGCAGGACATGTTCCCCACCAGCAAACTAGCCAACAGGCCGCTGCCCAAGAAACCCAAGAAGAACTTGGCCTGAGTGTTACCCCCCAGGAACTCGCTTACTTCGATACCTTACACCGCAATCGAGATGCGATTATCAACCAACAAACTTTTCATTACCGGCATATTGCTGATATCTATCTGTACGAGCGCCCTCTTACTCTTGATCAAATTCACCCCAACTCGGAAGAGGTCGCTGAGGTGCAGCTGATTCCCTATCCCAAATTAGAAAAAATTGTTCGCTCTGGCGATCCTACTTTCGCGCCTTCTCCTATTGAATACGAAAAAATTTTTGCCCTGCTGCACGCGCGCTTTCCTAACCAATAACCCGGCTTCGTCTATGCCCTTGTCTTCCCCTAATAAATCTAATGAGGAATGGAAAAAAGAGTTGCCGCCGGAGGTTTACCGGATTACCCGCGCCGGCGGCACCGAACCGGCCTTTAGCGGCGCTTATTGGGATTGCCACGACCCAGGCACTTATGCCTGCTCCAACTGCAGCGCGCCGCTGTTCTCTTCGGCCACCAAATTTGACTCGGGCACCGGCTGGCCGAGCTTTTATCAACCGCTGAATAACGAGGCGGTAGCCGAGCGGCCGGATGAGAGCCAAGGGATGCGGCGCACCGAAGTGGTCTGTCAGGCATGCGGCGCTCACTTGGGGCACGTTTTCCCCGATGGCCCAAAACCGATAGGGCAGCGCTACTGCATCAACTCGCTAGCTTTACAGTTAAAAAAAGAATAAATTTTTCTTCTTCGCCCGCTCCCGGCTACGGGACTTTTTTTGATTTTTAGTATTGTCCAAAACCCAAAAATGGAGTAGGCTAATGGCGTATATAGTGGAGGTAGCGATTAACCTAGGTAATTTTGCCGCGCGTTACGGCGTGAAAGTGGGAGATCGCTGTGAGATTACGAAATTAACAAATTATGGCAAAAAAGAAACGGCCAACTAGGGAGGGTGCTGCTCGTGATGGCGGCAAAATGATAATCTATCGGGGGCCGGGCAAAACAGCCCGGCTTGAAGTACGTCTACGCGATGAAACCGTATGGCTGACCCAAAAACAAATGGCAGAATTGTTCTCTACCGAGCGCAGTGTGATTACTAAGCACCTACATAATATTTTCGCAAGCCACGAGCTGGAAGAAAAAAGCAATGTGCAAAAAATGCACATTCCTATGTCTGATAAGCCGGTCAAATTATATAACCTAGATGTAACTATTTCACTCGGCTACCGCGTCAATTCCCAACGAGCGACCCAATTCCGCATCTGGGCAACCAAAATACTCCGCGATCATATTGTCCGCGGCTATACCATCAACGACCAGCGTCTACGCGAGCACGGCGAACGGCTAAAAGAGCTTCAAAAAGCGATTGCCTTTATGCAATCCAAAGCCAGACAGCTGCCGCTGGCCGGACAGGCGCCAGAATTATTAAGCGTGATTCAAGACTATGCTGCTTCTTTAACCCTGCTCTATGAGTATGACCGAGGGGCGCTAGCGCTCCGGCGGGAAAAACATTCGCGCTTTGTTTTGAGTTACGATACTGCGTACGCCCTCATCGAAGAAGCCAGGGCGGCATTGCGAAAAAAACGTGAAGCGAGTGATTTGTTCGGGCAGGAATACGGCGATAAATTCAAAAGCATTATCGGCAGCCTATATCAGACTTTCGGAGGAAAAAAATTATACGCCACCGTAGAAGAAACCACGGCGCATTTATTGTACCTCACAATTAAGGACCACCCATTTGCTGACGGCAATAAGCGCATCGCGTCGCTGTTGTTTATTTATTACCTTCAGCGCACTAATTACCTCCGGCGCAAAACTGGCGAGCGCAAAATTTCTGATACCACGCTGGTAGCGCTAGCCCTCCTGGTAGCCGAAAGCGACCCGAAAGAAAAAGACGTTATGATTAGATTGATTACTAACCTATTGCAATAAACCCGACCCTGCTCGCCTAAGGCGAGCAGGGTATCTGGGCGGGTTTTTTAGTAGCGGAGTCGGCTCCGCCGACATATTAATTTTTACTTGCCCGCTTACCCTGCGGCTTGCCGCAGGGTATTCGCGGGCTTCTAATAAAAAGTTGTGCAGATTTTGTCTAACCTATAACCAAACTAGTCGTCTTCGCGAATCTCCTGGTTTTAATTCCCAGAACGAACGAGGCGAGCAAATCTATTCGTTTATGTTGTTTAGTGACCGCCGCGAGGCGGGAACCCGCCTGGCCAAGCTCCTGGGTGCCTACCAAAGACAATCTGACGCCGTGGTGCTGGGCTTGCCGCGCGGCGGGGCGGTAACGGCTGCGGCGGTGGCGCGCGCTTTAAATTTGCCGCTGGATATTATTGTGGCGCGCAAAATCGGCGCGCCGCATAACGAGGAATACGCGATCGGCGCGGTAACCGAACAGGGCGAGCCGCTCTTGGACGAAGGGGCGATTGCCGCGCTGGAGGTAACTCCGGAGTATCTAGAAAAAACTATTGCCGCCGAGCGGCGGGAGGCATCCCGGCGCCGCGCTACTTATCGCGGCCAACGCCCGCCCCTGAAGCTGGCCGGCCAAACTGCTATTTTGATTGACGACGGGGTGGCCACCGGCGCCACCATGCGCGCCGCAATCCGCGAAGCGCGCGCGCTCGGCGCTGCTAAAGTAATCGTGGCCACGCCGGTAATTGCCCGCGATACGCTAGAACGGTTGCGTGCTGAAGCTAACGAGGTAATCTACCTGGACGCTCCGTTGTTTTTTGGCGCCGTCGGAGCATTCTACGAAAACTTTGCGCAAACTACTGATGAAGAAGTAATAAATTTGCTCAAATAGCTCTGGCCTCCTGCCTAACTTCCCTTGCGCCAGGGCGCTAAATACGATAGGATGAAAGCGTTTATCATTGAACGCTAATTATGTCGTTATTATTCATCATTATTGCCAGCCTGGCAATCAGCTTATTATCTTTTATCGGCGGGCTGGTATTGTTGCGCCGGCCGCTCGCGAGCATGCCCCGGCTAGTCAGCTTTGCCGCCGGAGTAATGCTCGCGGTGGCATTTTTGGATCTGCTGCCCGAAGCGCTGGCCGCCGGGGAGAACGGACAAACAACGCTGGTGATGCTAGCCGGCGTGGTGCTGTTCTTTTTTTTGGAAAGATTTTTGCTGTGGTTCCATCATCACGACGAGGGGCACGGCGTTAAGCCGTCGGCGGCGCTGGTATTATGGGGCGACGCCCTGCATAATTTTATTGACGGCATTGCGATTGCCGCCGCGTTTCTCGCCGGCCCTGGCCTGGGGTTAACCGCCACCATTGCCATTGCCGCCCACGAAATTCCCCAAGAAATTGCGGACCTCGGCGTGCTTTTGCATGCCGGGCTTACCAAATCCCGCGCCTTATTCTATAATTTTGCCTCGGCCCTGACCGCGCTCGGCGGCGCTTTGCTCGGTTACTTTTTTCTGGCCAAGCTAGAAACCGCGCAGCCCTACTTTTTGGCCTTTGCCGCCGGCATGTTTATCTACATTTCCTGTTCTGACTTGATTCCCGATCTGCATACCGAATTCCGGCGGGAAAAACGCTGGGCGCATTCCCTGCCGTTTCTTTTTGGAATTTTTCTGATTGCCCTGCTCTCGCGCTTTCTTGAGGCATAATCAATACCATTAGCTGATTACTGAATCTGCTGATAAACTGATTGCTTAATATGGCTTTCTTCCGACCGCTGGTCATTAAAATCGGCACCAATGTTATTACCTCCCCGCGCGGCCGGCTCCAGCGCCGCGTCTTAAAATCTTTGGTCAGTGATTTGGCGGCCTTACGCCGCGCCGGATTCCCGGTAATGGTGGTGAGTTCCGGGGCGATGGGGGCGGGCCGCGGTTTATTACGAGAACAAAAATTTACCGATTCGGTAGCGGAGCGCCAAACGCTCGCGGCCGTGGGACAGGTGGAGCTGATGCGCACCTATGCGGCGCTGTTGCGTGCCCACCGGCTGCAGCCGGCGCAGGTGCTCGCCACGCGCGAAGACTTCCGCGATCGCGCCCATTACTTGAATATGCGCCGCTGCCTGGGGGCGCTGTTAGCGGTTGGGTTGATTCCGATTATTAATGAAAACGACGCGGTTTCCGTGGAAGAATTAATGTTTACTGATAATGATGAGCTGGCGGGATTGGTGGCTAGCCTGATGGGTGCCGAACGATTAGTAATTCTTACCAGTGTTCCCGGAATACTTGATGCCACTGGGCAAGTGATTGACGAAGTCAATGATGTAAATGATTTGAGCCAGGTACTTACTGCGGAAAAATCGTCCTTTGGCCGCGGGGGAATGGCTACTAAAGGCGCGGTGGCCTGGCGCCTAGCACGCCTAGGCATTACCACGCATATTATGGACGGACGCCAGCCGGGCAATCTGACGAAACTGTTGCTCACTAAAGCCAAGGTAGGGACGAAATTCCCGGCGCAAGCCAGTAAACCAGCTATTAAACGCTGGCTCGCCGAGATGCGCGGCCAGGAGCGCGGAGTGGCAACGGTAAACCGGGGCGCCGCTGATGTCTTGCGCGATTCGGCTCGCACTGCCAGCCTACTGCCGGTCGGCATTACCAAAATCACCGGGGAATTTAGCCGCGGCGATATTGTGCAAATTAATGATGGGAGCGGCAAACCGGTGGGGTATGGCCGCGCCGAATACGGCACGGCGGTGCTGAAAAAAATAATCGGCCGCCAACACCAAAAACCATTTATCCATTATAATTACCTGTTCGTCAATTCCCTATGAAATTGCTCATTATCGGCGCGGGGAATTTAGGGAGCGCGATTTATCGCGCCCTCCAGAAAACATCGCTCAGGGGGCAAGTGGGGCTTTACGACAAACATCCGGAGAAGGTGGCGGCGGCCGGAGCGCGCCTTATTTCGCTGGAGCAAGGATTACGACTAGCCAAAATAATTTTACTCGTCATCAAACCCCAGTCATTTAAGGAATTCGCCGCTCATTGGCCGGTGAGTCTCGCCGGCAAACTGATTATTTCCGTAATGGCTGGCGTGCCGATTACCACAATCCAAAAACAACTGAAGGCCAAACGGGTCATCCGCGCCATGCCTAACCTGGGGGCGCTGGTCAGCCAAAGCGTTACCGGCTGGAGCGCGAGCGCCGCCGCCACGCGCGCTGACCGCGCGCTGTGCCAGCGCATTTTTGCCGGCCTGGGTGATGAATTTGCTCTGCCGAGAGAGTCGCTAATCGATGCCCTAACCGCGCTTGCCGGCTCGGGCCCGGCCTATTTTTTCTACCTCACGGAACTAATAGAGGCCCAGGCGCGGCGCTTTGGATTTACCAAAACCCAAGCGGCTGATGTGGCGCGACAAACCTTAATCGGCAGCGCCGCGGTACTGCAAAAATATCCTGATGCGCCGGCAGCTTGGCGCGCCCGCGTCACCTCTCGCGGCGGCACTACGGCGGCGGCGATGGGAATACTGCAAAAGAAAAAATTCGACAAGATTTTTTCCCAGGCGCTCGCCACCGCCAGGCAGCGAGGCGTTGAGCTAAGCAAACTGCTATGACCAAATTAGGGCATGTTCTCACTCGCGTCAGAGCTAGCAGTCGCGAATTGGCGCTATTGCCGGAGGCAAAAATTAAGGCGGTGCTAAAAGATTGCGCAATTGCCTTAAAGCGCGAGCAATCGGCAATTCTGGCGGTCAATCAGCAGGATCTCTCCCGACTGGAGCCAGCCTCGCCGCTCTACGCCCGTCTGGAATTAACTAAAGAAAAAATATCCGACATCGCTGCCGGGCTGAAACAAATTGCCAATCTTCCCTCGCCGCTTAACCGGATACTGGAATCACGGACGCTGCCGAACGGCCTTAAACTCTCGCGCCGCTCGGTGCCGCTCGGCGTCATCGGAGTAATTTACGAATCGCGCCCTAACGTAACTGCCGATGTGTTTGCGCTCGCTTTCAAATCCGGCAATGCCTGCGTGTTAAAGGGAGGTAAGGAAGCTCAGCGCTCTAGTGCGGCGATTATTAAGATAATTAAGAAGATATTGCGACGCCACGGTATCAATCCTTACGTGGTGGAGTTAATTTCCGGGGGGCGGAGCGAAGCGCAACAGCTAATGCGCGCCCGCGGCCTGGTTGATTTAATTATTCCCCGCGGCGGGCCTGGGCTAATTTCCTATGTCCGCGATCACGCCACCGTGCCGGTGATTGAAACCGGCGCCGGCGTGGTACACACCTATGTTGATGCTAACGTTAACGTAGCACAAGCGGCCCGAATAATTGATAATGCCAAAACTAACCGACCGGCCGCCTGCAATGCGCTGGACACTCTCCTGGTCCATCGCGCTCAACTAAAGAATCTGCCTCGCCTGGTGGCGCCACTGGCCAGGAGTAGGGTAATTATTTTTGCTGATGCTAAAAGTTACCGCGCCCTGGCTTCTCATTATCCTGCCGAACTGCTCCGCCCGGCGACCGCTAAACATTTTGGCAGAGAATTCCTTGCCTTACAACTGGCGGTTAAATCCGTAGACAATTTAGACGAGGCGCTCGCCCATATCAATCGCCACAGCTCCCAGCACAGCGAAGCGATTCTTTCTGCCGATAAACAAAACTGCGAGCGGTTTCTAGCCGAAGTGGACGCAGCGGTAGTTTACGGCAATGCCGCTACCACGCTCTCGGACGGCGGCGTGTTTGGCCTGGGCGCTGAAGTCGGCATCAGCACCCAAAAACTCCACGCCCGCGGGCCCATGGGCCTCTCGGCTCTCACTACTTACAAATGGATCGCCCGCGGCACCGGACAAATCCGCCGCTAAGTGATAAAATTATCCTATGACCGCCTTAAGTCTGATTTTTACTCTGGCCGCCATTGGCGTGAGCGAAACGGTTTACCTCATCCGCACGCGGGTGGCCCACGAACAGCCGGTGTGCCCCATTGGGGGCGGCAGTTGCACCGTAGTGCTGGAGAGCAAATATAACCACCTGCTGGGTATCCGTAATGACTTTTTGGGCCTGGCCTACTACATCATTACTGCCAGTATCGCCGGATTGTTGGTAGTGGGAGTGGAGCCGCTCTGGTTTTGGGGCCGCGCCCTGCCGCTATTAATCGCCGGCGGGGCGTTATTCTCGGTATTCCTTACTTATCTGCAAGGCCGCGTTATTCGCGCCTGGTGCTTTTGGTGCTTGATGTCGGCGCTTACCACCTGGCTGATGACCTTAATTATTCTGATGAGCAAAACTATATAACTTCATTCTTATCACTATTAACTTATGAACCAAATGAATCGGACCGCGTTCCATATTTTACGGGTCGGACTCGCCATCACTTTCCTCTGGATCGGCATCCTCATCTTTAAAGAGCCGGAGGCGTGGGGACTAACCCACCTGCAGCCCTGGGCCGCGGGACTCCTGCCGGTTCCGCTGCGCGAGGCGATGATCGGCACGGCAATCCTTGACCTGGCGATCGGCTTTCTACTCTTAACTGGGCTATGGGTTTGGGTGGGAGCGCTCGTCGGCGGCTTCCATCTGATCATCGTCCTGACAGTTTCGGGTATCACCGCGGTGACGACGCGCGACATTGGACTTCTCGCCGCGATGGCTGCCTTATTTATTGAGTCTTTTCCCTGGCAGTGGCTAACTAGATTGCGAACAAAAAACTCCTCCAGTCTTGCCCCCCCTCCCTCCTCCTAATTACATTCACCTAATTGACAAATTGCTCGTTTTAGTTTAGGCTACTCTTAAACACCTGTTAATCATTTCCGTCCTATGACTCAAACCACCAAAACTGTTGCCCTGCCGCGCCCGTTATTTCGCTCTTTGTTCAGTATTGCCGCTCAATGGGATGATCTCACTGACCAGTTAGAAGATTATCTGTTGGCTGCTGATAAAACTTTTCTTAAAAGAATGACCCGGGCTCGCCAAGAACATCTGCAAGGTAAACTTCATTCCTGGGAAAACCTCAAGCATCGGCTGGCGCGCTGACTATGTACCAAGTACGCCCGACGCTTACTTTTGAACGTGATTTTAAAAAATTATCGCCGGACATCCGCCGACTGGTGGCGGAAAAAATTGATTGGCTCGCCCAACTAGCAATGCCCCCTGGCCAACCTCTCCAGCATCTTCCTCCCTCCTTATCAGGTTTGCGCAAATATCGGGTAGGAGACTGGCGGATATTGTTCTGGGTGATCAATGCGCCACCAAAAATTGTGCTCTATGGTGTAGAACACCGCGGCGCTGTTTACCGCCGTCTCCGCTAATTGTATGTCCTCCTGGCGCACACCGGCACTCAAATTACTAGCTCATACGTTGCGGACTATCAAAAACGACGACGAGGCGCTGCGTTTTTTGCGGGATTTGTGCACCTTGGATGAACTGGCTGAACTCTCGGCTCGCTGGCAGGCGGCGCAACTCCTTAATCGCGGTTTGCCTTACCGCAGCGTAGCTGCTAAAACCGGCCTCTCCACCACCACCGTTACCCGCATCAGCCACTGGCTGCACCACGGCGAAGGCGGCTACCGCGCGGCACTGAAAAAAGGATAGGGATAATTAAAAAAACGCGGGCGGGGCTCGCGTTTTTTTGTTTTTTTATGCCTATCCTGCCATCAGAGAGTGGAATTAACAAAGGAAATCCGACCAGGGAGAGCTAGTCAGCATCTCCTCCGTTGGCCACTCTCTGGTGGCAGGCGGGGAGCGTCCGATAGGCATCGGCGCTCCCCTGAATTTTCTCCTTTCAGCGGCGGCGACCGCGGCGCGGGCCGCGCGGCGGTGTACCGGTGGGCGGCGGTTTGGTTAGACGCCACGTTCCGGGCGGGACGCGATACAAAGCCTCCCACTCGGCGCCGTCGGCTGATCGCCCGGGAATGACCATCCACCCGTGTCCCTCGGTGGTACCGACGAAAAACTCTTCGCCGATTTCCGCCGAGTTGATTGTCTGCGCAATATATAGAGCAAGCTCGCGTGCGCCGACCGTGCTATAGTGAAGCACGACGTCGGCCGAGAGCCGCACGCGCTCCAGCGGGACTCGACGGTACATTGTCCTCCTCCTTTCTTTTTCCTCCTCAATTCAGCTTACCATATTGATACGCTGAATCGAGGATCCCGGCGCGAGCGTGTTGCAGGCGTCGCGCCGGGTCTCGAGTGCTTTATATTTTCAGCCCCTTTTCTCGCTTAAGAGACGGCGGGCTGTTTTTTCCGGCCGTTTCTTGGGCGGCCGGTCCTCTGCTTTCTCTATGCTTCGAATCCGTCGAAGCCGCGGTTGCCCGAATTGCGTCGGAGCCGCGCCGGCCGATCTTTACTTCAGATCGGCCTCCACTTCTCCCCTGAACCACAGGAAGGCCTCCTGCCACGAGGCCCAACTGTGGTACCCGGGGGTGGAGGGGGGGAGGTGTCCCTCGGACTCGAGGGCTATGAATATCGCCCCCTCCTCCCCCTCCTCATAAGACAGGAATCTCTCCCGCCACTGGCGGGAGAGATACGCCCTCCTCCCCTCCCTCTGCCCGACAGAGGCCTCTACCAAGGCCTCCGGACGGTCGCGGTGGATTGCCACCGTGACCTTGAATTCTACCTCCCCCCTCCTGCCGAAGGGGAAGGTCTCGACCGCAGCCTTCAGAATTCCGAAGGCCGCCTCGAGGCGATGGGGAGTGGGAGAGAAAATCGGAGAAAGGCAAACTTCCATTGTTTTCGCCGGCCGCTTGTTGGGCTTGACGCCGGCCTCCTTTGAATGAGGCTGTTTCGCAAATACTCACCATACGCACCGCGCGCATGACGGGCGAAACTCCTCGATTCACTCTCCAAAAAAAAATTAGAGAGTCAATCGAGATGAGGAGCAATCCAGATTCCTCACTCGAATAAAGCAGACGCCATAGCGGCGCCGTTCACCCGTTTATCGTCCGGGATCAGACTAGCCAAGATTCATGCCTTCGCTTGGCCTGGCGACCTGCGCGTAGCAGGTAACTACTTTTTTTCGACGGGCTCGGCCAGCTCGCCGAAGAGGATCCGCTCCCCTTCGGCCGAGAGGTGCCCGAGCCGCCGCATGGCCTCGAGCGTAGCCCGCATGGCGCCGCTCCCGATGCCGGGAACGTACGCCGTGAGGTTGCCCTCCTTTTTTAGGAAGGCGTCGTACGCCTCGAGGTCGCCTATGAGACCGGCCATGGTTTTCTCCTTTCTCAAGGATTGCTCCTCGACTCACTCTCCAATCCGCCAGCCGGCGGATTTTAATTTGGAAAGTAAGTCGAGGACCCCGCGGTGCGGGGCTTGAGTATGGCGGACTTTCTTGACAAATCCTATTTTTTAGTATAATATTAGGAATAATAATCCTATTTTTTAACCCATTTACCGCTATGTACATCCACAGACAAATAGAGCCGTTAATTAAGAATTCGCTTGATTCAGCCAAAATCATCATTTTATACGGTCCCAGGCAGGCTGGAAAAACCACTCTCCTCAACAACCTCTATTCTTCAGGCCAGGCCGCATTGCTTGCCTGCGACCAGCTCCGCATCCAAAACCAGCTAATTCCTGACGCGCTTGCCCTTAAACGGCTTTTAGGCGAAAGCGGCATTGTCATTTTTGATGAGATGCAGACGCTGGCCAATCCAGGCCTGATTCTGAAAATCATTTATGATCATCTGCCCGGCCTGCGCGTTATTGCCACCGGTTCGTCCACTTTTGAGCTGGCCGGCAAAGTGTCGGAGCCTCTTACCGGCCGCCATCGGCAGTGGCTGCTGTATCCGTTCAGCTTTTCGGAAATCGCCGCCTCTGTTCCGCCGGTTGATTTGCCCGATGCCATCGGCCACTGTTTAATATATGGTTCATATCCCAAGGTTTATAATTTAATTACCGCGGCAGAAAAAACCAATGAGCTGGCTCTGCTGGCCGACAACTATCTATATAAAGATATTTTGACTTTTGATTTGGTAAAAAACAGCCATAAGGTGCGTGAACTTTTAATTGCTATTGCGTTGCAGATCGGACAGGAGGTTTCTTACCACGAGCTGGGACAACGGACTAAATTAAATTATAAAACCATCGAACGTTATCTGGATCTGCTGGAAAAGTCATTCGTGCTGTTCCGGCTTTATGGCTTTAGCCGCAACCTGCGCAATGAAATCAGCCGCAAAGTAAAAATATATTTTTACGACTGCGGCATCCGCAATGCTTTAATCAATAACTTCAATTCGTTAGAAATACGAAGCGACTCCGGCGTTCTTTTTGAAAATTATGCCATCGCGGAAATGGTCAAAAAGAATTCTCTGGCCTCGCCCCGCGCCAACCTATACTTCTGGCGCACGCATACGGATGGTGAAATCGATCTGATTAAGGAGCAAGACGGAAAAATTTCAGCGTTTGAATTCAAACTTTCTGCCTCGGCTCGCTTTGCCTTGCCTCCGTCTTTTAATAAGGCTTATCCCGACACGGCAAGCAAACTGATTGCCTGGGATGATTTTGAAAGCGTCAGGCAATTGTTGAGGTAGCTGGCATTGCTCCTCGACTCACTCGCCAATCCGCCAGCCGGCGGATTTTAATTGGAAAGTAAATGGTGCTGCGACCTCCTTTCTTTTACGCCACGACTAGCTCTTCCCTGCCTTTGCCTCCGAACAATTTCGGAAAACAAAAGCCCGGGTTCCGAGCGTCATGGCGCCGCCATAGGGTGCGATGTGAACAACCAAATCCTGATACAAATGGAATTTTATATCCCACACTATGGCGAATTGAATTGTCAAAGGGCATCGCTAATTACCAACTCTCTCCATTAGTAGTAGCGACTGCCTTTTCCTCGATTGCTGGATTCCCGCTTTCGCGGGAATGACAATCAAGGAAAGGCGCACTCGATACTACCTAGACTCTAGTTAATCTAGGAGGAGACCGCGAGCGGCTTCCGCCCCGACGTTACGTCGGGGCAAGGAACACTTTCTCCGCCTCTTTCGCCTCTTCGGCGAACAAAATTTCTAGAAGAGCATGATTCTCTCTTCACCAGTATCAATCTCTCCCATTTTTTCACTGGCAACCAGATATCATTCTCTATGTGTCGCAGGCGCCCGCTTGCGCAAGCTCCTGACGGACACTAACTGTTAAAGAACAGGGCCGAAGCGATTGCTTCAACCGATGAGGGGTTAACGTTTGGGAGCTACTTTGGATTACTTTGGTAGCTACGGCGTTCTCTCCCTCGTCGGTAGAAACAATAAACCTCTCTTATGGTGGAGAGAGGCTCAATTTACTTGTTGCTTATTCTGCTTATCGCTTTACTATCCGCCCCTCTCTCCAAGGGCTGACAGGTCGTTTATATTGTAAAGGGCTGGTTACGGGTTCTTGCCGGTTTTTCATCGTAACAAACCAGTATACCATATCTCATCAATTATGTCAATACTCGGCTTATAATTTTGGACGAAGAAACAAAAAAATGGCTTAATTTAGCCATTTTATTTTCTTAATCTATACTCAATATCTGTCAATTACCTCTTGACAAATATTGAATGGCGTGTTATACTACCCTTATCAAAGCCAAAATCTATGTCAATACCCGCCCCAAAAGATACCATAATTACCACCCTAACTGACCTCGGTTTAGGCCAAAATGAGGCAAAACTCTACGAAATTTTGGTTGCCACGCCGGACGCTACCATCCCTCTGCTCCAAAAGACCAGCCCATTTTCCCGCCCCATGCTCTACTATATCTTACAGAGCCTGGAGCAATACGAACTGGTGGAGGCGAAGCAGGTCGGGAAAAAGACGGTATACAACGCCGCCCAACCCGAGCGGCTGGAGGAGTTTATTACCGACCAGGAAAAGTCGCTCCGCCGCCAAAGGGAACAGCTCAAAACTATCATCGGCGACCTGCGCTCGGCGTATAACCTGGCGCACAACAAGCCCGGGGTAAAATTCTATGAAGGCAAGGATGGCGTAATTCAGGCCTACGAGGAGTTGCTTGAACTTAATGAGCCAATTGAAAGTATTGAAGACAAGGGGGAGATGGCACAGTTTATTCCCGATTATTACCCTACATTTATAAAAAAACGGGTTGAACGAAAAATTTTCAACCGCGTGGTTGTGCCGACTACTAATCAAATTAACACAACCAGCGCGCCCGAACTGCGAGAAACGCGCACCATTCCTGTGGAAGATTTCCCTTTTAGTATGGATATTAAAATCTCTGGTTCGGCTGTATTGCTCACGACGTTAAAAGAAGGACAGGCGATGGCGGTGCGCATCGTTCATCCGCTGATTGCTGAAAATTATAAACTTATCTTTAATTTTTTTTGGCATCACGCCGTCCGGCGCGAAGCGGCCGCTGGCTTGCCAGCGGATGTCCCTCCGCGCACTTCCGGCGCGACAGTTTTTAAAAGCTGATTAGTTGGATCAAGTTCGTGTAAACGATCGGGAGGCGCGGCCTTCAACTCTATAAGATAGTCGTCTAGCGATACGAGACGAAAACCTTTGTCGAGTAAACGAGAAATGGTTTTGGCATAGCTAGTCTTTTTGCTCATCACTAAAGTCCGTGGCACCTCTCCTTTTGCGGCGTCTTCGCCGCGGAAACCCGGCCCAAGAATTAATTGTATTTCAATATCAAGCGCACGATCTCCAGCGCGGCGCTGGAGCTGGTCACGCAACTGAACTACTTCGGCTATGCGTGAACGCCACCCGTCGTTATCCCGAACGTTATCATCCAGGTAGATGCCGCCGGTTTTTAATTTGTCGCTTAAGTTTTGCAGAAAAGCAATGTAGGCTCGATCGCGTTTATACACGGTTGAGCGCACCCCCATTGCCACGTCAATTGAGCCGTTCTTTAGTTTTGAAATTTCCCCAAAATCTCCGATGATGACGCCGGGCGGGTAAGCTGGTATGGCATCATACAAATCTACATCCTGGCGGATATATGATTGCATGCGGCGGCCCAATAATTTTTTGGCCGCAAGAAAATTTTTGGAATTTTTTTCCGTTGTGCTGACATCAATGGCGCCGGGATAGTACACCTGTCCATTTTCATCGCGGCTACTGATGATATCCGGAATCGAGTCCGCCTTATCAACCTGCGGCGCAATTTCCTCAAGCACCGCAGGCAGTTCTGTTGGATCAGCCGTGATTCGCTCTTGCCGGCCAGTTGCGTACTCAAACTTCTTGGCGCCGATTTGCCCGTCTTTAATGAGCACCAACTTATACAGCATATCGGCCATCAACTTTTTCTCCTCGTCCGTTAACTTTCCGGCGCTCTGTTCAAGGCGCGCCCAGTCAACAATCCGCTCAATAACATCTGCCAGCGGATAATACACTCTGTCGGTCAAGGCAATGTCCTGGTAATACGTATCAATCTCCTGCTGGGAACGCTCCTGTTTGCTACGGCCGCTTCCCGGCCCGAATTCTAGTAACACTTTTCGCTGATCCGATTCTGCCAGATGTTTTAAAAGCTTTGTAACATCAAAACCAAGTCGCTCGCGGTATTCAGCGAGGCTGCGATCAACGCGCCAATGTATTTCTGGAATCGGCGCGAGTTCGCCTTGCGCTTGAAGCGTTCGATTTAACAATCCTGCCATTTGCTGTTCTTTTACTGCCTTCAGTACTGCTTCCTGCTGCTGCACATAGCGGGTAATATCAATAGCGCCTTCCTGCTTTTGCTTAAATAAATCAACTAACCGAGTAAACAGTCCGGCAACAGATTGCTCAAGCGCTGATTCCTCCGCAAGTTTTTCCAACAGGCGAGTTATTGTTTTCTCTTTGTCTTTAGCTTTAGGAAGTTGTTTAAGCGCGGTAATAAGAATATCTTTGGCGCGAAACAGCAAACCTTCAGTCAGAATACGTTCGGCCTCGGCGTTAAGCACTGTTTGATCGTGGCTTAGTAACGCCAACGCTTCTTTGCTTTGGCTGCGGGCAGCCGCGGCTGTTTTATTAAATACACTGATCAATTCTTCCATTTGTTTAGGACGCAATTGTTCTTGCAAAGACAAAATCGCGTCGCCTGCCCGCTTATCGAATTGAAATGCTAAGAAAGTTCGTAAACCTTCGTGTTTATAGACTTCGGCGAATCGGTACAATTTTTTTCGTTCTGCAGAACTGCTAGAGCGAAAAAATTCTATTAGAGCCGCCTGTTCTTGTCCATCTAACTCATCAAGTGATATATGAGCCTCTTTAGCAAACTCTTTTTTTACCTCCATAAGCGTGCTAAAATTCACCGCTTCCGCCCGCACCTGATGTTCTTCGGCTGTTTCATCACTTTGCTTTATAGTAAAGACCTCTTCCGTCTGTTCGTTGTACGGCCGCACATTAATTGCGTCTTTTGAAATGGTAAAGTACGTCGCCTGCCCTGCCTTTACCGGTTTAAGGCGCGGATCGCCCGCGTGAACGAGATCAAAAATTGCGACTAATTTTTCTTTCCCCTCATCATCAGCTTCGGTAATGCCGCCAAGGTCATTAGAAATCTGACAGGCATGGTAGCGAACTTTCCAATCCGGCGTGCGCTTGCCGCCATATTCACGCCCGAGCGTATATCGTATCCTTTCATTAAGCACTACCATACCTGCTGATTGTGTCAGCGGACGCTTGATGCCAAACTTGCGGCTTGATTCAACAGTGGCAGAAATGTGAAAATCTTCTGGCCTCAATAAACCATGCTCTGTCAGCTGGGGCATCTTGCCGTCCTGCAATGCTGTGGCGGCACTGGCAAAAAATTCGCCCTTCTGCAACAGCTTGGTATTGCCTTTATAATAGCCGCAATTATTCAACCACTCATTGGTCATTTGCCTGCTTGACCCATTTTTATAGGTAACCACCAGATTCCCGGCGTTGTTGCGCTCTCCGTTGCCATAACGCGGATGATAGATGAGACAGGCTAATGAGGTTTCGTCATGCGGAAGTTCCGGCTGGAATTGCGTGTAGGACGCCCCGGCTCCTCCGGCAACCTCCCAGGCTCCCAAATAAAAATCCGCCTGCTTTATTTTTTCCGCTGAAAAAGCTTCGCTGGCGTTAGCCGGGGAATAAAATAACGGCTTTGGTTTTGGTGCGGCGCTTCTTTTGCCGCGCGGGCGCGCTTGCCAGTCGTCGCGGCTGATAACGCTTTTGCCGTGGAACGCGTTCTGCAAAAAATGGCTCAAGTTGTTATCAAAGTATATCTTAAAGGGGATAAGCCTCGCGGCGGCATTTTTAAATTGAGCGCGGCTAACCGCTGCCACCCGCTCGCCAGCTTGGCGTTTGCCTGTGATTCTTTTGGCTATCTCTCCGAAATGCTGCGTATCGAACGAAACATAGCCCGGGGTTAAATTTTGCAACTCTTCCAAATCAACAATGGTATGGCCTTTTTGATGCTCCACAATGCCTAAATCACGCAAGTATTCCCAGGCGCGGTTTTGAAATTCTCTAAAATCAGGCAGAGTTTCAACTGTGGCGGCAAAGTCGTCCCAACTCTTTTTGCCCTGCATTACATCGCGAAATACCTGCAAGCCAACCGGGCCGTAATGGCTGGCGGTTTTATTCTGCAGTTCTTGACCCAAGCTTCTAACCATCGCCGCCCCCACCAGCTCTTTCTTGCCTGCTTCTTTGCCAGATTCTCTATCAATCTCACCGGCATCCGCCTCTCTATCAAGCAAAAATTCTGGAGCGCGCCTTGGTTCAAAGGTATTTTCCGCTCTGGAACGCATATAACGATAACACTTAATCTCCCTTACTCTAACCCATCCGGCGCCAGAAATCAATAATAAAAGGACTTACGCGTTTGGATGCAGTTCCAGGCGGCAGCGAGCACTGGAGCGAGACGTAGCCAAGACTACGGCGAGCGAAGGGCTTGAGCGACAACGCAGAAATGCGCCAAACGCGTAAGTCCTAAAAATAAAAAAGAGTCCGGTTGGGCTCTTTGGCGGGCGCGCTCATTTGAGCGCTGTTTTCATCTGCTTGATCAAAATCTCGTAGATGCCGACGGTGTAGAAGAGCATGCTGACAAAAAGACGCAGCGCTTCTTGATTGATTACGCCGGAGTGAATAAAAATCGTCCACCCCAGCGAGAGCGCAAAGAGCGCCAGGTAAATGGCGCGCTTGGTCACTGGTTTGCCCCAACGCTTGCCTAGCCATTTGAATATCTCAATCAGCAGTGATGACACTACCCCGAGAAGAAACTCCATATAGTTTGCTAACTTAAGAGTGAGCTAACTTATCAATCTCCGTGCCCAGTCATTAGCCAGATTTGCCCCATAGCAACTTTTGTAAGGCGCAAAATGGCGGTGGGGGACAATCTGGGCAAGAGGAATCTGAAACTGATCTGCCAATTTGCGCAGGAGCAGGCGCAGGGTGGCAACTTGCGCCGGCGCCGGCGCCCGGTCGTACCCCGGGTCAAACCAACCGGAGAGCGCCACCCCCAGGCTGTAAGGATTGGCGCGGTTAGCGTGCCAGCCGATTTCCCGCTCCAGGCGCGTCTGCGTCAAAATGCCCTGCCAGTTAATAAAGTAATGATACTGAACGAAATAACCGAGGGCGCTTGGTTTAGCGTAAGCCGGCTGCGCCGTAGTGCCCCAATTGCGGCGCCGGTGCGCCCCGTCTACGGCTGCTAGACTGGTGGCCCGCCCGGGGGTGGCGGTATGGTGAACCACGATAAAGGTAAGGCGGCGCATAAGAATATAATAGCACGAAGCCCGATACTTATCCACAGCCCGGCCCTTGACAATTTTATGCCTTTGTATTAATGTATTAACACATTAAAACACTATGCCATCCAGCTTACTCTCTACTACGCATCATCAGCCCGGCCTGGGGTAACCGAAACCCGGCAGTTTTTGCTACCCTTAGGCCACCAATCGCTCTCCCAGGCGATTTTTTGTTTTTTAGGGTACTTTAGTGAAAGCAGATTATCACCCTCGCACGTGAAGCGAGTGTTGCTGGTGCAAAACCAGCAAGTACCGCGCTGACTAGGTCAGCCGTTCGGGCTCCCCCATCCCCGTTCTAGCTAATAACCGCCACCGTGGGCGGCTCTGTTAGCCGGCCGGCAGATATGGATGCGGGAGCTGCGGGCACCGAAAATCGGCCGGATTGTGTGTCCGGCCGATGAGTAAGTGAAAGGCGTCATACCCCTCCCACAACGAACGCCGCCGCTACCCCACCGAGCTCTAGTGCACAGACTCGGTGGGGAGCACTAACTGCACACCGGAGGAGTAAATGAACCTGTTGGCCGAGCTGCTCAAACTCTCCCGCATCTCCCTTGGCGGCGGCGACCGGCTGCAGTATCAATCAGGAGGCCGGGTGATACTACGCCGACCGGATGGCAGCGAAATCGTAATCGCCGATGCCCTCATCGCCCCTAAAGAATTTGATGAATTTATTGCCGGGCTCGAGCGCGGCGGACAACTAACTGCCGAGCCGTGCGAAGGGGGTGGCGTGGCGTGTTACCGGATGCTCTGGAGAGGGAATAGTGTGGGGTGGTAGATATTTGGAGAGTCGGTGCCGAGAGACGCCGCCTCTCCACCGCTCTGGTGATTAAGAGCAGATCGTAATCAGCCGAGCGTATTTTAAATAAATTAATAAGTATGAGGCTATATTATCAATCGCAACTAACTGAACAAAAATTACAGGCGCTTTGTGCCCGATCAACTGTTGATGATCAGGCGACGCAACGGACAGCGCGGCGCATTATTGCGGCGGTCAAACGCGAAGGCGACCGGGCCGTGCGTCGTTTTAGTCTACAGTTTGATGGTGTCCAACGTTCAAGCTTCGCGGTTCCCCCTGAAGAAATCCGCCAGGCGATGCGTGCTGTTCCTCCGGCTCTAAAACAGGCAATCCGCCTAGCCGCCAATAATATCAGAACTTTCCACCGCGCGCAGCGACCGGACACGATAACTGTTGCTACGGCTCCCGGTGTGGTCTGCCGACGCGAAGCGCGACCAATTGAACGGGTTGGTATTTATATCCCCGGCGGCTCCGCCCCGCTCGTTTCCACCGTACTGATGCTCGGTATTCCGGCCCGGCTGGCCGGCTGTCGCCAGATTATCCTCTGTACTCCGCCCCAAAAGAATGGCGGGGTTCCTTCCGCCATTCTCTATGCTGCTCGCTGCTGCGGCATTAACCAAATATTCGCGGTAGGCGGAGCGCAGGCAATTGCGGCGCTAGCTTATGGTACGCAAACTATCCCCAAAGTAGATAAAATTTTCGGCCCGGGTAACCGCTATGTTACGATGGCCAAACTTTTGGTGGCAGCGGATCCAACAGGCGCGGCAATAGATTTACCGGCTGGCCCCAGTGAAGTATTGGTAATTGCCGACGGCAAAGCCAATGCCGCCTGGGTGGCGGCTGACCTCCTGGCGCAAGCCGAACACAGCGCGGATGCCCGGGCAATTTTGGTATGCCCGGATAAACAAAAAGTTAAAAAAGTCATGGTTGAGTTAAACCGACAACTGGCCATCCTCCCCCGCCGCCAAATTGCCGCAGCAGCACTCAAGCAAAGCTTCGTTCTAATTACGTCCAATGTGGAAAAGGCCATTGCTTTTGCTAACTTCTATGCTCCGGAACACCTGGCGCTGAATATAAAAAATCCCCGGCGCTGGCGCGCTTTAGTCAAAAATGCTGGTGCGGTTTTTCTGGGCGTTTTTTCTCCCGTAACCGCCGGCGACTACGCTAGCGGCGCCAATCACACCCTGCCGACAGCCGGGGCAGCCAAGGCCTGGGGCGGCGTGTCGTTGGAAAATTTCTTAAAATTCATTACCTGCCAAGAAATTACCCGGCCCGGTTTGCGCGCCTTAAATAAAATTATTGAGCCGCTCACTGCCGCCGAAGAGCTCGCGGGCCACCAACGCGCCATTCAAATAAGATTGTCCGGATTATGACTAATTTAGCCCTCTCCCACATCCAAAAAATGCGGCCTTACGCACCGCCCCTTAATAATCGCCGCTCTTATGCCGGCCTGCTTTTAGATTTCAACGAACGCACCATTCCGCCTGTCCCAAAGATTAAACGGGCGTTACAGAAATCAGTGGCCGATAACCAGTGGCAGTGCTACCCGGAATATGGAAACCTGACCATTTCCATCGCCCGTTATGCTAAAGTGCCGGTGAAAAATATCCTGCTTACCAACGGATCAGAGCAGGGGATAGACTTGGTTTTCCGCACTTTCACTCAACCGGGTGATGAAGTGATTATCCCTGTGCCTACCTACCGTTTGTTTGAGCAATTTGCCCGGTTAAACGGCAACCGAGTGATGGCGCCCCGCTACTATACTGACGGCGCCTTTCCGCTGGCAGAAATATTAAGACGCCTTACCCGGCGCACTCGCTTAATTGTTGTTTGCAACCCCAATAATCCTACCGGCACGGCAATCCAGACGAAAGATATTGTTCGGCTCGCACGCGCCGCCCCGCGCGCCATCATCTATGTGGATGAGGCCTATTTTGAATTTTGCGGTATTACGGCGGTGCCGCTGATTCAAAAATATCCCAATATTATCGTCTCCCGCACTTTTTCTAAAGCCTTTGGTCTGGCGGCGCTGCGGCTGGGTTACTTGATCGCCGCACCACGCTATATCACTGAATTTACTAAAGTGCGCGGCCCTTATGATGTAAATATGGCGGCGGTAGTAGCAGCCCGCGCCGCGCTCAACAATCTGCCGGCCACGAAAAAATATGTCGCCGCAGTGATGCGGTACGCTAAACCGCTAGTGGAACAATTTTTTACCAAACAACAAATTCCTTATTTACCGTCCGGGGGAAATTTTTTGTTATTCCGCCCACCCAACGCCGCCATGGCCTGGCGGTTGCTCAAAGCGGCCGGCTGCCTAGTCCGCCTGTTAAATTATCCTAAACTAGGCGTCTGGTTACGCGTTACCATTGGCACGCAGTCGCAAATGAAACAATTTATTCGTACCTATCGCGCGACTAACCTCCAAAAATATGCTTTCCTGGATCGCGACGGTACGTTAATCTTTGAACCACCCGATACCCGGCAGGTCGACTCCTCCCGACAGCTACAAATTTTGCCGAGTGTCATTACTGGCCTAAAAAAATTATCCGCTGCTGGCTACCGGCTGATAATGATTACTAACCAGGATGGTTTAGGAACTAAGATATTCCCGCGGAAAAATTTTACGGCAGTACAAAAAAAATTACTTGCCCAGCTGAACCAAGAAGGTATCGGCTTTACTCGCATCTTTGTTTGCCCCCACCTGCCAAAGAAACGCTGCTCCTGTCGCAAACCACAAACCGGACTGCTGCAACAATTTTTAAGGCAGCGACAATCAGCCATCGACCGAGGTTATTCTTTGGTCTGCGGCGACCGGTACAGCGACCGATTGCTGGCCCGCAACCTTGGTCTGCGCTTTGTCGCCACTACTACCAACGGCTCCTTTGCGTCGGTACTCAAAAGAATGCTTCCCATTAAATAAAGACTTCATTCTAACTAAGTAGGTAGGATATGAGATTTGGGTTTTAAATATACTTAAAATTTGCTAAGTTTCTGTGCATATTTTAAGTATATCTAAAACTTTATTTTTGGTTAAGCTCTCCCGCCTCCCTTCGACGGACGGGGGTCTTCGCCTTAATCGATCATCCTAGTCACCCGCGCGCCGTTCCCTTGTGCGCTGCAGCACAGATAGAAAACAAAATCCCCGTTCACGGGGATTTTGTTTTTGCCATGGCCTACCGGAAGTAACTACCCTATACCGCCAGCGGCGGCAGGCTGTCGCTCGCCTGCTGCAAATCTGCCTGCAGGGCGGTAAACAGGGCGGTGGTATCGGAAAAATGTTCGGGGGGGCGCAAGAAAGCGCCCGGAATAACCGTAATCTCTTTGCCTACTAAATCGCCGGAAAAACTCCGCAGATGAACCTCCAGACAGTCTCGCCGGGTCAGCGAATTGATGCCATAATACAACAACCCGCGGTATTTTTTACCCTCTACTGTCACTAAACAATCATATACTCCGGGCGCTAAATCGCCGGCCAAAGCCACCTCCAAATTAGCGGTCTGCATGCCTAATTTTTTCCCCTGCCCCTGGCCGGGGCGGACCACGCCTTTTATTGTCGGTTGCCTTGCCATATAACAGTCATGGTAACGGAAAATACGCCGGTAGACAAGCGGCGATGTTTTTGGTAAGGTAATGCCAGTCTTCAGCAAGCGGCTTTCGGCCCTAAATCCTCTACTACAGCGTTGTTATGGTTCCGGACTGAATCTGCTGGTTGCTGGCTCTGCCGATAAACTTCTCCTATGTCCCTCCTTATCTCCGGCTCCCTGGTGTACGACCATATCATGGACTTCCCGGACAGTTTTCGCAATCACATCCTACCCGACCAGATTCATCTTTTGAATGTCTGCTTTACGGTAGATAAACTGGAGCGCAGTTTTGGCGGCACCGCCGGCAACATTGCTTATACTGTTAAACTCCTCGGCGGGGAGCCGACCATTGTCTCGGTGGTGGGATCGGATGGCCAGGAATATCTGGAATATCTGCGGCGGGTTGGCGTTAACACGGAATATATCAGGGTGGGTAAGCGCCGGCCCACGGCCGCGGCTTACATTACCACCGACATTGACGATAACCAGATTACCGCCTTTTTTAATGGCCCCCTTGCCCAGGCGCAAGAAGCTGATTTTACCCCTCTCAAAGATAAAATCCGCATCGCCCTCATCAGCCCCACCCAAAAAGACGTGATGCAAACGCATCTGCGGCGCGCCAAAGAAGCGGGGTGGTTAACGGTATTTGACCCGGGCCAGCAAATTCCGGTGTTCAAACCCGAAGAACTCCAGAGCATGATTGACCAAGCTGATGTTATTATCGGCAATGATTATGAAATGCGGCTGCTGCAGGAGCGCACGGGCTGGGACACGAAAAAAATATTGTCGGTTACCGATATGCTTATTACTACGCTCGGCGACCAGGGGTCAGTGGTTACCACGAGCGATGGCCAAGCAGTCCGGGTCTCCGCCTGCCCGCCGCGCTCGGCGGACGACCCCACCGGCGCCGGCGACGCCTACCGTGCCGGATTCTTTACTGGCTATGCGCGGGGGTTCCCCTTTAAAACCTGCGCCCAAATCGGCTCGGTAGCCGCGAGCTATGCCATAGAAACCTACGGCACCCAGGCGCACCAATTCAGCCTACGAGAATTTAAGGAACGATACCAAAAAACCTATTCGGAAGAAGTTAACCTATAGATTTTATGACTACCGACTATCGGGTGGCGGATCTTAAGCTCGCCGGCTGGGGACGGAAAGAAATTATTTTGGCGGAAAAAGAAATGCCCGGGCTGATGTCTTTGCGCAAAAAATACGCTGACAAAAAGCCGCTCGCCGGGGCGCGGATTGCCGGCTGTTTGCATATGACTATTCAAACAGCGGTGCTGATTGAAACCTTGAAAATGCTCGGCGCCGAAGTGCGCTGGAGCAGTTGTAATATCTTTTCCACCCAAGACCACGCGGCGGCGGCGATTGCCAAAACTGGAGTGCCTGTTTTCGCCTGGAAAGGGGAAACCGAAACAGAGTATTGGTGGTGTGTGGAGCAAACCCTGAAATTTTCGGGAGGCCGCGGGCCGAATCTTTTGCTGGACGATGGCGGCGACCTCACGCTCGTGGTGCACGACAAACATCCGGAAATGATGAAAGGCATCAAGGGCATTTCCGAAGAAACTACTACCGGCGTACACCGGCTGTATGAGATGATGAAAAAAGGCACCCTCGGCACCGTTGCCATCAACGTCAACGATTCGGTAACTAAATCCAAATTCGACAACAAGTACGGCTGCCGCGAATCGCTGGCCGACGGCCTTAAGCGCGCGACCGATATTATGATTGCCGGCAAGGTTGTAGTGATTGCCGGCTACGGCGACGTGGGCAAAGGCTGCGCCCAAAGTATGCGCGGCTTTGGCGCCCGCGTAGTGGTTACCGAGATTGACCCCATCAACGCGCTTCAAGCCGCCATGGAAGGATACGAAGTAACGACGATGGACGAAATAGTTCCGGTGGGAGATATTTTCGTCACTGCCACCGGCTGCTGTGATGTCATTACCGGAGCGCATCTGAAAAAGATGAAAGACGGCGCGATTGTCTGCAACATCGGCCATTTTGACAGCGAGATTGACGTGGCCTGGCTCACGAGCCAAACAGATATTAAAGAAGAAAACATCAAGCCCCAGGTGGACAAATTCACTTTTGCCGACGGGAAGTCAATCGTCCTGCTCTCCCGCGGCCGCCTGGTGAACCTGGGCAATGCCCACGGTCACCCAAGTTTTGTGATGAGCACCAGCTTCACCAACCAGGTGCTGGCGCAATTGTCGCTCTGGACCGAAGCGAAGAAGTACCAGCGCGGCCAAGTATATGTGCTGCCCAAGGCGCTAGACGAAGAAGTGGCGCGCCTGCATTTACCCAAACTCGGCATCAAGTTGACTAAGCTGACAAAGAAGCAGGCGAATTATTTGGGGGTAGCACAAAAAGGACCGTTTAAACCGGAGCATTATCGGTATTAATAGGTTGTGCCAATTATTTTGGTGAAAATTGATGGGTATTAATACCCATAAAACCTGTCAAATAAATCACTAAACTACACACAATTATCCGGTCGGATACGCCGATATTTAATTGTTTCTTGTTCTTTGAAAGATTACAAACCTGCTGCAGTGGCAACTGCAAAGAATTTATCTTTGT
>JACPGS010000008.1 GCA_016189025.1 Candidatus Magasanikiibacteriota bacterium | reverse complement strand
GTGGACGTATTCTTGTGGAGATCCATACCCACAAATACTTTATTCATTGTTTCGTTTGGCATAGGATACGTTGGTTACGTGAATTAAAGGTTCGACCTTTAGACGTATCCTACCACCAGATGAAGGTTTTATAGCATTATGTTTGAATCCTTACCGCAATTTCTCGTGCCGGAAGAAGATTTGCCGCGGCTGGCCCGGGCCCTGCGCCGCGCGATTATTACTATGAGCTACCAGAGCAAAAGCGCTCATATCGGTTCGGCGCTCTGCCTGGCCGATATTTTAGCGGTGCTGTTTGGACGCCTGATGCAGGTGCGGCCGAAGGAACCGGAATGGCCGGAGCGTGACCGGTTTATTTTAAGCAAAGGCCACGGCGCGGCAGCCCTGTATGCGGCGCTGGCCTGGCGTGGATTTTTTCCGGCGGCGGACCTGCTGACTTATTGCCAGGACGGCGGCAAGCTCCACGGCCACCCCTGCCGCCACGCCGCTCCCGGCATTGAAACTTCCACCGGGTCGCTGGGGCACGGATTGGGGGTGGCGGCGGGGATGGCGCTGGGTTTACGCGGGCGCTCGCCCGGCAGAATTTACGTGCTGGTCGGCGACGGCGAGTGCAATGAAGGCGCCATTTGGGAAGCGGCAATGTTTATTGCCTCTCATCGTTTAACGTCAATCACGGTGATTATTGACGATAATAAATGGCAGGGCTTTGGCAAAACCAGCGCCGTGCAGCAAATGGATTTAGCGGCGATGTGGACGGCTTTCGGCTGGTCAGTAGCGCGGGTAGACGGGCATAATCCCCGGGCGCTGGAAGCGGCGCTCCGCGCGGCGCCGGGGAGCAATCAGCCGGTCGCGATTATTGCCGATACTATTGCCGGCAAGGGGATTAAAGCAGTGGAAAATACTCTATTGGCGCATTATATTGTTTTGGATGAAGCCAATTACCGCCAGGCCATGGATGATTTAAAAGATTAAGCTATGCGCAGCGATTTTGTTCGTGAATTAACGGCGGCGATGCAAGAGCGCTCGGATATTTTCTTTTTGACTGGCGATCTGGGTTTCCGCGCTCTGGAGCCGCTGCAGCAGAATTTTCCCGATCGCTTTGTGAATGTGGGCGTCGCCGAGCAAAATTTAGCCAGCGTCGGCGCCGGGCTGGCGATGACCGGCCGGAAAGTATTTATTTATTCCATTGCGTCTTTTGTTACCCTGCGCTGTTTTGAGCAGATTCGCGACGATATTTGTTATCATAATCTGGATGTTACCATCGTCGGCACCGGCGGCGGGTTTAATTACGGGCACCTCGGCGTTACGCATCATACCGTGGAAGACTTAGCGATGTTCCGCGCCCTGCCCAATATGAAAGTATTCTGCCCGGGATACGGCTGGGAAGCGGCGGCCATTACCCGGGCGCTGGTGGCAGGCCGGGGTCCGGCGTATTTACGCCTGGGCAAAAGTCCGGGAAAGGATTTATCCCGCCCCGGATTTGATTTTGCCGTCGGCCGCGGTTTTGCGGTTAAAGACGGCGATGCGGCGGTATTGTTCGCCACCGGCAATATGCTGATGACGGCGATTGAAATCGCCAAACGCCTGGAGAATGAGAGCGGGCTTTCGGCGGGAGTGGTGAGTATTCCCTGTTTGAAACCGCTGGACAGGGAATTAATTATCAGTAAAGCGCGCCGCGCTCGGGGCCTGTTTACCCTGGAAGAGCACAACGTAATCGGCGGTCTAGGTTCAGCAGTAGCAGAAACTTTGGCCGAGGCGGGAGTGCAGCCGCCGGTGTTTCATTCTTTCGGCATCCCCGATACTTTTATTGCCGCTGTGGGCAATCGCGCTTTTCTTTGCGCCCAGGCCGGGCTGGGCACGGAAACGATTCTTCAACAGATTAAGGAGCGAATGAAAATATGATAGGTATTTTATCAAGAATCTGGCGTCAGCACTGGCGAGAAATTGTTTTAGCGCTGCTGGTCGGCGCGATTACCATCGCGCCGGTTTTTATTTTCCGTATTTCGCTGGGTTCGCGTTTCCAGGGGATGCATTTTTTGCCTCTGGACGACGAAGAATTTTACCTCACCCGGATGCAGGAGATTGTTGACGGCCATCCGCTGATCGGCTCGATGTTTTTATGGGAATACAAGAATCGGCCGCCGCTTCTGCCGCCCACCGTTGAGTTTATTTATGTCAGTATCAGCAAGATTCTCGGCGTGGCGCCGGTGGCGGCGCTGATCGGCGGCAAATTCGTTTGGCCGGCCATCCTGTTTTTACTGGTTTTTGCGCTGGTTAAACAGTTGACCGCCGGGGTAAAATTATCTATGTGGGCGGCGGCGGCGGGCGGGCTTTTAGTTACTTTAGGATTTGATTTGGTTGATTATCAAAGATTAGTTGCCTTAATTTTAGGAGCGCCCGGGCAGACCGGCGGCTTGCCGCTCTGGGCGCGGCCGGTTAATCCCGTTGCCGGCGCGGTTGGTTTATTCAGTTTTTTGAATTTGTTATGGTTGATTATTGAAAGACGCCGGCGGCGTCTGATTCCGGTTGCCAGCCTATTCTTGGCGCTGATGTTTGGCAGTTATTATTTCAGCTGGGGGATGGCCTTGGCGATTACCGCGGTTTTGGGGCTAGTCTATCTTTTTTACCGCCGATTTGCTATTATTAAAGACATCTTTTTCGTGGTAATCTTGGGGGTAATCCTGGCGGCTCCCTATTGGTATTTAGTGTCTTGGGCCAGGAGTTTTCCTGAATTTGCCGCGGCCACTACTCGTTTTGCCCTGCTTTACACGCGGCAGCCGCTCGCCAACAATCTGGTAACCGTTGCTACGCTGGCATTCGCCGGGGGTTTGGTAATTTATCAAAAATGGAGCGCACGCCAGCCCGGGGAGGCCTCCGGCGGGCAACTCACCCTAAACACGCAACCCTGGGCCTACTGGGGCGGGGCGTTTCTGGTGGGGAGCCTAGCGGCCTTTAACCAGCAGGTTATCACCGGCCGAGCAGTGTGGCCGTTTCACTTTGTTTCCTACTCTATTCCCTTGGTATACCTGGCGGCGGTGGTAATGCTGGCCCGGCTCGGCAGTTTGCGCTGGAGCAAGCTAGCCAGTAGTTTGTTAGCGGCGCTCGGGGTGGCAGCGGTATTGTTCTCCGTTGCCATGGCAGCGCGTTTCTACCAGGTGCATTACCAGACTTTTGTCGAACGCCAGCCCTGGGCAGAACTTTTTACCTGGTTTAATCAGAATACGCCCCGCGATTCGGTGGTATTGGTTGCTCCCAATGCTTTTCCCCTGGATCAATTCATTACTGCCTATACTCATAATAACGTATATTTAACGGAGCCCGGCAATGTGCTGGCGCCCGCCGAGCGCTTTTATCATAATTATTTAACCCTGCTGCGGTTAAAAGAAGTCCCGGCCGCGGCGATGGCAGATTACCTAGAGGCGCACCCCGCTGAAGTTACTAGTTTTCTGTCTAACAGTATTTTTGCCTTGCAGCCCACCAAAGAATTTCCGGTGCGCGAGGAGCAACTGGAGGAAGTTAAGCGCCAGCTGCCGGCAGATTATGGTAATTTTTTACAACAGGATTTTATTAGCGCGCTCCGCCAGTATCGCCTGAATTATCTGTTAAGCCGCGGCGCTTTGTCGGCGCCGCTGGCGCGGGAGCTCGGTAATCCGCCTTTAGTTAAGCAAGTCGGTGAATTGTTTGTTTACCAGATGTAATTATTAGACTATAGAAGAATGCTGACTATAATCGTTATCCGCCTGGTCGCTATCGCTATTGCTGGAAACTGCTTGGTTGGTCGCGGCAGACACTCTTTGGGTGCTCCCCCGATTTAATCGGGGTGCGCGCCCAAAGACACTCGTCTGCCGCGCCCTGATGCTGACTAGTTTTTTCTAATCAGTAATTCATATGGTTCAGCCTAGATTTTCTATTATTATTCCCTTGCTTGCCACCGAAGACCATATACAATCGGTGGCCGGTGAGCATTTGGCGGCGCTGCGGCAGGCTTTCCCTGGTCAGTTTGAGCTGATTCTGGCGCTAAATGGCTGCGCTGATTTGGCGGTAGAGCAAACTTTACCGGCGCCTTCTCCCGAGCATCCCGAGCTTTTTATTATTAAAATAAAGCAACCCGGGTGGGGGAGAGCGATTAAAGCGGGTCTGGCCGCTGCCCGCGGGGAATTTATCGGCTACACTAATGCCTCTTATGCCGCCGTCAGCGAATTAATTAAAATAATGCGCTATGCGCTGGTGGATCCGGGGGCCGTGGTAAAAGGCGCGCGCCAGGTGCGGGAAAATCGCACGCGGCAGTGGGTGTCGTTTTTTTACAATCTGGAAAATCGGCTGTTCCTCGGTACGCCGGTGTGGGATGTTAATGCCGCTCCGAAAATTTTTCCGCGGCGGGTGCTAGAGCAGTTTACGATTCGCTCGGACGATAGCTTGCTGGATGCCGAGGTTTTGTATTATTGTTATCGGGCAGGCGTTCCCCTTATTGAAATTCCCATTGCCTGGGGCAAACGCAAAGGCGGTCGTAGCCACACCAACTGGCGCACCGCCCTGCAGCTTTCTACCGGCATCCCGCGGTTTAAGTGGCGCCAGTTTTGGCGTAAAGATTAATTAAAGATTAATTATTATTGGCGCGGTATGGTAAGGCGCGCTAACGCTCGGCTGCGCTGTGGTTAACCCAAAGTCTGTGTCGCCTCGCTCCGCGCTCGCCGAGGAACCACCTCTGATTAGCGGTGCTCGGCTCGCGAGGTAGCGCGCTTACCATATCGCGCCATAAAATAACAGTTTTTATGATGTCTGCCACAATACCAGAAACAATCGTCGTAGTCGGCTTTGGCTGGGTCGGCCAGGCCAACGCTTTAGCGCTGGTCCGAATGGGTTATCCGGTATACTTTTACGATGTGGTAACGCCGCCCCGCCATTATGTCAAAGAATACGGCGCGCTTTATGAAAAAATCAAGCTGCTCTCCGGCTTGCGCGCGGCCGACTCGCCGGACACTTGGTACATTGTTTGCATCGGTGATCGCGTTTCGCCGGAGGGAGTACAGGACATTACTTTTATTACCCGGGCATTAGAGGAACTGCGGGGAGTGGCCGGAAAAGTAATTTTACGCTCTACGGTATTACCGTCGTCTTTGGCGTCGCTGCCCTTTGATTTGTATGTGCCGGAATTTCTTCATGAGTTAAAAGCGGTAGAGGAGTGTTTAAACCCGTATTTTTTTGTGCTGGGCGAGCGCCGGAGCCTGCCGCTGCCCGGCTTTCTTAAAGAGTGGGAGGCTCGTTCCTACAAGCAATTCCGCGGCACGCCCGAGGAAGCCGCGCATATCAAATATCTCTCCAATGTTTGGAACGCGGTCCGGGTGGCGTTTGTCAATGAGTTCGGCGATTCCCTGGGATTGCCGGTGAACGCGGCGGCGCGGGAAGCCAACGAACGGATTTTAGATTTTGTGCTGGAGCGGGGAAGCTATTTGCGCTACGGCCAGGGGTACGGCGGGCACTGTCTGCCCAAGGATATGCGCGCTTACGCCGCTGCTAAACGTAGCATTCGTCCGGTGCCGCTCCTCGACGGCGCGCAAGAGGCCAATGCCAGGCACGAGGCAGTAGTCAATCAATATGCT
>JACPGS010000031.1 GCA_016189025.1 Candidatus Magasanikiibacteriota bacterium | reverse complement strand
TATTGGTCGGGAACCGACGAAACCCCCAGCCTACCACCCTTGGCGTTTGCGAATGCGCACGAACGTCCTCCAAGCTCAATTAACCAAAGGGTGACATTTTAACTTCCCTGAACAGGGTGACATTTTAACTTCCCGTTGACACACAGGGCGTTTCCTCTTGACAACCTCCTAAAACTTTGCTACAATCCCCTATTCTCTTCACTAAGATATGCGTATCGCCTTTATCGGCCAAAAAGGATTCCCGGCGCGCTACGGCGGCGTGGAGCGGCATGCCGAAGAATTAGCGCGCGAATTGGCAGCGTCCGGCCACGAAGTATTGTTATACGCGCGGCGGTGGTATACCTCCCCTCCGGCTCCGAACAAAACACCGCCCGGCATTAAAATCATCTTTACTCCCTCTCTGCACACCAAACATCTAGACACTATTACCCACACCTTAACGGCAACCATTCACGCTCTTACTCAAAAGCCAGACGTAATTCATTATCATGGCGTAGGCCCTTCCCTGCTCTCTTGGCTGCCGCGCCTGTTGGCCCCGCGCGCGCGGGTGATTGTTACCTTCCACACCATTGACCGCCTCCACCAAAAATGGGGCTGGTTTGCCCGTGGCGTGCTGCGGCTCGGCGAACTGGCCGCCTGCCGCTTCCCCCACGAAACCATTGCCGTATCCCGCACCCTGCGCAATTACTGCTTGACCGAGTATGCTCGCCCGGCGCGCTATATTCCGAACGGCGCCCGGCTGGCCGAAACAAAAACCAGGGAGGAAGAAGAAAAATCACAAATCTTATCAGCCGAAACTTTAATCCGCTGGCAACTGGAACCGAATCACTATATCCTATTTTGCGCCCGCCTGGTAAAACACAAAGGCGCACATTATTTAATTAAGGCCTGGCGCGCTCTGCGCCAGCAATACCCCGAGCTCACGCGTGCCCGGAAACTGGTGATAGTCGGCGACAGCGTGTTTACCGACCGCTATCGCGCCGCGCTGCACGAGCTCTCCGCAGGAGAAGCCAGCATCATCTTTACCGGCTGGGTGAAACCCGCTGAACTCGCGGCGCTCTACGCCAATACCCTGCTCCTGGTGCATCCGTCGGAAAACGAAGGGATGTCGCTGACGGTGCTCGAAGCGATGGCGAGAGGGCGCGCCGTGCTGCTTTCCGACATTCCCGAACATCAGGAGCTGGTTTGGGACAAACGATTTTTGTTTACCAATGGCAGCGTCCTCAATCTGACAGAACGCCTGCTCTCTCTGCTCCAGCATCCGGAAGGGTTGGCGGAGGCCGGCATTAAAAATCGCTTTCTAGTAAGCCAGCGCTATCGGTGGAGCGAAATTGCCGCCGGCACGCTCCGTCTTTACCAGGCCAATCCGCCGGAAGCACGAGAATCGCTGCCGCGGTTGAAACCGGCATAAAATCCTGAAGATAAGGTATGTGGATAAGCTGACTTGACAAAAGTTACTAATTTGATATAATTTTATTGCTAGCCACGGATTCTGTCGTTACTCCAAAAGTCCGAGATTCCTTTCTCGGCTTTTCTTTTTCGGTAAATAATGCTACCATAGCAGTTAGTGGAGTTTAAGGGGCCACCTCATTGGTGAGGAATCCGTGGTTAGCACTCGGATAGAGGGGTTCGATACCCCTTGGCTCCACGCTAAAACGACCCTATAGTTAGGGTCGTTTTAGTTTTTAACAAGTTGCGTCGCTTCTTGATATACCTCCTCCAGCGCCGCTATGTATTGCCCCGGATTGTGGCGCTCTACCAGCCGCTGTTGGGCACGCGCAATCATCGCTTCTGCTTCTGCTGGCGGTAGCTCATAAGCCCGCCGAATTGCCCGCGCCAAATCCTCTGGATCTTCGGGAGCCGCTAGAAATCCGGTAACGCCGTCCTCAATAATTTCCCGATTACCCCCGCGATCCACCGCCACTACCAGCCGCCCCGCCGCAATTGCTTCCAAAATAGTTAAAGAACAATTTTCGTAAAACAACGATGGCACTACCACTACTCGCGCCTCGGTATAAGCGCGGGATTTCTTTCCGCTATCCACCCAGCCGAGCAGTTCCAAATCAGTGAGGCTATATTGTTTCCGATAATCTTCTACCCACCCGGCGAGCGGCCCGGTGCCGGCCACGCGCGCCGGCACACCGCGCCAGTAACGCAGGGCCTCCAAAAAAATTTTTACTCCTTTCACGGCATGCAGCCGGCCGAGGTACAGTACAGTATTGCCCAAGGGAGGCGCGGCAAGCGTACCCCGAAAAGGATTGGGCACTACCCGCATTTTGGCGGCCGGAAATCCATACTCAATCATTTTATTGCGCATAAAATCGCTGGGGCAGATAAACCGCGCAATCCGAGCCCACACGCGGCGGTAGCGGTAATAATATGCCTCCAGGGTGCCGGCCACGCTCGGCCAAAACTCATTATTGATGCAGCGATAGCGCACGCAGTTATAAAGTTTACCCTTGAAGTATTCATCGCCCATGGTTTCGCCCTTCAGCAAACTATGATTAGGACAGAGCGGGAAGACGTCGTGGAGCGTCAGCACCAACGGAATCCCCTGCCGCGCCAGAGTCAAAAAGGTGGCAGCCGAAAGATGGTGGTAAACGTTGTGCAGATGCGCTACTTCGGGCTCGGCCGCGATAATCAGAGCGGTAAGTTTGCGCGTAATCTCGCGGCTGTAAAACAGGCGGCTGAAGATGCGCCACTCCGTTAGCGCGCGCTGGTTGTGCAATAGTTCCGGCAATTCCGAAGCAAAATAAGCGGCGTATTCCGAAGGGAGATTGCGCGGATGCGTCATGGAAAATTCACTGATGTCGTGTCCGCGCGCCCGCAATAAAGCAATCGTATCAAAAAACACCTGCTCGGCCCCGCCGCGAGGATAAAAAAATTTGTTGATCTGCAGAATGCGCATATTACTTGCTCGCCACCGCCACCAAATTCCTGGCCTGTCTTTTGGCCACTCGTTGGTTGCCCAAAGAATAATACATCTCGGTAACCTTAAATCCGGATTGCACCAATAAGCGGCGTAATTCTGATTGGGTAAAATGATGATAATAACGCCAGGCCATTAGTTCGCCCTGCTGGTTCTTCCAGGGTATCAGATAGTCGTGGGCTGCCAATTTCTGCCTTACCATCCGATATTTGGCCCGCGCCCAATCGCTGTCTAAATTCCAAACAGTAATAATCAGCCGCGCCCCCGGCTTCAGGGCGGTAAAAAATTTTCGCAAAACGGCGCACCGTGACTTTACGTCCGGCAGATGATGCAGAGAGGCAATCGCAAAAACCAGATCAAAAAAACCGACCGGGAATTTTTTGTCGCGGCGCGCGGTGCAGAAAAAATGCGCCCGGCCCGCTTTAATCGCGGCGCGCCAATCGCGCCGAGCAATTTTCAACAGCTCCAGGCTTTGATCCACGCCGTAATAGCTGACTGACTTTCCTTTTAACAAATTCAGCAGGCGCCCGTTGCCGCACCCCCAATCTAAAATCCGCGCTCCCCGCTGAATAAAAGGCGCAAATTTGGCTAACTCCCGGATGCTTTCCTGGCCCCGGCGGGTGGCCGCAAAATGCGCGGCAATTTGGTTGTAGTCCGCCCTGGTCTTTGCTATGATGTCCATACTCTTTATGACCATCCCCGAACAAATTATTCTCGCCGCGGCGCGGGAACAACCCGCCGATGAGGAGGCGCTGAATGCCCTCACCCGGCGCCTGGTGGGGGAAACGGGGAAAGGCCAAACGTTCCCCAACAAAACCGACCTGCTGTTAGCATACCACAAACTGCGGAAACGTAAAAAAATCCTCCCCCGCCCGGCGCTGGAAAAACTCTTAACGCGCCGCGCCGTGCGCTCGCGCTCGGGCGTGGCGGTGATTACTTCGCTCGTCAAGCCCTACCCCTGCCCGGGGCTCTGCGTCTACTGCCCGCTCGACGAGCGGATGCCGAAAAGCTATCTTTCGGATGAGCCGGCCGCGGCGCGCGCCCTGCGCCTGAAATTTGACCCGTACGAGCAGATGGCGCGCCGGATTGAGGCGCTGGAGGGTAACGGCCACCCGGCCGATAAAATTGAGCTGATTATCAAGGGCGGCACCTGGAACGCTTACCCGCTTGCCTACCAGTACTGGTTTGTCCTGGAGTCGTTCCGGGGGGCGAATGAAGCAGATCAGCGATCAGCAGAGTCAGCAATTACTGTGAAAGACAGAATGAGCGAGGGAGTGGTAGACGGGTTCCCTACGCGCGCAGTCCCGACGCAGTCGGGATCGAGCACGGAGGGTGTCTACCACGACCGAACGACTAGAAGGGAAAAAATTCATCATGCTAAGGCAATTCACCAATTAACCGAACATTCGCCCCTTGATGAATTACGGAAAGCGCTACGACGAGAACAACAGCGCAATGAACGCGCGCGACATCGCCTTATCGGCCTGACGCTGGAAACCAGACCCGACTGCATTACCCCTAAATCGCTCTGGCAGATGCGCGAGCTGGGCTGTACTCGCGTGGAGCTGGGGGTGCAGCACACCGACGACGCCATCCTGGCGCTGACCAAACGCGGGCATAACAGCGCCCGCGCTAAACAAGCTACCAAACTCCTTAAAGACTTTGGCTTCAAAACCGATTATCACCTGATGCCGCAACTCCCGGGCGCTACCCCCGAGGCAGATTTGGCAATGCTCCGGGAAATTTTTAGCAATCCCGATTACCGGCCGGACATGATTAAAATTTATCCCTGCACCGTGGTGCCGGGCTCCGAACTGTATGAGTGGTGGCAACAGGGACGTTATCGCGCCTATCCGACGGAAGAATTAATCCGAATCTTAAAAATTTTCAAAAGCCAGATTGTCCCCCGCTATTGCCGCATTTCGCGTTTAATCCGCGATATTCCCGGACAGTATATAAAAGAAGGGAATAAGATAACAAACTTGCGGCAGGTGATTCAGGAACAGCTGCGCCAGGCCGGGTTGCGCTGCCCGTGTTTACGCTGCCGCGAGGTGGGACACCAGTTGTTAAGTAGCAAGTATCAGGTAGCAAGTATTAAGCCGCGATTATTTGCGGATAAATACGAGGCGAGCGGCGGCACTGAATATTTTTTGAGTTTTGAGGATGCCAGGCGCCGGGTGGTATTTGCCTTTTGCCGGTTACGCCTAGGCTACCCTACTGACTGTGAATTACCCGGCCAAGCGAGGTCGCGGCAGACGAGTTCTCTAGGCGCGCAGTCACGACTCAGTCGGGACGAGCACCTAGAGTGTCTGCCGCGACCAAGCGACCAGATGAATCAATTACGCAATGACATACCATACCCCGCCTATTTGCGCGAACTCCATACCTACGGCCAGCTGGTTTCCATCGGAGCGAAAAATAATCAAGCCAGTCAACATACTGGCTTGGGGAAACGATTGGTAAGGGAAGCGGAGGCTATTGCCCGCGCCGCCAGAGTCGACAAACTTGCCGTTATCGCCGGCGTGGGCGTGCGCGACTACTACCGCCGCCTGGGCTACCGGCGGGAGAAAACGTATATGGTGAAAAAAATTTAAGCCAAAATTTTGCCTCAAATCTGCTTAAATCCGTTTCCGTAATTCAATTTCTTCTTTCAGGAAATCAAACCTAACCACAAAAATATCAAAGAATCCGCGCTGTCCTACCACCCCATGCCCCAGTTCAGCAATGTTCGGCAAAAAACCTGCTTCAATTTCAAACGGCCAACCGCCAACCTGTATCGTTACCGGGTGCACATAGAAATATTCCACTGAACCGGTAATTCCTCCGACTTCTTTACGTTCCCCGTTCCGAATATCAATACCTAACAGCTCTCCAATTTGGGCGTCAAATATACAAAAATCCGCTCCCGAATCTACCAGTACTTCGTAGCGCACGAAGCGGTTTTGATATATCAAACCAATCGGAATTACCGGACGCAGTATCCCCGACCCAAATTTCTTGTACTTAAACTTCATAACCCGAACCCCACATAGGTTACCAGCCGTTCGGGCATCCGAGTAAGAATGGGATTAACATGCCCCCCCTGTTCTGCCTGGTCTGAGGCTTCACGGGCTGTTTGGCCTACTCCCACCACTGTGGTTTCGTCTTCGGCCAAGGCCACCCACATTCCTTTATATTTCTCCCAAATTTTAGACCAATCAACTGCCATACCTGATAAGGATAACACAGTAAATAAAAAATGCAAGCTGAAATCTGCTTTTTTATTACGCTCCTCATCTCGCCACGAAGTTTTCGTGAAGAAATGCAGAGTGGGAGGGGTGGGAACTTTCAAAACGGTCGTGTCAGACTCTGCAGCGTCGCTTGTGGCGACGACCCCTCCTGTGTCTTCTCTCTTTGCGCGAGACACCAGCGCCGGGACCCGTGGGGAGCGCCTTGCGGCACTCGAACCCCCGAGGTCAAACCTACCCGAGAGACCAAATAACTTTGGTCAAACAGGCTACGCCCAATCCTCACCTTGCGGCGAGGTGGAAAAACACGAGGAACTATTCTTAGTCTACTTGAGGACGCGCGAAGTGTCCTCTACTCCCGCCGTCGCGGTGGAGAACCACCACGCCACGCCGCCCAGAATCAGGAGAATGGGGAGGATTACTCCCCACCGTACGCGCCACCAGGGCGCGCGCGACATTCCGAGGTGTGAGGCGAACGTCAGCCCCTTGTCGTGCTTCATTTTCTACCTCTATCTTTTCAGGCCGCGGCTCGCGCCGGGCCTGGTTGGTATTACTCCCCGT
>JACPGS010000029.1 GCA_016189025.1 Candidatus Magasanikiibacteriota bacterium | reverse complement strand
CTTGGAACATAGATGGTTTTATTAAAAAGTTAATAAAATCATCATACCAGATTCAAGTCGTGCGCAACCAAAAAATGCCAATTTCCCTTTACAGTTAGCTAAATTTTAAGGTGCGAAATGTTGCTTAACGCAACACTAGTGTCGGAAACGTTATATGAAATATACTTTTCTTTTTCGCCCGCTGTGAGGCGGGCGACGCTTTAAATAACGGCGAAATTTAATTTTTGTTTATTTAATAAGGGGGAAAGCGGTGTTTTTAGCCTGTGCGAACAGGCCAAAAACCGAATTTATCTGATTTTCTTAAATTGATATCCAAAACAATATCCACACGCCGGCTATTGACAATTTTCACAAAATGTGCTATATTATTAGTGTTATGAAATTCACACTTTGCCAAAATTCATATTCTTATGCCAACTCCGTCTTGAGTTGGTAGTTTGATTTTTTCAAAATTTCAAACCGTCCGATTCAAGTCGGGCGGTTTTTTATGTGCGCAAATGGGTCACTTATGCTGGAAGATTCCTTCGAAGGTCTTTCATCGGTAGTGGCTTTTGTTGACCCATTTGTCCACTTGCCGCTCTGAAAGACCTTCAACGGAGCCTTCCAATTATGGAAGGCTTTGTGCGTTCAGCACGTCCCTGAACAGAAAATGGAGGTAGTATGGGTTACGCAGGTCATTCGTACGTGTGCCCGCACTGCGGGAAGGAAACGGAGATGGAAATCAGGAACCTCATTTCCGTTTGTCCCGCGTGTGGGAAGGAGCGTACCGATCACGTCATGGACGAGTATGGCTTTTGTTCCGGCCAGGACTGCATCAAGGAATACTTGTCTGGTGCAAAAGAGAATGGCCAGCACCCGTTCGTGCGTGACTCGTCCGCGCACATGGCAACTCCGCCGCGTCCGCAATGGACTCCGGCCACGAACCTGCTCGTTCGGCACGAGTGCCGACGTGAGGACAGCCGCATCGTCCTAATCGGCGACAAGTTCGTGGCCGAAGCGGACGTGCCGCGCTCGACCACGACCGGCGCGGACATGTACTAAAGCCCACCCACTTACCTGAAAGGAAGTGAAAAATGAATGAGTGGGTTGGGCAAGCAAAAAACCGCTCCAACTCACTTTGCCCGCAACGCGTTTGCGGCCAGAGTGAGAGCGGTTTTTTGTTTTGACGATTTACCTACAAAATGTTAAGCTTGTTATTAATACAGCACTTATTAACTGCCTATCTCGTCAAATATGCTACCAAATGTCTCTCTAAAACTAATCCACAACCTGCCCTTGACGACCAACCAAAAAAGCGGTAATATACTAATAACTAAAACCACCCACCCTGACCTCGCAAGAGGCACGGTGGGGTTTTTTTTAAATTATGAATAGTGCCAAAACTCGGGTCGCTGTCTTTATTGACGGCGGCAACTTTTACCACAAACTCAAGGATATAAATATAAAAAACACTTCTCGGTTTGGTTATCGCCAATTATCCGATTGGCTGGCTCGCGACCGCGCACTCGTTTACGCCGGTTACTATATCGGCGTGGTGCGCGCTAAACAGGACGATGTCAAAAGCCAGCGCCTGCGTGCCGGGCAGGTTGGTTTGTTTAACTTCTTGCGCTCCCCTAAACAAGGTTTTGTAATTCGCCAAGGATACCTCATGAATAATGACGGTAAATATCACGAAAAAGGCGTTGATGTACAGTTGGCCGTGGATTTACTGGTGGGAGCGTATGAAAATACCTACGATACCGCTATTCTTATTTCTTCGGATACTGACCTTATCCCTGCTATCAAAAAAGTTAAAGAATTGGGCAAGGCCATAGAATACATTGGTTTTGCTCACAAGCCGACGATTGCTTTGCAAACTCACGCCACTTTGTCACGCCTGCTTATTAAAGAAGAATTTGAAAACTTTGTTTTTAAACCAATTTGACGAACAGACGAAGTGAATTGTAATAGGTGTTTTGGCGGCGCGCAATTCACCCCTTTTATTCCCCTCTTGCGCCCCGCCAAAATTGAAAAAAATTAAAATTTTCGCCGTTATATTAAAGCGGTCTCGCTGTGGCGAGACAAAAAGAAAAGCATACATCATATAACAGCGTGTATGCGGCTCGCGCTTGGGCTATCGCCCAAATGCTCGCCCATATTTTGTTCCGCTACGCTCCACAAAACATCGCATACACGCGAACGTTCAGCGACATCGCTCGCTCCGCTCGCTCGGAATTCGCCTCCGGCGAACTCCGCATTTCGGCCAATGGGCGGCGCGTCCCGCCCATTAAGTGCAATAAATTATTATATTTTTGTTTTTTTGTGAGTAAGTGCTTGGCAGGGGGGCGAATGCGGGTGAATGGTGATTGGGAATAGAGTCACAAATAATATTTTAAATCCTAAATTTTATGAAGCAAATTAAAACAACACATGTTCTAATTATCGCCTTTATTGTTTCCATAAACGTTTTTTTTATAGGAACCGCTTTAGCAGCCGTTAAGAAATGTCCCCTAAAAATTTATTCAGCCTATAAATACAACGGCAACAACGCTGTTTTTTACATCACTAAAACCTGCACCAGACAAGTTTTTTTAGATCCGGAATCATTTTTTAAATATTTTAAGTCTTGGAAACAAGTTAACAAAACCATCAAAAAAACTTTAGATAAAATTCCTAAAGACAAAAACTATTTAATAACTCTAAAAAAGACCGCAACTATTTTACCGTCCCCCGTTTCTCCGTCACAACAAGCGCCGACTTGTTATTCTGATGTTTGGTCATGTGGCGACTGGAGCCCCTGTTGGTCGTCTGGTCAACAAGTGCGAACCTGCACATTAATTTCTCGTGGCTGTTCTAATGCAACCCGGGAACAACCAATAGAATATCGTTCGTGTTTACCGGCTTCCCAATCAACTTCTTCTACTCTCTCAACTACGCCGAATACACAACAAAGTACATCAAACCAATCTCCGGCTGGAGTGGTGGCGAAATATTTAACCTGTCCGACAGAAGAGGACATACAAACTCTCAATAGGGATTTTAGCCTTACCTTTATGGCTCAAACTGATACGGCTGCGGATGACAACCGTTATTTGCAAACGAACTGGAATAATTTACCTTACTCTTGTAATCGGAGCGATCAGACACCTTCCCGCGCCAAAATCTACAATACTCTGCGATTTTTGAGAGACATTAAATTTTCTCGGCCACTACCGTTTACCGGCGGGCTATCATTGTACGATTTTCTCAAGCTCAAATCCGTTTCTTCGACAATTGTAGCAGTGTCTTCTGGCACTTTACATATTGAACCTTTAATGGAATGCAACGTTTCGTCACGCGGTTTTCCAGATGTACGACTTAATGCCCAAGGTATACCATATTATGCAGCATTTAATGTTATATTGAACGGATCCCTTGCCTATTGGCAACCGATTGCCAGCCAAAGTAACCCGTGTACAATAATAAATTCATCGGCAACTGAACCAAGTGTTCTTGCGGGGAACATATCTAACCCAATCTTCAGTGGTAGCTTAGTTGTCCACGAGGCATATCATGCAATTGCCGCAAAGTATCATACTGTTCCAAACGGCAATGATGCAACCATCGACGAGATGGGTGCGTGGGCGGCGCAATTCTATTTTGACGCCTGGGTAGATCTTTACGCAACAAATGTAGATCAAAATACCAAAGCACTTGGAAAAACGGAAGCAATTAACCTACTTAACACCCGCTTCTCGGAACAAAAATGCCCAACTGACCCAACACTCAAAAATGTAGTTAATCAGATTTCTCCTGGCACTTGTCAGTAAATCTCCTATCACTATTTTGGCGAACGAATTCGCCCCCCCCGCGATTGAACGATGAACAAAAAAACAAAAAGTGAAAATAAATAACATTATGCCCCAGCAAAAATTCGCCACCGCCATTAACTGTATGGACGGCCGCACGCAACTGCCGGTAATCAACTGGCTGCGGGAACATTATCAGGTAGACGCGGTGGATCTGATCACTGAACCCGGCCCCAACAAAATTCTGGCCGCCAATACCGACCGCGCCGCCGTGGAATCAATCCGGCGGCGCACCGCCATTTCGGCCCGGCACCACGCCTCGCGGGTAATTGCGATAGCGGGCCACCAGGATTGCGCCGGCAACCCCGCGAATCAGGAAACGCAAACGCGGCACACCCAGGCTGCCCTGAAGACGGTGGCGGACTGGAATTTTAATCTACCGCTGATCGGACTATGGGTGAACGAAAACTGGCAGGTACAAGAAGTGCACCCGGCCGGCTGAAAACAAAATCGCCCCCGCTCCGGAGGGCGATTTTCTTGCTCCGTCAATACCGCTTCTCCACCATGCTCTCGGCAATCCCTAACAGCCAAAAATTAATGACCAGCGACGACCCGCCGTAGCTGACAAAAGGCAAGGTAACCCCGGTAATCGGCAACAGGCCCAGATTGGCACCAACGTTAAGAAACAGCTGCACTGCCAACAACAAAATAATCCCGCTGATACCAACGGCGACAAAATCATCGGGCGCGCGCGGCAAAAGTTTCCCCAGACGGATGAAGATTACCGCAAACAAACCAAACAACACCGCTACCCCAACAAAACCCAGCTCCTCGCCGATGACGGAAAAAATAAAATCGGTCTGCGCTTCGGGCAAAAACCGCAGCTGCGACTGCGAACCGTAGCCCAACCCCCGCCCCCACAGTTGCCCCGCCCCCACGGCAATCAGGGCCTCGGTACGATTGTAACCGGCGCCCAAGGGATCGCGTTCCGGATTTAAAAACGTCCGTAACCGATCTTGCTGATAAGGCTGCAATAAAAACCAGCCGACGGCCGCCGCCGCTACCGCGCCGCCTAAACAAATTGCCAGATAACGGAAAGGGGCGCGCAACAGCAGCATGATGCCGAACCACAGCAATATAAAAATTGAGGCCGAACCAAGGTCCGGCTGCGCTAAAATTAAGGCCATCGGCAAAACAGTGAGCACCCCGGTTCCCGCCAGAAATAACAGCCGGTCAAACCGCCGGCCGAAGTGATACACCACTGATGCCAGCATCAGAATTAAACCGGCCTTCGCCAGCTCCACCGGCTGAAAAGAAAACCCAGCGGCCACAAACCAGCCTCGCGTGCCGCGGATAGTGGTGCCATACCAGAGCACCGCTCCCAATAGCAGGATACTAACCCCGTAGAGCGATTTTGCGGCCGAGCGATACCAGCTGAAATGCGGCAAGCTGGCGAGAAAAAACAATAACAACCCCACCCCCAACGACAAAAGCTGCCGGCGAAACAGCACCAAAGGGCCGCCCCGCGATAAATCAACGCTATAAATCGCCGCCGCCCCCAAAATGGAAAGCAACAGAGCGCTGCCGAAAAGCACCCAGTCAAAACTACGGGGAGAAAATTTTTGCAATCCGGTCATGAGGCGTTAAACGAGATTAGGTCGACGGAGGCAAATAAACCGCCGGATCGTAAACGTTAAAACGGGGAAAAATCTCCACGGCTTCGGCCGTAAGCGGCGGCGCAAAACTGCGCTGGTCAATCTCCCGCCCTGCCAAAGAGGGGAATGATTCCAATTCCAATGGCATCACCGCCACTAACGCCGACCCGGCATAGAGCCCGACGGTAAAGCGCGGCGCGCGATAGCTGAAAGCGCTCTGATTAATTAGCTTAAACTGAATTGCCGTTCCCAAAGGGGAATCGGGCGCGGTACCGCCGGGGCGGATATTAACCTCCGCCACCGCAAAACGCAGCCGCTCGTCCTGCCAGGCTGGCAGATTGGGAAAATCGCGCGGGGAAAGACGCCGCCAGCGCACTTCGTCGATCACAACGGTAAAACCTCCGGCCGGCGCGGCGGCGATGCCGTATTGTACTAAAAGCTGGCGGCGCCCCGGGAGGACAGTTTCTTCCTGCGGCTCGGTTTCCGCCCCGCCGATTACAAAGTGATAACGCGCTACGGCCAGCCAGCGCTCATTGGGGTTGATTGCTTCGGCGGCTGCGTCGAAAGTAGTGCGTCCCCCGGGCAGCAGTTTAACCGACCTGATCTCCAGAGCCGCCGGCGCATACACGGCATGAAGGGGCAGGTAGTTGGGGAATTGCGCCAGCTCGCGCTGCAGCTGCTGATGACGCGGGTACTGCGCCAGGTAGCTGCCAAAACGAACCAAGCTATACCCCCAGCTGGCCACGCTGACTGCCACTAACAGCCAAAACCCCAGGCGATACAGCAACGCCCGATGTTTAACAAACCATAACGCCAGCCCCAGCTCGCGGCCGGAAAGCGTGCCGGTGGGGTCGCGATACTGATGATAATCGGGGGGCCGAGAGGGCGGTGGTTTTGCCGCCCCGGTCCTGCGGAATAAAGCAGCCATAATATCATATAGTATACCCTACTAAGGGGGCGGCTGACAAAGGATAAGCGCCCTCCGCTGCCCCTCTTAATGCCCTTGCCGAAGCGGGTCAGCTGTGTTAAAATATAGCCGTTGTTTAATTTAGGACTTTCGCGTTTGGCACATTTCGTCGTTGCTCGCTTCGGTGCTCAACGCTGTATATTTGTATACAGCTTATTCCGCTCCTCGCGAGCGCCTAGAACTGCGCTCAAACGCGAAAGTCCTGTAATTCTCTCTCCTTAATCCGCATCCGCCAGCCAAAATATGCCCCGCCGTCGCATCCAAAAAGGAAGAATTAATCTCCCGGTTAAGCTCAAACCAAGCCGCGCCGCCGCCCCCCGCCGGCGAGCCCAAACCCCGGCTCGCCCTCCGGCCAAACCAGCGGCGACCCCGCCGCCGGCTTTATCAACCGCTGCCGAAACCGCCCGCCACCAAAATGCCACGGCTCCGGCTTACCGCGCCGCAAGCATTACCGTGCTGGAGGGTCTGGAAGCAGTGCAACGGCGCCCGGGCATGTATATCGGCTCCACCGGCCCTTCGGGCCTGCATCACCTGATTTGGGAAGTGGTGGACAATGCCATTGACGAAGCGATGGCCGGTTACTGCACCCGCATTGAAGTAGCGCTGAAGCCCGATCATGTAGTGGAAGTGCGCGATAACGGCCGCGGCATTCCGGTTGACATCCACCCCCAAATGAAGGTGAGCGCCCTGGAAGTGGTGTTAACCAAGCTGCATGCCGGCGGCAAATTCGGCGGCTCCGGCTATAAAATCTCCGGCGGCCTGCACGGCGTTGGCGTTTCCGTAGTTAATGCGCTTTCCAGCTATCTGAAAGCCGAGGTACACCGCGAAGGCAAAATTTGGGTGCAAGAATACCAGCGCGGCACCCCGAAAAAGAAAGTGCAGACGACTGGCAAAGCCACCGATACCGGCACCATTATTACTTTCCGGCCCGATGACAAAGTGTTTGAAACGCTGGACTGGGAATGGAAGACGATTCTGGACCATCTGCGCCAGCATACCTACCTTACCCGCGGCGTGCACCTGGTAGTACGCGACGAGCGCACCCCGGAGGAAAAAGCGCGCGACAAAACAGCGCTGCCGCTCCCCGCCGTTACTTATCAGTTTTATTTTGAAGGCGGGGTGGGCAGTTATGTGCGCTACCTGAATCACAATAAAGAGCCTAAGCATGAATCGGTGTTCCAGGTGGCCAAAGAAGCGGAAGGAGTGCAGGTGGAAATCGCCCTGCAGTATACCGACGACTATGCCGAGGCGCTGTATGCTTTCACCAACAATATCCACAACCCCGAGGGCGGCACCCACGTGGCGGGCTTCCGCGCCGCGCTTACCCGCAGCATCAATACTTTTGCCCGCAATAAGGGATACCTGAAAGAAAAAGACCAGAACCTCTCGGGCGACGATGTCCGCGAAGGACTGACCGCGGTGATTTCGGTAAAAATCCGCGAGCCGCAGTTTGAAGGGCAGACCAAAGGCAAACTGGGCAATACTGAAGCGAAAACTGCCGTGGAGTCGGTGCTGGGCGACGCCTTTCTGATTTTTTTGGAAGAGCACCCGCGCGATGCCGAGGGCATTATCGGCAAATGCGTCTTGGCGGCCAAAGCCCGCGCCGCCGCCAAAGTGGCGCGCGAAACTATTTTGCGCAAAGGAGCGCTGGAAGGGTTTACCCTGCCCGGGAAGCTGGCTGACTGCAGCAGCCGGAAAGCCGAGGATTCGGAGCTGTTTATTGTGGAAGGCGACTCCGCCGGCGGCAGCGCCAAGCAGGGCCGCAATCGGGAAACCCAGGCCATTCTGCCGCTGCGCGGCAAGGTGCTGAATGTGGAACGCGCCCGGCTGGACAAAATTTTGGGCAACAATGAACTGAAATCCCTGATTATTGCCCTCGGCACCAACATCGGCGAGCAGTTTGAGATTGATAAACTGCGCTACCATCATATTGTGATTATGACCGATGCGGACGTAGACGGGGCGCACATTCGCACCCTGCTGCTGACTTTCTTTTATCGCTACTTCCCCGATTTAATCACCCGCGGGCATCTTTTTATCGCCCAACCGCCGCTCTATAGCGTTAAATATGGCAAAGAGCTGCGCTATGCCTATAATGATGAGGAAAAAGCTAAAATTCTGGCTGAATTAGAAAAACCCAAAACAGAAAAATCCCAGGCTAAATCCCAAACTAAAGTTAAGCCGGAAACGGAAATTGCCGAGCAGGGCCAAACCGAGCCTGGCACCGGGGAAGAGGCACAATTTTTAACCGTCGGCGGCTTTAAAATCAATCTCCAGCGCTATAAGGGCCTCGGCGAAATGAATCCGGAACAGCTGTGGGAAACCACCATGGACCCCGCGCGGCGCATTATGAAAGTGGTAACCGTGGAAGACGCCGAGGCAGCCAATGAAACTTTTGAAATTCTGATGGGCGACGAAGTAGAGCCGCGCAAAAAATTTATTCAGACGTACGCCAAAAGCGTGGAGAATTTGGATATCTGACCTATCCACAACCATAACCTTGACATGCGGCGGCCTTTCCTTTATGATATATTCACAACGGCCCGCAACGGCTGTTTTATAAACCCGACCCTGCTCGCCTAAGGCGAGCAGGGTATCAGGGCGGGTTTTTTAGTAGCGGAGTCGGCTCCGCCGACATATTAATTTTTACTTGCCCGCTTCCCGACTTAGTCGGGATTCGCGGGCTTCTAATAAACCATTATGAATATCTTAACCGACGTCAAAAACTACCTCCTGGGCTCATACCAGGAAATGCACAAGGTTACCTGGCCCACCAAACAGCAGACCATTAACTACAGCCTGCTGGTAATCGGCTTGTCGCTGGCGCTGGCTTTGTTCTTTGCGGTGCTGGATTATGTATTTAATTTGGGGATTGAGCAGCTAATTGCCCGGTAAGGTTCGGTAAATATATGGCTAAACAAATATCTAATTTGGGCCGGCGCTGGTACGTGCTGCATACCTACAGCGGCTACGAGGACAACGTGAAGCGCAATCTGGACCAGCGCATTCAGTCGTTTGACATGCAGGACAAAATTTTCCAGGTGCTGGTGCCCAAAGAAAAACGCATCAAAATAAAAAGCGGCAAGCGGGTGGAGGTGGAGGAAAAAATTTTTCCCGGCTATATTCTGGTGGAGATGATTGTAACCGACGACTCCTGGTACGTGGTGCGCAACACCCCGAACGTTACCGGCTTTGTGGGCAGCGGCACTACGCCGACGCCGATTGACCAAAAAGAGGTGGACGCCCTGATTAAGCGCCTGGCCGGCGGCGCCGCGGTGCAGCATAAGATTGATTTTGACGTCAACGACGTGGTGCGCATTATTGACGGGCCGTTCAAAAACTTTGAAGGCAAGGTGAGTTTTGTGGATCATGAGCGCGGCCGCATTAAAGTGCTGGTTTCCATGTTCGGCCGCGAAACGCCGGTGGAGCTGGATGCGCTTCAAGTGAAGAAAATTTAAACTTTCAATACTGTCATCCTGAGCGTCAGCGAAGGATCTCTATCAAATATGGCCAAAAAACTGATCACCCAAATCAAACTGCAAATCCCCGGCGGCACCGCTACCCCCGCCCCCCCGATCGGCCCGGCGCTCGGCCAGCACGGCGTTAATATCGGCGCTTTCGTTAAAGATTTCAACGACAAAACCCAGGACAAAAAAGGCGAGGTGGTGCCGGTGGTGATTTCGGTTTACGAAGACCGCAGTTTCTCTTTCATTATGAAAACGCCGCCGGTGGCGGAACTGATTAAAAAAACCGCCGGCATCCCGAAAGGCTCCGGCAAACCGCTCCAGGAAAAGGTGGGCAAAATCACCAAAGCCCAGGTGCGCGCCATTGCCGAGAAGAAAATGCCGGACTTGAACGCTAACGATGTTGAGGCGGCGATGCGGATGGTGGAGGGGACGGCGCGACAGATGGGGGTGACGATTGAAGGGTAACGCAGCTACTTCGCTATAGATAACGCAGATAAAAACGCAGAGACGCCCCGTGGGGCGTCTTTTTAGTTGAGCATAACTTGAATTTAAGTCATTTTAGTCATTATAAAGTGTATCACAATCAGCATAACCATTATATTCATCAACGTGAGCATTATATACCTTTCCATCCTTGAAGGATAAATATAGTCCCGTTGCCTCATCAACACCAATATTAACTGCCCACAGTTCTTTATTCAACCAACTGATCCGGCAAAGAAAACTTGGAGAGCCATAATCTTTCTGGATTTGGGAAATTGATTTACCAATGAGGTCGCGTTGAAATCCCGGTCTGTCTTCAGCAAGAGGAATCACTCTGTTCTTAGTATTGGTAACTACACTTTTATCAATTAACGTTTGAATATTAGAAGTTAGAGATTCCATTTGTTTATTCGGTGCGGCAGCGTCGACGGAACGCCCTGGAGTTGTTGGGCGCGGCGCTGCTTTCCCCCACTTAATAACAACAGCTGCTACCGCCACTCCAACTACAATAACAAAAACCTTAAAATAAACCGCCCTAAAATTAGGTTCCATATAACTTTGATTTACTCCACCCTTCCGCTACCCCGGAAAGACCGATGGCTAAAATATCTCTTTTTCTCATAAAAAATGAACCAACGTAAACATTCCTCTATTACTCTCTCTCTCTCTGCGTTTCAACCCCTTGCTGGGGATAAACCTTAGTGGCGGATATTGACAAAATCAGTTTCTACTATAATAGAAACGAGGCTAAAATTCTTGCCTAAAAAACGAAACTGACCAAGCTGAAAAAATAATCTTGCCCAAGCTAAATAATTAACATCGCATCCCCAAAACTGATTGGGGTCACGCGACCCCAATCATCCTGAGGTCGTCGCAGCGACCGAAGGATCTCGCTTCACTGTATGAGCATGGCGTCACCAAAACTGTAGAATCTATACCCTTGCCTAATCGCTTCCTGGTAACACTCTAACATAAACTTGGTATCACCGGCAAATGCGGATACTAACATAAGCAAAGTAGACTTCGGCAGATGAAAATTGGTAATCAGCGCGTCAACGATTTGGAATTGGAAGCCAGGGGTGATAAAAATATTTATGTCGCCGTCGAACGGACGGACTTCGGTCTTCGGACTTCGGTCTGGAGTCGTATTGGAAGTCTGAAGTCCGAGGTCTGAAGTCCACGCTCGCGCGATCCCCTCGAGCGTTCTCACCGTCGTCGTCCCAACAGCCACCACTCTGCGCCCTTCGGCTTTGGCCGCGTTTATCAAATCCGCGTTCTTGGCCGAGAGCTCCGCCCATTCGCTGTGCATCACATGATCCTCCACCCGCTCGGTTTTTACCGGCTGGAAAGTGCCAAGCCCCACGTGGAGCGTTACTTCAGCAAACTGTACGCCCTGCCCCGTTAATTTTTCAATCAAAGCAGGCGTAAAATGAAATCCGGCAGTGGGCGCTGCTACCGAGCCTTCGTGTTTGGCATAGACGGTTTGGTAGCGCTCGGCTAATTCAGCGCCCATCAGGCGTGAATGATCAATATCGATATACGGCGGCGTCGGCACCTCACCATACTTATTCGCCTTCGCCCTGACTACCAAATCGTCATCGGCAAACTGCAGCAATACCGTGCCGTCGTCTGCCTTTAATAAAATTTCGCCGACCAGATCATCGGCAAACTTTATCTTCATCCCCAGCCGCAGACGACGCGCCGGTTTGGCCAGCACTTTCCAGACATGTTTGTTCTCCAGCGGCCGCGCTAATAATACTTCAACGGTGCGCACTGGCAAAATTTTACCCGTGGGATGACGCTTTACCTCTTGAGCGTCATCAATATCATCGCTCTCCGCATCTAACATCAACTTGCCAAATAAACGCGCCCGGAATACCTTGGAATTGTTCCACACCAGCAAATCCCCGGCGCGCAAATACTCTCCCAATTCAAAAAAATGCCGGTGCTGCCGCGTCTGCTTAGCGCGGTCAACCACCATCAGCCGCGCCCCATCCCGCGGCTCGGCCGGGATCTGGGCGATCAGCTCGGGAGGAAGATGGTAATCAAAATCAGAAGTTAACACATCACAAATACTTTTTATTCTGATTATGCTCCGGGAGCGTGCGGGCGTAATAAATTTTGCCATCCCGGCCGCTTAACCAATACCAGTAATTATTCGGCTGGGGATTCAACACGGCTTTGATAGAGGCTAAACCCGGGTTGCTAATGGGGCCGGGCGGCAGGCCGGGGTAGCGATAAGTGTTCCAGGGAGAGGCGACTTGCCGGTCGCGCGCGGTGGTGAATACGGTGCCGATTTTATTGACGGCATAGTGGACGGATGAGTCCACCTGCAGCGCCCAGTTACGCTGGTAGCGACGCCACAGAATATCCGCCACCGGCGCGCGATCCGCCTCAAACTTCGCCTCTTTTTCAATCAGACTAGCTATCGTCAAAATTTCATGCCAGGAACGATTAAAGCCTTCCGCCCCTGCCGCTATCTCGCGCCTGGCTTGCCATTGCTCAACCAGTTCGCGCTGGCGCTCGCGGATAAATTTTTCTAATACCGAAGCCAAAGACGCGTCAGCATAAACCCGGATCGTCTGGGGAGCTAAGTACCCCTCCCAACTTACTCGCGATGGCTTGTCGGCCCAAACTAACAGAGTATCCGGAGTGCCAGAAGCAGCAATAGGCGCTAGCGCTGGTACGCGCCACCGGGCTGGCTCGCCAGTCCAGGCAAATACCTGCCCGGTGCTAGAAGCAAATCCTTGAGTCACCAGATAATTAGCAATCTGGCGCAAATTCCAGCCCGGGATAATGGTAAGCGGCACTTCGGGGCGCGGCGGGAGAGGAGCGGGCTGGGGCCGGGAGCGCTCCCGATACCACCACCAAAACCCGGCAGCGCCGACGATGACCAAAAGACAAATCAGGAGAACTCTTTGATTAAAAGACATAATTTAACCTAACTTTGGATTTTTACAAGTACTTCGCCAGCTTCTTCTGCTCCAGCAGCGGGAAAAGTTTTTTCACATCCTGCGCCCGGTCTTTGGGGCAGACCAGCACCGCATCATTAGTATCAATCACTACCGTGTCCGCGAGCCCCACCGCCGCCACCAGCCGTTTGGGGTGGGCGTAAATCAGGCAGTTGCGGGTATCCCAATGCGCCACCTGCCCGCGCACCACATTGCCCGCGCCATCGCCGGTGTGCCGCAGCTGCTCGTGCAGCAAATCCCAGGCGCCCACATCGCTCCAGCCAAAATCACCGCGGATAATCAGTACCTCCCGCCGCTTAATTTTTTCCGTTACCGCGTAATCAAACGAGGTGCGCTCCAGCCGGGCGTACTCCCGCCGCACCGCCGCGGCCCGGCCGGCCTGAATCAGGGCGCGGATTTTTAATAAACCTTTGCCCAGTGATGGGGCGTAATGAACCAAAGCCGCCAAAAATCGCCGCGGCGTCCACATATAATAATTGCCGTGCCAGAGATATTGACCGCTTGCCAGATAACGCAAAGCAGTGCGGGCAGCGGGCTTTTCCGTATGGCCGGCAAAGCGATAAACAGCTACGCCGTTCAATTTTTTATAAAGCGCCCCGACTTTGGTGTACCCCAAAACCGTGCTGGGGAAGGTGGCAGTAATGCCGATATCCACCAGTTTACCGGTCTCCTTAACCAGCTTTTCTCCCGCTTTAAAACAGGCTAGGTACTTCTGCTGGTCGGCAACAAAATGATCTGCCGGCACAAATACCAGCGGCTCATCGGGTATAGTCAAGGAAAGAACTGCCGCCACGTATCCCATGGCCGGCGCCGTATCGCGCCGCTCCGGCTCCATAATAAACTGTGCGGCGGGCAGGCGGGGAAAAAGTTTGCGCAAGGGGATAAGCAAATCGGCGGTAACCGAAAAGAAAATACGAGACGCGCCGTAAGTTTTAAGAAAACGCCGGTAAGTTTCGCGGACCAGCGGCTCTTGGCCGATTACCGGAAAAAACTGCTTGGGGCTGTTGCGCCGCCCCAGCGGCCACAGCCGCGTCCCCACCCCGCCCGCCAAAATCACGATATTCATATAATTCAAAATACTGTCACTACTACATAATAACTCGCCAAGGCAGCCAGTGCCGCTACCAGTGCGCCCCCCACGACGTCAAACGGATAATGTACGCCGGCATATACCCGGCCCCACGATACCCACAGGGCGAGCGGGAGCAGCCCCCAGGCCGCTGGCAAACCAAACACCAGCGCCATAAAAAAAATCAGCCAGGCCGAAAGGGCGTGGTCGGAGGGGAATGACTTCCAGCTCATCAGGGGCTGAAACAATAGACGACTTTCCGGATATGGCAGATGCGGACGCGGCTCCCGCACGATCAAGCCGACCAGCACGCTAATGAACCACGCCACGGTCCAGGCAGCCGCCAAAAAAATAAGGGCAGTGAGCAGCGCCCGGCGGTCGGGGAGATATAAAATTGCGGCGCCGACCCCGTACCAGGCCAGCATGGCAAATACCACCCACTCGGCGCCGGCCCGGCCCAGGGCATCCAGCCACCGCTCTCGCCCCACCCGGGCGTTAATAGCGAAAAATAACCGGATGTTCCAATTCATAGTCGCCCCTAGTTTACCATTCTTAAAATTTCCTGGCAACCCTTACTGTCTTGAAAAATTAGGGCAATTTTGATATTATCAAAACACTAAAGCGCCTGTAGCTCAGCGGTTAGAGCACGTCCCTTATAAATACAAACGAGGGGAAAATAGACATGTGCGTTTGGGCCTGTAACTCAGTGGTCAGAGTGCCACCCTTATAAGGTGGAAGTCGATGGTTCAAGTCCATCCAGGCCCACGAGCATATGTATATTTTCACCGAGTGCAGTATTTATACCTTAGTATAAGGACGGGGTGGATGGTTCGATTCCATCCAGGCGCACACTTTTTAATTTTGAGTTTTTTTCTATGCCTACCATCCAACACCTCCCGAGCGCCGGGCCGCAATTTTCCGCTACCGTGGGCTTGGGCAGCTTCAAACACAAACTGCAACAGGGCATGCTCACCCCGGGCGGAGAACTTCATCTCTACAAACAACACCCCAAAGTGGCCGAGGCGCTGATGAATGCCGTGCATAAACACCAAATATATATTAAGCGCGGCGGGCTATCGCTGGCGCAGGTAAAAAAACTCAAACCAGAAATTACCCAGGCCGACCCCACCCTTACTTACACCGGCAAACAACTGGTACGGAAAACCTTATTACACCTATCCCGCGCCGCCGCCGAACAAAAGACTGCCCCGGCAGAAAAAAGCCCGGAAGCGATCGCGCGCAACCTAACCCGCCGCCGGCTGGAGAGTATAGAAGAAGCCCAGTCGCGGCAAGCAGGCCTGGAGGCCGCCGGCAGTATTTATGATAAATACCGGGAAACCTCTTCTATTATTCAGCGCCCGCCTAATCCCGCCCAATCGGCCACCGCGCCGGTTAATCGCCCCGCCAACAGCATCGCCGACTCCCAACGACGCCCGAGCCGTGTTCCTTCGGCGCCGAATTCCCGCCCCGGCGGAGCGCCTGATCCGAATTTTCGCCCCGTACGCTAAAAATCCTAATAATCGTTGAGCTTGTGCACCGCCAGATATTAAAAATACCCTCCGAACAGACGGGAGCTCGCCTGGATACGGCACTCGCCGCGCTGCTTGGTATTGCTCGCTCCCAGGCGCAAAAGATAATTGCGCAGGGACAAGTGCAACGAAATAATCAAATGCCCAAAAAGGCGGGAGAAAAGGTAAAAACAGGGGACGAGCTTGTGATTCATGCTGTTATTCCGGCTGGCCCCGAGCACCGCCGAAGGGAAGCGGAGGAACCCCTTAACAAAAAAGTCGGACTGACACCGGAGCCGAAAATCATTGCCGAAACGTTTGACTATCTGGTGGTGGAAAAACCCAGTGGGATGCTGACGCATCCGACGATGGCCGGCGAAACCAATACCTTGGTGAATTGGCTGCTTAAAAAATACCCCGAGATAAAAGGAATAAGGGACGCGCTTCCCTCTTTAAAAAAATTAGGAGAGGCTGCCGAAGTTAAAACTTTTCGTCCCGGTATCGTCCATCGCCTGGACAAAGAAGCCTCGGGGTTGCTGGTAGTCGCCCGCACCCAAAAAATGTTTGACCACTTAAAAGAACAGTTTAAAACCCGCACCGTGGAAAAAGAATACTACGCCCTGGCCCATGGCAAAATCGCCAAAGACTGGGATATTATTACTTTCCCCATCGCCCGCGGCAAGACCTATGAACGCATGGCGGCGCGTCCTCTCCGTTCTGTCATTCCTACTGGACGCCTCAGCGGGGAGGAATCTCTGTCTCAATCACCAACCGACAGAGATCCCTCGCTTGACGCTCGGAATGACAGTAATGAAAAACAAGCGAAAACTGAATTCCTGGCGGAACGCCGCTTCGTCAACTTCACGCTACTGCGCGTAATCCTCCACACCGGCCGCATGCACCAAATCCGCGCCCACCTGCTGGCCTACAATCACCCGCTCGTCGGCGACCCGCTCTACTACCAAAAAAAACGCAAACGCGCCTGGGACGCCCGCCTCGGCCGCCTATTTCTCCACGCGACCAAATTATCCTTTACCGATTTAGCCGGGCAGCGCCAGACCTTTGAATCGCCGCTGCCGGAGGAATTAGAAAAATTTCTCCCGCTGATTAAATAATATGCCAATGCACTTGAAAAACCAATGGGAAAAATTGGTAACACGCAAGGGAGATTTCTGGAGAAATTATTTGATGATAGCATCATTACTATCACTAAAAAGAGAGTTCGGCTTTACTCTACCCGAGCATCTGACTGCTCGCCGGGGTAATGTCTTTGTCCACTGGAAAAAACATTCGGCGACCGAGCAATTTGGCAAAAATTTAATTCAACTAATCAACCGTGAAAGAAATTTTGCCCGTCAGATTAAGGCCGAAGCCAAACGGCGGATTAAACGATTAACTGCTGCCGCTTACCAACTGACTAAAACTATACTTAACCAACCAAAAATCGCGGCTCGCCGATGGAAAAAATTTACTGACCTATATCTAAACACTTACCCTATTTTCCATCTCACCATTTATACTGATTTTATTGAACAATACTTAGAGCTACCCTGTATCAATCATAATAGTTTAACTAAAAACTTACGCCGCTATATTAACACCGCTGCAATACTACGACTTAAAATCAGAAAAAGTTTTAATGTCGTGAATAAAAAGGCAGAGGAATTCTTAACTATTAGCGCGGCGCGCAACCATCTTAACCCCGCAGTCCTTAAATTACTTACCACCGAAGAGCTACTGATATTTTTCAACACTGGAGCGTTGCCCAAACAATCTGTGATAGATTCACGAAGGAAATACTGCTTATTGTATTTTAATGGCAAACAATATAAGATACTAACCGGTCCGGCAGCCAAGTTATTGAAAAGAAAGATAATCACCCCCCGTTACCGCCATAAAATGCGCTACTTACACGGTACTGTAGTATACCCGGGAAAAATTTCCGGCTTAGCGCGCGTGGTAAAGAGTCTGCCCGACGCCAAAAAAATTAAACCGGGCGATATCTTAATAACGCCCATGACTACGCCGAATTTAGCCGGTTTGATACGCCAGGTGGCAGCGATTGTCACCGATGAAGGAGGATTGACTTGCCACGCAGCGATTATTGCCCGCGAGTTGAAAAAACCATGCTTAGTAGGCACTAAAATAGCAACTGCTGTAATCCCCCCAGGGAAACCGGTTACCGTTTATGCTAACCAACAGCACAAAGTCGCTTGGTAAAAATGACAAAATGTTATGGCGGAAACCTTAGAATCACCAAACCGCTTTGAGGCAGAGCCATCACCGCGCCGGCTAGAATTGATTTTGCTCCGCCACGGTCAAGCAGAATCGCAGGAAAAAGACGCCGCTCTTAACGAAACGGGGCAGCACCAGGCCGCCAGAGCAGCAGAAGAAATTATTGAACATGTGCTCGCCGGTGGCGGCGGGGTAGTTAAAATCGTCCGCAGTTCGGTGCGTCGCGCCCAGGAAACCGGCGCTATCATTGAGGAAACAATCCGGCGACTGATTGCAGAACGCGGGCTTGGCGATAAAATACGACTAATAGAATCAAGAGCTAAAACCCGTGCCCCGCTGGTGGCCGCCGGTATAATGCGGCAGCTACAGATACTCAATGCGGAGCGTCCGGTAGAACACTGGATTGAAAATCCAGAAATTTTACCTGATAAAAAACCGAGCGATGTGGCAAAATCGTTACAAGAAATGACAACCAAAATGCAGCAAATTGTCAACAAACTTCGCCCCGGAGAAACCATTTACTACATTGGCGTAACGCACGAAATCCCCCAGGCTGCCTTTCTGAATACGATCACTCATCAAACTCTGGCTGAACTCGGCGGCCCCATTAAAAATGGGGAATCGTTTACTATTACCCTATCAAATAAACCAAACGCCGCGCCGGTACTTTCTTTCCGTGGGCAAACCAGGGAATTTACCCTGGCTCGCGTTGATTAACCTATGCAACTCAAAATTATTTCCTGGAATATCTGGAATAAAAATTTAGCAGAGCGGCACGATCTAACACTATGACAGCCGAAAAAACTACTAAAATAATCGCTCAAAAAGCGATTATCAGAAACCCGGAAGGAAAATGGCTGATACTTTTGAGGGCAGCTAACGAAACAGCCTACCCTGACTTATGGGATTTACCGGGAGGAAAACTAGAATCAGGTGAAGAACAATTAAAAAATGTACAAAGAGAAGTAAAAGAAGAAACTGGATTACAAATTAAACCTGAAAAAATAATCGGCATCTACCGCGACACACTAAGAAATACTCCGGTTGAGTTTGTAGTCTATGCCGTTCAAGCAGTCACTGATCAAGTGACAATTGGCCAGGAACACTCCGCTTACCGCTGGGCAACAATCACCGAGATTAGCGAACTTCCTGCCATGCCTTATATGCGACAACTTATGGTTGATTTTGAAATAAAAAATTAAGAATCTCTCATGGCACAGCACACCCGTTGACAGAACGGTGCTCACATGACATACTAACTCCTACCAGGAGTGATGATTATCCTAATTAAATTCACCAATATGGCTACGATCACAGTCCCCCGACGGGCTATCACCAGGCAACCAGTGCCCGCTAACCTCATCCAGCATATTCTCACCGAACTGAAACTGATTCGGACGCAAATGATGTTGCTGTTGCCGACCGAGAGTCTGGAAGGATATGCCCATGCGGATCGCCTTAAGCGTTCCTATCGGCGCACTTTGAAACAATATCCGCCCCTCGCCTAGTATGAGGGTAATCCGCGCGGAAAGTTTGACACGATCGCTGCAGAAACTACCACGAGAAATCCAACGGCTATATTTTCTCCAAGAAGCCCACTTCCAGAGTGAATGGCGTGATCCACGATTGCATGTTAAAAAGGTGCGGGGGTTGCCCCGCGTCTTTAGTTTTCGCGTCACTAGACGGTACCGTGTCCTCTTTTACTTCCAAACTCCCGATACGGCTATTTGCTTTGATATTGACCATCGCAAAGACATCTACGACTAAGAGCCTGCCTAACATTATGCACCCCCTAATCATCATCAGCGGCCCGGCGGGCGTGGGCAAAACCACGGTGGCCAAGGCGCTCTTAAAAACTTTCCCCGCCCTGCACTCCAGCGTTACCTACACCACCCGCCGGCGGCGGGAATTTTCCACCGAGGATAAAAAGATGTATTATGTGAGCCGCCCCGAGTTTGAGCGCCGGCGCGATGCCGGCGAATTTTTGGAATGGGCCACCGTGCACGGCGATTATTACGGCACGCACCGCGAAGAAACTCTGGCGGTGCTAAACCATAATCCGGTAATTTTTAACATTGACGTGCAGGGCGCCGAACAACTGATGAAGCAGTTTGGCCGCCGCGCCGTTTCCGTGTTCCTGCTGCCCGAATCGCACGAACAAATGGTGGACCACATTAAAAACCGCGGCGAAATGACCGAGGGCGATTTTCAGGCGCGGCTTAAATCCGCGGAACGCGAGCTGACTGCCAAAGACCGCTTTGATTATCAGGTGATTAACGCCGAGGGCCGGCTGAACGAAACGATGGACAAAATCGCCGGCATTATTAAGCCCTATCTATTGCGCGGCGAAGGCCCCCACCAAGGTATTGACAGAACAGCGTCAACCGGCTAAAATAGAGCGACTTTAACTAATAGCGAATTTTAATTGCCATTGCGAGCGATAGCGAGAAATCATTCATCAAGATAGAAAGTGAGATAAAGATTCCTCGCCTCCGTTCGGAATGACAGGTGATAATATGGCAGACCAAACAATTGCCGCCAGCGAACTCAAACCAGGCATGGTGGTAAAGGTGCACCAAAAAATTAAAGAAACTACGGCCAAAGGCGAAGAAAAAGAACGCTTGCAGGTGTTTGCGGGCACCGTAATCGCCGTGCGGCACGGGAAAGAAGCCGGCGCTACTTTTACGGTGCGCAAAATTTCCGAGGGGGTAGGCGTGGAAAAAATTTTCCCGGTGCACTCGCCGGTGATTGACCGCGTGGAAAAAGTGCGGGAGTATCGGGTGCGCCGCGCTAAACTGCACTACTTGCGCGGCGACTTTAAGAGGAAATTAAAGGAGAAGAAGTAACCCCCCCCCCCCGAGATTTTTGCTCGGGGGATTTTTTATTCACAAATACCGGCCGGTCCAGCTGCGCTGGCATTTTTTAATCGCGGCCGGTGACCCGACGGCTACTACTTCGCCACCGCCCGTACCACCTTCCGGCCCTAAATCAATTACCCAATCTGCCGCCCGGATCACGTCTAAATTATGTTCAATAATGATAACGGAATTGCCCTTGTCCACCAACTGCCGCAATACTATCATCAGCCGCTTGGTGTCTTCAAAATGCAATCCGGTAGTCGGCTCGTCCAGAATATACAAAGTGGCGCCAGTGGAAGCGCGAGCTAATTCCTGCGCTAACTTAATCCGCTGCGCCTCGCCGCCGGAGATGGTGGTGGCCGGTTGCCCCAGCTCAATGTAGCCCAGCCCCACTTCCGAGAGTACCTGCAGCTTGTGAGCAATGGCCGGCAAGTCGGCAAAAAATCGCGCCGCTTCATCTACCGTCATCGCCAAGACATCAGCAATGGTTTTATTGCGGTAATGAATTTCCAGCGCCTCGGCATTATAGCGCAGTCCCCCGCATTCGGTGCATTCCACAAACACGTCGGCCAAAAATTGCATGGGGATGCGCACGTAACCGTCGCCGCTGCAGGCTTCGCAACGACCGCCTTTCACGTTAAAGCTGAATTTGCCGGCGTCGTACCCGCGCATCCGCGCCTCGGTAAGCGAAGCAAACAGATCGCGGATCGGCGTAAAGACGCCGGTATAAGTGGCCGGGTTGGAGCGCGGGGTGCGGCCGATGGGCGTCTGATCAATGGCAATCACTTTATTGATGTTGCCCAATCCCTTAATGGCTTTGTGAGTGCCCGGCTCTTCTTTGGCGCGGAAAAAATGCTTAGCGAGCGCCCGCGAGAGAATGTGAATAATAAGCGACGACTTGCCTGACCCTGATACACCGGTAACGCATACCAACTTGCCCAGGGGAATATCTACGGTAACATTTTTCAAATTAAAAGCGCTGGCGCCGACAATGGAAATAACCTTTTCTTTGCTTTTCCCGGCCTTAGCGCGCCGGGCCGCCGGGGGCGCCTCCAGGCGGCGCCCGCCCCACAGGTAACCGGCCGTCAGGGAATGGCTGGCCGCCCCGCCGGCGCGCTTTACCTCGGCCAAGGTGCCGGCGAGCAGCACTTCGCCGCCCTGGATGCCAGCCCCCGGGCCGATATCAATTAAATAGTCGGCGGCGAGCATCATCGCCGGATCATGCTCTACCACAATTACCGTGTTCCCCAGGTCGCGCAGATATTTAAGCGTGCCGATCAGCCGCTCGTTGTCGCGCGGGTGCAGTCCGACCGAGGGCTCGTCTAATACATAAATTACTCCCGTGAGCCCAGCCGATAGCTGGGTCGCGAGCCGGACCCGCGTTACTTCGCCGCCGGAGAGAGTATTTAGAGAGCGATGCAAACTTAAATACCCCAGCCCTACTTCCACCAGATTACTAAGGCGGGGGTTTAATTCCGCAATAATGGGCTGGCCGATGGCCCCTTCAGGAGCCGGGAGCTTGAGTTCGCTAAGGAGAGTGCGTAATTCTTCCACGGAAAGCGCGGAAAGTTCGGCAATGGTATGGTCGGCTACCCGCACTGCCAAGGCCTCGCGCCGCAGGCGACGCCCCTGGCAGATGGGGCAAACCTGCTCGCGCATGTATTGCTCAATTTCTTTGCGCACGTATTCCGAGGTGGTTTCCAGATGCTTCTGGAGCAGATCGGGAATCACGCCCGGGAAATTTACCTCTTTATTGTCAATCCGGTAGCGCTCCTCGCCGCTGCCGTAGAGGATAGTATCCATTACCTTGGCCGGCAGCTCGCCAACGGCGACGCGCAGGGAAAACTGATACCGTTCCGCCACCGCGGCGAGCAATTTCTGATACCAGCTTTGATTCCCTGTTAACCGTGTCCAGGGCTGAATAGCGCCTTCCGCCAAAGTCAGCCGATTATTAGGAACTACCAAGTTCGGATCTACCTCCATGGTAACGCCCAAACCAGTGCAGCGCGGGCAGGCGCCGTGCGGACTGTTGAAGCTGAAGCTGCGGATTTCCACCGGCGGCAGAATTTTGCCGCAGCGCTGGCAGAGGCCGACGCTGGCGTGCAGTTCGCTCTTTTCTTCGGTCGCCACCACCACCAGGCCATTGCCTAAATCGGCAGCTTTTTCTACCAGAGGTAGCGGATCCTGCCGTTTGATGTCGGTAATTTTCCCCACCAGAAGTTCCACCGTGTATTCGGCGCCGGTAGTAAAGGTAAACCGCGCCAGGTCATTAATGCGCATCAATTCGCCGTCCACCCGCACCCACTCTAACCCCGACTGTTCTACGGTTTCCATCAGCTGCTTGGCGTCCACCGCGGCTCGGCGCACCAGAGGAGTATAGACTGCCGCTTCGCCGCTCCGGGCGAGGTGCCGGACGCGCGAGGCAATTTCGCCCACTCGCTCCGCCCGCACCGGAAGATGGCAATCCGGACAATAGGCCGTACCAACGGTAGCGAATAACAAACGCAAATGGTCGTAAATTTCAGTGGCAGTGCCTACGGTAGAACGCGGGTTCTGCACCGAAACGCGCTGGTCAATGGCAATGGTAGGCGACAGCCCGACGATAGAGTCCACTGCCGGCTTGTCGCGCGTATCCATAAACTGCCGGGCATACGCCGAAAGCGACTCGGCATAGCGCCGCTGGCCTTCGGCGTAGATGGTGTCGAATGCCAGGCTGGATTTGCCCGAGCCGGAAAGCCCGGTAACCACGGTCAGTTTATTTTTTGGAATGGTAACCGTGATGTTTTTAAGATTATGCGCGCGGGCGCCGCGGATAATCAATTGGTCTTTGTCAGCGGCCACCATAGCTACTGCGTCACAATGTTACGATACACCGACCGGTCGCCGCCGAAGAGAAAATTCTCTCCCAATTCCGTATCATCAATATCATAAACTTCCTCGGCCTCCACATTAATTGTCACCCCTTGTCTAATTTTGGCCAGCGGAATAAGCAGCTCTGGTTTAATTTTTTGACCGGATTGAGGGAATAAACTCATTTCCACATCGGTTCTTTTACCAGTGATATGACCCGTCAAGAATCCCTCATCGCCCAGGTCTACCGCCCGGTCATTGCCATTCCACCCCAACCAATGGTCCTCATCGGTAAAAGTAGGATCGCAAGTTTCGTTCATCTCCATTTTAACGGCAAACCCGCGCACCTGATCCTCGCCGCCGCATTTATCAATTGCCGCACGAATTTTTGCTGCACTTGCTGCTAAACCATACACTTGACCGCCGGGTGCTCGGCCACCCCGTTCTGTCGCGCCAATATCATAGCCTTTACCATTTTTACAAAAAACCCATAGCTCGGTTTCGGGGGGGGAAGTTCCGAGAATATTTTCATCAACTATCTCCGGAAATTCCCACCCTTCCCCCGCCTTACCGGGAACTGCAACGCTCAGGCATCCTAGGTCCCCAGTAAACTTACTATAAGTAATATCGCCTGCTATGCTAACAGCCTCGCAATGATACCCGCGGGGCCTAGAAGGATCGCTGAAGTTAATATCAGTGCACAGATTACCGGGATCCGGACAAACGTCGCCAAAACAAGCATTACGACCGCCGTCTTTAACCAAAAAACGCGTGCCGCAGGAAAAAGTATTTTTGTCCCAGGCTTTATTCAGCTCATCTTTTTTGGGTTCGCCGGTAAAGGTCAGATCGTAATTATAAGATTTGCTAAATTCAAGCGGCGAGGTCTGGTCAGTGGTCGGGGCGGCATAAGCAAAAACAGAGGTGGAGGCGGTTGAACAAAATTGAGGAATCAGCGCTTGCGGCCGCACCATCCATACCTGGGGCAGACGCAAATTAACCAGTGACGGGTTGAGAACGTTTAACAGTAAATACGAAAGATAGGCTAAAAATACCCCCATCAGCGCCCCGCCGATGCGTTTTTTGGCGCTGGTGATGCGCTCGGAACTCCCGCCGGAAGTGATATACTGGGCGCCGGCCACCATTATTACCACTACCCCGACAATGCCGGCAATGCCCACCAGATATTTGTACATCAGTTGGATAAAATCACCCAGATGGCGAAAACTCGTCCGGCCGGCAAACTTAACGCGGGTAACGGTTTCGCCGGACGGCAAACATTTGCCCCACTCGCCGAGGCAGGGTTTTTCCCGAATCCAGCCAAAACTTTGGGCATCTTCCAATTCTTTCACGGTCTTATTCAAAATCCGCGCCCGGGTTTCTTCGCAGTCCGGCTGCCGCCAGCAAAGGGGATTAAATTCGGGAATTTTCGGCTGCTCCGGCACCCCTTGTGCGGAGGCTAAACCCGGCGCCAGGGTAAAAAACGCCCCCAAAGTGAGTAACGTATATTGAATTAATCGCATATCATGACTTCTAGAATGAGACTGTAGAAGAATTGAAAAATCAGTTAGCATTAGGGAGCGGCAGACGAGTATCTTTGGGCGCGCAGCCCGACTTTAGTCGGGAGAGCACCCAAAGAGTGTCTGCCGCGACTAACCAAGTGAGTTTTAGCAATAGCGATAGCGACCAGATTAAAAACGCGACATAGCTTGCATTCTTCTACAGTCTCATACTAGGCAACGAGCGAGGGAGTGGTAGACGGGTTCCCTGCGCGCGCACCCCCGCGTAGGCGGGGGGAGCACGGAGGGTGTCTACCACGACCGAGCGACCAGATAGTAATAATTCGATACTCTAAGCTATTTAAGAAACTTGGCTAGATACCGCTCCCAGGCGGATAGCGGAATCGTCCCTTCCACCTTTTCGCCGTTGACAAAAAACGTCGGCGTTCCCCGCACCCCAAAACGCAACCCGTCCAGAAAATCTTTCCGCACTTCAATTTCCGTTTCCGGCGCCGCCAGACAGCGGTTTAATTGCGCCAGGTCCAAATCCGCTTCAGACGCTACCCGCGCGATTTTTTCGGGCGTTAATTCGCCGGCAAAGGCCTCCTGCTCCCGAAGCAACAAATCGTGCACCGGCCAAAACCGACCCTGGGCATCGGCACACCCGGCGAGCGCCCCCAAGCGCCCGGCCCCCGGATGAATCTGTTCAATGGGAAAATCGCGAATAATCAAACGCACTTGGGCGCCGTAACGCTGCAGCAGGGCCTGCATAATGGGCGCCGCGGCGCGGCAGTTGGGACACTGGAAATCCACAAATTCCACAATCACCACCGCGGCCCGCTCGCTGCCGAGCGCCGGGTCATCGCTGGTTTCCACCTCGCTGCGCGCCACCCTGGTAGCGCCGCCACCGCCGGAAAAACCGGCGGTAAAACCCCCGAATAGCCGCTCTTTCAACTCTGCCCCCTGCCCGCCCCGAATCTGACGCCAGTACTGCCAGGTCAAACCGATAAAAATAATCACTACCGCCAAGCCCAGCGCCGCAAGCCCGGCGAGCGCCAGACGCGCACCGCTATGGTACCAGCGCCGCGGGGTAGGAGTGATAAAAGCCATATTTGACCCGCCTATTATACCATAAAATAATCTTCGTCAATAGGCGGACTCGGCGCTTGCGCCCGCCCCTCTTTTATGATAAACTAGGCCTAGTTTTTTCCTGCTAATCTCGCCTACTGTCCTATTCGCCTACTTAACTACCGTCCTACAGGCCTACTATCCTACCGTCCTACTATCCTCAAACAATATGCATCTTTCCTGGCTCGGCCAAACCGCACTCAAAATTCAGACTAAGCATCTGGACCAGGATGTGCTGGCGCTGATTGATCCCTATCGCCCCCCGAGCGGCGATTTCCCCCGCAGTTTTACCCCCACCATTGCCCTGTTTTCCCGCGGGCGCGAGGGGCAGGCTACCCTCTCCGGCACCCCTCTGGTAGTGGATACCCTGGGCGAATTTGAGCTGAAAGAAGTGATGATTACCGCTTTCCCCGGCGAGGGCAGCGGGCTGATCTTCAAAATTGTTGCCGAAGGAATCTCGCTGGTGCACTTGGGGCGCCTGGCCAAAAAAATAGACCCGGCGGCGCTGGAAAAAATCGGGGCGATTGATATCCTCTGCCTGCCCGCCGGCAACGGAGCGAATTACCTACCGCTCCCGGATGCCGTGGATTTGGTTACCGCCCTGGAACCGCGCGTCGTCATTCCCCTCGCTTACCACTCGCCTAACGACACTGGCGCTAAACCGCTGAAAGATTGGCTGCACGAGCTGGGGGTGCAGCCCAAACTGACTGACCAAAAAATAATTATCAAAAAGAAAGATTTGCCAGCCGACGAAATGCAGGTGTGGGTGCTGGAGAAGACGTAGTCAGCAGATTCAGCAGATTCAGTAATCAGCAAATCAGCCCGTTCATTACTAATTCTGAATCTGCCAATTGCTCACTATGGTTATCGAAATTACTCCTCATCAACCGCTATCAGAAAAAGATCGCCCGCGCCCCGCCCTGCTCCCCTACCCTGACCCCGGCCCTAAAGCGCGGCGTACTTTGCTCCTAGCCGTGGCGATTACCGGCGGCGCCATTGTGATCTTGGCCGTCTGGTCGCTGCGCGCCGAAATGGGACGCCTAAAAAGCCGCCCCGGCAGCGAGCGCGTGCTGTGGGAAAAGACCCGAACTGAATGGCAGAAAATTTTTAGATAAATTAAGACTTACGCGTTTGGCGCATTTCAGCGTTGTCGCTGCGCGCTTCGCTCGCCGTAGTCTTGGCTACGGCTCGCTCCAGTGCTCGCTGCCGCCTTGAACTGCATCCAAACGCGTAAGTCTCCTGTAAATATGACCTCCCCCTCTCCTAAACTCCTCCTTGCCCCCATTGTAGACGAAGTAAAACGCTCTTACCTGGAATATGCCATGAGCGTAATTGTCGCCCGCGCCCTGCCGGACGTGCGCGACGGCTTAAAACCCGTGCACCGCCGCATTCTTTATGCGATGGGGCTTTTGGGACTGCGCCACACCGCCCGCTTCCGCAAAAGCGCGCACGTGGTGGGCGAAGTAATGGCCAAATACCACCCCCACGGCGACGCGGCCATTTACGACTCGCTCACCCGCATGGCCCAGGACTTTGCCATGCGCCACCCTCTGATTGACGGCCAGGGCAACTTCGGCAGCATGGACGGCGACGCGGCGGCGGCGATGCGCTATACCGAAGCGCGGCTGACCGCGCTAGCCGAAGAGCTGCTGCATGACCTGGACAAAAATACCGTGGACTTCCGCGACAATTACGACGGCACCACTAAAGAGCCGACGGTGCTGCCGGGCAAAGTCCCTAACCTGCTCTTGAACGGCACCCTGGGCATTGCCGTCGGCATGGCCACCAGCGTCCCGCCCCATAATCTTAATGAATTGTGCGACGCCATTATCCGTCTGGTGGACCAGCCCGCTACTACGGTGGAGGAGCTGGCGGAAATCGTGCGCGGCCCGGATTTTCCCACCGGCGGCCTGGTTTATGGCAAGCGCGATCTGGCTACCGCCTATGCCACCGGCCGGGGCGGGGTGGTAATACGGGCCAAAGCGGAAATTCAGGAAGGCAAAACCGGCGCCTTCCAGATTATCGTCACCCAGGTTCCTTACCAAATTAACAAAGCGGATTTGCTGGAAAAAATTGCCACCCTGGTGCAGGAGAAAAAACTGGAGGGCATTCGTGATCTGCGCGATGAATCCAACAAAGACGGGGTGCGCGTGGTGATTGAGCTGAAAAAAGACAGCTACCCCAAAAAAGTGCTGAACCAGCTGTATAACCACACCGACCTGCAGACTACCTTCCACTACAACCTGCTGGCGCTGGTGGATGGCATCCAGCCCCGGGTGTTGAATTTAAAAAATGTTCTGGAAGAGTTTATCAAGCACCGCCGCGCGATGATCCGCCGCCGCACCGAATTTGATTTGGAGAAGGCCCGGGAACGCGCCCATATTCTGGAGGGCTTAAAGAAAGCCATTGATCAGATTGACGCCGTGATTAAAACCATCCGCGCTTCCCGCGACCGCGACGAGGCCAAGGAGAACCTGATGAAAAAATTCAAATTTACCGAACGGCAGACCGTGGCTATTCTGGAAATGAAGCTGCAGCAACTTGCTAACCTGGAACGACAAAAAGTAGAAGATGAACTAAAAGAAAAACGTATCCTGATTAAAGAACTGGAGGGCATCTTGGCTTCACCCGCCAAAATTTCCGGCCTGATTAAAACGGAAACTACGGAACTGAAAAATAAATACGGGCAAGAACGGCGCACCCAGATTGTGGCCCAGGGCGTAAAAGATTTTACCGCTGAAGATTTAATTCCCAACGAACCGACGATTGTGGTTACCACCACCGACGGCTACATCAAACGCCTGCCGCCCGACACCTTCAAACAGCAATCGCGCGGCGGCAAAGGGGTAATCGGCATGGCTACTAAAGCCGAGGAGGCGGTGAACCAGCTGCTCTCCACCAATACCCACGACTACCTGCTGTTCTTTACCAACCGCGGCCGGGTGTTCCAGCTGATGGCCTACGACATTCCGGCCGGCAGCCGCACCGCCAAAGGCCAGGCCCTGGTGAACTTCCTGCAGCTGGCGCCGAACGAAAAAGTGGCCACCCTGCTCGCCATGAGCAGCATGGGCGAATATGAATACCTGGTAATGGTTACCAATCGCGGCACGATTAAAAAAACCCTGCTCACCGATTTCCAGAACGTGCGCCGCAGCGGCATTATTGCTTTGAAACTTAAGCCCGATGACAACCTAGAATGGGTAAAACCGTCCACCGGCAACGATGACATTATTTTGGCGACCAAAGGCGGCCAGGCCATCCGCTGCCGCGAAACCGACGTGCGGCCGATGGGGCGCGCCGCGGCCGGAGTGCGGGGCATCCGCTTAAAAGGCAGCGACGCGGTAATCGGCATGGATGTAGTAGGGACAAAAAACCGCACTTTGGAATTCCTCACCGTCGGCGCCAACGGCCTTGGCAAATGTACGCCGCTCCAGGAATACAAAGTGCAGGGGCGCGGCGGCAGCGGCATTAAAACTGCCAATATTAACGCCAAAACCGGGGGCTTGGTTTACGCCCGCGTCATTAACCGCGCCGAAATGGAGGGCAAAGATTTATTGCTGATTTCAGCCCAGGGCCAGGTGATTCGCCTCCCCTTTAAATCTATTGCGACCAGCGGCCGCGCCACCCAGGGGGTGCGCCTGATGCGGTTTAAGGAAGCCGGCGACCGGGTGGCGAGCGTAACGATTGTGTAAATATGAGGAAGGAAACTGGGAACCCCTTTCAAGTTGCCAGAGCACGACATGAGGCTGCCGAAAAAACCAAACGCCAAGCGGCCCTAGCGGGTGTCCAGGAACCCAGCCGTCCCGAGCTGGCCATCTGCGCCGCGGAACTGGGTGGTGATGTCCCGGAAATTGATCTGCACGGCCTATCCGTTACCCAAGCCAAAGAGAAATTTGAGCAATTTTTTGACAATCAAACAATGCTGGGCGCGGAGGTGATTCGGATTAAACATGGTAAGGGAACAGGCGTCTTGCGGCAAGCAGTGCGCCGCTGGCTGGAGGAGAAACAACGTAATGGTCTGATTGATTACTTCCGGGCTACCGAAGTACCCGGCCAGGAGCAGGCGATTATTTATGCTGTGCTACCAGACTAAAACGCCCCCGTCGGGGGCGTTTTGATTTATCCCGCGGCGACGCTTTTTGCTTTGCCCATATAAAAATAGTTAAAAACGTGTCCCCGAGAGGAATTGAACCTCTATCGCGAGCTTCGGAGGCTCGTGTTCTATCCGTTAAACTACGGGGACTAAACCAGTCTACGGATACTTCTTAATAACTGATACATTTTATACTTCCCGGGCGAAATAATCAAGTCGTACGTGCCGGGCGCTTCCTGGATGCTGCCGCCGAATCCCAGTTTGAACCTGGCCACTCCGGCATATTGATGGTTTAAATCATACTCATGTCTAAACCGTGCTGATGGCTGGCCGGCGGACGGGCTGGCCGGCTGACCGGGGGCGATGCCAAAGAAATCATAATACCGATACCTCCATTGTTTGGCAAATTTGATCGCTTCCCACTGCAATAAATACGGCGCCATCAGGGAACGGTGCGCGTAATCCGAAGCGCCAAAAAGATAGGTGAACGTATTGCCAAAGCGCACGCCAATCAGGGCGGCGATAATTTTATTATCAGCGAGGGCGTTAAACTGAACGCTTAACTCCGAGGCGAGAATATTTTGATAATGTCTGGCCGGGTGCGGACGAAAAGCATCGCGCTCACTGGTGCCCTGCAGCAGCCGTCTAAATTCAGCAAAATTTTTCTCCGGCGTTACCGATATTCCTTTCCGCTCGGCCAACCGGATATTGTAGCGGGTTTTTTCGTGCATGGCCGAGAGTAACTCGCCTTCGGATTTACTTAAATCAAGGATCGTGGTGGCGCGGGGAGTGACGTCAATGGTTTTTTGAATCGTGAATCCCGCGATCTTGCTCGGAACCGGTTTTGAATTATAAATTAGGAAAGACGGCTCCCAGCGGAGAAAAATACAGCCTGTTCCCCTCAAATAATCCGCCAACGACTTCCAGCCATAATTCATTACTCCTGACTCATTGGCCGCCGCCGGCCCCGCCGGGCAAAACGCATACTGCCATCCCAGCCCGGGGATACGCTCATACACTACCTGGGCCTGCGCCACGGTCTGCCCATTATCAATAATCGCTAACCGCTCCACGGGTTTACCCTCAGCGCGCAAAATCTCGCCCCACGCCCAGGATTGCAAAAAAGAAGGACCCGCGCTGTTTTTCTTTAACCACGCATCCCCTTGCTCCTGGTTTACCACTGAATTAATCTCCATAATTAATCTCTCAATACCCTACCATCATAACCGGCTGGTCGTGAAAAAGCAACGTCCCTGCCCCCGCTCCGCTGCTCTTGCCAATTTGGGGCTGTTGTAATATAATAATTCCGTTCTTAAATTTAGAATTTATCCTTATCTATACTCTTATTCAATATGGGTTTACCCGGACATCGTCGTACTTCTAGCCACAAACACCGCCGCGCTTCTCACTTTGCCTTAGCAACAGCTAATCTCACTACCTGCCCCAAGTGCCACAAACCAGTGCGCCCCCATCGCGCCTGCTCTTTCTGCGGCACCTATCGGGGAAGACAGGTGGTAAAAATTAGCTAGTGGGCTGCTGCGCCAGCAGAGCTAGTTCATTTTGGCTCGTCAACCCAGTGCCACAATGGCATTGTGGCACTGGGCTTAATCTGCTTATTCTGCTTACAAACTTAATCTGCTGGTATGCCTAACCGCCACCTCTCCCGCTCGATTGCCCTGCAGACGCTGTTTGAATGGGACTTCCGCGGGATGCCTTCGGCGGCGCTGCCGGCGATTCTGGAGCATAATCTGAAAGAGTTTGCTCCCGGGCTCCCGGACACCGAGTTTGCGCAATCGCTGGTTAACGACGTCGCCGACCACCTGGCGGCGATTGATGAAACGATTATCCGCTACGCCCCGGCCTGGCCGATTTCGCAAATTACTATCGTGGACCGCAATATCCTGCGCCTGGGAGTATGGGAGCTGCAATTTTCCCACGAAGTGCCGCCTAAAGTGGCGATTAATGAAGCGATTGAACTGGCCAAGACTTTCGGCGGCCCGGCCTCGGGGAAATTCGTCAACGGCGTTCTGGGATCGCTTTACAATAATCTGGACCCGGCCCGAAAAGAAGCCGGCGCACCGCCTCCGGCCGCTCGCGCCGCTCCCTCCATTATTCATTCTCACTCTCAATCTTAAACTCTATCGCCTGTCGCTTACTCCGACCCCGAACTGAATATGAGGAGCCGGCGTATACGATAAGCGATATTTTGGCTATTTACCCTATGTCGCTGATAGAATCTGCCCTTAACCGTCCCGAGGTGCAGGAAAAAAATTTTTCTGCCCTGGAAGCCACCATCGGCCTCGCCTTTCGCCACCCTGAATATCTGGTGCAGGCCTTTATCCATCGCTCTTATCTTAATGAACACCGCGACTTCCCCCTGGGCCACAACGAGCGGCTGGAATTTTTGGGCGATGCGGTGCTGGAGCTGGTTGTCACCGAATATCTGTTTAACGAATACGCCAATCCGGAGGGCGAACTCACCAACTGGCGCGCCGCCCTGGTAAATGCCGACATGCTCGCGAGCATCGCTTTTGAAACCGGCCTGGAGCCCTACCTGTTTTTAAGCCACGGTGAAACCCGCGACGCCGGCACCAAAGCGCGCAATTACATCATGGCCAATGCGTTTGAGGCGTTAATCGGCGCCATCTATCTAGACCAAGGGTATGATTTGGCGCGTCAATTTATTACCCGCTGGGTGCTGACTAAGCTGCCGCTGGTCTTGGAGGAAGGATTGTACCTGGATGCCAAAAGCCGCTTTCAGGAAGCGGCCCAGGAGCTGCTCGGCATTACTCCCACCTACCGCGTGCTCCACGAAGAGGGGCCCGACCACGCCAAATTATTCCGGGTGGGAATTTTTTTGGATAAGGAGCTGGCGGCTTCCGGCGAAGGCACCAGCAAACAGGAGGCGCAGACCGCGGCCGCCGAAGCCGCTTTGAAAATAAAAGGCTGGAAAGGGCCGCACGTGAATATAATGAAAAAAAATCCGGACGACCCGATTTAACAAAAAGCGTCGGTAGCTCAGCTGGTAGAGCAGGGGCCTCTTAAGCCCAAGGTCCTGGGTTCAATTCCCAGCCGACGCACTAATCCCGGCTTCGGTCGGGATTAATTTTTAGAGCCTGCCTAACAAGTTTCTTAGCTCGCGTCGTTCAACGGATAGGACGCTGGTCTTCGGAACCAGCAATGGGGGTTCGATTCCCTCCGCGAGCACAAAAATCACCGAAAGAGAGGTGGTTTTTTAATTTCTAAATTGATTTTACAAAACGTACTGATAAATTTTTTCCGATTTTCCCCCCCCCTGTGCATAACTTTGCTTGACGCTATTTATTTTTATTGCAAAACACTCTATAATATATTCATCAGGTCGAAAGAAAATTTTACCCCCATGCTTGTCGGGTAAAAAATTTTCCTCGGAATCAAACGGGGTCGGGGAGAGTGGGAATACTCCCTAGGGAATTCTCACTAAACATATAGCGACTCACGCGATACTGCATCACCGCGCGCCTGGCGCTTCCGGCGCCGCGCGATTTAAGAAAGGAGGTGTACGATATGGCAAAGAAGAAAAAGGCCAAGAAGGGCGGCAAGAAACGCCGCCGTTAGTTAACAGTTAAAACCCCCCTGATTTGTCAGGGGGGTTTTGTTTCTGTTTGCTCTTAAAGCAAGGCGGCTTGGCGCGGCGCCGGCGGGCGTGTTGCGCCTAAAACATCCACTACGCCGAAAACGCCGTCGTAACCGGGCCGCGCCGTTACCCGGCCGGCCCGCACCCGTTCAATGCCGGCGGCAATTGCCGGGGTGCTGGCCATTTGATTAATTTCCGCCGCCGAACGATGCAGCAGAATGGCAAATTCGCTGCCGAGCGCTTTAACCAAACGCTGATATTCGACCGCCACCTGTTTACTGGCGACTCCCACGGAAAACGCCGCGGCGATAATTTCGCGCAGCGGCACCAGGGAACGGTGGGGAATGAATCTCCCCGCGGGGATTTCTTCGGCCGCCCGATCGGCTAATTCTTCTACTCGGTTAAGCACGCCGATCGTCAGCGGCCTTTTACATTTCGGGCAACGCCCTCCTTCGCGTTTGCTCTCGGCCGGGGACAACACTACCTGGCAATCTTTATGCCCGTCGTAATGATATTTGCCTTCCTCGGGAAAAAATTCAATGGTGTATAAAAATTTTTGGCGATTTCCGGTTTTAATAATCCGGGTAATTCTATCATACGTAATATCCGGGTAATCCGTGAAAGCAAAAACATTCGCCTCCCGCCCCAGATTATCCAGACTGTGCGCATCGGAATTGGAAATCAGCGTGATATTGTCCAAAGCGCTTAACCGGCGGTTCATCGGCGGATCGCTGGAGAGCCCGGTTTCAATGGCGTGAATCTGTGGCACAAACTCCTCAAAACATTCCGCCAGCGAGTCATAGCCGGATTTGGAGCCGAACACCGAAAACCAAGGCGTCCAGGCATGCGCCGGCACCACCATCATCCGTTCGTCAATCGCTAGACAGATCTGGACAATCTCCTTGGCCGAGAGCCCCATAATCGGCCGCCCGTCCGCTTTAAGATTAACCCCGCGTTTCTCTAATGCTTGATTAAACTTTTGAGCAGCGGCCAGCGCCGGGGCAAAAATCAGCAAATGGATGCGCCGCGTTTTCCCCCCGTGGCTATAAATACAGGAAATTTCCGTACTCAAAATAAACCGAACTTTGGATTTTTGATCTCCGATCTCCGATCTTAATACATATACTCCCTCATTTTCCTCCGCCAAATTTTCCGCCAGATGCTTAAACCACAGCGGGTGCGTAAAATCGCCGGCGGATACAATATCGATCCCTTTCTGCCGGCAGGCCCGGGCAATATTCGGCAACTCCAAAGCCGGCGAGCAAGCGCGGGAATATTTGGAGTGAATGTGCAGATCAAGAATTTGTTCGAGCATAATCTATCCTAATAAACCCAACCCGGCGGCGGCAAGCCGCCGGGTATTCGCGGGCTTCTAATAATAGATTGTTCGGCCATTTATTGCCATTACCGCTTACTGTCCAATATACTCAATCTCCTCCTCGCTCAAGCGCCGCACCCCCGCGCCGCTCGTCAGTTCTTCGTACACCTGGGCTACCAGGCCCGGCACGCGACCGATGATAAAAAAGCCCTGGGCGAGGCACCAATCAAAACCCAGGTCCGAAATAATGGCGCCCATCGCCCCGTCAATGTTTAAGGGTAGAGGTTTAGAGGAAATTTTGTTTAACGCCTCACCGACCGCCGCGGCAAACGTACAATGCTTGCCATAACCACCGGTTTCTTTAGCGATCGTAAATAAGGTATCGGCACGATGATCATGCGTCAACACTTTATGACCGTATCCGGGAATACGATTTTTTTTGTCTTTAAGAGATTTTACCAGGCCGGTAACATCGGTCACATTGACGTTCTCCTGAAAAAATTCAGCCGCCCCCTCAATCGCGCCGCCATGGCGCTCGCCCAGCGTCTGCACGCCGGCAGCGACTGCCGTATGTAAACTATTACCGGTGGAAGCCACCATCCGCGCCACGGTGGCCGACGGCGCCCCAACGCCATGATCAATCGCCGCGGCAAATAAGGCGTTGGCCAGGCGGGTCTCGGCGGCGTTCGGCAACTGACCTTTAAGCAGCAGCCAAATCACCTCAACAAAAGTCTTGGTCTGGACCAGTTGCTGCAGATTATGCCCACGGATGATTTCCTGCTCGTTCTCTATTTTGGTAAGGGAGGTTTTCCAGCGCATAGGTAAAACTTAATAATTTTGTAACTCATCGTAATCGCGCCGGCGCCACCGCCAGCGCGCTACCAGATATCCTACTATAATCGTGCCAATAAGCAAGCCAATGCGCCGGGGGTCGTTATTGCCCGATAGGCGCTCCCAGGCCGGCTGCAACCGGCGGCCCACGGCCGCGACGCGCTCCCAGTAGGGCCGCACCCGCGCTAATTGGCTTTTGCCCTGTTCGTAAAAAGCACGCCCCTGCTCTACGGTAGCTTGAGTTTTAGCCACCGCGCCTGACACTTTGGCGGCGGTGGTGGTAACCGTCGTGGCAATCTCCTCGGCGCGGTTAAGCGCCTCGCGATTGCGGCTGAATAACCCCTCAATCGGCTTGGTAACCCGGGCAAACCAGGAAGCCGGGGACGGGCCTGCTGAATCGCTCCCCGGGGCGGCAATCACTAAAATCTCCCCCTGTTGCCGCACTGCTACCGTCACCGGAGACGGCAGCGCCAGCGCGGCAGCGCCGGCTGGCGCCACCGCGCCGCCGGCAACAGAAAGCGGAGCGCCGGTAACGCCGATAATTTCGGAGAGCGGCAGCGGCTCGCGATTGCCGCTCTCGCTCCAGGCATAAGCCTTTTGGAAACGCGCCGCCAGCCGGTGTTCCCCGGTTTCGGGCGTCCAGGCGGCTTTAATTAACCGGGCCGCGTCTTTAGCCAACCGATCTATTTCTATAGTATCAATTGCCTCTTCATTATCATAAAAACCCACGGTGCCGGAAAAAGCCGGATAAGTATTATTAACCACCACCGCGTAGATGGCAATCGTTTCCTGGGGCTTTAATTCGGTCTTGGCAAACCACAAGCCAGTCGCTGGCGCAAAACCGACGCTGGCGGCCCCTGCAATAGGTAGTAAGCAGTAAACAGCCAGCAGTAAAGTGTAAACAAAGCGCTTCATATTTATCTGGTTTTTTCTATGCTTCTCCAGTCTTATTTAACTTCCCGCCATTCGCTCACCAAAACCCGATAATAGGTAAATGGCTCCTCTATTTTTGCCCCGGGCGTACCGGGGATGGTCACCGCCGATGCCTGGCCGGTAATGATTATGTTTCTGCCAACCGGCGCCGATATCGGCTCTTTGCTGTAAATCGCCAAATAGCCGTAGTTTTCGGTATCCAATAAAGTTTCCGCCGGATAATCTGGGGCCGGCGTCGGCACGCGCTGCCATTCAAAATCAGTAACCGTGCCGGTGAATCGCACCATTTTATCTACGCACTGCGCCAGGGTGCCGGCGCAAAATTCAGCCGAGCCAGTTGCCGTTGCTTGGCGGAGGGCGGCTGGCCGGGAGGATAAAATAAACATTGCTACTCCGGCGCTTACCAACGTTAAACTAACCAACCATAGAACCCACTTGCGTTGATAGAGAAAAATTAATTTTTGCGGCATATTTTTACGCCAAGGGTTTAATTAACTCTGCCAATTGTTCGTAATGACCGGCAATCAGCACTCCCGCTGCTTGCAAGGCCTCCTCTTTTTCCGCAGCGCCCCGGCCGCGCTCCACAATGGCGCCCGCGTGGCCAATATTCATGCCCTCGGGCAGGGCGCTGGCAAATTTGCCGCCGATATAAATTGCCAAAGGCTTGGTGAATTCCTTGTTCTTAATTATATCAACAATCTCAAACTCATAGCTGCCGCCGTGCTCGCCAAAAATAATCACCGCCTTGGTCTGGTCATCTTTTTGAAATAGACGCAATAAGTCAGCGTACGTTGTCCCCATCAGCAAATCGCCGCCCACGTGCACCGCCGTGCTCTGCCCTAAACCGGCTTTCCTCACTTGCCAGGACACCTCATTCGTCATACCGCCGGAGCGGGAAATAATGCCAATGCTGCCGGGCTGGAAAATCTGCTTAGTAAGCTCTAGAGGCCCGCCGATTACCCCGATGCGCCCGATACCCGGGCACATTACGCCGAGCGAACTGGGGCCGATAATCTGGATCCCCCTTTCCTTCGCCGCCGCCAAACAATAGGCCGTATCTTTAATAGGGATACGTTCCACAATAACATTGATGAGCGGAATGTTATTATCTATCGCTTCAAGGATCGCAGCCTTAGCGGCAAAGGGAGGGACGTAAATGGCAGAAGTATTCGCTCCGGGCAATTGTGCCAGGGCTTCTTTAATAGAATTAAACACCGGCTTGCCTTCCACCTCCTGCCCGCCCTTGTTGGGCGTTACGCCGCCGACCACGTTGGTGCCGTAATCCAACATCGCCTTAGCCGCCTTGGCGCCTTCTTTGCCGGTAATTCCCTGGATAAGAACTTCGGTATTTGGGGAAATTAAAATGGACATATTAGATTCATTGCTGTTTTTTCCTTACCACAAAAAATACGCTTACCATCCATGCCAGCCATACTGCTCCGTCAAAAACAAGATCCTGTTTCAGGCGCTGTTGCTGACTTTTCCGGGTCGGGCAATCGGTTACTCTATATTGAGTCGGTACCTCCGGATAACATTCTTTCATTATATTTTGATATGGTACAACAGCCTTTACTAACAAAATAACGGCCAGGCAAAACAAAAAAAATGAGAAAATTTTACTGCTCATACTTTAACTGGGACTGCTTTAGCTAATATTTTTGCGGTTTCACTCATGCTGGTTTCCTTGCCGTATAGCTTCATATCCAAATGATTACGCTCGGCGCACTCGCGCATTAAACGCATGCCTTCTTCTTCGTACGGCCCAGCGCGGCGGACGACAATCGGATAGGTCGGTTTAATTTCATCAAGCGCGTCTACAATGCCGTGGAAGGTTTCGGCGATATTGGTAAAGTTGGCAACGCCGCCGGCAATCCAGAGCCCTTTGAGGTTGGGCTTGGATAAGACTATTTTGGCCAGTTGATAAACTTTTTCGCGCGGCGGGTTGCCGGAGTATTCGGTATAATTTGCCGGTTTCAGCCCCGCTTTAATTAACGCATCCATATTGGCGATGCTGGCGCCCCCGCCGGAGAATAAAATGGCGATGTCGCCGTCCATTTCAATATATTTACCAGCGGTGCCGCGATAATAATTTTCGCCTTCGTCAATTTTACGCACCGCCACCTCGCGCTCGGTGGGCAACCGCCCCAGCATCGTGCGCGGCTCCAGTTGCTTCCATTCTTCATGCCGGTAAAACGCGTCGTCATCCAGCGCTACTTTGGCGTCCGCCGCCACCCAGCGGCCGTCGCGGGTTTTTACTAGGGGATTGATTTCTACCAGGCGGGTATCTTCAGCGAGAAAACATTGCCACAATGCCTGGGGGGAGGACGGGTCTGGGCTTGCCATTACGCCGAGATTCGCATTACGAATATCCAACCCTATTTTTTCAATCTGCGCTTCCGGCACTTCCTCAATCTCCATCCCGCCCTGGCGGCTGTAAATCAATACCGGCTGTTTTTTGTTGGTGTCGTAAGTAATAGACAAATAATGTTCCTCGGCGATATCCAATTTCTCTTCAATTAACAGCGCGGCCACATACTGCCCGCGGAAATTCGTATTAAATAACTCCTCGCACGCTCGCGTTACTTCCTCAACGCTAGAGCAAAACTTAATTCCCTGATTTTTCCCGCGCTTCCCCGATAACACCTGCGCCTTCGCCACCACCTCCTTAATGCCTAAATCATTGTATGCTTTCGCAAAATCCGCGCCGCGCCGCACTACCACCCCGCGCGGCGTAGCAATGCCGTGTTTAGTAAATAATTTTTTCCCTTCCCATTCGTAAAGGTTCATATAATGCCTCCCTAACTAAAACAGCCCGCGGGGCAGGCTGTAAAATAAAATAATGCGGAGGAATCCCTCATCTTGGCTATAAAGAGATTTCTCGACTTCACTCGCCTGCGGCTCGTTGCGCTCGAAATGACAATTACTCAATGGCTCCTTTTAGATTTTGCTTTCGGCTGGGGCAGCCGGCTCACCCGAATCAGCCCGCCGCAGGGCACAATCTCCACCCCGCGCTTCTCCAGTTCATCAAGGAATAAATTCATGCCGAGAGAATCGCTGGATATGTGCCCGGCGATAATTACGTTCAGGTGCGATTCGCTGGCCTGCTTCATCGCCTCGTCGCGCATATGCATTCCGACGATGGTGCTGATGCCGTATTGCGACAGCCGCTCGTAAACTTTGGGGCTGGGGTTGGTGCCGCCGGTCATTTCAATGAGGATTTTGCCGGTGCGGTGGCCGGGGCCGCCGGAAATAATTTTAGGACCGGCGCCGGCGCGCTTGGCCGCTTGATATTCGGGAAGCTCCAACAGCGCTTCCATTAAATCGCCCACCGTCGCCGATTTTTTCCGCGCCAAAAATCCGCGCATAAAATTATCCACCAGATTGTCGGTAATGGTGTGGGTGCTGATAAAATTGATGCCGAGCGCCTTGGCAATGTCAATCGCCTGGAAGTGGTTGATGGGGTGCACCCCGCGCCCCACTTCTTTAATCCGCTCTTCAATAATTTTTTCGGCAATATGCACCGGCACGTGGTAGCGATCGTAAACATCCACGAACAGCTCCATCACTTCGTGCAGATTAGCCAGCCCCTTGCCTTCGGGGTGGTGGGAAATTACCAGATCAATTTTTTTGCCCCGTTCGTTCAGTTGGCTGGCGAGCAAAATTTCCGGACCGTTAATGTCAATGCCGGCGAGCGCCCGGCGCACCGTGGTTTTGCCGTCGTCCACGTGCACGGCGCTGTCGGCGTAAGGGTTAGTCAACTTCTCCTGGTCAAACCATTTCTTCTCGCTTGGCTTCAAATCCTGGTACGCTTTTTTTACTCGCGCTAAGTGACGCAACACTCCAGCGCGCCCCCGCGGGTCAGCGGCAATGGCCAACTTTAACCCGAGCTCAAAAACCTGACGAATAGTCAACATAAATCGCCATCAAGAGAATAATGCCCCTAGTATAGCGCAAACTAACTCCGACTGTCAATGCCGCTTACCAACCAAACCGCGGCGGCTGATCGGAAACCAAGGCCGGTCCGCTCCCCACATAGACCGAGATCCCGACCGGCGTCGCCTCGCCAAAACAGTAAGCCTTCACATCGGCATTGGCATAACCGTAGGCGCCGCCCTGCCGCGAGGCCAAAAGAGTCTGGAGCGCGGGGATGGTCAGGGTACCGCTCTGTCTAAAGCAACGACCTAGATATTGCCAGGAACGCTTCAGCCGATTGCGCAACAGCCGATCTTTACGCGCGGTGGCATAATTAAACTTCCGCCATAAGGTACTGTGTCGGTCCGAAACGCAGTTGGCCTGAATTAAGGCGCTACCGGTCCGCCCGGGTAGCGGGGAGCGGAGCAATGACCGCCCCCCGAATTCAACGCGCTCGCCGCGCACCGCTCTCTCGCCGCGGATTACCCAATTAATGGCATACCCGTCAGCCATCGGCCGCAGAGCGCGCGCCACGGCGGAGAGCGGCAGGCGCTCACCAAACCACAGGGCAATCCAGGCCGCGGCATTGGCCAGCACGCCGGGAGCGTTTTTTCCTAAGCGCACGTAAAGAGAATCAACGGCCTGGAAGCGATGGCCGGTCCAACTAAACGCTCCCCCGGGCAGCAATTGCGGATACAAAAAAGACCAATAGCGTTTGCCGCCCACCGTCGCCGATAGCAAACGCGGACGATCCACGGCGCCCCGCCGGTCTTCTTCGGTATGCCAAAACAGTATCCGATCGCCCGCCGTTCTGACCAGGCCGCTCTGGCAACCGAGGTTATCGTTCTGGAGCCACCAGGCCAAATCGAGCGCCGTTACCGGCTTACCGTCGAGCGTCCGCGGCAGGAGCGGGGAAATTAAAAGCGCCTGGAGTTTGGCCCCCCGCGCCCAATATTCTAAACATTTAAGGTAACTAGCGAGCGCCCAACGCACATCCGCTGATTGAATGATCTGCTGCCGCGCTTCGGTAATCGCCCGACACCCCCGAACAAAACGCAATGCTTCACCGCGTTCGTCGGCCGTCATTTTCCGTAACTCCCGCCGCGCCAGCGCCTGAACCGGGCGACGCACGGCCCGGCCGAGCGCGCCGTGAAGTTGGGGTAGAGAGCGAGCCGATAATTTAAGGACTTGCACCGGCCCCAGCTGACGCTTAACACGCCGCAAGGCTGACTCTCCCCCTGGCGTCTTCTGACGGCCGGTCATAGCTTGCACCGTCTAGATTAATTAATTTCAGCTCAACGACGAAAAGAAATTCGTACTGGCTTGCCCGCGATGTCCACGGCGGCCGCCGAGTTATCCCCTGCCTCCTCAAGGGCGGTTGCGAGCACTGCCCGGGCAATCGCCGCCGCCTCCCCCCGCAACGCCGCCCCCATTTCCGCATCGTCAGTTTGGTATTCCACCACCACCCGGTCGGCTACCGTCAACCCCTGATTCTTGCGCTCTTGGTTGATGGCGCGAATAATTTCGCGCACCAGCCCGGCTTGCTTCAATTCCGGCGTCAGCGTAGTATTAAGCCAGACCGCCAGTCCGCCCTCTTGCTTTTCCGCGAAGCCCGCCCCTTCGGGATATTCCGAATAGGCCACTTCAGTCACGTTCAACTCGTCGGCAATAATCCGGAGCAGTTCGTGGCTGAAATTTTCTTTATTGACGAGCAGCGCCGCGAGCGGCTGGCGCACTTTAATCCCGGCCTCGGCCCGCAGCGCTAACCCCAGTTCCACAATTTTACGCGCCAGTGCCATTTCGTCCAACAGCGCTGATTCGTGATGCAAGCCATGCGGATGAGGCCAGCTTTGTAAATGCACACTCTCGTTGCTCTCTGCCCCGTTCACTTCCTGCCAAATCCGTTCGGACAAAAACGGGGTAAACGGCGCCATTACTTTGGCGAGCGTCAGCAATACCTCGCGCAGAGTATGCAGCGCCGCCACGCGCTCCTCGGCGCTGCCGCTTTTGATGCGCTCGCGGGAGCGCCGCACGTACCACTGAGATAATTCCGCAATAAAATCCACAATCGGCCGGCCGGCTTCATTGAGTTTATAATTTTCTAATCCTTCGGTCACTTCTTTAATCAGCTCGTGCAATTTCGCCATAATCCACCGATCAAGAATATAGCCCGATTGATGATTTATGATTTTAGATTTTTGATTATCCCCAAACATTTTATAAAACTCCAATACATTCCACAGCGTATTCACTACTTTGTTATACATTTCCCGCACGCCGGCTTCGGAAAAATTTAATGACTCCGCCTGCATCACCGGCGAGGTCAACAGGTAATAGCGCAGAGCGTCCGCGCCGTATTTTTCCAGCATAAGATTCGGATCCGGATAGTTCTGGAGTTTTTTGCTCATTTTCTTGCCGTCTTCGGCAAGCACAATGCCGTTAACAATGACATTTTCAAAAGCGGTGTTATCTAACAGCGCGGTGGCCAGGACGTGGAGATAATAAAACCAGGCGCGCGTTTGATCCTGCCCTTCAGCAATAAACTCGGCCGGAAAACTGGCTTCAAATTTTTGTTTATTCTCAAAGGGATAATGCACTTGGGCGTAGGGCATGGAGCCGGAGTCAAACCAGGTGTCGAGCACGTCCGGGACGCGCTTCATCGTGCCGCCACATTTTTCGCAGGGGAAAGCAACATCGTCCATGATATGCTTGTGCAGATCGGTAATAGTCTGGCCGCTGGCTTTTTCTAAATCTGCTACTGATCCAAATACTTTATAATTCTCATGATCCTTACACTTTTCGCAGTGCCACACTGGCATTACGCTAGCCCAAAATCGCTGGCGGGAAATTGACCAATCACGAGCACCCTCTAGCCACTTGCCAAATCGGCCTTCTTTAATGTGTTCCGGCGACCAATTAATTTTTTTTGCCAACTCAATCGCCCGATCTTTTACTGCCGTGACCTTTACAAACCAAGAAGAAGTGGCGTAATTCAAAAGCGGCGTATCGCAACGCCAGCAGTGAGGGTAGCTATGCTCAATTTTCTGCTTGCTGAAGAGTTTGCCGTTGTGCGCGAGCCACTTAATAATCTCCACGTCGGTTTTCGTTGGATCATCTTTTGGTTTTACTTCAAGGCCAGCAAAATCCGCTACTTCGGGCTTGAATCGACCATCCATACCAATATGCTGAACGAGCGTAATATTTTCGCGCTCTCCTACTTTAAAGTCGTCTTCGCCAAAAGCCGGTGCGATATGTACCACTCCAGTACCTTCATCTTCAGAAATAAAATCACCTTCTACAACCCTAAAAGCATTAGAGGTTTCTTTATAATAAGGGAATAATGGTTCATAAACCAAACCGTTAAAATCTCCATCATCAACCAAGTTTTTAGATACTTTTTTATACATCCTAAAGACTATTCTGCCTTTTTCAAAATACTTAACTGTTGCAATCTCTTCTGAAGATACCTTTGATAAATCTATTCCACTCCCAAAAATCCTCTTATCCGACTTCTGACCAAAAATAATCTTGTCTCCCTTCTTTAAAGGCAGGCCCTCAACATCATGCGAGACAACCTCTAGAATTAAATATTGGAGTTGCCCTGGGTTAACAGCTAATAAAACATTCCCCGGCAATGTCCATGGGGTAGTCGTCCACACCAGCATATACACATCACCATCGACCCCCAATTTTTCTTTGGCGTTAATAATTTTAAATTTTATATAAACCGAAAGATCTTTCACTTCCTTATACCCCTCACTCACCTCCTGCTGTGACAACGTTGTCTCACATCGCGGACAGATATGCATGGAACGATAATCCTTGTAGATCAATTCCTTGTCCCACAGTTGCTTAAATACCCACCAGACTGATTCCATGTAATCGCGATCCATGGTGCGATAGGCGTTTTCCATATTCACCCAGCGCCCCAGACGATTAATTATCTTTTCCCAGTCCTCAACATAGCCCAAAACTTTGGAGCGGCAGAGTTCATTAAATTTAGCTACGCCCATGGCTTCAATTTCTTTTTTACTTTTTGTACCCAGTTCTTTTTCAACGATATTTTCAATCGGGAGTCCGTGGCAATCCCACCCCCAGCGCCGTTCTACCCGATATCCTTTCATGGTCCAATAACGAGGCACCACATCTTTCATGAGCGATGCCGGAAAATGTCCGTAATGCGGCAACCCCGTGGCAAACGGCGGGCCGTCGTAAAACACGTACGGCTTATCGGCCGGACGCTGGGCAACGGATTTCTCAAAGGTTTTATCCTGTTCCCAAAATTCTAAAATCTTTTGCTCTTCTTGATTAGCGTTATACATAATGTTAGCGTGAATGCGATGTGGTGACTAAGTGGTGACTAAAGGGAGCAAGCTGGGTGAATAAAATAGCGGCTCCATCAAAAATATAAACTCCGTTATTTTGAAATTTTTCGCTGTCTTGTTCTATTACTTATGTATCGCTCAACCGCTTCTTTGGTCGTCAACCAGTCCCGGCCTTCTTTGTGCGCCTCTAGTTTACCTTGCCTCGCCAGCAAGTTTAAATATTTTGCAGAAAAAGGAGTAGTTTTGGATATTTCAGCGAGCGTCAAAAATTTTTCCCGTTTGGTAGTGGCCGGAGTTAAAGTTTTTAAATAAATATCAAGCGAGCGCTCGATAGATTGAGCGATAAATTTAACCAATGGTTCATGGTTGCCTTTATCCGCTTTGTCCAATACGTCGTAGTATTTTTTACGATCATTTTTTAGGATGATAACTAGCGGGTAGCCGGCTTGCATCAGCAGCAGGTTCATGGTCAGGCGAGCGGTTCGTCCATTGCCGTCAAAAAAAGGATGAATGTGGACTAATTTATGATGTAGCAAAGCGGAAAGTTCAATAATATTCAGTTTGTTTTTTTGTGAATTTAGCCAAACAATTAAATCCCTCATCAGATTAGGTACTTGCAACGCATCTGGTGGAGTATGATCTGCACCGCCAATAATCACCTTAGCGTTTCGGTAGCGGCCCGCCCATTCCTTGTCGGTTTCCTGTACAATAATTTGATGCAAGTTTTTAATAAACATTTCAGAAACAGTGTATTTTTTGCCCTTGTCTATCAAGTCATATAAATATTCCAGCGCCGCATGGTGGTCTTTCGCCTCTAAATGATCTTTTAGAGGCTTGCCTTTTACCGTGATGCCTTCGTTAATAACCAAAAATGTCTCTTTTAAAGTTAAAGAGTTGCCTTCAATGGCGTTTGAGTTGTAGGTCATCTCGATCTGAAATTTTTCTCGAAGTTTTTGGACGGCTGATTTTGGTAGGGGGCGAAGTTTATTGAGTTTGGCGAGTTTTTCTTCCAGACGGGTTTTAATTATTGGCGAAAGGTAGGACATAGGTAAACATGCTTAATATGGTTTAGTTAAGTATTTACAGTATACCATATTAAGAAAAGCGGGCAAGTTGAGATTGACCAAACCAAAAATTAATTTATTCCATTTTAGCCGCCAGAGCATCCAGATAACTCTTTACTTGGCTCAAATATTCGGTAATTTCTTGAGCGACCGGGGGGCTGACCTGTTTAACACCGCTTAAATGAACGCCGCATTCTGTCATTAAGCGTTCAATTTGAACTATCAGTTCAAAATTTCTGGTCTGGCCAAGCTCGCTCAATTTCTGCTCAAGGGCTACTAAGGCCAGGTTCAACCCCATCCATCCCTCATATCTACCCAGCGCCCGGCGCCAGTGTCCGCGCTTCACTGGAGGCGGCGTCGCCGGCTCTCGCCATAATCCTCCTGTCGGTTCTCCTCCCCAGCTCTTTTTGGGCATACAATATAGAATAAAGACTAGTCAAACTAACCAAGACAATTGTATTGGTTTAGCTGCCAAACGTCAACTCCCCGGGTTGCCTGGCACCCCCAATCTTGCTACAATAGCGCCATATGAATATACCAGGACGCCACCAAGCAATAGTCATGTTTTGGTTTGCCGGTGCTGCTGCCTTCGGCATCTTGCTAGGTTCCCTGCACCCTTTGGGCTATCTGCTCTATCGCCCCACGGGGAGCGCGCTGGAACAAGTTACCGCCCCGGCCGCCTTGCCTACCTCCACCGTATCCGTAGTTGCCCAAAACCTCCGCATTCCCTGGGAAATTGCCTGGCTGCCGGGCGGGGATATGCTGGTAACGGAGCGACCCGGGACGCTGCGCAAAATTACTACGGACGGCAAAATTACTACTATTACTGTACCGAATGGAGGCGCGGCGGCCGGCGAAGGAGGGCTGCTCGGCCTAGCAGTTCACCCAAATTATAACAACAACCACTGGCTTTATCTTTACCAAACTTCCGGCACGGATTTTACCTTAAAAAACCGCATTACCCGCTATCGTTTGGAGGCTGATTTAGTTAATGATCAATGGATAAATTTCCTTACTGACCCCTTAATCATTATTGATAACATCCCCGGCGCGCCCTACCACGACGGCGGACGCCTCGCCTTTGGGCCGGATGGTTTCCTATATATTACTACCGGCGATGCGGGCAAACCAGAATTAGCGCAAAATCTGAAATCTCTCGCCGGCAAAACTTTGCGCCTGGCCGATAACGGAGGCATCCCCGCCAACAATCCCTTGGGCACGGCAGTCTATTCCTATGGCCACCGCAATGCCCAGGGATTGGCCTGGGATAACCAAGGGCGGCTGTGGGAAACCGAACATGGCCGGTCAGGAATACTATCGGGTTTAGATGAATTAAATCTGATTGAATCAGGCGCGAATTATGGCTGGCCGACGATTCAGGGAAAAGAAAAACGCGCCCAGATGAAAACGCCTGTGATTAACTCCGGCCCGAAAGAAACCTGGGCGCCGGCCGGAGCAGTTTTTTACCAAGATCGGATTTTCTTTACCGGTCTGCGCGGCGAGTCGTTGTACGAAGCCGAAATTACTCCCGCGGGGAAAGTAAAAAAACTGCGCGCCCATTGGCGCGGTCATTACGGCAGGCTGCGCGCAATTGCGCTTGGCCCCGATGGTTACCTCTACCTTTCCACCTCCAACACCGACGGTCGCGGCAAACCCCGGAGCGGGGATGATAAGATTCTCCGAGTAGATCCAAAATCGTTACTTTAATTCCACAGCCAATACTCCTCCATCACCCGTTCGCGCAATCCGGCGGTGTTGCCATGGCTGATTAGGCCGAGATATGATGTCAGACCCGCCTCGCTGATTGAGTTTCTGATATTCTGTAACATTCTCTGTTTAGTTTTGGTACGAAGCAAACAATGGCTGGAAAAATGTACCCAGCCTAAAAAATCCATGCCCGAGGCTACTGTCTTTAATAATATTTTGTCCGGGTGCAGGGATAGTTTTAGTTGAGTCTGCAAAAATTCCTGAATTTTTGGTAGGGCTTCTGCTAACTGGAACCGGTCGCGAGAAAGCAAAACAAAATCATCGGCATAACGCACATAATAATGCGACTTAAGTGCGTGCTTGGCCCAGTGATCAAGCCGGTTTAGATACACATTGGCGAAAAGCTGTGAGGTGAGGTTACCAAGCGGTAGGCCAATGCCAGGATTGCTTTCGGTATGGTAGCTCTCAATAATATTTTGCAGCAGCCGTAAAATATCCGTATCCGGAATATAGGTATGCAAAATCGCTAACAAAATCTGGTGGTCAACGCGCGCAAAAAACTTGCGGATGTCGCACTTAAACACCCAGACATTGCGCGTATGGTTGCGGCTGGCACGCCAGGCTAGACGCCGAAAACGATTAAGCGCTTTATGTACGCCTTTGTTATCTCGGCAAGAAAAAGAGTCACCAATAAACGTACGGTCAAAAAATGGATACAAAATCCTATACACTGCGTGATGAAGCAAGCGGTCGCGCATGCTGGCCTTGTGGATATGCCGCCGTTTGGGGTCGGTGATGTAAAAACTTTCGTAACTGCCGTGGCGATAAGTGCGATTGACTAACGCCTCGTGAAGCTCTACAATATTGTCCATCAAGCTACGACCAAAATCTATAACATCTTGTTTCTTTTTCTTGCCGATGATAAATTCTTCCCACGCTAAGCATAAATTTTCTAAGCAAATAATATTTTCGTAACTATGAGCCAATTGAATTTTTCCACCGACGCGGCTATCAAGCCCCCCCCCCCCCACGGCAAATTTGCTCACGGGCAGGGCAGTACTGAAATTCCCATTTTGTCTTTGCTCAAAGAGAGTTATTTGTTGTGGCATAATTTTTTACAACACCTTCCTCGCCTCACGCGCTATACGCTGGGCGTAAAAATAGATATTTTATTTACGGATTTGGTTGCTGTGACATTGACAGCGCAGTATGCTAAACGTGAACAGAAATTAGCGGTACTTACCCAACTTGCGCAAAAACTTGATCACCTTAAATTTTTCATAACAATTTTGTGGGAGGCCAAGGGGCTTGAGACAAACCAATACTCACAACTAGCAGGAAAGTTGACTGAGGCCGGTATTATGCTTGGGGGGTGGATACGGAAACTCGAATCGTCATAAAATGAAACTCCCGCCACATGGACGGGAGAATGAGAAGACTGGCGGCGGAGAACCCGGTAGTTGCCGTTGAAGTCGTTGTCGAGCCAGTTCCAGTTCGTGACCCAGCGGTCGTCGTTCCAGTAGACGTAGTAGACGTTCTCGGGGTCGTCCGGGTGCCGCTTTATGCAAATTGCCATCTGTATCACTACCCTTTGAATACTCTCAGGGCTGTATTTTATTTGGAGACTTGATCTCACCAGCATTTTGCACCAAGTATCATCATTTTTAGGGTATACCAATGGCACGCTAGCTGGCGACATGCGCCAAACTATTCTGGCCGGTTGGTGTATCCAGAGTTCAACCGCCCAAAGCTTTGGTCGCCTTGAGCGACCGCCACCGTGGACTGTTTCGTTTACTATCCAGGGTACAGTATACCACAAAAATGATACGCCCGCCCTAGTGTTTAGGGCGGGCTTGTTGCGGCGCGAGCCGAAGGGACCGAGTGACCCCGACACCGTTTGTGACAGTGCTGAGATTCCAAGGATCCTAGGGCTGCGCGGACTTGCGGCGGAGAACCCGGCAGCGGCCGAAGAAGCCGCCGTCGAGCCAGTCCCAGCGCGAGACCCAGCGGTCGTCGTCCCAGCAGACGCAGCAGACGTACTCGGGGCCGCCCGGGCGCCGGTCGTCGGTGAAGACGAAGACGACCTTGCCGCGGAGCGCGACGGGGATCTCATCCTGGTAAGCAAGGAGATGCTCGCGCTCCTTCTTACCCTGGTGAGCGCCCATCTCCTTGGCCCGCTCGACCATGAGGTCGCCCTTCACCGACTGCTCACCCCGGAGGAACGAGAGGATGTCGTAGGCGACCCCGCCGAGGATCATCTCGGTGGGGATGGCGCACTCGGGGAGGGTGTCCAGGAACTCCTTGATCTTCCCGGTGTTACCCGAGCTGATCAGAGCTTGCCAACGGGCCTCGCCAAGCTGCTCTTCCAGGTGTGCCAACGCGCGGAGATCGCTCATAGCGATCCCTTTCTGCCCTTTTCGTAAAGGGCTTACTCCTTGCCACGTGGCAAAGAGGAAGTGCTGGTTTACCAGCCTTCTTTTGGGCTTACTTTTGATAAAATAAGGCTAAAGAAAGCTGAAGACACTAATTAAAGAGCGACTTTTCATTACCATCATAACGGTATAGAATAGCACAAAATAGCGCTCTTGTCAATAGGCGCCCGGTACCCTATAATTATCTTATTGTTATGCTTTATTCTTGCGTGTACAGCCGCGCAGCTTTCAGCGTAAATCCGCCTCTACCAATATGCTCTATCTCGCCTCTGACCACGCCGGGTATCAGCTGAAAAAATACCTCAAACGCTACTTGACTACCCAACTTAAGATAAAGGTAGTGGATTTGGGGCCGAGCCGTTATGATCCCGAGGACGATTACCCCCTAATCGCCCAAAAGCTGGCTAAACGGGTAGCCGGCAAGCGCGAACATCGCGGCATTTTAATTTGCGGCACGGGCCACGGCGTGTGCCTAGTGGCGAATAAGGTGCGGGGGGTTCGCGCCGGGGTTGGCTATAACATTGAAGCGGCCGAGCGGGGACGTAAAGAAGATAACTTAAACGTGCTCTGCCTGGCCGGCCGCTTTTTAACGCCCGAGCACGCGGCCGCGATTGTCAAAAAATTCCTGGCCACCGAATTTGAACGCACCGCACGGTATCTGCGCCGGCTAAAAGAAGTGGAAGCAATTGACGCCTAGCCTATGCTGATTATCCCAGCTATTTTAGCGCTGACTTTTGATGAGTTTACTGCCGCCCTAGAACGAGTGGGGGGTCTCGCCCCTTATCTCCACCTGGATGTGATGGATGGCGTGTTTGTGCCGCACCGAACTTTTCCCGAGCGCGAACGCTTGAACGAACTGCCGCTCCCTGATCGCTCCGAACTGCACCTGATGGTGGCCGACCCCGCGGCGGAAATTAAACGCTGGCAAGGGGTGCGCGGCGTGTTCCGCGCCCTGGTGCAGGTTGAAGCCAATAATCCGGCGGCGGGCGTCGCTGCCGCTCAAACCGCCGGCTGGGAAGCGGGACTGGTATTAAATCCAAAAACGCCGCTTTCCGCCGCCGACCCTTTTTTATCATCAATATCAATCAAAGTTTTACAGTTCATGACCGTTGCCCCCGGCGCCCAGGGCCAGGCCTTCCACCCGGAAGTTAAAGCCAAAATCGCTGCTTTTACTGCCCGCCCGGGCCGACCCCGGTGCGCGGTTGACGGGGCGGTGGATAGGAGTAATATAAGGGAACTGCGGGATTTGGGAGTGGAGATTGCCAATGTGGGGCACGGCTTACTACAAGCGCATAATCCCCGCCAAGAATACGCAGTACTGCAGACGTTAGTAGCTTGAGACTGTAGAAGAATTAAAAATACCAGTCAGCATTAGGGAGCGGCAGACGAGTATCTTTGGGCGCGCACCCCGATCTAAAGTCGGGGGAGCACCCAAAGAGTGTCTGCCGCGACTAACCAGGCTAATTTTAGCAATAGCGATAGCGACTAGGCAGATAACGATTATCGTCAACATTCTTCTACAATCTCAGCTTAATTATGTACGATTTAATTGTCATCGGCGGCGCGGCGGTCGGCTCGGCTGCGGGTATTTACGCCGCCCGGCGCAAACTGAACTTCCTGATAATTGCCAAAGACCTGGGCGGCGAAGTGGCGCTCTCCGGCGCGGTCAACAACTGGCCGGGCATTATTGATATTCAAGGGTTTGACCTGGCGGAAAAATTCGCGGAACACTTGAAATCCTATGGCGTCGCGGCTGACGAAGGCGCCGAGGTAATTTCAGTTAAACCGGAAAAAAACTATCACGTCGTTACCGCCAAAAATTCCGCCGGCGAAATCAAAACTTACCAGACTAAAACCGTGATTGTTGGCACCGGCATTCACCCTCGGGAGTTAGGCGTACCGGGAGAAAAACCGCTACTGCACCACGGCGTTACCTCCTGCACTGTCTGCGACGGGCCGTTATTTACCGGCAAGGTTACCGCCACCATCGGCGCCGGCAACAGCGCCCTGGAATCGGCGCTGATGATGATGGAAATCGCCAGTAAAGTATATTTACTCACTAAATACCCCAATACCCCGGCTACCCAGGGCGGCTTCCCCAAGGGCGAGGCGATTTTGATTGAAAAAGTAAAAGCGGCAAAAAATGTGGAAATTATTTACGAGGCCAACACCACGGAAATTGTGGGTGACAAGGTGGTAACGGGGCTGAAGTATCAAGATGCGGCCGGCCAAGTCCAGCAAATTGCCGTGCAGGGGGTGATGGTGCACGTCGGCATGATTCCCAATTCGCAGTTTATTGACTGCGTCAAAAAAAATGCCCAGGGCGAAATTGAAGTGGACCTGCTCGGCCGCACCAGCTGCCCGGGAATTTTCGCCGCCGGCGACGTTACCAATATTCCCTACAAACAAATCGCCATTGCCGCCGGCCAGGGAGTAACCGCCGCGCTCACGGCGATTGATTATCTAAACAAATTAAAATGAGGCGGTCGCTCTCGTTGTCATTCCGAGGTCGCCTTAGGCGACCGAGGAATCCCTTTCGTTAATCTCAAGAATTCCTCCAATTGTACAAGATTAAATAGGTTTATGCTCATCAAAAAATTCGCTGACTGCGCGGAAATTACTGCCGCCGACGGCGCGCGACTGCGGGAAACCCTTAGTCCTCATCACGACGCGGTCAACAGCCGCTACAGTCTAGCCCATGCCAAGGTAGCCCCAGGCAATAAAACTTCTCCGCATGCTCTGGCTGCTTCTGAAGTTTACTTTATCATCAAAGGACGCGGCACCATGCACATTGGCGAGGAAACCGCCGCCGTAGAACTTTACGACACCGTCTATATTCCGCCCCGCGCCGTACAATGGATTGCTAACACCGGCAACGAAGATTTAGAATTCCTTTGCCTGGTTGACCCGGCCTGGCGGGCCGAGGATGAGATTAAAGTTTAATATTTGTGGTTAACCTCTTGTTCAAAATCCTAGGAGTAATCGGCGTGCTGCTGATTACCTACGGCATTTACATCAAAAACGAGATTAAACAGGACTGGATTTTTGTGCTCGGCGGATTGTGCCTGCTTGCCTACAGCATTTATCTGCGCGACCCGATTTTTATTCCCCTGCAGATAATTTTTACCACTGCCAGTGGATATGAAATTTACCGGATCAAATCTAAACAACGATCGGTAAATAGGAACCATTGAATTCCGTTATAATATTATGATCAGAAATCCGGAAACCACCGGCCCGCCACCAGAAACTTTATCACCGCCAGAAACCATGGAGTTGCCGCCTCGACTCAAAGAAATTATCGCCACCATCAACACCTTCACTGACACTTACTTATCAGGAGAAAACCAGGACCGTGATCCCAAAGAAGTTGATGCCCCGGGAGAAGAACTAGATAGGGTAAAAACGGTCGCGGAAGAATTTGAAACCCAGTGGATTAACCCAGACCCGCGCCTTGCCCTAGAAGCGAGCCGCCAGTTGCATCATCCCAAGGCACGACTGGAGTTTCTGGAAATGGCGACCCGGCGACTAGCACTACATGCCGGCGATGCTATCGCTTTCCCCCTCTATACCCGCTATGCGGGAGAGGCTGGGATAAGGGAAGACAAAATTAAAGAAGAGGTGGAAAGAATGCATAATAGTCTGGCCTGGAAGCGGGGCGATGAAGCGTTGGCAAAAATTCAAAAACTGCTGGATTCTGACCTCTTGGCCGCCATTCAACTATATCTTTCCGCCCGGGAATTGCCACGAGTTAACTGGTATGGAGTAGAGGACAAAATTGCCAAGATGGTAGATAAGCGACTACAGGAAAAATTGGCCGAAGGGTTAGAACCGACAATTGCTTTCTATCGCCAACTGCCGGACGAAACTCCTGGGGTCGACAGCGCTGCTAATGAATTATATGAACTGGCCAGGAAATCCTGCCAGACCAGCACCGAAATCCTCCCTTGTATAAAGGAAAGGCTTGGCAATCTTCCGGACGTCTTAGCTTCGGTGGCAACTGGTTACTATCGGGACAGCCAAGAATGGACTCCGGCAGTGCGTTATGAAATTTTTTCCCAACTGCAGACGCAAGGAACTAAACCGTCAATGCTGCAACGTTTCTCTCTCCGTGACTTTCCCCCCGAACATCGCACCGCAGCCGCACCCGCTATTTTTGCGGCGCGCCAAAAATACAACCCCGCTACGATTATCCGGGATTTTGATGAATTTGAACCCCTCTTCCTTGCTTTACCCGAGGCCGAACAAGCAAAAATAATAGATGCTGCTATTCCTATTTATTATAATTACCTGACTCGTTTTTACCCCATAATTCCCCTCACCCCGGAACAACGCTTAAAGTGGTTGACCGAAGTGGCTGACCATGAAACCAGTTCCCTACCCATAATTCCTGTTGAGTTTACCCGTCCCGAGCGCGATAGTATTATTGATATATTGGTTGGTCGGCATGTTTTTCATCTTCTTGATGAAGGGGTTCTGGCAAAACTTCAACTATCCCCAGAGGAAATCTCCGCCGTAAAACTGCGCTTATGCCGCGAAAACCCTTGGGAACGCCTAAAGTACTCCGCCTTCCCCCTCTCGCTGGAAGAAAGACGAGAAATTATCCATACTATTATTCAACGTCTCCCTACCCTTAACCTTGAATTGTTGCACGACGGCTTTTACCAAAAAAAAATAACCGAACTGACGATGGCCTACCCTGCCGAAACCCAAGCCAATCTCCGCCAAGCCTTTGTCGAGCTACCCCCTTCCTTTTTTTGTCCCACGGAATTTCTGAAATATCCGGCGATCCTCCAGGCGCTGCTGCCCCCCGAAACTCTAAACTCTTTGGCCGAAAATTTTTCCTGGCAGCCCATATATGGAAAATTGTTAAAAAGCCACCCCCGCGCGGCACGGGAAAAATATGATCCTTGGAAAACTGACCTAGACCCGCTGGTAGAGCAGGCACTGACGCGGGGAGTACTGCGACGTGACAGTGCCGAAGATGCAGAACTGTTGAAAGATTTTGTGCATACCTACGGCATGTATAATTTGCCTACCCTCCTCCGCTGGCATGTGGCCATTTCTCGGTCCGAAAAAATCACTGACCTGCCCGCCGAAGTACGACAAGAATTAACCAGTACTCTCGGCATCCGGCTGGAAGAATTACCCAATAAAGGATTTATTATCAACGAGATTAAAAAATTCGGGCGCCGCCTGCAAACTGCCTTACTGGCTGATCAAGTCCCACCGGAACTAAATACCGACCTCGGTTTAGAGTTTTTTCATGCAATTAAAGGAGCTACTAGTTGGGAACAAAAAAATGATGACCCCCGAAAAAATATTCAGCTTTGGCAAACCACCGTCGCTGCTAATCCCGACCAAGCTGCCCTCCCCGCGGGATACCAAGAAGTAACCTTTAAGTTGCCATCAGTGGCAAGCAGCCGAGAACAAATTCCCCAGGCGCAGGCAGCACGCGAACAAGAAATTCTCACTAACCCCGACCTACGGGGGTGGGTAAAAAAACTTGACGTTGCCTACCGGACTGCCCGGAACATTGACCAACTCCCTCACTGGTGGGCGGAAGAACACCAGCGCCTGGTATTGGAGATTGATCAACAAATTGCCAGGTTGGATGAACTAGCTACTGCTTGGGAAACCGAGAAACCCGTTAATCGCAAAGCACTGACCAGACAACGTCAAACGCTGGTGGAAACCCGGGCAACACTGGAACGCCTGGAAGCTCCAACTCTTTCCCCTGACCGGGGGGCACGCGACCGGGAACTAATCAGCTGGTTGGAAGCTATCCTGATGCTGCTGCCGAAAAAGGTAATTGATCGTGATCGACTATTGCAGATCATCAGCGCTTACCACTCACTACTGGTAATGCCGGACGGCCGACAATCAGTAATAGAACGTGCTCTGGAAGAGAACACCGAGGTATCTTCTGCCACCCAAGTGGAGCTCTGGTATAACCATTTAGGGGAATACCTTAACGAGCATTATCTAAATAATAAACAGGAAGAGCATCGTACCGGACACCAACCGTTTTCCAGTACCTTATTGAAAGAACTACAGTTAGTGTGGGGGATAAAACCCAAACTGCAAAAGCACCCTTTGGTGATCGCCGCCGAACAATTGTCTGCTTTGCAGCAGACAGAAACTCCGCTAGTAAAGGCGGGCGGGAAAACTGTAGAGGTTACCTTGGTGCCGGTGCGCGGTATCTTACGAATCTATGCTGGTGACATTGGCGATGCTTGTTTTACTAGCCACCACCGAGCGTTCGCCCGCGGTGAATATCGCACCATTACTCCCTTGATCTTTGTTACGGGTCGCCATACTCCCCAGGAACGCCTGCGGGGCTCGGTCCTCGCCATTGAAACTAAAACGCCTCAAGGTGAGCTGGTGCTCTTGGTGCGAGCTAATAACCCGCAAGAGGGATTGCTTAGTCAGGTAGTGCCTGATACACTAATAGCGCAAACTCTTGCCGCGCTACGCCAGATAGCAGCACAACGCAACATTCCCCATACCGTAGTACCGCTTGATCAGACATCACGATCAAGCACTAATCGTCCCGAGGTGGCACGATATTATGAGCAGCATTTTAAGGAACAGCCTAAGGTCACTTTGATAAAAGAACCAGTAACCAATTTTAATGGCTACGCCAATTGGAATCCAGAAGGAGAACATCCGGTAGTAGAAATTTAATATGCCTTTAGCTAACTTTCTGCCCGGTCTTCCCCAGCCACTAGTGGAAACGTTGGTACAAATAGTGGGGCTGCTCGGTGGTATACTGCTTGCCTATGGTGTTTATCTGGAGGCGGAGCGGCGCCAGGACGCGGTGTTTGTCATTGGGTCGGCCTGTTTATTAGTCTACGCCCTTTGGATCAATAACGTCATTTTTATTTTTGCTTTTGGGCTGTTGTTAGCGGTGGCAGGGCGAGAATTAATTCAAATTATGCGGGGGAAACATCAACATACTACCGAAAACAATCAGCGCTAATATGTATCACCTTATCTGCATCGGCGACCCGGTAATTGATACTCACGTGCAACTGGCCGACGACTGCGCTGAATGCCGGCCGCTTACCGCGCACACCACGCACCTCTGCTTTGAGTACGGCGGCAAAATACCCATTTTGGACGGCTTTCAGGCGCTGGGCGGCAATGCGCCGAATGTCGCGGTGGGGGCGGTTAAACTAGGGCTGCGCACTGCGGTGGTAGCCACGCTGGGCGAGGATATCAACGGCAAGATGGCTGCCGAAGCATTACAAAAATTTGGCGTCAGCACTGATTATGTAACCTACGACGCCGCAGCCAAAACTCGTTATTCTATTGTGCTTAATTATAAAGCCGAGCGCACGATCCTGTCTTTTTCCGACCGCAAGCAGTATCAATGGCCTAAACCCTTTCCGGAAACCGACTGGATCTATTATACCGGTCTTTCGGCTGGGTTTGAGACCGTGCACCAAGCGCTACTGCAGTATCTAACAAAACACCCCACGGTGCGCCTGGCTGTTAATCCGGGATCGTATCTGATGAAATACGCCCGACCCCCACTGCAAGAAGTGGCGTTTCGCGCTGACCTCCTGATAGTTAATAAAGAAGAAGCCGAGGCGCTGACAGGAGATTCTGCCGCCGCGAAAAAAGACACGCCCGGACTGGTGCGCGCCCTCGCCGCGGCCGGAGCCAAAGAAGTGGCGCTCACTGACGGCCCCCGCGGCGCCTGGGCCGGGAGCATAGATGAAATTTGGCGCCTGGAGAGCTTTCCGGTGGCGGTGGTCGCCAAAACCGGCGCCGGCGATGCTTTCACCAGCGCTTACCTTACCGCGCGCTGGAATCGCCACGACATCGGTCATGCCCTACAGTGGGGAGTGGCCAACTCCTGCGCCGTCATCCAAGCCCACGGCCCGCACCAGGGACTGCTGGATGAAGCCGGAATTAAAAAAATGATCGGGCAATTCCCGACCATTAAACCGGTACTAATTCCCTAGCGCAACGCCGCCAGAATTTTTTGGCTCCAGGCCAGGGCCGCGGTCGGGCCGGCGGCGGTAATCAGCAGGCCGTCTACCGCGACTGGCTCGCGTAAATACGTGGCGCCAGCGGCCGCTAAAATTCCGCCCAGTTCATTGTCGCCATCCCACCCGGTGGCGGTTTTGTTTTTGAGCACGCCCGCGTGCGCCAAAATCCGCGTGGAGATGCAAATTGCTCCCCAGGGCTTGCCCAGGGCCGCGGCCGCGCGCGCGATTTCGTAGGATTGTTCATTATCCAAATGTTCTAGAGCGCCCGGGCCGCCGACAAAAAATATGCCGTCGTAATCGCCCGCCTGGACATGATCAAGCGTACAATCAATCGCTACCTGCTCGCCGGTATGGGCAGCAGTCGCCATTCCCGACATATTGCTGGCCGTTACCACCGTAATCCCTGCCTCCGTGAGAATACGTTTTGGTTCGCCATACTCCACGGGCTGGAAGCCGTCGTGGGCGATGATCAGTAAAACTTTGACCATAAAAATTACTGTAAATATTGCAACGAGTGAGGGAGTGGTAGACGGGTTCCCTGCGCGCGCACCCCCGCGTAGGCGGGGGGAGCACGGAGGGTGTCTACCACGACCGAGCGACTAAATTAGACTACTTGCGTATTCAAACTATATTCGCCGCTGTGATTTAGCCATTAAAATAGCCAGGCGATACAGCACCCGCGCCCCGACGATGGCATCCCATTCGCCGTTATTGCCAACGCCTGGCGCCACCTCGCACAGATCGAAACCGATAATTTTACGCCCGCTCTTGATGACGGCTTCAATCAGATAAAATACCTGTTCAAACTCCAGGCCGCCCGGCACCGGCGTGCCGGTATGCGGACACAGCGAGGGGTCTAGGATATCAATATCAAAACTGATATAAACTTCTTTAGAGAGCGGCTTAATAATTTCGCCGCATTGCGCTTGCCACGTTTTTCCCGCGTAGGCGCCGCGCTTTATTTCTCTATCCGGAAACGCCGCAATTCGGCCGTGCGATTCGGCGATGCGCTGCGCCTCGGCGTGCGAATAATCGCGGATGCCGACCAGCACCTGCCGGTCCACCTGCTTAATCTTCCCCGCGTTATACTGGATAGAGGCGTGAGAAAATTCAAACCCTTCATAAGCCGCGCGATAGTCAGCGTGGGCATCAAGGTGCAATATGGAATACCGGGGATATTGCTCCGCCAGCGCCTGCATAAATCCAAGCGATACGCTATGCTCCCCGCCTAATACCCCCACTAATTTATTTTGTTTTAGCAATTTGGCAGTTTCCTTTTTCATCCAGCCATTTAGCTCGGCCCCGGCTTGGTTAATTTCCGCCAGCGTCTGGCGCACCCACTTTACTCTGGTGTCGCCGCCATTATACAGATAATCCAGATATTTTTTTGCTTGGCGCCGCAATACAGTATTCTGCCGGCTCCAAGCAGAGGAAATCGGCTGAATCCCGATACCTAATTCCCAAGCTTCGGGAGCATCCAGGTCGTACAAGTCTACCTGATACGATGCTTTGAGCACTGTCCGCGGCCCCTGCGCCGTGCCGTCGCGGTACGACGTGGTAACTTCCCACGGCATCGGCACAATCACTACTTCGGATTCCTGGTTGGTAAACGGTAAGCCGAATAATTGACCATTGGTGTAAATACCGCCGGGATCGTAAGAGGAGATTTTTTGCAATTTAGAATTTTTAACAACACCGCTCATAATTAACCGGCTTCAAACTCTAATTTTACAACGCTATCGGCATCAAACTCCCGATAATTGCACGTCAATTCTTCGCCAGCCATAATATCTTGCGCCGCAATACCTACATCACATTCGCCGTTATTACCGTTGGGATAGACGCTGTTAATGTTCGGATGATCAGCGTGATTAAAAAAACGAGCATCGTCAAAAGGCAGAACGTACTTCCCCGTCTTCGGATGTCGGTAAGAATATTTCAAAAACTGCGCTCGGGACGGAGCGGATAAATTGACCAGCTGACTGGCCTCAAACTCAAGATCAAAATCATGCTCCACCCGCCACATCAGTTTGCCTTTAGGAATAAATTCATCCGCAAACAATCCGATACCATGAATTTTACTCGGCCCAATTTTAGTTTTTACTAAAAGCATAATAATTATAACCCCAATAACACCGCCGCGATCCAGGGGAACACTACGGTTACGTCGCTCTGAATAATTTGGTAATAGCTCGCAGGGTCTAGTTTATCCCAGGTGATTTTTTCTTTGCCGCCGGCGCCGGAGTAAGAGCCGTAGGACATGGGGCTGGAGCCGATTTCTATAAACCCGGCCCAGGGGCGCACGTTTTTAAGGCGCAGGTCATGTTTCAACGAAGGGACTACACAGATAGGAAAATCCGCCGCAATGCCGCCGCCTAGTTGCAAAAAAGCAATGGATGATTTTTTGGCAGTATCCAGGTACCAGTCGTAGAGGAAACCAAAATACTCCAGCCCGGTTTTCATAATCTGGGGATTAAGCCGCGGGCCTTTATCCTGCCGATATTTACCGGCGTAGCAATAACTGGCAAAGATATTGCCCATAGTGGAGTCTTCAAACCCGGGCACGACAATCGGCACTTTCTTCTGCCAGGCAGCATAGGCCCAGCAGTCGTAGGGGTTAGCCTGGAGGTCAGGCTTAATTAATTTCTGCTCAAACAACCGCCCGAAGTATTCGTGCGGAAAATACCGTTCGCCCTTCTTTTGCGCCCGCTTCCACATCCGGAGCAGGTGCGGTTCCATAATGCGCACACTCTGGTCTTCCGGCAAAAACGTGTCGGTAATCCGGCGCAAGCCCGCATCGCGCAGTTCCGCCTCTTGCGCCGGGGTAAGCTCGGTATAGCGTGGAATGTAAGCGTAATGGGAATGCGCCACGTAGCGATAATACGATTCTTCGTGATTGGCAGCCGTAGCGGAAATTAAATGCACCTTATTTTTACGGATAAGTTCCGCCAGCATCACGCCAATTTGAAATGAACTCAAAGCGCCGGCGAGCGTTACCACCAGCTTGCCGCCGTGGTCTAAATGGTTTTTGAGCCATAAGGCAGCCTGGAGCGTGGCCACGGCATTGCAGTGCTGGAGCGTTTCCTGGGCATAGGCCGATACCGGAGTTTTGCTCGCCGATACATACGGACTAATGGCCCCTGTTCTAGACTGCTTTGCTTCCAATACAATAAGCTGGCGCAGGCTGGGAGAAAGTTTGGCAAATTTAGAATTTTGCATAAACAATTGCAAAACCTACTTGCTTACAAACCAATTTTCATACAAGCAAACGGCCCCTGGCACGCTGCCTTGCCCGTGATTAAATTAACTTCTGACGAATAGCATTGATCACCATTTTCTCCGCTCCCTAACAACGCTACTTTATTATTCCGTGCGTCATAAGTTAAAGCAGGCAAATACTGTATACCGGGGCAATCCAGAGCGCTCTCGATGGCCATTCCACAACCTGCCAACACCGCTGGCAATTTACCATTAATTCTGATACTACCAACATTAGCGATTACATCATCATAATTTTTATGGCCGGGTTTAAGAGTCTTGGCAATATAGCGCGCTTTATACCTCTGCAGGACAAGCGCGGCGGGCAGCGGTTTGCCTTTAACCATCCGGACCAAAAATTCGTTGCTGTTAACAAACTCATTCCGTTTCTCTTTGCCGGTACCTGTTAATAATGAAATCCTGTCATCTTTCGGGTGCACTTCGCTTATATAATAGTCGCCAAACTTAAGCTGTAAAAATACTCTAAACACCACATAATCCGCCCCCTTCACTTTTTTCTGTTCTTTCCTCACAAAGGTTGGGTAAATAACATGTTCTTTAAAATATGTATTGCTCATGCGGTTTTTTAATAAAAACATTTTTCGCCAAGATTCCAAATACGGCTGTACGTCTTTAGAATTTTTCGCCGCACTTTGCATGTAGGTTAATACCGATATCCGGCTGTTCTTAACAGCACTGGCTTTTGTATTGGTATAGCACGTTTCACCGGCCTGGCTCACCGGTACTTTAGACCTGCCTACTCCACTACCTGAAACATTTGTTTGCGCTGCGGCAGTTGAAGCCAAAATCAAACTCAACGCCAGCCCAAAAAGAGCCGCCCCCGGGTTATTCTTTAAAGTTAAAATCATATAGCATACAAATTTTTGCCGTTCGCCTACCAGCTACTTCCTACCAGCTACCAGCTGCGCCTCTACCACCCAAACATCTTGCCGATCTCTTCCGGCGATTCGCGCTTGCGCGCCATGGTAACCAGGCCATTCTGCAGCACAATCTTGGCCGGACTAGAAATCAGGCAATGATGCATGGCAAAGGAATCCTGGTAGGCGCCGGTGTCAAAAATCGCCAAGTACAAATCCTCGCCTGGCCCCAAATCCTCTATCCGGGGCAAGAGCACATATCCTTCGGCATCAGCGTATTTGTCGTCGGAATCGCAGGTCAAACCGCCCAGCCAAACGCGGTGGCGTTTTTCCGCGCCCGCGTGGCCAACCGGAACAATATGCCACTTTTGATGGATCGACCAGGTATCCAGCAAATCCGTCATGAAACTCCCATCAATCACGTACCAGAACTTAGCAATGCCTTTAGGGATTACCTTGGTGGCCACTACTTTAAAAACCGAAATTTGCGCTGGCGCGGCCAGGTGCCGGCCCCATTCCACAATCAAATTGGGGTGCGGGATGCCGGCCGCGGCCGAGGCGTTTGCCAGCGCCGAAAACATTCGCCGCAACACCGACTCCACGGTATACATCGGCTTTTTCTCGTAGGGCACGGCAAACCCCCCGCCGACGTCCAGGGTATCAAGCGAAGGGTTTTGCGCGCGCACCTTGACATAAGCGCGCAACGCTTCTTTCAGCACCGCCAATAGGTCGTTCTCGCGTTCTACCTGTGAGCCAATGTGATAATGGAGAATTTTGAGGTTGCGAATTTTTCCCAAACTTAAAATTTCCTCCTCCAACAAGCCGAAGCGATCAATCTTTTTGTCCCAGTGCGACTGCACTTTTGACTGCAGATTAATGCGCACGCCCAGTTCGCCGCGAAAATCTTTTAACAAACGCAATTCTTCGGCATCTTCAATAATCGGCACAATCGCCAGCCCCTGGGATTGCAGGCCGGTGATGAGGTTAATGTAGCGCGGCGTTTTGGGGCCGTTGCAGAGCACCCGGATTTTAGCGTGGAAATTTTCTCCCTCCCAAAGCTTTTTCACCAGCCACAGCTCGTTGGGTGAACCCACTTCCAAGTGCGCCCCTTCGGAAACTAAGGGCAGTACGAATTCCCGGTTCTGGTTCACCTTCATCGGGTAGTGATAAAAAAACTTGCCGCGATAATGATGGCGCTTCATCTCTTGCTCGGCCACGTCGAACAGGCGCTCCAGGCGCTCCTCCAGCACAAAAGGCAAAAAAACTTCAGTGGGCGAGCCGAATTTGCGCACCAAATCCAAAACATTATACTGATAGTTGCCTTCGCGGATGACGAGCTCGCCGTCGGGGTTAATGTCAAAATGTTCGGTGCTAAAATCCCGGCGGCCCAGTTTCCAGAATTTTTTGAAGTTCTTTTTGGACACAACTGATGCTGTTGAGTAATAAATTAAGACTGGAAAAGAATGCTGGCTATACCACATTTTTAACCTGGTCGCTATCGCTATTGCGGAAAACTGCCTGGTTGGTCGCGACCGACACTCTTTTGGTGCTCACTAAAGTTGCGCGCCAAAAGAGAACTCATCGGTCGCGACCTGATGCTGGCTGGTTGTTCTATTCTTCTATAGTCTCATTATAATGCTGATTAAGATATACCGCCGGTGGTGAATCGTCAATTGCCCGCCGGGGCAAACACCCCCAAGGTAGTTAAGCGCTGCAGATGTTCGCGACGGCTGTTAAAGAAATCCACCGAGCGGCAGACCGCGCCATGGTCGGGCTCGGGCGCCAACAAGCATAACCCCAGCTCAAACGCCCGCACCTGGGCGCGGATTTCGCTCGCCAAGGTCGGATGCTGCTGCTCGGAGGCCGCCAGTACGTTCAGCGCCTGCAGCTGCCCGCGGATTGATTTAAGAATTTCCGTAAACTCATTAACGCGGCGCAGATACCGGGTTTTCTCCAGCCCCACCAGGGCGCGATTAACATATTCGCGCAATTCCTGCTGCACCGCAACGAGCGCGCCGCACAGCTCCCCCCGTTCCTCGGCCGTAAACCACTCGGCGGGACGACCCGAATGTAAATCGCGGAGCGTGCCGCCGTACAACCGGAATTCATGATATTTATGCTGCAGCGCCGGCGACAATTTAGGCAGTAAAAAATGTTCGCCTACCCGCGCCTCGGCCAGCGCCAGAAATTCGCGGTAAGCCTGGCTCCAGGGCCATACTTCCTGGCCAAACGCAATCATCGTGTCTTCTACTTCGGCAAGCGACACCGTGGGGTCGGCTTCCAGGTGCTGCACTGCGTGCGCCATTTTTTGTTTAGTCGCCTCGGGGATTAAAGGTGGCAGCGTGTTGTAGAGGCGGCGGAAGAGGGCAAGGGTAGATTGCATACCAGAATATCTTAGCACTTTTTTTCGTTTGTTCCAATATCCTGATAATTTTTTGCCCATAAGCTCTGCCCCGCGGTGAGCGCCACGGCCAGGGCATCGGCGGCATCGTCGGATTTTATCTTGCCTGTAATGCCGAGGAGCAGCGCCACTAGCTTCTGCAGCTGCCTCTTCTCGGCCCGGCCATAGCCGGTCATGGCTTGTTTTACCTGTAACGGAGTAAACTCGTCCACCGGCAAGCCGTTTTCTACTGCTGTCAAAATGATCACCCCTCGCGCCTGCGCCACCGCCATGGCAGTCTTGGCGTTTTTGAAAAAAAACAATTCCTCCACGGCCAGGCGCCCGGGCTGGTATTCTTTAATAAGTTTGCCGACGGCGGCATGCACTTCGGCCAGGCGCTCAACGAAGGATTTTTTTACCGACGTTTCCAGACAACCGTATGCCACCGCTCGCCAGTCATTATCTTTTTTCTCTATCACCCCATAGCCCATCCGCCCAAAGCCGGGATCAATGCCGAGGATGCGCTGCATAATAATTTACTTTAACAAATCCTCCAGCTCGCACGAAAGTAAGGCCGATTTATTCAATACTATTTGTTCCCCCTGGTTCAGCTTATCGGCAGTCATCCGAATTGTTTTGGTGGTAAGCCGATCACCCAAAATAACGTTGTGCGTTTTTTTAAGATATTCCTCTGCTTTTTTATAGAATAAAGCAATGTACTGTTTGGTTCTGTCATTCATCTGCACCTGGGACACGTGCTCCACCAGCGATAATATTTCTTCATTCACCGGAGCGATTAAATCGGTCAGGTCGCCTTCGCGAAAGGAAAACCAATAATCACTAATCGAGCAACTAATAGTGGTTAAGCGTCCATTATCTGTGGCGTATATAAAATGAAAGAAAAAATTATCGGCACGAAATTCTTTACCGATGCTTATTTTTTCTAATTTTATGATCGTTCTAATGTCGTAAGACCTTACTAACCGTAAAAAGTTGCTGCGCCAGCTCATTAACCAATTCTGAATAAAAGACTGCTCCACAAACAGCGGCGTTAAATCGTCGCGCAGGTTTTTTTCGCTTACCGTATTCATTTTTACAGTCAACCGGTCAAACATTATCCTGAAATCGGCAATCTCTGGGACTTTCTCTTTCAAATAATCTAAGTCGGGTATAATTCTTTTTTCCATATACCATAACAAGTCATAAATATCCCGGCCTTTTTCATCATAAATTTCTTTATCCACGCCGCGCTTTGACCGCGAAAAAATGGCCGCCATTTTACTGGCCATCAGCGCCGACATATTGTAAGTGGTAATGACAAAAGCCAGCTGGTCGTGATTGATAGGAATTCGCTCAATTACCAGCTTTTTAGACACAAAATGATTCAGATCAATTTTAACATGTATCTGCGGGGAAGGATGACCGGTATCAAATACCCCGCCGACAATAAATTTAAGCGTCAACCCGCGCCGACGGGTAATTTTAATCGTTAAAAAATCTGATTCCACCGCATAAGTATTTTTAAAATAGTCCAACAATCTGTTGGCGAGCGTCTGCAAAAACGCGTCGTCGCACGGCTGCGGAATTTCAAAATCCAAATCTACCGACATCCTGTTTAGCCCGTGGCAAATCCGCAGGGCCGAACCGCCGTACATAATCCACTGACTATAATCGGAATGGTGGTAGAGGAAATTCAAAACATAATACTGCAATTCTTCTTTCAGAATATTGCGCTTAACTGCGGCATCCACCGGACCATAGGCCGACAGACTGTCCAGCTTAGTTTTAAGCGCAATAAAAAGCTGATTCGTCGCGGTCATATGCTCAAATATTTTTTTACTTTTGTATAAAAGGCATCGCGCTCTTTTGTTTCCATTTCGGCAATATCAATGCGCAAACTGTCAATCATCCCATCTACGGCGGCGATGTCGCGGATGCCGCGGAACGCGTGAGTTTTAAAATAGATAAGATCAAACAGCGCTTTAGCGGGCGTGGCAATAAAAAAATCGAACTTCCCCCGGATCAGGGTAAAATCGGAAAATAAATTTTTTTTAATAAACTGATAGGAAAAACTCCCGGCCCGATTGTTATGGATCCTGGTAATTTTGGCCGTTACCGACGTTACCGTGCCAATGGCCTCGGTGGCGAGTTCATAGTACTGCAGAGCTGACCAGGAGCTTACGTACGAAGGCGGACACATTATATTGGCCAAATAAAATGTGTACGAGATATCTCCGGCGTTCTGGTAATAAAAATCAGCCGTAACATACAATCCATTTTTAAAGGCAATAAAATCTTTGCGCGCCAAAGAGCGGCTGATGTAGGAATCAACTGTAGCGGGCTTCAGATCGTACTGTTTGCTAAGCAATACGACCGTTTCTTTGCTAAAATAAGGCAAAGATTTGAGCTGACTGATGAGTATTTCTCTATATTTCATAAATACGATGAAATCGTATCATATCCTAAATAAGATGTCAAATACTACTCGGGTTTTTTAATAATACCTCTCACCGCATCCACTTCCACCATCTCCCCTGTTTTTAATACGCTCGTTGCTTCGCGCGTGTTTACGATACAGGGCTTTTTCAGCTCGCGAGCGACAATGGCGGCGTGGCTTAAAATACTGCCACGGTCGGTAACGATTGCTCCCGCCCGGCGCATGTAGGGGAGGTAGCGAACGTCGGTATTGGCACAAACGAGAATGTCGCCGTCGTGAAAGTCAACCTTAGCATTTTTTTCGACGTCCACTAGGCACACCCGTCCTACTACTTTGCCAGGAAATGCCGTGGCGCCGCGCATGATGACATCCTGACCAACGCTAACAGACGGTAGTGAAAAATTAGCTGATGCCACCATCTGCCCAAGCAGTCGATTGTAATCAATAAAAAAGGCTTCGCTCGTATCTAAAACCGTTGCTTCAAAATAACCGGCTAAGTATTCTTTATAAAATTCGGTTTGCAACTGCCTGGCCACTGCTTCACGAACAGCCGTCTCTGCCACTTTCAATTTGCCGATAATATTTTGCATCACCGCCGCCGCTTTCTCCTCATCCCCAATCGCCGCAAACCATTCGGTAAACGACGGCTGGTGGGAGGACATAATGGATTGGGACATATTACTCCGCATTCGTATAATAATCCTCCACGTCGTCGTGCGCTTCTAGTTCGGCAAAAAGCGCCGCCAGCTTATCCTCGTGTTCCGGGGACGGCTCCAGGCGGTCTTTGGCGATCCACCGGAAGCGGGAATCTTTAACCTCAACATTCAGCTCTTTGAGCTTGGCCAAAACCTTCGGCAAATTCTCAATCTTGGTCTTAATCTCAACTTCCTCTTCGGTATCACTAATATCTTCCGCTCCGGCTTCAATCAGAGCCAGCTCTAATTCGTCTCGGTTTACTGTTGTCTGTTTACTGATTATTATTACTCCCACCTGCTCAAACATCCACGCTACGCTCCCCGGATTGCCTAGAGAACCGCCACTTACCGAGAGAATATGTTTTAAGTCCGACACGGTACGATTTTTGTTGTCCGTCAGCGCTTTAATAAGAATTGCCACCCCGCCGGGGCCATACGCTTCGTAGTATATCTCTTCCATTCGCGCCGCTCCCGCGAGCTCACCCGTGCCGCGCTTAAGAGCGCGTTCAATGTTTTCCTTGGGCAGGCCGGCAGCGCGGGCTTTATCCATCGCCAGGCGCAGGGAAAAATTCATCGCCGGGTCGCCGCCCTTTTGCGCCGCCACCGTAATCAGCTTAGCGCCTTTGGTAAAAATATTAGCCTTTTTGGCATCTTGTTTGCCTTTCCTAATTTGGATATTGTGCCATTTTGAGTGGCCAGACATAGTGAAAAACTTAAGGGATTCCTTGACTCCGTTCATCCCGCTGGAAGCGGAATTCACTGCGCTCGGAATGACAGACGGCCATCTTCAATGCTCCTCTTCCCTAATCTGCTATTCTTACTAAACCAGCTCAACAGCTTCTCCCGCCGCTCGCCGGCCATCACATATACCTGCGACTTAATTCCGTAAAAGGGTAACACATATACATCTTTCACGCTGCCTCCCTGCAGAATCAATGCCGCACTTAGCCCTTCCTGAGTATCTTCGGAAAAATACTGGTCAAAAATAAAATTGCCAAGCGAGTAAAAAATTGGTTTGCCCTGATAAATTTCCATTTCCTGAATGACGTGGGGATGGTGGCCGATGACAGCGTCGGCGCCGAGGTCAATCAGCTGGCGCGCCAGGGCGCGTTGCTTGGCGTTAGAAATTCTTTGGTACTCATCGCCCCAGTGGATATTGATGATAACGTAACGCGCCCGCTCTTTAGCGTCTTTAAGCGCCGCCTTAACTTTGGTCATATTCAAGTCGCGGTAAACATTATGCAAGCCAATAAAAGCGACCGGCTGCCCGGCCACCTCGGTAATCCAAGTAAAATCTTTCCCTTCCTGGAGTTCATCGCCGAAATAGCCTAGGCCAGCTTTCTTCAAGGTTTGGCGCGTAAACGCCACGTTGGCGCGGCCCATATCATACAAATGATTATTGGCCAAATTCACCGCGTTAAAACCGTAGAAACGCAATTCGGTGGCAAACACTGGATCAAACCGAAAGGCAATGCTTTTGCCGGTTTTAACCCGCGCTTCGGCAAATGGCCCCTCCAAATTAGCAATAGTTAAATCGGCGCTGCCGAATAAACGACGGGTGGGGCCGAGGGGGGCGAAAATATAATCCAGCATCTGGTCGCCCATGGCTTTGGCCACGTTGCGATCCAGCATCACGTCGCCAAAGAATTGCAGAGCGATGGTCGAGGGGTCAGCGATTTTAGCCTCGGCCACTGCCTGGGAAAACCGCTCGTAGGGATTATCAGCCAGGCGAACGTTCGGGAGACTAATATCGGTTTTGGCCGAGCCGCCATTAGGAGAAATTTTTCTGCCGGCAACTTGCTGACCCGGGGCGAAGGCATCCCACACCGCCACCGTCTCCAGAGTTACTGCCGCGGCGCGCGCAAAAAAACAGAGGACAAATAAACTGATCCCGAGATACCACCGCATTATTCGTTTAGCCATAAAGTAAATTCCTTTTAGCTTACCGAAAAACAACTCTGCCGTCAATCAAAGCGACTACTTAAAACCCCCCGACTTAGTCGGGGGGTTAAAGCAAATCATAGTCTAACTTAATCTGCTGGTAACCACCTGCCAATCCACTGCCTGCATGAAGGCTTCAATATAATCCGCCCGCTTGGTGCCGTAGTCCAGCATAAAGGCGTGCTCAAAAACGTCCAAAACCAAAAGCGGGGTGCAGCCGGCAAAGTGGCCGACGTCGTGTTCGTTGATCCAGACGTTAAAGAGCCGGTCGGCCTCTCTGTCATGATACAAAATTACCCAGCCGATGCCGCGCATGGCGCCCATCGCCTTAAAATCTTTGGCAAACAACTCGTAGGAGCCCCACTCTGGGGCGAGGCGATTTTTGAATGCCTCGCCCGGCGCCGTGGCAGCTCTGGTCATGTTACCAAAATAAAGTTCATGGAGGCGCATGCCGTTGAACTCCCACCCCAAGCGGCGGTTGAGTTCGGAGTATTCGGGAGTGCCGTATTTACCCTCCTTTTCCCTTGCTACTAAAATGTCGTTGAGTTTGTTAAAGTTGGTCACATATCCTTGATAGAGGATAAAATGATTTTTCAAGAGCTGGTCGCTAAACCCGGGGGTGCCGAGCAGGCGGTCAAAATTTTTGGCTTGGTACATACTTTAATGTAATTAAGGCTTACCCTGGTCAAACGCCTGATTATATTCAATCAAAATAATACGGCGGCGTCAATGGTGAAGAAAACTAGAATCACCTCCTGCCTCAATCTCTGTGAACAAATAATTACTGACAAAGATCGGGGGGACAGGCGAGCGCGCCCCCTCGGTCGCTCTAGCCTGTCCGGTGTTTTGCCGGGGCCTCCTATTCCGGGAGCTCGCTGATGATTCGCCGCGCCGCATCCACCGGCGAACCGATAGACGTCGGCGGACGGGTGATCGGCCGGCCGATCACCAAGGCGTAGGCGCCGTGCCGGATCGCTTCTCCCGGGGTCATCACTCGCTGCTGATCATTGGCTGCCGCCCAGGCGGGGCGCACCCCTGGCGTGATGAACTTGAGAGTGGCGACATCCCTGGCTCCTACGGCCTCTCCCCGAATGCGCTCTGGCAGAAATGCCAGCTCTTGCGGCGAACAGATAATGCCCCAACAACCGGCCTGCCCGGCGTCTACCGCGAACTGCCACACCGCCTCGCTTATTTCCCGGCGGTAAATATGGTAGGCGCTGTGAGCGCCAAGCGAAGTGAGCACCGTAACGGCGAGAATCTTGGCGCTCCCTCCTTCAGCGGCACCCGCGACCGCCGCCCGCATCATCTCCACGCCGCCCGAGGCATGAACAGTGATGAACTCCACGCCGAGCGCGGCCGCCGCCCGCGCCGCGTTCCGCACGGTATTGGGAATATCGTGGAGCTTGAGGTCCAGAAATACCTTTTCGGCACCCGCTGCCTGAACCGCCCTGACCGCCTCGGGCCCCGCCACCGAATACAGCTCCAGGCCGACCTTGAAACGGCTGACCCAGGGAGCCAATTCCTGGGTAAGGGCAACTGCCTCTGCCACCGTGGCAACATCCAGGGCAATGATTATTCTCTCTTCACACCCGTTTTGTGTCATGATCCCTTCTCCTTGCCGGTGATGAGTTGTCGAGGGGCGGTTGAGCACGCCGCGCTCCGCATTGGACGAGAGGACGCGCGCGGGCCCCCTCGTCCGCGCGCGTCCGGTGTGGTCAGCTTCCTCCCGGCCGGCGATTAGCCAACTGGTTGACCGCGATGCCCATACCGATGGCTACCACCGCCAGAAAGACAGTAACGATAATCAATGTCCTGCCAAACCTCCGTTCGAGCCGGGCTTTCTCTTGGCTCATGGCCAGCCGTTCGCCGAGACGCGCCAGCGCCGCCGGCGTCAAATGGCCGATGACGCAGGCATGACGCATTTCACCACGCTGGTCTTGGCAGCACTGCTGGATAAGCTCCGCCTTGTCGGGACAAGGCGCCAGCGCCTCATCCAGAATGGCGGTGCAGACGCCGATACTAAGGAAGACTGCTTCACGCGGCGGCTGGTTCAGCATCTCGCTGTCGCACACCGTGACGCTATTGGCGCTGATGGGAAAACATACGAAAGCAGCGACGATGGAAAGAATGCGGGTGTCCATGATTTCCTCTCCTGGCCGGTGGTGAGTTGTCAAGGGACTCTTATTGTCACTATACTATTTTACTATGCGCCTAGTCAATAACGGCGACAAAAAAACGCCTGGCGCCAGGCGTTTTTTCTTAATGACAACTTATCCCTTAAACCCCGTCCCGGCCGGAATCAGGCGGCCGATGATGACGTTTTCTTTTAAGCCTTCCAGGTAGTCCATTTTGCCGGTGGAGGCGGTGTTGATGAGGACGCGCGCCGTTTCCTGGAACGAAGCGGCGGAGAGGAAGCTTTGGGTAGTTAAGGCAACTTTGCTGATGCCAAGCAGCAGCTCGCGCGCCGTGGCCAGCTTGCCGCCTTCTTTTTTCACGGCCCGGTTGGCAATCTCCACCTGGCCGCGCTCCACCACTTCGCCAGGGAGCAATTCCGTGTCACCGGCATCTTCCACGTACACGCGGCTGAACATCTGACGGATAATCAGCTCCACGTGCTTATCGTTTACTTTCTGGCCCTGCGAAGAATAAATGCTCTGCACTTCCTGCAGAATATAGCGCTGCACCGCGGGCCGGCCTTTCAGTTCATACAATTCATGCAAATTAACGGAGCCATCCGTCAGCTGCGCTCCTTTTTCTACCGGGTCGCCCTCCTTAACATAAAGTTTATAACCCAGCGGCACAATGTACTCGCGCACCTTGGGGCCCTCGTAAGTAAGCGTTACGGTATTCTTGCCGAGCTTAACGCGGCCGCCATATTTGGCTTTAATCTCTTCCCCCGAGGCGCCCCGCACCACCAGCACTTCATCTTTGTCCACTTCGGCGTCGTCTTTCACCAATACTTCGTCTTCTGATTTAAGGCGCACTTTCATTTCTTCCATGCCGGCAAAACTGATTTTAATGATTTTTTGCCCGCGCCGGCCCTCAAAAATTTTCTTGCCGGTGGGGCCGGTAATCACCTTGCCGTCGGCGTCTTCAATCGCCACCGTCCCCGCCACTTCGCAGAGTACGGCCTGGTGCTTAGGGGTGCGCGCTTCAAACAACTCATCCACCCGCGGCAACCCCTGGGTAATGTCGCCGCCGGCCACGCCGCCGGTATGGAAAGTGCGCAAAGTAAGCTGGGTGCCAGGCTCGCCGATGGATTGGGCGGCAATAATCCCCACAGCAGTGCCCAATGCCACCGGCCGGTTATGGCCCAAGTCAAACCCGTAACAGTGGCGGCAGACTCCCTTGGGCAGCCGGCACTGCAAGAGACTCCGCACTTTCACTTCCGCCACTTTACGCTCTTCAATCAACCGCGCCGCCCGGTCGTCTACGGCTTCGCCTGCCTTGACAATGGTTTCTCCCGCGGCGGTAACGTCCTCAATTACATACCGGCTCCACACCCGGTCAGCGAGCTTTTCGCCCATCTCGCGCGACTGCTCCAGAGTAAAGAGTTCGCCGGTAGTGTCGCCGCAATCTTTTTCTAAAATTACTACGTCCTGCGATACGTCCACCAAGCGGCGGGTAAGGTATCCGGCGTTAGCGGTGCGCAGGGCCGTGTCGGAGAGCCCCTTGCGGGTGCCGTGCGAAGAAATAAAGTACTCCAGCACGGTAAAGCCTTCTTTGAAATTCCCTTTAATGGGGAGTTCAATAATATCGCCGGAGGGCGATACCACCAGGCCCTTCATGCCGATTACCTGCCCCAGCTGGCCATAGGTGCCGCGGGCGCCGGAATCAATCATGGCAAACACCGGCCCCTCCGGCGGCAGCAATTCCTTGGTCTTGGCCATCAGTTTTTCCTTGGTCTCGGTCCATACTTCCAAAATTTTAGTGTGGCGCTCGCCCTGGGTCAACAGCCCTTCCTGGTACTGCGCTTCGGTGGCGGCCACCTCGCGGTCCGCCCCGGTTACCAGCTCGGTTTTGCTGGGATGCGAAGGAAAGTCATCCATCCCCAGCGAATAACCGGATTTGGTGACGTAGCGGTAGCCCAGATTTTTCAGCTGATCAATAAACCGTGAAGTTTCCTCCTGGCCATAGTGCTCCAAAGTAAGACGAATAATAGCGCCGAGTTTTTTGACGTCAATGGTTTCGTTGTAAAACGGCAGGCGCGCCGGAATCACTTCGTTAAAGAAAATGCGGCCGACCGAAGTAGTAAGGCAGGCTGCCCCTTCTTTTAATCCGGCACCCACACAGCCTATTTCCCCTACTTTGTGCCCGGAGCCAAAGCGCACCGCAATTTCCTGCTGCAGGGTAATGTGCCGCGTTTTGTAAGCCAAAATCGCTTCTCGCTCCGAAGAAAAATACCGCGGCGCGGCGCCCGGCTGCCCGGCAGCCAGCCGCGTCAGATAAAAGCACCCCAGAGCAATATCCTGCTTGGGGGTAATCACCGGCTGGCCGGTGGCGGGTTTGAGCAGATTTTTTTCCGCCGCCATTATTTCTTCGGCTTCGCGCCGCGCTTCGTCGGTCAAGGGCAGGTGCACCGCCATTTGGTCGCCGTCAAAGTCAGCATTAAAGGCCGTACACACCAGGGGGTGCAGCTGAATGGCTTTACCCTCCACCAGCCGGGGGTGAAAAGCCTGAATGCCCAGGCGGTGGAGCGTGGGGGCGCGGTTCAGCATCACCCGGGTTTTTTGGGTTAATTCTTCTAAAATGTCCCACACCACGTCTGCTTCGGACTCAATCACGCGGCTGGCGCTGCGCACGTTATGAGCCAGCTCGCGCCGGATGATTTCGCCCATAATAAAGGGCTTGAACAGCTCCAGGGCCATCCGCTTGGGCAGGCCGCACTCGTCCAGATTCAGCTGGGGCCCGACCACGATTACGGAGCGGCCAGAATAATCCACCCGTTTGCCGAGCAGGTTCTGGCGGAAGCGCCCCTGCTTGCCTTTAAGAATGTCGGCCAGCGAACGCAGCTCGCGGCGCTGGCCGGTGGCGGCAGTAACGGTTTTGGCGTGGCGGGCGCCGTTGTCAATCAGCGCGTCCACGGCTTCCTGAAGCATGCGTTTTTCGTTGCGGCAAATGACCTCCGGCGCATCCAGCTCGGTCAGGCGGCGCAAGCGGTTATTGCGGTTAATCACGCGGCGATAGAGATCATTCAGATCAGAAGTGGCGAACCGACCGCCGTCGAGCGCCACCATGGGGCGCAAATCCGGGGGGATCACCGGCAAATTTTTCAAAATCATCCATTCCGGCCGCAGTTTGTTCTTGGCTAAACTCTGGAGCAGCTTTTTGCGCCGGATAATGCGCTCCAGCCGCGTACCCTTGGCCGCGGCCTGAGCCGCCGCCAGCTCGGTGATAGTTTCTTCTACGTTCAGACGCGCTAAGAGTTCCCGAATTGACTCGGCCCCAATGCCCGCTTCAAACAAATGACCGTAGCGCAGGGACAATTCCTGATATTTATTTTCGGAAACAATTTTCAGCGGCACCAGTTCTTTTAACTCGCGATCAGCCTGTTGGAAATCGGTTTCCAGCGCCTGGCGCTGGCGCTCGGCCTCGGCAGTAAGTTTATCTAATTCTTTGGCCGGCGCCCCGCGATCCTGGGCGGCCTGCAGTTTGGCGGCATAATCTTTGTCAATCTCCCGGCGCTTGGCTTTACACTCCCGTCGCAGCAGATCAAAGGTGCGTTTGCGCTCGGCTTCGTCCACCCGGGTGATGATAAAGGAGGCAAAATAGACTACTTTCTCCAGGGCCTGGGTGGACAAATCCAGGGTGAGGCCGATTTTGGAGGGCACCGAGCGCAAAAACCAGATATGGGAAACCGACGTCACGAATTCAATATGCCCCATCCGCTCGCGGCGCACCAAGGAATGAGTAACTTCCACCCCGCACTTATCGCAGATAATTCCCTTGTAGCGGATTTTTTTGTACTTGCCACAGTAGCACTCCCAGTCTTTGGTGGGCCCGAAAATTTCTTCGGCAAATAAGCCGCCCTTTTCCGGTTTTTGGGTGCGGTAATTGATGGTTTCCGGTTTCACCACTTCGCCGTAGCTCCACTGCCGGATTACTTCCGGGCTGGCGATTTTCAAGCGAATGGCGTCAAAATCCGTTGATTGCAGCTGATCGCGGGGCATACAAATTTAGGATAGTAGGAAAGTAGGACAGTAGGAAAAAAATCGAGCTTATTTACTTTGTGGGGTCACCCTCTTTTTTCACCTGGCTCCTCTCACCTCCGGTTCCCCTCCCGCCGCTTCCATTTCCGCCCGGCGCTGCTTTTCCAGCTCAGCCCGCACTTCTTCGGCCGGCCGAAACACGCCGCCCTCGGTGCGCTTGAGGAGTTCCACATCCAGCCCCAGGCCTTTCAGCTCGCGGGTTAAAACATTGAATGATTCGGGAATGTTTACTTTAGAAACCGGCTCGCCTTTGATAATCGCCTCATAAGCCTTGGAGCGGCCCTGCACGTCGTCGGATTTAATAGTCAGCATCTCCTGCAGGGTATGCGCCGCGCCATAGGCTTCCAGGGCCCACACTTCCATTTCGCCAAACCGCTGGCCGCCGAACTGCGCCTTGCCGCCCAAGGGCTGCTGGGTAATAAGCGAGTAGGGGCCGATGGAGCGCTGGTGAATTTTGTCTTCTACCATGTGGTTCAGCTTCAGCATGTAACTGTAACCAATGGTCGTCTGGTGATCAAATGGTTCGCCGGTGCGGCCGTCGTAGAGCTGCACCTGGCCGGCAGCCGGGAACCCGGCTTCCTGCAGTTTGGCTTTAATCTGCTCTTCGTTGATGCCGTTCAACACCGGGCTCGCCACCTTAAATCCTAAAGTATGGGCCGCCAACCCCAGATGAGTTTCCAGCAGCTGCCCCAGGTTCATGCGCGAAATTACTCCGAGCGGCGAGAGAATAATATCTACCGAGGTGCCGTCTTCCAGAAACGGCATGTCCTCCACCGGCACCACCCGCGAAATTACCCCCTTGTTGCCGTGGCGGCCGGCCATTTTGTCGCCCACTTGGACCTTGCGCATATCGGCTACCGTTACCTGCACCTGCTTAATCACTCCGGGCTCCAATTTGTCGCCGCTTTCGGCGGAAAATACCTTAACGTCAATCACCTTGCCGTGCTCGCCGTGCTCCAGATAAAGCGAGGAATCGCGCACGTCGCGGGCCTTTTCGCCGAAGATGGCGCGCAGCAAGCGCTCCTCGGCCGACAGTTCGGTTTCCCCTTTAGGGGTGATTTTGCCAACCAGAATATCGCCGGATTTCACCTCGGCGCCGATGCGGATAACGCCTTCGGCATCCAGATTCTTTAATTTTTCCTCGCTGACATTGGGAATGTCGGCCGTTACCACCTCGGGGCCCAGCTTGGTTTCGCAGACATCCACCGAATAATCTTCAATATGGATGGAGGTATAGGCGTCGCGCTCCACCAGCCGTTCGGAAATAATCACGGCGTCTTCATAATTAAAACCATCCCACATCATATAGGCAACCAATACGTTCTGACCGAGCGCCAGTTCGCCCTCGGCAATCGCCGGCCCGTCGGTAAGCGGCGCCCCGCGCTTCACCGCTTCCCCCGCCGTAACAATGGGATGCTGATTGATGCAGGTGGAAGCGTTGGAGCGGACAAATTTATTCAGACGAAAGACCTGCTTATCTCCTGATTTGGTAGTAATTTCTACCGACGCTCCGTCCATGGCGGTGATTTTGCCGTCGTCCGGGGCCAGCACCATCTGCCCCGAAGCGCGCGCTGCTGCCCTCTCCACCCCGGTGCCAACCAGGGGCGGCGACGGCCGCAAACAGGGTACGGACTGGCGCTGCATGTTGGTGCCCATCAGCGCCCGGGTAGCGTCGTCATGCTCCAAAAAGGGAATCAACGCCGTAGCAATGCTGACAATCTGATGCGACGCCACATCCACGTAATCCAGCTCGGCGGTGGCGGCCACCCCCGGCTTGCCGTGCACCCGGGCCGGCGTGGTGGCATCCAGAAAATAACCGTCGGCGTCCACCCGCACTCCGGCTGCCGCGGTAATCACTTTTTCTTCCTTAAAAGAATTAAGGTAAACAATCTCGTTGGTAAGCCGGGGTTTGTTATTAGCTTCTTTTACCACCCGGCGGTAAGGAGTTTCCAAAAAACCGAATTCATTGATGCGGGCAAAGCTGGACAGGTGGTTAACCAGCCCGATATTGGGGCCTTCCGGCGTGGCAATGGGGCAGATGCGGCCGTAATGGGTGGTATGCACGTCGCGCACTTCAAACCCGGCCCGGTCGCGGCTTAACCCGCCCGGGCCCAAGGCCGATAGCCGGCGTTTGTGTTCCAGCTCGGCCAGGGGATTGGTCTGATCCATGAACTGCGACAATTGCGAACTCATGAAAAATTCGCGGATCGCGGAAGCCAGCGGCCGGGCGTTGATTAATTTACTCGGCGTAATCTCTTCCGGCTCCAGGGTGCTCATACGGTCTTTCACAATGCGCTCCAAGCGGGTGAGCCCGATGCGAAAGCGGTTTTGGGTCAGCTCGCCCACCGCCCGCACCCGGCGGTTGCCCAGGTGATCCACGTCGTCGGGCTCTTCTTGGGTGATATTCAAGCGCACCACCTCTTTTAACACCAGCGACAGTTTTTCCGGCGACAGCACCCGGTGCTCTTTTTTGTCAAAATCTTCCGGCGACAACCCCAGATCAAATTTGGTATTAAATTTATACACCCCCACCCGGCCCAGGTCATAGCGCTCAAAATTAAAAAACATCGCCTCCAGCAGACTCTTGGCATTGTCGGCGGTGGCTAAATCGCCCGGCCGGATGCGCTTGTAAACTTCAATCAGCCCTTCGTCGCGGTTGGCGGCGACGTCGCGCTTCAGGGTATTGGCAATGTAGTCAACGGTGGGATGAGTATTGATGCTTTTGAATAATTCTTCAATCTCTTCGTTGGTCCCTACGCCAAAAGCTTTCAGGAGCGAAGTGGCGGCCACCTTGCGCTTACGGTCTACTTTCACCCACAGGACATTGCTGGAGTCGGTTTCCACCTCAATCCAGGCGCCGCGGTTGGGGATAATTTTGGCGCCGTAATAACGCCGGCCGCGGGTGGTTTCGGCGGTAAAAAATGCGCCGGCGCTGCGGATGAGCTGCGATACCACCACCCGCTCAATGCCGTTGACAATAAAAGTGCCGCGCTCGGTCATCAGCGGCAAATCGCCCAGATAAATTTCCTGCGTCTTGGTGGATTGAGTGCGTTTGTTGAGCAGCCGCGCCCGCACCCGGAGCGGCGCCTCAAAAGTTAAATTGCGGTCGCGGCAGGTAATTTCGTCAAATCGCGGCTCGTCCAGATAATAATCTTCCAAATAAAGTTCCAGGTCGCGGCCGGAAAAATCCCGGATCGGAGAAAGGCCGTCAAACAGCTCTTTAATGCCGAACTTTAAAAACCAGTCGTAAGACTGACGCTGAATTTCTATTAAATCCGGGGTCGGCATTACCCCGGCCGTCGCAGAGAGAAAGCGGCGCTCCGGGGCCGGCGAGGCGGCACGAATCAGGCGGGACATAAAAATAAATTTAACACAACAACAAAAAACGCTCTGTCAGATAAAGAGTGTTGATCGCAACCTATTTCGTACGCCGGTCCACGCCGAGGTTAGGCGGTGACGTTAACATCATGGAAAGTGAGTTACGCCGCGTCCTCTTTGCCAGCGCGCTCTGCATTGACCGCCGACCGGGGAAGGGTTTTCCGCTTGCGGCAGTGCTAACGCCAGAGAGAAGCTGAATTAAAGTAGCGCCATTTTACCGGAAAGCCAAAAATTTGTCAAATGTAAAGCGGTGGATAACTGCCTGCGGAAATTGCCGAAAAATGGCTGGGTTAAAATAAAAAAAATCGTCCCAGGTTAAATCTGATAAAGTTATCCACAGAAAACCCGACCGATAGTTATGCACAAATACACTTGACAAATGTTTCGCCCCTTTCTACAATGGCTCTGGCCAGCAAGGTTGCTGCTCTTTCGCTGCGAAAGAGTTGATGTTTCTACCGGAGCGAATCTAAAAACAATACTCTCTCCTGTCGGACACGCCGCTTGAAGCGACGACCGGCACCGTTTTCTAAATTCGCTCCGCGCTTTTGCAACATCCAGCTCTTCTCGCAGTGAAAGAAGAATAACTTTGGTTGGTTCCCCCGGTTTGGCCGGGGAATTTTTTTAGACAAACTCTCGGGCGCGTGGTTCTGAGGCGCGGAGCGTTTGACTGTGCTATACTACCGTAAGTAAGTATGTACCGCCCTGCCCGCTCCCGTACTCCGGCCCCCGCGCGCCGTCCGGAAACCGGCAATAATCTGCTGGCCTTGTTTCTGGTTATCGCCGGCATTATTACCCTGCTGGGTTTTTATCAGCGCGCCGGTCTGGCCGGCGAATTTTTAACGGCGCTTTTGACGCTTGGCCTGGGCGAGCTGCGCTATGCCGTACCGGTACTGCTTTTGGTATCGGCCTGGCGCCTGGTGCGCCGCCGGCCCTCCGGCAACCGGCATCAGCTGCTTGGCATCATCTTGCTCGCCACTGGCGCCGCCGGGCTGCTCCACCTGCAAAACGCCCGCACCCTCATGTTAGCGGCGGCTAGCGAAGGGCGCGCCGGGGGCGGCTTCCTGGGGCTCCTTACGGCCTGGCTGCTCACCGGATTTCTGGAACTGTGGGGCGCTGTAATTATTTTGGCGGCGCTGCTCGTCGCCGGATTGTTAATTTTCTTTTCCGGCTCGCCTAATTTTTGGCCGGCGCTCCGTATCGCCGGGCGGGCGGCCTGGTCGGCGCTTGCCAATTTAGTGTCGCGCCTGACTGCTGGCCGCCCCCGGCAAGAATCTGACTGGAGTCGCTATTCCGAACGACTGCCGCCCGAACCTGACGGGGAAGAAGAAACTGCGTCAGAGGCTCGCCGCTTCCGCCGCCGCCCCCTGGAAGACGCCGAGGTGCCGGAGACCGCCGCCGCAACAACAGCGCCCGCCACCGCGGCGCCAGGGGAAGCGGCGCCAACTCTCACTACCGTATCGCTCCCGCGGCGGTCTTATCGCCTGCCGCCTTTATCCCTCTTAACCAAAGGCGTCGGCAAACCCACCGCCGGCGACATTAAAGCCAACGCGGAAATTATCCGCGAAACTTTTCACCACTTCGGCATTGACGTGGAGATGGGCGAGGTGCGAGTGGGACCCACGGTAACCCAATATTCCTTAAAGCCTGCCAAAGGCGTCAAGCTCTCGCGCCTAACCGGCCTGACCAATGACCTGGCGCTGGCGCTGGCCGCTCACCCTATCCGCATGGAAGCGCCGATCCCGGGCCAACCCCTGGTAGGGGTGGAAGTGCCCAATGAACGGGTAGCGCTGGTAACCCTGCGCGAACTTTTGGAAAGCAAAGAATACCGCGAGCGGCGCGGCGAACTGACCGTGGCTTTGGGTAAAGATGTGGCCGGCCGGGTCTGGTGCCTGGATCTGGCAGCTTTGCCTCACCTGTTGGTGGCTGGCGCCACCGGATCGGGCAAAACCGTCTGCCTGAATGCGGTTATCCTTTCTTTGCTATTCCAGCATACGCCGGATACTCTGCGCTTTTTAATGATTGACCCCAAACGGGTGGAATTGACTCTGTATAACGGCATTCCGCATCTGTTGACGCCGGTCGTAACCGACGCTACCAAAACCGTCAATGCTCTGCGCTGGGCAATTAACGAAATGGAGCGGCGCTTTACCATACTCGCCGAGTCGCACACGCGCGATCTTGCTTCGTACAACCGCACCGCCGCCGCGCCGCTCCCCTATATTGTAATTGTAGTGGATGAATTAGCCGACCTGATGGCCGCGGCACCGGCCGAAGTGGAAGCCGGCATCATTCGTCTGGCCCAGATGGCGCGGGCCGTCGGGCTTCACCTGGTGGTAGCCACCCAGCGACCCAGCGTAGAGGTAATTACCGGCCTAATGAAAGCCAACATCCCGGCGCGCATCGCCTTTTCGGTCGCTTCCCTAATTGACTCGCGCACCATTCTGGATACGCCGGGAGCGGAAAAATTACTAGGGCGCGGAGATTTATTGCTATTAACAGCCGAACTATCCAAACCCAAACGCCTCCAGGGCGCTTTTGTGGTCGAGAGCGAAATGAAGGCGGTGGTAGAACATCTGCGGGGCGATGCGGCGCCGGTTTATGATGACGCCATTACCCAGCGCCTCCCGGGGGGCAGCAGTGGCACGCTTAACCTGTTCGGCGGGTTAAGCGATGACCAGGATCCGCTGTTTAATGATGCCCGGCAGGTGATTACTGAATCGGGCAAGGCCTCGGCCTCGCTTTTGCAGCGCCGGCTGAAAGTGGGCTATGCCCGAGCCGCCCGCCTGCTTGACGAACTGGAAGAAGCTGGTATAGTAGGGCCGGCTGATGGCGCTAAACCGCGCGAAGTGCTGATGGGCGCTGAAGCGGCAGCGGATGCCGTACCCGATGCTTTGGCCGAGGGGCCAGATACCTTAGACGCCGGCGGTTCGGTGTTTGACGAAACAGCGCAGGAAGAGGCAGAACCGAGGGAAGAAAAAGAGCCGTAAATTAAATCACGCCAAACAAAAAATATGGCCGTTCTCTGCCGCACCGCGCTGCCCCAACCCACCCTCTTGTCCGAGCGTCTGCGCGCCGCCCGGGAAGCGGCGTCTTTATCGCTCGCCGCCGCGTCGGTGGCGGCGCGGGTACCGGCCAAATACCTGGCGGCCCTGGAGGCCGGACGCTACGCCGAACTCCCGCGCTCCTGGGGATTCCGCGCCGCCTATTTGCGCAGCTACGCCGAATTCCTAGGGCTAGATGCCGGACTATGCGTGTGGGAACTGTCGCGTTTAGCCGCCGGGGAAAGTACTGCGGTTCATCCGTTCCGGCCCGTCCATTTCTCTCGATTCGCTTCCTGGGGGCACTTATTGCGCTGGGCTGCGATCTTCAGTATCATTGCCTTGTTTCTGTTCTTTCTTACCAAACAGGTGCAGAGCACCATCGCGCCGCCGATGCTAAACCTCTTTGCCCCGCGCGAGGGAGAAGTGGTTTCCCCGGGCACCCTGTTGGTGCAGGGCAAAACTGAACCGGAAGCCAAACTCACCATCAACGGGCAGGCTACGGTGGTTACCGAACAAGGCACTTTTGAGTCTGCGCTGACAGCGACCCCGGGCCTAAATACCGTCACCGTAGCCGCGAGCCGCAAACACGGGGCGGCTACTACGGTTGTTCGCCATATCATTGTCCGGCCTGGCAAACCTGCTTACTAATTTACTAACCCGCGGACGGGGAACGCGTATTAATTAACTGCCTGAATATGGCAAAACCAGGATTAAAGGAGGCAGTCGGGGAAAAATTCAAGGCCGCGGAAAGCGCCATCGAGCAAATCCGCAGCCGGTTCGGCGAGGGCGCCATTATGAAGTTTGGCGAGGCCAAACGAATGCAGGTGGAAACGGTTTCCACCGGGTGTCTGTCGGTAGACATTGCCCTGGGGGTGCGCGGCGTGCCGCGCGGCCGGATTATTGAAATTTACGGCCCGGAAGCGAGCGGCAAAACCACCCTCGCCCAGCATATTGTGGCCGAGGTGCAGCGCGGGGGCGGTCTGGCGGCCTTTGTGGACGCGGAACACGCGCTCGACCCGGATTACGCGCGCCGCATTGGCGTAAAAGTAGATGAATTGCTAATCTCCCAGCCCGACACCGGCGAGCAGGCGCTGGAAATTGTGGAAACCCTGGTGCGCTCCAATGCGGTGGACATAATTGTGATAGATTCCGTGGCGGCGCTGGTGCCCAAAGCGGAAATTGAAGGCGAGATGGGCCAGCAGCATATGGGGCTCCAGGCGCGCCTGATGAGCCAGGCTCTGCGCAAGCTTACCGCCATCGTCAGCAAAAGCAAAACTATCGTCATCTTCATCAACCAGACCCGCATGAAGATCGGCATCGTCTTCGGCAATCCGGAAACCACTCCCGGCGGCGTGGCCCTTAAATTCTACTCGTCGGTGCGCCTGGAAATCCGCCGCGCCGCCCAAATTAAACAAGGCGATAAAATCATCGGCAATCGGGTAAAAGTAAAGGTAGTTAAAAACAAGGTGGCGGCGCCTTTCCGCACCACCGAATTTGACATTATGTATAACGAGGGCATCTCCCTCGCCGGCGACCTGCTGGATACGGCGGTGGTCTACCGGGTAGTGGAGAAAAAAGGCAATTCCTATTTATCTGGCGAAGAAAAACTGGGGGTCGGCCGCGAAACCGCCAAACGCTTCCTGAAAGAAAATCCTAAATTGATGAATGCCATCCGCGACCGGGTGTGGGAGGTGATTGAGCGGGGCGAGCCGCCCGAGGAAGAAGCCCCGGCCGCGGCGCTTTCCGAAGCGCCGGCTCCCGCCCTGGCGGAATAATTATGAAAATCTATTTCACTCGCCATGCCAAAAATAGAATGCGCTGGCGGGGGATACCGCAAACAAATGTAATAGAAACAATACATCTCCCAGAACGACGAGAGATTATCGGCCCAGATCGCTACCACCATTATCGTCATTGGGGGAAACAGTATATACGGGTTACTCTAGTTGTCGAGGCGGGCCGGTATGTGGTAATATCAGTGGCAGATAGGAATAATTAGCTGGTCATTAAATATATGAAGATAGAATACGACCGAGAAGCTGATGCAGTGTACCTGCATTTGCAAACCCGTCGCGAAAAAGTATGGAAAAGCCGTGAAGTAGAAACTGGTGTAATTTTAGATTTGAACAAACGACGACAAGTGATCGGCATTGAAATTCTTGAAGTTTCCCGACGTCTAAAACCGGCTGACTTGTTCCAGTTTTCGGTACAACACTTGGGTGCCTTGGCTACCGCGCCTTGATTAGCTTGACCAAACAAAAACTCCGATTCAGTCGGGGTTTTTGTTTTTCCAATGAACTTACGCTTAACAAGCTGGCTGGGATATTCAATTAATTAACCTCGTCCTTCACCTCCAAACTCTTCGCCCCGATCCAGCTTAACTGATAGGCCTGCCGCATAGCGTCGGCAATGGCTTTGCTTTCTACAATCAGCGACATCTCTTCGGCATAATTCAGAAACGCAACTTTACTGCCATAAACATTTACTTCTACCTCCGGCCAAAAGATATTTTTGGGAACAATCAATGTTTCAGCGAGTTCACCCGCGTCATAGCGCTGATGTTTAGTTTGCCAGCGCGAGCCGGCGCCCGCGATACGCTTGGCTTTAATGCCGAGCTTAACTCGCTTATCAATATAATGTGGGTCTACCTTGTGCTGATCAAAATCAAAATATGCATCCGTGTTCCATTCTAAAATTTCTGGCGGCTTCACCAAGAGCGTATCATCATATACTTTTTGGACCGCCGTCTCACCTTCGTAAAAAACAATGCGGGGCTTGCGCTCATTTTTGTTGTAACGCGCCTCCAGTTCCGGCAGCAATCCCTCTCCATATTTTATCAATGATTTGAGATTGTTCACCAACGTATCAGGCGGTTCGGCAAGATAGCGGACACGTTTTTTTACGGTCGTTTTCCCCACCACGCCGCGCTCTACTAAATGCCGTAAAATCAAATTTACCGTGGTACGCGGCAGGCCGGTTTCCCGCGCTAACTGGGGCGGTGAAATTGGTCCTCTCTCCAGGGTGGCAAGATACACTGTGGCTTCATTATTTTTGAAGCCAATGTGCGATAAGAATTGGTCAAGTTTCATAAATAGACAATTTTTATGTCTATATTATAGCATCAATTTTTATCTGTGTCAAGCATAAATATATTTTATAGACATTTTAATTGTCAAAAATAGACAAGAATATTGACAAATTAGCCAAAAGCTGATATACTACTCTGTTCAACAATCGGAATGGGCCGGTTGGAGAACATGGTTCTTTGAAAAGGAGTTTGCCGGTGGAGAAAAAAAACACCATCCCATTTGAAAATGGGCAAGTGATCGTCACGATCACCACAGCGCCGGCTGGACGCAACGGGCGGCACCTCGTTGTCAAAACGGAAATGAATCACCCCGACCTCGACTGCGGCTTGGCCTCTCCTTTTGTGGGCGGCGGTGGCTGGGGCGACGGAATGTCAGTGTTTCGTGGCGGCTTGAAGCCAAGGCGAAACAAGAAAAAAAGGAGGTAATCATGGGAAGGCTGCAATACTGGAATTACACGCTCGACGAACAGAAGTACACCACCTTTCACGACTATTGTGCGGGCTGCAAGCGCGAGAAAGGGGATAGCGAGCGGGCATGCCCGGAGTGCGGTCATGAATTCCGGCGATTCTACCCGCCCTACTGCCAGGCCTGTTTCGAGCAGTGGGTGTACACGAATAGTAGCTCTGAGCATAAGTATAACGACAATCACGAAAAGTCATGCTTCCAGGCAGACTGGTTTAACGAGCATGGAATCGAATACTTCGATGGAATCAAATACTTCATGCCGGCCTTCACTGCCTGGTTCTACCCGAATGAGAAGTTCTGCAGCCAATGCGGCGGCGAGCGAGAAGAGGTCATCGCCGAGTTCAATCTCGGAGACAATATGGAAGAACGTCTCTGGGAAGAGTTCCGCGCCCAACGCGATGCCTGGCTCGCCAAGAAGCGGCAGCGCTCCTGGCGACACCGCTTCTGGCGCTGGCTCATTGGCCTCCTGCGCCGCATCAACCAGCTGGACGATCGCCGGCAGCGCCGGCTCCCTCCGCCTTCCGCCGGCCACTAGCACTCCCGTGCGCCCCACACGTCAAAGGGGCACCTCTCTTTGGTAGCTACAAAAGAGTATCCCTGAACCCGGCGCGGTTCAGGGAGTATCAAAAATCCCGCGGCAATGCGGGATTTTTGATACTCCCTTTGCCGAAAACCCCGCCCCCCTAGCGTTTTTTAAACGCCTGATCCCCAGTTTGATTTAGTTATCAAATATGTTATAATGGTATCAATATCTTAAATATGACACTGCCTGCCCCCGTAAAAAAATTTATGTGGGATGTTGACCAGCAAGAGCTTAGCTTAACGGCACACCGCGCTTTTATTATTTCCCGCCTCACCGAAAAAGGCGACTGGCGGGCAGTGCAGTGGCTAAAAAAACAGTATGGCGTCTCGGCCATTAAACAGATTGTCGCTCACAGTAAAAACACTTCGCGGCGAACCAAAAATTTTTGGCAGATCGCCTAACTATGTTTGCCCGCACGCTCGCCCCCGCCACCGCTAGTCTGTTAAACAAATTAAGCAGAAAACGCTGGCTACAGCATTTTTATTTGGCCGGCGGCACGGCGCTCGCCCTGCACTATGGTCACCGGCAATCGGTGGACTTGGACTTTTTTACCGCGAAAAATATTGCCGCCCCGCCGCTCCTAAAACAACTAAAACAGACGGCTCGTTTTGAATTAACTAATCAAGAGGCCAACACCGTAGAAGGCATCCTGGCGGGCGTGAAAGTAAGCTTCATTACTTTCCCCTATCCTCTCCGGCAGCAACCGGTTCGCTTCCGGGGCTGGATTCGTTTGGCCACCCCCCTCGATATTGCCCTGATGAAGCTCGGCGCGATTACCGGACGCAATACCAAAAAGGATTTCCTCGATTTATATCTTTGTTTGCAACGAGAACAAATCGCCTTGAAACAGTTGCTAAATTTTTTGCAGAAACAATTCTCCGGTGTATCTTACGACCCCTATCATCTGTATAAATCGCTCACCTATTTTACCGAAGCTGACGCCCAAGCAATGCCCAAGATGTTTACCAAAATTTCTTGGCCGGCAGTAAAACGATTCTTTATCCAAGAAGTAAAACAGCTAACCAAAATCTAATAATAATTCATCTCTCCTTTTATGGAACAACCAATGCTTACCAAGCGCGAACGGCGGCAATTGCGCCGGCAGGAACGGGCCGCCGCGGCAGCCAGTGCCGGACGCTCGCAAACCAGGCGTCGTTTCCTTATTTGGGGCGGGAGTATCTTGATTCTGGCGCTGGTAGTCTTCGGCCTCTCGCGCCTGACTAATAAAGCGCCGGCTGGTCCGGTCGGCACGCCGGCCACTGTCACCGAGCGGGATTGGATTAAGGGCAACCGCGAAGCCAGGGTAACGCTGATTGAATACAGCGACTTCCAGTGCCCGGCTTGCGGGGCCGCTTTCCCGGCGGTGCAAGAAATTATGCGCGAGCTTGGCGATCGCGTCCGCTTTGTTTATCGCCACTTCCCGCTCCCGCAGCACAAACAAGCTAAACTGGCCGCCGCCGCCGCCGAAGCCGCGGGCAAACAGAATAAATTCTGGGAAATGCACGACCGGCTGTTTGAACGCCAGCGCGAATGGAGCGACCAGGGCGGCGCGCGCGAGCTATTTTTGGGGTACGCCCGCGACCTCGGGCTGGACCTGAATAAATTCCCGGCTGAACTGGAAGCGGCCGAGGCTGACGATAAAATCCGCGCCGACCAGGAGAGCGGCTGGGGCGCCGGCGTGAACGCCACCCCCACTTTCTTCTTAAACGGCGTGCGGCACACCGGCAATTTTGCTGCTCTGCGCGATGCCGTAGCCGCCGCCGTAAAATAACTGCGCTCCGCTATGCTTCGCCCGCTTGCCCTTGCCCTTCTGGTAATCAGTCTGGTGGGTTTTGTTGATGCCAGTTACCTTACCCTTAAACACTACCAAGGAGAGCCGCCGACTTGTTCAATCTTAGCGGGCTGCGAGGTAGTTACCACCAGCCGCTACGCTACGATCTATCAGATTCCGGTGGCGCTCCTCGGAGCGCTCTATTATCTCGCCGTCTTCTTGGGCGCCGTGGCTTATCTGGACACCCGTCGCGAAGTAATTCTGCGCTGGCTCGCTCGCCTAACAGTTTTGGGATTCCTCGCCACCCTCTGGTTTTTTTATCTCCAGGCTTTCGTCATCGGCGCGTATTGCCTCTATTGCCTGGTTTCCGCCGCTACTTCTACCCTACTGTTCGTATTAGGTATACAGATTCTCTACTACTTCAAAAAATCCGCTGCCAACAATAAAAAAACGCCTCTGCCGCTAGACGAAAAAAACCTATAACAACGAGGTTGTAGAAGAATGGGAAAAACTAGTTAGCATCAGGGTGCGGCAGACGAGTGTCTTTGGGCGCGCACCCCGATCTAAAGTCGGGGGAGCACCCAAAGAGTGTCTGCCGCGACCAACCAGGTTAAACTTAGCAATAGCGATAGCGACCAGGCGGATACTGATAAAGTTAGCATTCTTCTACAGTCTTACAATATGAATCTGGGTCTGGCCGAACGTTACTTCAACCTCCTTTATGCTGATATTGACGGCTACCGGCTCTCCGCCGCCGGAAAACAACACTGGGGCCAAACGCCGCCCAAAGAGCTCACTTACGGCGAAGTTAACTTTGCCAGCTTCCCGGCGCTGCTCGCCGCCGCCGACGCACCCCCCGGCGGCACTTTTTATGATTTGGGGAGCGGCACCGGCAAAGCGGTGATACTCGCCGCCCTCCTGGGGAATTTCCGCCGCTTAGTCGGCATTGAGCTGATCCCGGAACTTTACCAGACCGCCGCGGCGGTACGGGAAAAATTTAACCAACGCCTCCGCCCGGCGCTGCCCCAGAGCTATCCCGAACCAGACATCAATTTCCGGTCGGGCGATATTTTTACCGAAGACTGGAGCGAGGCGGACGTAATTTTTGTTCAAGCCACCTGTTTTAGCGAAAATCTTTTAACCCAACTCACCGAGCGCTGCCAACAACTAAAGCCCGGCAGCCGCATTATTTCCGTTACCGCCACTTTAGACGCGCCCTTCCTGACCTGCTTTCATACCGACAAATTTGCCCTGGGCTGGGGCCTGGCGACGGTGTGGTATTACGTGCGGAATTGAGAGTTTGAGTTCATATCTAATACCTGCTATAGTAAAAACCATGATTACCCTCCCGCTCTATATTTTTCTCTTCGTCTACCTTGGCTTCCTGCTGTTTTTTGCCGTCTTTTTTGCCATCAACGTCGGCCACTTTTCTCACACTGGCACCTTTACCCTGGGGAGTTTTTTGGCGACTTTCCTATTGCTCGCGGCAACGGCGATTATTCTTTGGTCCACCTGGTGGCTGCTGCAGGGAGTCGATTGGCAACAGCCGCTCCCTATCTGGAACAACGCCTGGCTCGGCAACGTTTTTCCCAGCCAGGAAATTTTTTCGCCGTTTGACTCTTTACGATAATTTAACCTGAAACATGCTGCTCTCTTACTTCATCCGCCAAAAATCCTATGAGCATATTGTGGCGCGGGTGCGCCACAGCCCGGCCACCCTGGCGCTGCCTTTATTATTGCTGATAATATTGCTCGCCGTGCCGCTCGGACTTTATCTGTTTATTGCTAGCGCCTTCCCGGCGCTGTTAAATCATCCGGTTATTTCGCCTCTCTTAATTCTTTCCGGCAGCATTTATCTGCTGATTATGGTGCTCCTGACTTTCGCCTATTTTGTCGATTTTTATCTGGATCTCTTGGTCATCACCAACGATCGGCTGATTCGCATTGAACAGCACGGCCTATTCGCCCGCAGCGTGTTTGAGGTTGACCTTTACCAGATTCAAAACGCCACTTCTGAAGTAAAAGGCGCCCTGCCGTCGCTACTCCACTACGGCGATCTGATTATTGAAACCGCCGGCGCCCAGCCAAAAAAGGTCGGCCGCCGCGTGCCCGACCCCCACGGCCTGCGCCGTTTGATTTTAGACCTCTCGGAGGCGGACAAGCGTTATCATCAAGGCGGCAGCGCTCCGGCCGCCTAACCATAATCTTACGCTAAAAAAATCTCCCCGCCCCAGGGGAGATGTTAGCTTTTACTTGTCAATACCCGTGTTTAATCCGCAGGTTAATCAAACAACTGGGTATGCGTGCCGGTGGCGAAAAATTCCAATACTAGAACATCTTGATGAAGGCGATAGATTAACAGCCAGTCGGGCGCCACATGACATTCCCACAGCCCATTCAATTGACCGGCTAGCCGGTGGTTCAAACAACGGGCGGGTAGCGTTTGGCCGCTAGCAAGAATATTCATAATTGCGTCCAGTTTCCCCGCTAAGCCAGGCCTCCCGGATCGCTCTAGTTTTTTATATTGACGCTTAAACTGTCGAGAATAGCGCAGGGTGTATTGCATATCGGGTCACCCTATGATGCCATAATCTCTTTAACCATTGCTTTAACCGAGGTTTGGGTGCGGCGGCGACCGCGCCGATAGTCGCTCTCCGTTTGTTTGGCAATCGCCAGGAGCTTCTTTTCTTGTTCGGCCGTATAGCCGTTCTCGGTGATGAGGGGAAATGGTATACCGCGCTCACGAATTACCTGCTGAAAATACATTTTTACGCCGGTGCTTAAATCTAACCCCAGATTACGAAAAACCGTAGAAACGGCGCGTTTGGTTTTGGCGTCTACTCGCAATTGCACGGTGCTGTTCATAAAAAAATGACTAAGGATAAGCTGCTGTCATTATATGACATTGTCAGTACATTGTCAATAGAGGGCGGTGACGCCGCAAAAACTTCAATACCCCCGTCGTTCCCCCAATCTTTTCTCCGCTCGTTCATAGGTAAAAATTTCAATATCGTACCTCCACCTGGGTGCCGGTGTAATAATAGGCAAGCAGTTCCTGGTAGGTGGCGTTGTCTCGCCGCGCGCGCTCGCGGGCGTCGTTCATGCTCATGCCGTAGCCGTGGCCATACAGTCGTTTAAACTTTTTATCATAAGGCGCGGCGACGCTCGTAAGCCATGGCCGCTCGCCCAGGCGCTTGGGCCAGGATTTGGTTTTGCCGGTGGAGTGACCAAAGTAAAGCGTGGCGGCGGGCGATCCTTCATAGGTTACCACTTCTCCGGCAGTCTCCCCTGCCCACTGCCGCACCTGGGGCTGGGCTAATTCAGCCTGGTATCCTAAATAAAGCTGGTCGTGAGTGCTCCCGCGCAGATCAAATGCCCGACCGCGCCGGCGCGCCTCCTCCCGCCAAACCACCGCATAAGTGCGCGCCGCCACGAGCACCGCCTTGGTATATTCTTCCGGATCGCGCTCATTAGTTTCCACTATGGCGGCTACATACGCCTCCAGCGGCAGCTCGTTTATTAACAGCAGATTCTTGTCTTTCGCCAAACGCAGTTCCAAAATTCCCCGATACTGATTAAAATCCTGCTTCCAGCCCGATAATTTGCGGGCAAAACCAGGCAGGGTAAAAACCGCCAGCGGATCTTCAGCCATTATCCGCACTGGCTCCTCGGTGCCAAAACTAACTCCTTCGCTCTCAATCGTTAAAGCCTGGCGCTCGCGGCGAATCGTAATCAATGTTTCCGGAGGAAGTTCTAAACGCAATATCACGCCAGTATACACGGCAACCGGCACTTCGGAGCGCATTGTTACCGGCTTCCCTTGTTCTGCTATTAACACCCGCACGGCCGGGCCTTTTTTAAACGTTTCCTCAACCACGGCCGACGCCGTCGGCGTCTCGGCTGTTTCCCTTTCCTCCGCCGCTAATACCGAAACGGTTTGCGCAAAAATAGCCAATAAAATCAAAGCACTCGCCCCCCCACGCCAGATATTTTTAATCAGCCAAAGCATACAATCTTCAAGTATAGCAGAGTCCGGCCCTCCGTGCTATACTCTCATCATCTTATCATCCACTAGCTGAATCTGCTGGCTAGCTGATTGCTGGTTAGCTTAAAATATGTCTCTCACCCGCGCTCTGGCGCACTCTACCTTAATCCAACTCGGGGGTAAATTAGTCTCCACCCTGCTGGGGCTGGCTGCCATCGCCCTGATGACGCGCTATTTGGGCGTGGAACAATTTGGCTGGTATGTAACCGCCACCGGTTTCCTCCAATTTGTGGGACTGGTGGCTGATGGCGGATTCACTATCACCACCTCGGCGCTGCTCGCGGAACCGACCTTTGACCGCCGCCGCGTACTTAATACTTGCTTTAGCTGGCGGCTGATTTCGGCTACTGTTTTCCAGGGGGCAGCGCCGCTACTGATTCTCGCTTTCCCTTACCCTAAGGAAGTGAAACAAGCAGTAGCAATTTTGACCCTGGCATTTTTTGCCATTGCCCTGTCCCAGGTATTCATCGGCTATTTCCGGGAGCAGCTAAAATTGAAAATTGTGATGGGAGCGGAAATTTTGGGCCGGCTCCTGCTGCTCCTCGGCATTGCCTTTTCCCTCGTCGCCCGTCAGCAATTTACCGCCATTATGGTCGCCGTTACGGTCGCGGCCCTCGGCTCTGCTTTAATACTAGCTTACTGCGCCCGGCCCCTGCGCTTTTGCTTTGACCGCAGTATTTCGCGCGCCTTGTGGCACAAAATGTGGCCCACTGCTCTTGCCGTTGTTGCCACCGCCGTCTACCTGCAGGGCGACCGGGTGATTCTGCCCTTGTTTGCCGATCAGACTACTGTGGGGCTATATGGCGCCAGTTATCGCATTGTGGAGGTTGTCATTCAGCTCGCCGCGATGATTATGGGAACGGTAATGCCGCTCGTCGCCCACGCCTGGAGCCGGCATCTGACTGCCGAATTCCAGCGCCGCGCCCAACTGGGGTTTGATTTAATCAATTTATTGCTGTGGCCGGCCGTAGCTGGTTTAATCGCCATTGCCCCCGGCGTCCTGACCTTCGTGGCCGGCAAAGAATTCGCCCCCGGTGCCTGGATGCTGCAGGGACTGTCGCTGTCGCTGTTAGGAGTGGCGGGTGGCATGATCTTTGGCCACTACGCTTTGGCGATCGGCCGGCAAACCACCGCGCTCCTGATCTACGGGAGCGACGCGCTGCTGTCTCTCATCGGCTATTTTATTTTCATCCCCCGCTACGGCGTCGCTGGCGCGATCGGGGTAACGATTGGCTCGGAACTCTATGCCGGGGCCGGCCTTGCTCTACTCTGTGCCCGCGCCAGTGGCTGGCGGCCCCGCCTTACGACTCTCCTTAAAATTATCCTGGCGAGCGGGGCCATGGGCGGGGCAATCTACGCCCTCCAGCCGCTCCCCCTTATTCTTTCCCTGGGGCTCGGCGGCTTACTTTACGGCTTGCTGGCGCTGCTTTTACGGACAATTTCTCCTGCCACCCTCCGGGAAGTCTTCGCCCCCGCCGCCATTGCGCCGCCTAATAATGCCTGATATAATAAGACTGTAAAAGAATCATAAAACTAGTTAGGCGAAATACATTTTTACCATTCCCTTTTTGCCGCTCCGCTTTTCGGATTTTTAATAAGGAGGGGCGAATTGATTCTTTTTTTTGTAAGAGGGGGCTGTCTGCTTTCGGCAGCCAGCAAGTATTTTTTCGCTCCTTTCTGTCACTTGAAAATCAATCTAGATTGTGATAATGTGAATATGCGGTTAATTCAAATTTAACAATAAATGTATGAAAGTTAAATTCCTTATCTTTGGCCTTATTTTGTTAGCCGGAGTTGGTTATGCCATGATTCAAGCTAGTGCTGCTGCCACCACTAAAGGTATGGTGGTACATGAGTGGGGCACGTTTACAACGCTACACGCGACCGACGGCACACGCCTCTCTGGCCTCTATTTCGACGAGGAGCAATTGCCACGCTTTACCTATCAGCATGGTGATTTTACAAAACGCGCAGAGGCAGTTTACAACGCGAAAGGATTCGACATTTCACCTACCAACGAACCAAAAAATGTTACAGTAAAAATGGAAACGCCTGTCATTTATTTCTATAGCAAGAAAGCCCAAAATGCCACAGTGCAGGTGGATTTTCCACAAGGGATAATTAGTCAATGGTACCCGCAAAATACCAGTGGCAACAAAATGCACGACAATTGGGATTTTACCAAACCATATAAGGGAGGGATGAAATGGAAGGTGCGCATATTACCTCCTAATTCCACCCAAAAACTAACGCCTCCAGAGGAAGAAGAAACGAAAATTTGGACCAGTCCGCGAGTGACGGATGCCAACCTGATTAAATCACATAAGAGAGAGGTGGAAAAATTCATTTTCTATCGTGGTGTTGCTAATTTCGACATTCCTGTGGAAACTAAATTTACCAATGACAACGAACTAGTGATCAAAAATAATGGCCCACATACATTGTCGCAGGTCTTCGTCTACGAAAAGAAAACAGATGGATCTGAGTATATCTGGTGGAATGGCGAAATGAAAAATGGCACTGAGCAAAAAATTAATTTCGGCGTTCAATCGCCCGCTAAGGCAGACTTTGCTATCTTTGAACGAGCGCTTATGGATGGAGGATTATATAAAAAAGAAGCTAAAGCTATGCTTGCTACCTGGGAACAAAGCTACTTTAAACATCCTGGTCTACGCATCTTTTGGATTGTGCCAGAACAAAAAACAAATGAATTACTACCCCTTAAGATTTCTCCTAAGCCAACTGAGACTAAGCGGGTATTCATGGGAAGAATTGATTTACTTACTCCTACATTCGAAAAAGAATTGCTGCAAGCATATCAACAAAATTCTAGCCTAAAAAGATACTCCTTGGATCGCTATTATAAAGCATACATAGAACGAGCAGAGTAGCTAAGGACCGAACAATAAGTGTTTTGGCTTGGGCAATGCACCCCCGACCCCTCTTGCCCTCGCCAAAATGGAACCAATTCGCCCTTTAAATCAAATGAGTGAAAAGCAGTCGCAGCATCGGGAATAGTAAAAATGTACTTCGTCGGTCGCTTCGCTCCCTCCGACCACGCTGCGCTCTCGCCCTGCGGGCTCGGGTCGGCTAACACAGCATAAGCTAACACAGCATAACAGGTTCGGCTCTTACAGAGCCTCACCCAAATTGCTCGTTCGCTTAGGCGGTTTGCTCCGCAAAAATTTTATCACCACGCTCACTTCGCAACTTCTGTTATGCTGGAACGTTAGTACCAAAGTACGGCATCCGTGTAATCAAATTAAATCTGTGTAATCTGCGTATGGACTTCTCCAAAATCCGCAATTACCTCTTCCTCGGGCTACTCGGCGTGGTAACCGTGCTTTTTCTGTTTCTCTTAAAACCTTTTGCTTACCCGCTGCTCTGGGCGGCCATTGTGGCCGGCCTGTTTTACCCGGTCTACCGCGGCTTAAATAACCGCCTGAAGCACGGCAGTCTGTCCTCTATTCTGACGCTCATGCTGGTGGCGGTGATAATTCTGGTGCCGCTCGCCATCCTGGCCGTATTCTTAACCGCGGAAACTTTAGACCTCTACGCGGCGCTGCGCGACAATCGCGGCCAGATCGGCGGCTTTCTCCAGTCGCTCGCCGCTGCCCTGGAGGCTAACCCGACGCTCGCTGCCCTCGGCGTTACTCGCCAGGCCGTATTGGAACGGATGAGCGAAGCCGGCGGGCTGGTAGCTAATTTTACTTTCCAGCAACTGCGCGCCCTGACCCAGAATTCAGTCGTCTTTATCGCCCAGTTCGTCATCATGCTTTACACGCTGTTTTTCTTTCTGCGCGACGGGGAACGCATTTTGCAAAAACTGATGTTCCTGATGCCGCTCGGCGACAAGCAAGAGCGGCTGCTTTACAAAAAATTTACGACCGCGGCGCGCGCCGCCATTAAAGGCACTATTTTAATCGGCACCATTCAGGGGGCGCTCGGCGGCCTGGTATTCTCCTTAACTGGCGTGCCCGGGGCGCTTCTGCTCGCCATCCTCATGACGCTGCTCGCCATGATTCCGGGGGTCGGCGCCGCGGTGGTCTGGCTGCCGGTCGGCCTAGCGCTGCTCCTCATCGGCAAACTGTCGGCCGGCATTATTATTCTTTTAGTAGGGGCGCTTATTATCAGTACGGTAGACAACCTGCTGCGCCCGATTCTAGTGGGCAAAGACTTGCAAATGCATCCGCTCTTGATTCTGTTCTCCACCCTCGGGGGTCTTGCCCTATTCGGCATCTCGGGGTTCATTATCGGCCCGATTGTCGCTGCCCTCTTCCTTGCTTTTTGGGAGATGTATGAGGAGAACTACCGCTCCGATCTCTCCCACAACTAAACCGTCCCGCGAGCGCGGGGGGTTAATTCCGCGTCTCCTGCCTGCCTTACTCCTGATTTTGCTCGCCGCTTGGTTCGGCTTCTTTTTTTGGCATCCGATTGATTTAATTCCGGCCGATCTTGGCCGCCACCTTACCAACGGCCGGATTTTTTTAACTGAACCGGCGAACCGTGCAGCGCTTCTCCATACTAATTTTTACTCCTCGGCTACCCCGGAAGCGCCGTTTGTCAATCATCACTGGCTCACCGGGGTTGTTTTTTTTGCTGTTTTCAAATTGGGGGGATTCCCTGGGCTGGGATTATTCCACCTCCTGGTAAATCTTGCCACCTTTTTTCTCTTCTTCCGCCTAGCCGTACAGCGCGGGGGGTTCCGGCTGGCGACGCTGCTTACCATCGTGGCCGTGCCGCTCCTCGCCGAGCGCACCGAAATCCGGCCGGAAATTTTCAGCTACCTTTCGCTGGCGCTTTATGCCACCATCCTGGACGGATATTTAACGGGGCGCTGGCGCGCCCGTGTTTTGGCCCTGCTCGTGCCAGTGCAAATCTTCTGGGTTAATTCCCATATCTATTTTTTTCTGGGGCCGGCGCTAGTCGGGCTCTATTGGCTGCTGGCCTGGGGGAAAAAACTGCCGCGCCCGGGAATGCGCCGCCCGCTGGCGCTGCTCCTCGCTGGCACTATCGGCGGGAGTATCATTAATCCTTCCGGATTAGCCGGACTGTTTTTCCCCTTAAAAATTTTTGGCAACTACGCTTTTGTCATTTCGGAAAATCAATCGGTGCGCGATTTTTTTGCGGCCGGACGCCCCTACCCAAATATCTGGAGTTTTCTGGTGTTTGCCCTGGCGGTGCTGATAGTGGCGCTGATAATTTATTGGAAAAATCGTCCGGCGATGCTCTGGGGCGATCAAATGCTGGCTTTGCTCTTCGGTCTGTGGTCAGTTACGGCCGTGCGCAATTTTACGCTATTCGGTTATGCGGCAGTGATCGCTTTAAGCGGGGGGCTCGCCGCCTGGCGCCCGGCCTGGGGCCGACAGCGCTTTGGCTATCTGTTTATCGGCGCTATACTGATTGCCGCCCTGGCCGGCTTCTCGCGGGTGCGAACGCTCATTCCCGAAACGCGCCTGGGAGTGGTGAAAGACAATGAGGGCGCCGCGGACTTTATCCGCGCGCAGGACATTAAAGGCCCCTTGTTCAATGATTTAGACATCGGCGGCTATGCTATTTTCCATCTCTACCCCGCACTCCGGCCGTTCGTAGACAACCGACCCGAAGCCTACCCGGGAGATTTCCTGCGCCAAGTGTTTGTGCCGATGCAGGCGAACCCCGAGGAGTGGAATAAACAACTGGCGCGCTTCAATTTCAACGTCATTCTGTATAGCTTTGAAGACCGCGCCCCCTGGGCCATTCCCTTTATCGTCAACCGCCTGCTGGACCCGGCCTGGGCGCCGGTTTATGCCGACAATTTTGCCATCGTCTTGGTGCGCCGCAACGAGCAAAACGCCGAACTGATAAAAAAATACGAAATTTCTAAAGAACGATTCAGCTTGCAGCAGACAAAGTAGCTTAACGACTAAATTATTATGCCAAAGCCGCTCCCATCGGGGGCGGCTTTGTTTTTGTTGCGGGGGTGGGATTTGAACCCACGACCTGGTGGTTATGAGCCACCCGAGCTGCCAGGCTGCTCTACCCCGCTATATACCTACTGGCTGCCGCTCGGTCGAGAGCTGCCAGATTACTCTACCCATGCCAGAGTCAGCAGGTTACGAGGTAAGAAGAATACCACCTCTACCAAAATTAGTCAATCTCGTATTTGAGCCGTACCTCTACCACAATCTCTTGTGACCCGGGCTGAATGGTGGGGGCAGCGGCCGCAAAGCCCGGCGCCCCCAATGCTTCTACGTCCAAATCTTTACGTGAATAGGGAGTAAACTCTGGCCCTTCCTCGATCGCGAGCAAACGGCCGAGGCGAAAATCACCTGCGGTCGCGACCGCCTTGGCTTTTTCTTTAGCTTGAGCGATGGCCTCATTGCGCGCCTGCTGCTGCACGGCCGCGGGATCGTCGATGGTAAAAGACAGTTGCGACACCTCGTTAGCGCCGGCCCCTACTACTCCGGCCAACAGATCGCCAATCTTTTCAAAATTACGCACTTTCACCGCCACGGTTTGCCGAACGGAGTAGCCAATAATTTCCGGCTGGCGACAGGGACGCGACAGTCGAGGATTGCACGGGAAATACTGGTAACGCGGACTAACCCGGTATTCGGTGGTATGAATATCTTTATCTTCAACTTCATTAGCTTTGATAAAGGCGATGGCCTGGTTGGCTTTTTGGGCGTTCCTTTTCTGCAGTCTGGGGATGTCTTTATCACCCTCGGTATTCACACCAAAGGTAAAGCGGGCGACGTCGGGGATGGCCACTTCCCGGCCTTCGCCGGTGGTAGTAAAGCTACGAAACGCTGTTGGCTGGATTGATTTACCATAAGAACGGACAAAGTCCGTGGCGGCATATCCGGCCACAAAAATCCCTACTACCACTGCGATGCCAATGGCATTTTTAATAGTTTGATGCATATGATTGGTGAAAATGCGTTTAATCTCTCTGGTTGACCAATTTCAATGAGAGCGGGTGAGCGGAATCGAACCGCCGTCTTGTGCTTGGCAAGCACACGCACTAACCGTTGTGCTACACCCGCATTTTGCTAACCTCTTTTCTAAAACAAGCAAGCCATTCTAATAACTTCTCTTTATATAAACGATTCGCTATCGTTAAGGAACCAATGCCATAAACTACTCTACGTCGTTTACTGCGGCCTATAATATAACTGCTTTTAAAAAATTTGGCAAGAGGAAGCCCGACTTGCCGCGACCAGATGTGACGGCAATATCGGTCCTGGTTATCCGGATACAAAATTAAATACATCCGCGCTTTGGCGGCGACCTCTGATAAATAACGACAGATGAAGTGATAAAAAAATTTGATCAAAAACGGGTCAGAATTGGCAATACGAATGTTGCCATTAATTCCTTGCCGATCTCCTTCTGACCAATAAGCCATTAGGCCGATCAAAAAATCTGGTTGCTGCCGCAATAATAAATAATCGCGCCGAGCAATTGTGCGTATTTGCTGGTATGTTTTTTGGCGTCTGGCACGCATCCGCAATGACCATTGGTACAGTGAATACCGGGCGCGCCGCTGATTCGCTTTAGTCAGTTTTTTCTTTAACCGATTTGAGGCGGCGTCATGTTTAAACCAAACAGAAAGGGTGCTCTTCGAGATTTTCAAACGTCTGCTAATAATACGCAAACTTAAACCCTTTCGACGCAATTGCCAAGCCTGTTGTTTTTTTGCCACTGTAAGAACCATAGTATTATGGTATATAAATTATACCATATGGTTCATAATTGTCAATGAATTGGCAACCGCTATTATCTCTTCGGCCCTGTTAGCTGGACATAATTAGTATGCCGATAATATAACAGTTTAACCGCTTCGGTGACGGCAAAATATGCAACCACAATCCCCAGAATGGTAATAAGATGCGCCGGCCGCGGCATTGCGAAGTGGAATACCCGCTGCCCCCAGGGGGAGAGCGGCAAGGCCACGGCAATTAAAAATGCGGCGCCGGACAGCCAGCTTAACAATGCTCCGGGGCGCCGGGCGCGGAACCACAGCCCGCGGGTGCGGATGGAAAAAATCAGCACCAGTTCGGTGAGCACGCTCCCGATAAACCAATTCGTCTGCAGGGTGGCCGGCCCGCGCCGCCAATACAGACCGAAGAAAATAAAATCAAATACGGTAGATACTAACCCGAGGAGCAAGGCTACTAGCACAATTTCGCGCACCTGGTAGCTGCGCGGCCGGCGCAACTCGCCCTTATCCACCGTGTCGGTGGCAATCGCAATCATCGGGAAATCCGACAGTAAATTCAAAAGCAATAACTGCACCGGCCGCATCGGCAAAAACGAACTTAAAAGCGAGGCTACGGCTACGGCATAAAAATTGCCGAAGTTAGAAATCAGCGTAGCTTTGATGTACTTGGTGGTGTTGGCAAACACCTCGCGCCCCTGCCGAATGCCATCTACAATTACCGCTAAACTCTTGCGGAGCAATACTACATCCGCCGCTTCGCGGGCAATATCGGCCGCCTCCTGCACCGCTAGCCCGACATGAGCAATTTTTAACGCCGGCGCATCGTTAATGCCTTCGCCCAAAAATCCTACTTCCCGGCGCTCTTTCAGCAATTCAATAATCTGATATTTCTGCTCGGGCGACACCCGGGCAAATACTGTCGTGCGTTCGGCTAAGGCCAGCCGTGATTCACGATCCGGCCGGGCGGAGAGTTCGGCCCCGGTTACCACCTGCTCGGGCGTTTCAATTAAACCCACGGCCACGCCCACGGCCCCGGCCACCTCGCGGCTGTCGCCGGTTAAAATTTTTACCGCCACCCCCAAATGACGCGCCTGCTCCAGGGAAACCCGCGCGCTCTTTTTTAGCGGATCCACAAACGACAAACAACCCACCAGCGTCAGGCCGCATTCTTCCTTAATAGTATAAGCAGCCAACGCATCAGCCGGAGCAGAATAAAGACGTTCGGCAATAGCAATTACCCGGCGGCCCAGCCGACCCTCGGCAGCAGACCAAACCAGCGCTGCTTTCCCCCGGGCCGCTGACTCTTTAGTTAAACACTGAATCACTGCCTCCAGTGCCCCCCGCACGATCAGCCGCCCTGCTCCGCCCTCCTGCACTAAAACGCTATTGCACCGCCGCTCCGGATCAAAGGGAATTTCGGCTAATCGCTCCATCCCGCCGGCGGCCTGACGCTCCGCGGCAGTAAGCCGCCCGGCAATCGCCAAATCAAAGGCATTATTCACCTCCCGCCGCCTGGACTCTCCTTCCGGCGAAGCGGCGGCGGCCAGCGCTAAAGTACGCGGATCGCCCCACCCCTCTGCTACCGTCAGGCTGTTCTCGGTCAGGGTGCCGGTTTTGTCGGTGCAGAGCACTTCAATGCTCCCCAAATCCTCCACCGCCGACAAACGCTTTACCACCACATGATTTTTAGCCAGCCGCAGGGCGCCCTTGGAAAAGGCAATGGTGGTTACCACCGGCAGCGCCTCGGGCACCACGCTTACCGCGAGAGCAATCGAAAACAGAATCAGCCCGAACAAATCCGCCTGCGGGCCTTTAATCAGCAAATTCGCAATAAAAAGAATCAGCAAAATCACTACAATCATCCGCAGAATAAACCGGCTGAACTGGCGGATGCCCTTGGCAAAACTGCTCTCGGGGTGGGCCGCGGCAGTAAGTTCAGCGATGCTGCCAAAAACCGTGGCGCTGCCGGTGGCAATCACCACGCCCACCCCTTTCCCGGCTACCACGGTAGTGCCGGAAAAACCGATATTGCGTGCGGCCGAGTGCTCGGCCGGGGGCTGCGGCAAAGCATCGCTAATTTTATCTACCGACACCGCCTCGCCGGTCAAAACCGATTCGTTCACCGCGAGCGCCGTTGCCTCAATCCAGCGCACATCCGCCGGAATAATATCGCCCGCTTCTGCCACTACAATATCCCCGGGCACTAAAGTCGCGCTGTCTACCCTGGCGGCGCTGCCCCCCGCTCGCACTCGCGCTTCGCTAACCGTATAGCGCTTCAGTAATTTCAGCGACTGCTCGGAATGGTATTCCTGCAGAAATCCCAGCACGGCGTTGATTACCACAAAACTGACAATCATCACCCCGTCAATCCATTCGCCCAATAAAAAAGAAAGGGCGGTGGCGATAATCAGCAGGGCAATAAAGGGCGAACGGAATTGACGCCCCAGAATCTGCCAGGGAGTAACCGCGCGGCCGGCAATTTCGTTGCGGCCGTGCCGGATTAGCCGGGTAGCGCGCTCGGCGGCAGAAAGACCTGCCGGCGTAGTGTGCCATTGCGCCAAAACTTCGGCAATCGGGATAGTAGTAAATGATGGATAAACCATACCAATCATATAGTATACGGCATTATTAGCCACCCGACCACCGGATTACAAAACCGCCCCGAGCAGGGGGGCGGCGGTGCTAGCGAATATAAACTAACTCGGCTTCAAGGAGTGGTGGTTTCGGATGATGCCGGCGGCGTGGGGGCTTCCGCTACGGTAGTATCCGCGGCCGTGGTAACCGGGGCGGTCTCTGCCGTGGTATCACTGACCACCACCGGTGTTGTATTCTCCGATACCGGAGAAGCAGCAGTCAGTTCGGTGGCGGCTGATTCAGTGGTGGGCGACGTAGAACTGGCTCTTTCGGAAGAGGAACCGCGGGCGGCAAGGAGAACTGCGCCGAGCAGCGAAATCTTCTGATCACGGAGAGTTAGCATGGAAGAACCTCGTCTGTCACAACCCCTGCCGGGCTGGGCGTTTGCGGGCTAGCGGGCACTCCAAGGAAACTCCACATGGACTTGCGACCAGTCGACTTCAAAATCGTCAGTCGATGTGGCGATTTGACCGTCGTACGCATCGGGACCGGATGGAATGACCTCGGTTGGAGGCGCCACCTTGCTCGGGGGGGAGCAGGAGGCGCCGGCAAAGAGGACAAGGACGCAGAGACCGACGAGGGATCGGGCCCGGCTGGATGATCGGATGTTCATAGGGTTTCCTGTTACGGCTCCCGAGGGGGCGCTTTGCTTGGAGGTATGGTAGCTCGCCCGGCGGGCTGGAATCAAGTACCGTGTGTGTGTTGTAATATCTAACGCACCTTCGGAATGACTCGAGAAAAAAATGTGGAGCGGGCGATGGGAATCGAACCCACAACTCAACCTTGGAAGGGTCGTGTATTACCATTATACTACGCCCGCGCTGGCGGCAATCCGGCTTATCCTATAAAATATAGACGATCGTAAGCTAAACCGCAATACTCATTCTGTTATTCCGGCTCGCTTTGCTGAAGTTCTAACAAGGCGAGCGGAGGAATCCCTTTCTAATATTATGACATCCCCTTTGCTAATCTGGCCCGCTATTATCTATCTAACCGCAATCAATCTAATCACGCTGTTCCTTTATGGCTCGGATAAACTATCCGCCCGGGCCGGCGCCGACCGCGTCCGCGAACGCACTCTGTTGCTCTTGGCGCTTCTCGGCGGCTCGCCCGCGGCGCTCTTAGCAATGAAGCTGTTTCGCCACAAAACCCGCAAGGCCTCGTTCCTCGCTATCCTAACGCTGATTCTCTTAATTCAACTGGCGCTCTTCATCACCGTCTACCCCCGGATTACTCCTGGCACGCCAAGTTTACCCCCGCTCTAAAAAACACCCCGAGCCAATTCCCGAATCAGTCGGGTTAGCCAAGGGTGATGTTTTATCCTGGTGGACCCGAGGGAATTCGAATCCCTGACCTCTGCAATGCGAATGCAGCGCTCTACCAGCTGAGCTACGGGCCCTTATATTAACTGGTGGCCCCGGAGGGAATTGAACCCCCATTTCATCCTTAGGACGGATTTGTTCTATCCGTTGAACTACGGGGCCTCGCGGGGTTAAGCGGGGATATTCTAATGAATTATGCACTGTTTGGCAAGCCTGACCAACCGAAACGTAAAATGAGTTGTTAAGTGACCCTTATTGGTTGACACTACCCTTCTAATATGTAATCATTCCCATATCGGTGGTGCTTTCCACCCAAAGAAAGGGAGGCCAATGGAAAAGCGTTCGGGAAGTTTTGTCGGAAGTCTGATCCTCGTCTGGTTCCTCTGCCTCGGCGGCTGCGAGCGGGCAGCATCGCTGCCACTCGGCCAGCCGGACCTGGGGCAACCCCCGACCGGACTAACGTGCAGCGGGTTCGAGGCGGGGGCCACGGTGGCGCTCGGTCCGGCGTTTTCGGTCTATCTGGCCGCGGGTGAATCCACGCTCCTCGCGATCCGCGAAGTTCCGGTCCAGGGAGGCGAGCAGGGCGGCGGCGGCGCCTTCAACTATACTGTCCGGGCGCTGAACTATGGCGGTTCCTTCGCCGGGCCGGAAGGGGTACTTGCCAACAGCGAGGGCGGCTTCATTGCCGCCACGGGCAGCTCGTACGGCGGCTTCCTGGTCAGCGCCTATCACCCAGACGAAACTCTCACCATGCGCGCTTGGCTTGGCCGCTACCATCCGCAGGGAGTACTGCAACCTGGTTCCCCGCACTGGGCTACTCCTGCCGGGCGCCCCGGCAGTCTTGCCCTTGCTTCCACCAGGCGAGGGGACTATGCCGTCTACAGCGAATGGAATGAGAGTGGATACTCGGTAGAGAGTGTCAGCTACATTGCCAGAGACGGCCAGCCAACGGTGACGGGGAATGTGCTCTCCTATCCCGGTGGTGGCTGCAACTATGTTTATGAGATGGCGGGCTGGGGGGAGGGGGTTGCCTATGCAGTAAGTCGGGAACACGCCGAGCCTCCTGGTGGCTTCGACCTGATGCTCTCCTCGCACCGTCTGGACGGCTCCCTCTTTGAAATACTCCTTGCCACCGATCCGCCCGGACCGGAGGAAACCGGCGGCGGCGGCTGCTACCGGCCGTTCTGGGTGTACGGCGTGTATGAAACAGGAGATGAGATTATCATCGTCTGGCGAGACTGGCGCAACAACAATAACACCACGGGGCCGTTGAAGGTAACCTACGTCGAAGAGGCCGACCGGACGCCGAAAGACGTAGCAACCTATGAGTTGCCGGTCGGCGCCGTGGCGGCAGTGCCGCAGTGCGGCGGGCTCGCGGCACTGGTGGTCCACGGCGGATTACAGCCCAACGAGCACCTCTTCCTGCTCAATCGGCAAGCACAGGAAGTTTCCCGGCTTCCCCTGCCCGGCCTGAAAACCGTGGAACTCACTTACTACCAACCGGCGCTCGTCGCTACCAAAGAGGGTGTGGCGCTCGGGATGCTGCTCCCTGGCAATCAGACCGCTACCGCCACTACTGCCTTCTTCCGCCGCCGGTAAACGCTGTGGTCGCTGTAAGCGACATGGAAGAGAGGCACGCACCATCGCCACTCAACCATCCTGGCTATCACCATTGGTAGCTAGAATGGTGGCGATGGTAAATTAAAGATAATAAAAACAATCCCGCGGGCGTCGGGATTGTTTTAATGTAAGCATCTAGGCAACCGGTTCGGCTGGTAATTGCCGGCGCCGCCGGATAAGATAGGCGACTATTACCGCCCCCGCTACCCACCAAGCCCAATGGCCGGGCAAGTATAGATCAACTATCGCCAGGAGGCTGATCCACTCGAGGATAATAGTTCCGCTGACGGTTTCCACCGTGGCAAGGAGCGCCTGGTCTTGGGTGTCTAAATCAGCAATTTGGGTTTCCGCATCGCGAATGCGGTAATTAAGGGAATTAAGCTCCCGGGTGTAATTGGTGTTTTCCGTGGCCAGGCGGCGCTCGGCAGTGCGTTTCTGCGCGCGCAAACCGGCTAATTCTTGGGTAATCTCCGCCTGCCGGTCGAGTATGGTAGTAGTAACGGTTGCCTCTTGCTGCAACACGGTGATGCTGTGGTTGAGCGCCGCAATCTGCCGGTTATAAGTATTAACGGTTTGGCGATGACGCGCGTTCAAATCATCCCGATCCTGTTTCAGCTGGTCTAACTGCGTTGTTACTCGATCCGTCTGCTGTTCAATCCCGCGCTTTTCCGGCAGCAAATTCTGTTGCCGAATGCCTTCGGTAATAAATTTTGCCCGCACTAAACTTTTTAATTCCCGCTTAAACGCCTCAAATTCGTCTTTCGGCACCACAAACTCAATTGAACCATACCGATTCTGGAGCGAAGCATTATCCACCCGGCCGCCATAGCCGCGGATAATGGTCTGCGCTCGCATTCCTAACTCCTCCACCTGGCGGGTTTTAATGGTGGCCTGATAATCAGTCTTTAAAAATTCGCGGGTGTCAACAACCGTGCTACGACCGACTGAACGAACCATATCGGTAATAACTCCTACTGGGTTAAGCAGACGCGCGACTGATACACGCACATCAGTTGCACCCAGGCCCATAGATCGGCTAACTTCTAAACCTAACGACGAGCTATCAAGTGTTGCAAAATTTGTCGCTTTAACTCCGCCGCTCGTACCAATGGTTGCTGGCGGTGATGGGATGTACTTTACTTTTACTGGGTAAGATGCTTCGTTTTGGTCGGTGGTAGCTAATATTAAACGCTTAATAACAAAGTGGCCCACGATTGGCCCACCCACAACCCAGACTAATATAATGACAGCCAAAACCTTGGTGATCTTACCGAGAATTGGATTAATCCTACTAAAAAACTTGAACGGGTCAAGGCGGTCTTTGGCCCTGGCCCAATCTTGTTTTAATTTTTCAAAAATTGTCATATATTGGGAACTTACGGAATTACTTTCTGTCGCAATTTTTCCCCTCAGCGCCGAGATTGTCTTATCAAAAGCGGCTTTTTGCTGGGGGGTTTCCTTTGCTTGGGCCACCATTTCGGCAACGCCAAGCAAGTCACGCAGTTCGCTAGCGTATTGCGGGTAAATGGCGGTAATTTCAGACACGCTTTTACCTTGTTGGAGCAAGGCGATGGCCTGGTCAAGGATGTTCTCAAATTGTGCTTCGTTGTTCATATTTTTCTGTTACACCGACTGCCTCCCCTCTGGCCGGGGAGGGCAATAACTGATGTCGGAGCTGACGCAGGGCGCGGCATTGGATTTGGCGGATGGCCTCGGGCGTTTTATGGAGCGTGCGGGCGATCTCTTCGGTGCGGTAGCCGTCAAAAAATTTAAGCGTCAGCACGCGCCTGGGCTCGTCAGCTAACTCGCGGAGCGCCTGCTCCACAATCAACTGCTCTTCGACCTTTTGGGTAATTGTTTCCATAGATAATTCTGCAGCTGATTCTTCTACCGGAACTTCGCGGTGCTGGTTTTTCTGCCAATAATCTGCTATTGCCGAACGCGCGACCGTGAAAAAATAGGCCAGCGGCGAAACCGCTTGATCAGAAAACTTGGTGGTAGAAGTATAAACCTTAAGAAAAACCGTCTGCGTGATGTCTTCGGCGGCCGGCCGGTCCAAAACCCGGCGTCTCGTATAGCGATAAACCGGCAGAAAAAAGCGTTGATAAACCTCGGCCCAAGCTGCCTGGTCGCCCTGCTTGGCCCGTATCATCAGCGCAATTAGATCGCCGACCGGTGGCTCACCCATAGGGTTTGTGGTACTTTCACTTAATTATAACCTGGCTCGGGGCTAAACTGTGACACTCCCAGGGTAGCATATTCCCCCGACTAGGCAAGGGAGGGGCGAGGTGATACAATCTGACTGCTAACTGCGGCCTGCCGGCTGCCCTCGGTAGGCGCGCGCAATAGTCCATTGTCTTTATGCCAACATTTCTTCTTATTATCATGGCGACGGTATTTATCGCCATTTTGGCTGTTCTGTTATTGGTGCTGCGTCGTCTTAGCGCCCCGCCGCCGCCCCAAGCCGGCGAGCAAAATATGTTTTTAATGATGCAGCAGCAGCTGCAGGAACTCTCCCGCCTGGTAGACCAAAAAATCGGCGACACCCACAAAACCATGCAGGAAACGCAGCAGAATCTGAATAAAACTATTCAGTCGCAGTTTGGCCAGAGCATGAAAATAATTACCGATGTAACAGAGAAGCTAACTAAGTTGGATGAAACCAACAAACAGGTAATGGGCTTTGCCGAGCAATTGGAAAATCTGGAACAAATTCTGCAGAACCCCAAACAGCGCGGCATCCTCGGCGAATACTATCTGGAAAATGTGTTAAAAAATGTGCTGCCGCCCGGCACTTACCAAATGCAGTACGCTTTCCCGGACGGCGATATTGTAGACGCGGCAATTTTTGTCAAAGAAAAAATTATTCCGGTGGATGCCAAATTCAGCCTGGAGAATTACAATCGCGCCGTAGCAGAACGCGACCCGACGCGCAAAAGCGAACTGGAAGCGGCTTTCAAACGCGATCTAAAGCAGCGCATTGACGAAACCGGCAAATACATCAAACCCAAAGCCGGCACCATGGATTTTGCCTTTATGTTCATTCCGGCTGAAGGAATTTATTATGATCTGCTGATTAACAAAGTGGGGGCGATAAAAATCAATACCCATGATTTGATTGAATATGCCTTCCGCGAACGGCACGTGATTATTGTTTCGCCTACCTCCTTCCTCGCCTATTTGCAAACCGTGCTCCAGGGTCTGCGCGCCCTGCAGATTGAGGAGTCGGCCAAAGAAATCCGGGAGCGGGTGGAAGAACTAGGCAAACACCTGCTCGCTTACGATGAGTATTTAAAAAAGTTAGGCGGGCATCTTTCTACTACCGTGAACACCTACAATACGGCGTACAAGGAATTCAACAAGATTGACAAAGACGTGATGCGCATTACCGGCGGGGAGAAGCGGGTGGAGGTATTGCAGATTGAAAAACCGACGGTGGAAACTGAATAAAAATGTGTCAACCGCCTCGACGTATGTCGGGGCGGTTGCAGTCTACTTTAGGTGCGCGACAGACTAGCGCTTTACGCCGACACCGGCATCCTCCACCAAGGGCGGTTTGTCAAACACCGCCAAACCCTCCCCGTGCTGGCGGCGCAGGTCCGCTTCCTCCTCCGTGGTCGGGCTGGTCTGATACGACCTGCCGGCGGCGACGATCCTCCCGTCAGCGATAGCGACCCACGCCGTATCCCTAAAAGGCCACACTCCACCTGGCTTGAGCCAGAGCGGATGTTCCTTCCAGCGCTCGATGGTGGCTGCGGTAAGAATAATGCCCCACGCCCGCAGTGACGCGGTGAGCGTATCGAGTTCTCCCGGCTTGAGACGGTCACTGGCTGACGGCGGGTGTGCTGTTTCATGATGCCCCAATCCGGATCGTCGCTCCAAACGCGGTCCAAGCCTTGTGGTCTTGCGCATCTTGTTCCTCCTTGTTGCTATTACTATTACATGCTTTGACTCGTAACGTCAACAGTACATGCCACTGACCTTGACTTCTGGTCTAGCGTTTAGTATCATATCGCCACTCACTCTCATCGCTCTCACATTTTAGACTTTTGATTTTAGATTAAACCTATGCCCAATAAACCTGCCGCCGCCAAACACTTGCGCCAGACTAAAACCCGCGCCGCCCGGAACCTGGCGCGCCTCGCCGCCTACCGCACCGCCATCAAAAAAGTTCTGAAAGCGGCCGGCCCAGACCAGGCGGCAGCGCTTTTGCGCCAGGCGCAACAAGCGCTGGACAAAGCCGCACGGCGCGGCGTGATTAAAAAAAATACCGCGGCCCGCAAACTGTCGCGTCTGATGAAAAAGGTGCAGACGCCCTGATTCCTTAACAACAAAACTGGCCAAACGGCCGGTTTTTTGGTCTTCGTCAACCACCTAACGCTCTGCGCCGCCGCTTGACTTTACTATAGACCCCTTGACTCATAATGCCAGATAGGCGTATGCTGTCTAGCAAGAGCAGGCTATTTCCAGCCTGCGGGAGGAAAAAACATGACCGCGCCATTTAGGGTGTTGGTGGTGGACGACGATGCCGAGGAGCGCCTTCTCTTGGTCGAGGGGCTGAGGGAAAATGGCGGATTTCTCGTAGAGGAAGCTACGAGTGGGGAAGCTGCCATCGCCGAACTTTCTGATAATGATTATGCGGTAGTCGTAAGCGACCTCGAAATGCCGCCGGGGCTCAATGGCCTTGCCGTTTGGAGAGCGGTCCAGCGTCTTCCCCGCCCACCTTGCTTCATCCTTGTTTCCGGCCACCCTGACCTGGAAGCCACCGCCCGCCGGGCAGGAATAAGGTGGTGCCTCCTCAAGCCATTCAACCTGGAAGACCTGCTTGGCATCTTCCGCGCCGTCCGCACATCCTCAACCCCCGGCCTCGCCCCCGCCCCTCTCTAGGCGCCTAGCGCGCCTACCCTCCTCTCGCGAGCTCGTTCTCTCGCAAAATCCCCCGTCTCCTCTTAGCGACAACGCTTGCCCCTAAGAGGAGGGGATCTTGCGTCAGATCGCTCGCGCTAAAACCACTCCGGATCACGGAGTGGTTTTTTACTACTTAAATATTGCTTTAAAGTTTGGCCACAAACAAATCGGTCAGTAATTCCCAGGGCGCGGCGCCGGTTTTGGCGCGCACATCAATGTCGGCCAAATTACGATAAAGCTCCTCCAGGCGCGAGAGCGGCGTGCGCCGCGCCACCGCCAAATTTTTTCTGGCTACATAAGGATGCAGGCCGAGCCGTTTGGCCAGCCCGTCGCTCGTCAGGTTCCCCTCTCGCTCCAGCGTATCCGCCATCTCCAACAGCACCCGCCACTGCCACACCAGCAGGCTAAAAATCCTTCCTTCTTCCTCGCCCTGCTCCCGCTGATATTGCAGGAGCTGGCTGGCGAGCGGCCGGTTACCGGCCGCCAGCGCATCTACCAGGGCAAAAATGTTGTCATCCAGCTTAACCGGCAAAAATAACTGGACGTCGGACAAGGTAAGAACGCGCCCAGAGGCATAGGCAGTCAGCTGCTCAATTAACGAGTGCAGCCACCACATATCATAGCCGGCGTTCTGGCACAAATACGCCAGAGCCTCGGCTTCAATCGCGCCGCCGTTCTGCTTAAACTCTTGCTGCGCCCATGAGGAAAGTTTGGGGCCGGAGAACAGGGCAAACTCCTGGGCATATTTTTCTCGGGCCAGTCGGTCGTGCAGCGCCTTGACTACTTTGGCTTTGGCTGGCGCCTCGCCCTGCCAGAATATTACTACGGTCGGGCCGCCGCTATCCCAGCTTTCCAGCATCGGCGGCAATGCCTCTAATAACTCCTGATCCGGGCTAGCCAACAAATTTTCCACCACTACTAAGCGCTTGGCTGCCAAAAACGGCGCGGCTTTAATAGTAGAAAACCAATCGGCGCTGGTAATAGTTTTCCCGTCTAGCCAGGTAATATTATACCCCCGGGGGTCGCGCTGCCGCCGGAACTCGGCGACTAATTCCTGCAATCGCCGCCGGCTGCGGAAAGTGTCCGGGCCAAATAGATAAAAAATCATAGATAATAATGTCATCGTACCGCGTCGCTCTCCAAAAATCAAGGTCGCCCAACGCCCTGCCCCCCCGGGCAATTCCGTGCTATAATCTGATTAATTTATATGAGCCCGCCCGCCTCCTCCCCCGTTAACCGCCTGGCCAATTCGGCCGACATCATCATCCTCGGCGCCGGCATCGGCGGCTGGACTGCTTTCCGCACTCTGGCCCGGGGGCTGCGCCGCGCCGGCTTGCCCCACACTATCATCCTGATCAACGACACTGATTATTTTACTTTCAAGCCGCTGTTGCACGAGGTGGTGTCCGGATCAGTGTTGCCGGAACACGCTAGTTTTTCGCTACCCCCTAAATGCCCGCCCCCCCATGTTTTTGTCCAGGCCAGGGTCCAAAAAATTAACCCCCCAGAAAAAACCGTAGCCACGGACCGCGGCCTCTTCTCTTATCAATACTGTATTGTCGCCCTGGGCAGTAACGTTAATTATTTTAACATTCCGGGCGCGGCGGCTTACTCCTACCCCATCACTGACTTGCCCGCGGCGCTGCGCCTGCGCCAGGCGCTGATGGACAAAATTGCCGCGGCAACGACCCACCTCAATGTAGTAATAGTGGGTGGGGGATATACCGGAGTGGAAGTAGCCGGGCAATTAGCCTGGCTGGCTCGCCAGGAACTCTCCCGCCGCTATCCGCAAAAACAGACTACCATTACTATTGTGGAGCGCGGGGCGCAGATCGCTGCTACCCTGCCACTGCCCGCCCAAAGTTTAGTGAAACAGCGGCTGGAGGATTTAGGAGTGCGCTTGCTGCTGGGGGCAGCGGTGCAGAAGGTAACCAATCAGGCGGTCCGGCTCGCAGACGGCACGATGCTGCCCGCTGATGTTACCGTGTGGGCGGCCGGATTACGCCATACTGCTCCTGATTATCTGGCACCAGAATCGCTGGAAAAAAATTGTCTTCCCGTTAATGAACATCTACAGCTGGTCGGCTTCCCTACTTTATACGCCATCGGCGATATTGCTTACTTCTGCCCGCCGAGCGCCGCTTCTCCCGCGCCCCAGTTAGGAGAAACGGCCCATAAAGAAGGCGAATATGCTGCCCGGCATATTATCGCCGCCCTCCGCCGCCGCAAAATTAAGCCGTTTCGTTTTGTTTCTAAAGGCACGGTAATGCCGATCGGCGAACATTACGGCCTGCTAATTATCAAAAACCGCATGGTGCTTAAAGGGCTACTGGCTTGGTGGTTCCGCCGCTTGGTTTACGTTTGGTACTTGCCCGGGCCTGCCCATAAATTAAAGCTGATGCTGGACTGGAGCCTGCCGCCGTTTAATATTGTTGATATAATTCGCCTACGCAAAAAATGATGCCAATCTACCAATTTTTGTCTAATCTACTAATTAATACCCATAAAACCTGTCAAATAAATCACTAAACTACACACAATTATCCGGTCGGATACGCCGATATTTAATTGTTTCTTGTTCTTTGAAAGATTACAAACCTGCTGCAGTGGCAACTGCAAAGAATTTATCTTT
>JACPGS010000028.1 GCA_016189025.1 Candidatus Magasanikiibacteriota bacterium | reverse complement strand
CGCGCTTACGCCGCTGCTAAACGTAGCATTCGTCCGGTGCCGCTCCTCGACGGCGCGCAAGAGGCCAATGCCAGGCACGAGGCAGTAGTCAATCAATATGCTACTCTGCCGCAGTGGTTTTCCTTCTGGGAATATCGCGGCCAGTGGCAACCGCGCTGGTGGTGGTCGGGGTGGTGGCGTAAATTCAATAATCGGCAGTTAGTGCGCCGTTTGCGCCATTGGCTCCGGCCGCTGCGGCGCTCGGCCGAGCAGATTAAACCTCCGCCTACCCTACCAGAGCTTAAAGCCAAGTGGGAGGCGCTGGCGCGCGAGAACGCTTTTTATTATGCGCATCCGGACACGCCTGGGGGGGAAAAGGTGGATGAATTTGAATTGCGCGAGAGCGGCCGGGCTGATGTGGCAGCCCACTTAACGGGCGATCCGCGCTGGGGGGAGCGGGCCGCGGCGCTCTCCGGCGGCGTGGCGCTGGAAATCGGCGCCGGCGTGGGGCGCCTGACCGAGCATCTGGCGCCTTTATTTAAACAACTGCATGCCGTGGATATTTCTCCGGAAATGCTGGCAGTAGCGCGGCGCCGGTTGGGGGCGCAGTCCACCGTACAGTGGGCGGAAACCAGCGGCGGGGAGCTGCCATTTGCGGACGCCACTTTTGATTTTATTTTTTCGGCGGAAACCTTTAAGCATTTTCCCGCTCGCGAGCTGATAGCGCGGTATCTGTCGGAAATTTATCGCGTGCTTAAGAGCGGGGGAACCGCCAAACTGGAATTGCGCACCGGTGCCGAAGTTTACCGTTCCCGCTGGTTCCACGGCGTCGCTTTGTCGCCCGCAGAAGCGCGGGCACTGGCGGAACAGGCCGGATTGCGAGTGCTGGACATTAAAATTGCCACTCCCAAAAGCATGTGGTTGTGGGTGGAGAAGCAGCGAATCAGCTGATCAGCTATCAGCAGATTCAGCAGATAGTGAAACTAGTTAGCATCAGGGCGCGGCAGACGAGTGTCTTTGGGCGCGCATCCCGATCTCAAGTCGGGAGAGCACCCAAAGAGTGTCTGCCGCGACCAACCAGGCAGTTTTTAGTAATAGCGATAGCGACCAATTAAATAACAACATAGTGGGCATTCTTCCGTTGTTTTCAAGATATGCGCATACTGATCACGGGCGGCGCTGGATTTATCGGTTATCATCTGGCGCGTCATCTATTGGCTACTGGCAGCCATCAGCTGCTGTTGGTAGACAATCTGCAGCGGGGGAAAATGGATGCGGATTTGACGGCGCTGCTCGCTGACCGCCGGATAGAATTTCGGCAGGCGGATTTGACTGACCCGGCTTTTTACCCAACGCTGCCCCAGGGGTTTGATCACGTTTACCATCTGGCGGCGGTAAACGGCACCAGATTTTTTTACGAAATTCCCCAGGAAGTTCTGCGGATCAATACTTTATCGCTGGTTTTAATTCTGGACTGGTTCCGCCGTTTCAATGCCCAGGGCAAATTCTGTTATCCTTCTTCCAGCGAGGTTTACGCCGGCGCTTTAGAAGCCTTTGGCATTCTCCCGATTCCGACGCCGGAGACAGTGCCGCTGGTAATCGCTGACCCCTACAATCCGCGCTCCTCTTACGATTCGTCTAAATTAATCGGCGAGCCGTTTGTGATTCACTATGCCCAGCACTATAATTTCCGGGCGCTGATTGTCCGCCCCCACAATTTTTACGGGCCGCGGGCCGGTTACGATCACGTGATTCCTGATTTTTGCCGCCGGATTGCCGCCCGGGTGGATCCCTTCCCCATTTACGGCGCCGATAATACCCGCACTTTTTGCTATATTGATGATGTGGCGCGGGCCATGCAGCAGCTGATGGATTCTGCGGCCACCGACGGGCAGCCGGTGGCCACTGTCAACATCGGTGATATTGAAGAAATTACCATGACGGAATTGGCGGAAAAAATGTTTGCGGTGGCCGGCTGGCGGCCGCAGAGAATTGAAATTCACCCGGCGCCGGAGGGTAGTGTTAAACGTCGTTTGGCCGATATCAGCAAACTCCAAAAATTAATCGGCTGGGCGCCGCAGATATCGCTAGAGGATGGTCTGCGCCGCACTTACCAGTGGTACCAAAATCATCCTCCGCGGTAGTATCTTGCTTTGAGTTACGAAAGGGCTCTTCATTGTCATTCCGACCGACCCTGTACCAGAACGGTACAGGGGAGCGGAGGAATCTCTTTTGTTACACTTAAAAACAGCGAACCCCCGGACGAGCAGATTCGCCGACGGGGGTTTTAGTTTTTTCTCCTTTTTCTTGGTTACTTTCCGGCGGCAAGGAAGGCCGCCACTGCCTGGGGGATCGTCACGTCGCGGTGCACTGCCAGCGTATTTTCCGGCAGAGCGTCCACCGGCCACCACTGCCCTATCAACGACCCGCCGACATGCTCCAACAGATCCACCAGATAGGCGAGCATCAACACCTGGCCACGCACTTCCTGTCGGTTGAAGTACATGCCGCAGTAGACGGGAGGCGAACGAAAGGGCACGCGGAATTCCCGCTTCCAGAGTCTCTGGAAGGCATCTCCGATTGCTGCGTCCATAGACCGCATCCAGGTGCCGGGACAGTGCCACTGATCGGCATAGGCCTCGTGCGGCGAACGCTTAGTCAGGAATACCTCCACTTTGCCGTCGCGCCGCCGCAGAGACACCGCCTCGATGGTAACGCACCAGGTGTGCCGGACGATGGCGTTGAAGAGCAGGGTGCCATGCGGACGATCGGTGGGGATGCGGTTCAAGGCGAAAGCCGCCAGCCGCCGGAGCAGACCGAACCACAGTGAAAAGAGCTTTGCCATTATGCGCCTCCTTGCGCCGATTGTTTTGGTTTGATTCTCCGACCACCGAAGAATCGCGCTATTATAGCATTAAAAATCGCCCTTGTCAAGGGCGACTTCTGAACAGAGCAGACAACAATGTAATCTGGATTAAAAAATCGTATAAATAAACGGCGCCAGGGCCGAGGACTGTGCAAATACCATTACTACTCCGAACAGGATGATGATTAATAGCAGCGGATAGAGGTACCACTTTTTGGCCTGCCAAAAAAATACTACCAGGTCTTTGAGGACTTTTAACATACCATTAAGATTATCACAATCATCAATCCAGCGCAAATTGCCCTAGGTAGCGCTCGCGCTCCGAATATCGGGCCAGCGCCGGATTATCGCTCTTGCTGATTAAGTACCGGTTAAGCGCCAAGTAATCCATCTCAGTATTCAAAAAACAGTTGAAGGCATCGGCCGGGCTTTCCACTATCGGCTCGCCCCGCACGTTAAACGAAGTATTAATCAGAACGGCACAGCCAGTGCGGCGGGCGTAAGCCTCTAACAGCGCAGTCAGCGCCGGATTCTGTTCTTGATTAACCGTCTGGATGCGGGCAGAACCGTCTACGTGCGTTACCGCCGGGATGGTATCAGTTTTTACCGGCGCGACGAGCAGCATATAGGGCGAAGGGCAGGGGAGATCAAAGTATTCGCGGGCGCGATCTTCCAGCACTACCGGCGCAAAAGGCCGGAAGCTTTCGCGGAATTTTATTTTCAAATTCACCTTTTGCCAGTTTTCTTTTACCCGGGCGTCGGCAATGATGCTGCGGTTGCCGAGGGCGCGCGGCCCGAATTCCATTCGTCCCTGGAACAAGCCGATGACGTTATTGGTGTGGTCAAGTAGTTCTGCCAGGCGTTCGGCGAGCGCCGGGGAGGAAGGGAACTCTTTCCAGATAAGCGGCGCGCCGCCGATCCGCTCCGGGGCTTCCTGACGCAAAAAATTTAATACTTGTTGGTCGGAGTATTCGGGGCCGAGGTAGGCAGTCGGCATGGTATCAGGAGCCGGCGGACAGTTAAAAGCGTAAGCAGAGGCGAGCAGCGCTGCCCCCACAGCGCCGCCGGCGTCGCCGGCGGCCGGCTGAAGATAGATATTATCCCACTGCCCGGTGCGCAAAATTTTTCCGTTAGCCACGCAGTTAAGAGCGACGCCGCCGGCTAGACACAGATTTTTGCTGGGATGTTGCGCTTGGGCGTGCGCCACTATCTTTAGTACCACTTCCTCGGTAATTTGCTGCAGGGCCGCCGCAATATCTTTTTCCCGCTGGGTGAGGGGCGATTCCGGCGCCCGCGCCGGGCCGCCAAACAGCCGGTCAAAAGCGCGGTTAGTCATCGTTAGGCCGTAGGGGAAGCTGAAGTAGCGCTGGTTTAAGCGATAACTGCCGTCGGGTTTAAGGTCAATTAATTCCCGCATTGATTTGGCATAGCGTTCCGGATCGCCATAAGGCGCGAGCCCCATTACTTTGTATTCGGCGCTGTTTACCTTAAAGCCCAGGTAATAGGTAAGAGCGGAGTATAACAATCCCAGCGAGTTCGGGAAGTGAATAGTTTTAGAGAGCGTCAGCCGGCTGCCATTCCCGTAGCCGATGGTAGTAGTATCCCATTCGCCGACGCCGTCCATGGTAACTACTGTTGCCTCGGGGAAACCCGAGCAATAATAAGCGCTCGCGGCGTGGGAATAATGATGTTCGGAAAATAATACCGGGCCGCGGTATTTGAGATTTTTGCGAATGAGCGATTCCACCCGCAGGGTGGCGTGGAAAGTATGGTCCATCGCTTTCAGGAACGAACGCCAGCCGCGCGGCCAGGTTTGCAGATAGGTATGGAGCAGGCGATCCAGCTTCAGAATCGGCTTTTCGTAAAATATCACCGCGGATAAATCTGGAGCTTTAATACCGCCGGCCTCCAAGCAATAGGCAATGGCGTGTTGCGGGAATTCCGCATCATGTTTAACGCGGGTAAAGCGCTCTTCCTGGGCCGCGGCTACCACTTTGCCATCCACCACCAACGCCGCGGCCGCATCGTGGTAAAAGCAGGAAACGCCGAGAATGGCTGTTTTTGACATAACTGCTCAATAATCATTGTTTTATAAAATTGTATGGCGCGGTATGGTAAGGCGCGTTAACGCTTGGCTGCGTTATCATTAAGCCGAAGTTATTTTCGCCTCGCTCCAGCGTCGCCCTAGGAATCACCTCTGATTCATGGTGCTCGGCTCGCGAGGTAGCGCGCTGATCATATCGCGCCGAATATCATCTAGCGCAAAACTCAGAATTGTCGGCGCAGCCAGTCGTCGTTGTGAGGGCGAGGGGTTTTTGGCTGCCAATAGCTGGGTTTATTGGCCGGGGCTCTTTTTATCAGGCGCCCCAGGCGGTAGATTAAATTGTAAATGCCAAACACAATCAGATAAATCAGGGAAAAAATTATCCGGCTGTTGATTAGCCCCAGCAATTTGGCAAAACGCAACCAGCCGCGGTATAAGCGGCGGAGGAAGCTGATAGTCGCCTCGGGAGGAGAAGAGCGCGACGAAGATATGAGTTTAGCAGCAGTATTCACGCTTGAAAAAATTTTTTGATAGCAACGCAAACCTGGTGCACGTCGGCGTCGGTCAAGGTGAAAGCCGAGGGCAGCCAAAGGCAGCGGGGGGAGAGGCGATTAGCAATCGGGAAATTATCGTCAGGCAAGCGATAAGCCAGTTGTTGGTGCAGAGGGAACCAGTATTTGCGGCAGTCAATTCCCTGGCGCGCCAGAGCCGTTTCCAGTTCGTCGCGGCGATTTTCTACCATAATATCAGTCCATTGGGGAATTTCTTCGGGCTGGCTGGGGAAAACCGTTATCCCAGGAAGACCAGCAAGTTCGGCTCGGTACAGTTCATAGTTCTTTTTCATTCTGGCGATGCGCTGTTTCCAGTACGTTAGCTGCCCCAAACCCACTGCCGCCTGCAGATCGGTAAATTTAAAATTATAGCCGATAGTATCGTGGCGATCATCGCCCCCGGTACCGCGCCTGGGGCGGCCGTGGTCTTTAAGTCTGCGTAAAGCAATATGCAGTTCCGGGTCGTCGGTAACAATCAGGCCGCCCTGGCCGGTGGTGATAGTTTTATTCGGCGCAAAAGAAAAACAACCGGCCCGGCCGAAAGTACCCAGGTATTTATCGCCTTGTTTAGAGAATAGCGCTTCAGCGGCGTCTTCTATTACCGGTAGGTTATGTTTGGCAGCGAAGTCCAAGATTTTTGTCAGTGCCGCCCCGCGGCCGGTAACATGCACCGGTACAATGGCCTTAGTGCGGTCGGTAACGGCTTGCTGCATTGCCGCCAAGCTGATATTTAGCGTGGCTGGTTCAACATCTACCAATACCGGCCGCGCGCCGGTTAAGTGCACCGCATTGGCCGTAGCGATAAAAGTTAAGTCTGGCACGATTACTTCGTCGTCAGCGCCTATTCCCAAGGCTTTAAGCGCTAAAAAAATCGCTGTCGTACAGCTGGTAGTAGCCACCGCATAGCGGGCGCCTACCAGGGTGGCAATCTCGGTTTCCAGTTTAGTTGAGAGCGGACCCTCGTTGACGAAGTTATTATCCAGCGCCTGGTTTAAATAGCTGCGTTCCTCCGGTGTCCCCACCTGGGGCAGCCACCAGGGAATTTTGATTTCGGGCATATCGACGATGTTGATGATTCTAACAAAGGTTGTGTGCTTGAGGCGCGCCGTATGGTAAGACGCGCTAACGCTCGGCTGCGTTATCAATTAAGCCAAAGTTATTTTCGCCTCGCTCCGCGCTCGCCGAGGAATCACTTCTGATAGTCGGTGCTCGGCTCGCGAGGTAGCGCGCTTACCATACGGGCGCGCCAATGACAGTTTAGCGATAGTCTCGTTACCGATAGTGCTAATTATTTTGGCTAAAATATATCAATTTTTTAGCGGTCGGACTCCCTCGCTCCGCTCGGTCGCCCCTTGGGGGCGCGACGACCGCTGGAAAAAATTGATATATTTTAGCCCTGAATGTGATTTTAATTAGCACTATTGGTAGTCTCGTTATGTTATTAGCGTTTAGTAATAATCCGCGGCTGGGGCAGCGGCATAATAAATTGGCCGCGATACCCTTTAGCGCGTAAAATTTTCATGAGTTCTGGCCCGATGTGCCAGGAGAGTATCAGGGCATATTCCGGCTGGTCGGCAAGCAATTTTTCTTCCGCTACCACCGGCAGATGGCTGCCCGGGGTAAATAAGCCGATTTTAGGCGAGCCGGCTTTTTCTACGGTGTAATCAAGCAAATCCGAGTCAAGGTGAGTATACCCCAAGAGCGTATTGGCGCGGGCCGGGCTGCCGACCCCGGCAATCCGGGCGCCTTCCTGTTTGCAGCGCAGGAGCAGCGCCAACAGCTCCTGCTTGGCGCGTTTAATCTGCCCGGCCCATTCCTGCAGGGTTTTCGCGCGGTAAAGGCCCAGCTGTTCCTCAGCCGCAATCAGTTTTTTGGCGCGGCTGCTCAAAGGATGGCGTCCCCACGCAGCAAACACGCGGATTGAGCCGCCGGCCGCGGCGATTCTTTCCGCATCCACCAAACTCATGCCGTGCCGGCGGAATAATTTAACTAAAGGCTTAAGCGCGTAAAAACGCAGATGTTCGTGGTAGATGGTATCAAATTCCCGCTTGGTAAAAATATCGGCCAGGTATTGCGATTCCGAAACAAACACGCCGTTCGGCGCCAGCAATTTTTTGATATTGCGCATCAGCTCGGGGACATCCAAAATGTGTGCGAACACGTTAGTGGCGGTTACTACCCGCGCCGGCCCGTATTTTTTCCGCGCCCGGTTAACGGCCGCGGCATTCAGGTAGCTTTGGATGGTCGGGATGCCATTTTGGTTGGCGTCTTGTGCCGCATCGGTCGGCTCAATGCCCAGCACCCGTATCCCTTTGGCCCGGAATCCCTGGAGCAGCGTACCGTCGTTGGAGCCGATATCCACTACCAAATCTTTAGCGCGCAGGCGGTATTTTTTAATCAAGCAGTTGGCCAGTTCCCGGAAGTTGCGAATGAGCATGTTGGTGAGTCCAGTGCGGTAAGGGTAGTGTTTAGGGAAAACGAGCCGCGGATCAACAATATAGTCCAGCTGCAGCAATCCGCATTTAGGGCAGCGTACCAGGTTAAGCGGATAGGTAACTTCCGGCTGATGCCGGGTGGCGCGGGTTAAATACTCCTGGACAATCGGCTGGTGACCGAGGGCAAGGATTGTTTCCAGCGGCCGCGCGCCGCAGATTTGGCAGCGCGTTTGGTAACCTAGATTTTTAGCGGGCATAATTTAATTAAGTTGGTAAACAGGTTAATTATAACGCGTTGACTGCGGATAGTCAAAGGGCAGTTGTCGGCGGTAACGATTTGATGATATACTTTAATCCGGCTAATTCTTATCGCTAGGAGAAGAAGTTTTTATGATTACTAAGCGTCAGGCCGTACGCTCGGCCCAATATAACAAACGCCTCTTAAAGGCAGTCGGCGCTGACGTGTTTATCAGCCATGCCGTAGAAATTCGCCGGCCGCAACTGGTGCGCCTGGGGAGCCATATTGCTATTGATACCGGATTTTACCTGACTACCGCCGCCGAACTCGGCGACTATATCCACATCGGTCCCGATGTTTGTATTATTGGCGGGGCGCGCGGTTTATTAAAAATGGGCAATTTTACCAACCTGGCAGCCGGCTGCCGCGTAATCTGCGTTTCCGATACTTTTACCGGCGAAGGGTTAATTACAGCGCCCGGAATCCCGCCCGAGTACTGCCGCTTAAAAATTGCTCCCGTGGTGCTGGAAGATTTTGCCAATGTCGGGGCCAATGCCGTAATTATGCCGGGAGTAACCTTGGGGAAGGGGAGCGTGGTGGGCGCTTGTTCCTTGGTAACGCATAATACCGAGCCGTGGACGATTTATGCCGGTATTCCGGCCCGGCCCATAAAAAAACGTCCCCGCGCTAAAATGCTGCGTTTTGCCAGGGCGCTTGGTTACTAACTACTTTGAATTACAAAACCGAGCGAGGGCGCGGTAGACGAGTTCTCTAGGCGCGCAGCTCTGCGAGCACCTAGAGTGTCTGCCGAGACCGAGCGACCAAGTTAGGGCAGTTTTGCAATTTACAGTAGTAATTATGCGGATTGTTTTTATCACCTCTAAACTTAACTTTACCAGATCCGGCGGTTCGGTGGAAGAAATTGATCTGATGATCAGAATTTTGCAAAGCCTTGGACATCAGGTAACGGCCATCACGGCATTTTCTTCGGCTAACGATATTCCGGCCTCAGTTCCTTATCGGGTGATCACCGAGTATATTGGCAGTGGCGGATTAATTCATTTGCAAAAGCAGGTGTGGAATCTTCTCAAAAAATACGAGCCCCTGGCAGACGTCTTTCAAGTAGATGGGCATTTGTTTATGTATGGCGCCGGGCTGTATCGAATGCGGGGCGGCCGGATTCCGGTGGTGGCGTTTATGAATCAGTTTTTGACCTGTTGGCCGCAGTATATCTCCAGTTTATTCCCGCAATCTGCCGTATCGTTTTTGACGCGGCTTAAAAAGCGTCTGCGCTGGCTGATTGAACGAACAATCGGGGTCTACTTAGCGAATCAGGTTGATCGCTTTGCCTTTGTCAGCCCGCATTTGCGCGCGATGTACGAAGGGTTTGGCATTCGCCGCGGCGAGCTGGTGGTGGGCGACCCGATTGATTGGAAAAAAATCAGGCGCGAGAATCAGGTAAATCCTGATTCTTACCAAAAACGACTGAAAACTGACGGGAAGATATTCTTGTTTTATTCCAGTCGGATGTCGCCGGGCAAGGGGTTTGATATTTTTCTGCAGGCCTTTTCCTTGGTTGAAAACAAAGATCGGTTTCGCGTCGTGCTCGGCGGCGCCGGCCCCGAGGCGGCCGCGGTGCGGGAAATGCGCGACCGGTTGGGTCTGGCGCCTTATGTGGAATTGCCCGGCTGGGTAACTAAAGCGCAATTGTATCAGTATTATAAAGAAGCGGACGTTTTTATTCAGGCGGATTGGTGGCCGGCTGGCACTTCCATTTCTTTAATTTATGCTCTGGCGTTTGGGGTGCCGGCAATTTTGCCGGGCGGGGGAGGGTTGGCGTGGAATGCCAAAGGCGGCGCCTTGTATTTTCCTTATCGTGATTGCCCCGCATTGGCGAGGGCAATTGAGCAAATGGGATCAGATCCGCTCTTGCGCGCCAAGTTATCTCGCGGTGGTAATGAGCGTCTGGCAGAAGATGAAATGAATTATCAGCTCCAGATTAACAAGCTGGCGCAGGTGATGCAAGAACTAGCCGGAAAATCGCCTGCTCCGGTTGTTGCTACGGGCGCCCGATACCAGCAACGCGTCTCCGACTGGTTGATTAGCGGTGTTCAATCAATGCGGTATGCCCTGACTGAACCGGTCAAATTAAGGATTGCGCGTTGGCGTTTTGGGCATCGGTATCGTAAACCCGAACTTAACCCTTTGGTCAGTATTGCCATGGCAACCTACCAAAGAGGGCAATTACTGATGGAGCGGACGATTCCTTCTTGGTTAAATCAAATCTATCAGAATTTTGAGGTGATTTTAGTCGGTGATCGGCGGGTTGACAATACCGAAGAGCTTATCCGCAAATTAGGCGATCCCCGCATCCGGTTTGTTCACTTGCCGGAATATACCAGGTATCCCCCGGATATGAAATCGCGGTGGTGTGTGGGCGGGGCGCCGGCGCACAATCTTGCTTTACGCCTGGCCCGCGGACTATGGATTGCCGATGGCGATGATGATGACGTGTTCACCCCTAATCATCTTGCCAGTCTGTTGCGGTTTGCCCAGCAAGGAGATTACGAATTTGTTTCCGCGGTTTATATTGCCGAAAAATTTGGCGAGCCAGTTATAATTGATGTCAAAAACGAATTGCCCAGGATTGGCGGGGTGGGCACCTGGTTCTATCGTTCGTATCTTAAGCTCTTTCCCTACAATGTGCACAGCTGGCGCAAGAGTTATAATCGGCCGCGAGACATTGACCGGCAATTGCGCATGTATCGGGCCGGGGTGCGGATGGGATTTTTGGACGAGGTGGTTACCCGGGTTTTGCCGTTGCCCGGCTTACATACGGTTGGTTTAGCCGCCCGCGAAGAGCAGTATGGGATCAAGTTAAGATAATTTTTACCGCGGCGTTAATTCAAAATTGGTTTCAGCAAGGCCGCGTGTCCGTCAAGCCAGCGGTAGATATCCTGGAGGGTAGCCTCCAGATTTTTTTTGGGCGCCCAGCCGGAGCGGGCCCGGAATTTGGCCGAGTCGCCGATAAACCAGCGGATGTCATTGGGGCGGTCCGCCGGCTCCCTGGCAAGGGGAACCTGGTGCCCGGTGATCCGCTGGCAGGCCGCGGTAAGCTCCTGGAGGGAGAACGAGTTAGCCGCCCCGCCGCTGATGTTAAACACTTCGCCCTGGTAAGCGGAAAAATCTTCCAGCTGTAATTGCAGGGCGGCAAACAGGTCGTCCACATGCATAAAATCGCGCACCTGTTTGCCGCCCCCGCCGTAGCCGATATAAGAGAGCGATTGATTACCGTACCAATGCCGCGCCAGCCACAGCACCGCAATGCCCTGGTCCACTTTGCCCATCTGCCAGGGGCCGGTAATCAGCCCGCTGCGGTTGATAATGGCGCGCACGCCGTAGCTGGCTTCGTACTCTTGCAGCAGCAGTTCGGCTGCCAGTTTAGTGGCGCCGTACAGCGAGCGCACGCGGCCGAGCGGAAAATCTTCTCGAATGCCCGCCGGGGAAACTCCCGGCGCCGTTTGGTCCGGCGCCAGCTGGAAGCGCGTATCAGTTTCTTCGTAGCGCAGGGCATTGATTTCCGGAATTGGGTAAACGCGGCTGGTAGAGAGGAAAACCACGGCCGCTTTCTGCCGGCGCGCCAATTCCAGGCAATTGATAGTGCCGATCAGGTTAGTATTGATTAAATAAGGCGGGTCTTCTTTGAGCCCGGCGAGCACCGATGGTTCAGCCGAGCAGTCAATCAGCAGGTCAAGCGGAGTCCCCAGCCCCAGATCTTCCGGGGCGCGGATATCGCCGTGCTGAAAGCGCACGCCGGCCTCCCGTAATCGGGGTAGATTCAGCTCCGACCCGCGCCGCTTCAAATTATCCAGCGCGGTAATCGTTAGTCCCGGGTAGGACTCGCGCAATTTAAGCGCTAGACCGGAACCGACAAACCCGGCGCCGCCGGTAATCAAGATATTTTTAAATTCCATAATTTTAATTGCCCTGGTTAGAAAGCGGTGGTTTTTGCTTACGTTCCCAATTTGCTTGAACGTCTTTTTGCATCTGTTGGTATATCAGTTCCGGAAGTCGGAGGGGATCATCCAGCTTAATCATTTGGGCAAGACGCGTCTCCACTAGGTGCCCCACCCGTCGTTGCATCTGAAAGGCGGTTTCACCGGTTCTATTGCGCGGATCGTTTCTCCAGGCTTCATTATATTTAGTGTAGGTGGAATTTTTTTCATTTTGGATACAGCGCCGGTCTAGGGCATTTAGTCGGTCGCCTTGCTCTCCGGAAGTAATTTGGGGATCAATAATATTCGGATTAGTCACCACGTCATCAATATAATGAAAAACCAACAGTTTAATTTCATCTTTAGTCAAATCTTTATTATCCCCTTTCTTTTGGAGAAGCGCTTCAATTTCCGGACAAGAAGCGTGGCCACTTTTGTCGTGAATGTTAATAATTCTCTCCGGTACGCCGGCAAATCGTAATTTTTGGGCACTAACGGTACCGGATAAATCATGCCCTAATTGACCATAACCCGCTTTAGGATCCTCAATGGTTGCCCGAACCATTCTGAATTCAATGTCTTTGTTAACATCATGTAACCCGCCAATTAGTACCAGATCTTGGCAGTCAGCCTCCGGTAGGTTTAATAATCGGCCGAGCGCTTTACAGCCGGACATCACGGTAATCATATGTTCCGGGGCCATATGCTTGCGAGTCTTATCTGGTTTTTTCTCCAATAACCCTTCGGCCTGGTGAAGACGAAATATAGACGGCGAATAGCGTTCGCCGTTTTTCCCTGTCAGCTGATGCCAGTACTCGCGCGCGGTTACTGCCAAATGCACAGCATAGGCGGTCTTGCGCGGGTCATTATCTCTTTCCAGCAGATTAACTGGTTTAGAGAGATCATCTCGGGGAGATTGTTCTGGGGAAATAGGTTTTTCACCCATAGGGATATTTTATCTAAAATCATCTAGGCCACATGCACACTGCGGCACAACTCCTCCAGAATCCGGTCAAGATTATAAGTATAATGCCAGTTGGGATAATGAGTTTGAAATTTAGTAAGGTCGGAGATGTACCAGATATGATCGCCGATGCGGTTGGTTTCCCGGTACTCATAGTTAGCTGGTTTGCCGGTCAGACGCTCAATTTTGTCAATCGCTTCCCGCAGAGAAACATTAGATTGCCGGCCGCCGCCGGCGTTGTACACTTCGCCCGGCCTGGGCTTCTGGTGGAAATTCCAGAACATGTTTACCAGGTCAAAAGAGTGGATGTTGTCGCGCACCTGTTTGCCTTGATAACCATTCACCAGATATTTTTTTCCGGTTAAAATGCATTGTACCAGGTAGGCCAAAAAGCCGTGCAGTTCAGCGCCGCTGTGGTTAGGGCCGGTCAGGCAGCCGCCGCGGAACACGCCGGTCGGCAGGTTAAAATATCGGCCATATTCCTGCACCATTACGTCCGCCGCCACTTTGGAAGCGCCAAAAATGCTGTGGAGGCTGCTATCAATGCTCATGGTTTCGTCAATGCCGCGGAAGTAGCGGTGGTCAGGCGGCAGCTCAAAGCGCGTTTCCTGTTCCACGAGCGGCAGGGTATTGGGGCGGTCGCCGTAGACTTTATTGGTGGAAGTGAAGATAAAAGTGGCTTCGGGGCAGAACTGGCGGTAATTTTCCAGCATTACCAGGGTGCCGGTGGCGTTTACCCCAAAGTCGGTAAACGGTTCTTTGGCGGCCCAGTCGTGGCTGGGCTGGGCCGCGGTGTGGATGATAATGTCAAACCGGTGGGCGCGGAACAGTTCGGCTATTTTTTGGTTATCACGAATGTCAATGGGGTGACAGAGGTAGCGGTCGCCGAATTGCTCTTTCAGCCGGGCATTATTCCAGGCAGTGGAGGCGCTCTGCCCAAAAAAATAGGCGCGCAAATCATTGTCTACGCCGACCACATCATACCCCCGGTCAATCATAAAGCGGGCGGATTCGGAGCCGATCAGCCCGGCCGAGCCGGTGATGAGCGCTTTTTTATTCATGAAGGTTGGCAATAGTGCTAATTATTTTGGCTAAAATATATCAATTTTCTAGCGGTCAAACTCCCTCGGTCGCCTGAGGCGACCTCGGTCGCCCCTTGGGGGCGCGATGACCGCTTAAGAAAATTGGTATATTTTAGCCTTATAGAGAGCATTTTAATTAGCACTATTGGTGAAGGTTGGCAAAAAAGTTAGCTCCAGCGTATCATAATTTGGCGGGCGATGTCAACCCGGTACCAGAACAGTACCGGGTCAATCTTGCTTTTTTGCTTATTTGGCGTATAATGATGGTCAGCTGTTACATTTCAAGTGATTTTCTTATGTCTAGCGCCCCTACCCCCTCCCCGCGTCCGCCGCGGCGCCGCACTCTTGCCGACCGGCTGATCTGCGGCGCGCGGGCTGGTTATTACGCCCTGGCCGAGCCGCCCCGCCTGCGTTTGGCCCGTTTCCGTTATGGCCGCCGTTATCAGAATCGCCAGGCGCGCCCTTTGATTTCCATCATGATGCCTACTTATCAGCGCGGCAAACTTTTAGTGGAACGCACTTTGCCGCCGATTTTTGCCCAGACTTACCAGAATTTTGAGATTGTGATTGTCGGCGACTGCACTGCTGATGATACCGCGGAACTTTTGGCCAAAATTACCGATCCGCGCCTGCGCTTTTATAATCTGCCGCGGCGCAGCAAATATCCGGCTGACACCAAATCGCGTTGGTTTGTGGGCGGGGTGCCGCCGCGCAATGTGGGGCTGTCGCTGTGCCGGGGCGACTGGATTGCCGAGCTGGATGACGACGATATTTTCTTTCCCGATCATCTGGAGGTACTGTTGCGTTATGCGCAGGAGAATAATTACGAATTAGTATCGGCATCTTACATCGCCGAACGCTACGGCAAGCGGTCGGTAGTAGACGTGCGCGACGTAGCGCCGCGGGTCGGCGGCATTGAAACCTGGTTGTATCGCTCTTATTTGCGTTTTTTCCGCTACAATATAGACTCCTGGCGCAAGTCTTACAATTGTCCGCAGGAAATTGACCGGCAGATCCGGATGTATCGCGCCGGCGTGCGGATTGGCTTTTTAGATCAGCCGGTCGCTTTGGTGTTGCCTCTGCCCGGGGCGGAAACGGTCGGCCTGGATGCCCTGGCAATTAAAACCGGCGAACAATTGCGGTAGCGTTATGAAAGGTTGTTTATTGCTTCAGCGCCGCTTTGTATTTATCGGCCACGAGCTGGTAAAGATTATGCGGGAGCGCCACGGCATTACCGACTGGTGCGCTTATGTTACCACGCGCTCCAGTTGGGACTGGTTGCGCGCGCAAACTGATGTCCCTTACTCCCACCTGGTATTTGAGGCCGACATTTATCGGCAATATCAAACCGAAAAGCTGGATTTGCCCTATCTGCGCGCCCTGGAGCGCGATTACGGCATTCCCAATCTATGGCCTTTCCTTAATACCGACCGGGTAATCCGCTATAACTTATTGCGGCGGAGCTATCCGTCCGATACTTCTGTTTATACCCACGAAGAAATGCTGCGCCTGCTACAGGCCACGGCGCGCGCCGCGATTAAATTTTTAGATGAAGCCAAGCCGGATTTTATTATTTTTTCCGTGGTGGCCAATTTAAGCGGTCTGCTGCTGTATTACGTGGCGAAAAAAAGAGGAATCAAAACTATTGTCATGGACGCGCCGCGGATCGGCATCCGCTATTTTGTCAGCGAGCGCTACGACGCCTCTACCTATCTAGCCGCCGCTTTCGCCGCGCTGCGGCAGCAGCACGATGCCGCCGCCGAAGAATTACGGCAGCCGGCGCGCCGCTGGCTGCAGGAGTTCCAGGCCCGGCCCACTTACTATCTGCATAATTCTCCGGCCGCCGCGGCCTTCAGCCCGCGGGTAGCGCCGCGTTCCGAATATTTTAACTGGCTGCTGCCTAGCCGCGCTCCCCGTTCGCTGCGCTGGTTCCTCAAGTCATTTTGGGATTACGCGCGTAATCCTTACCGCGATGATTACGATACCATCAAGCCCTGGCATGAGGTTTACGATAAACTAATCCGCAAACTGCGGATTTTGCGCGGCTACGGCGATCTTTATGACTATCCGGCGCCGGGTGAAAAATATGCTTACTTTGCCCTGCATACCGAACCCGAGGCTTATCCCATCATTCTCGCCCCCTTTTATACCGATCAGCAGTGGTTAATCAGCCAGGTGGCGCGTTCGCTGCCGGTAGAATACAAACTTTACGTTAAGGATCATCCCGGCATGTACGGTTTGCGGCCGCGGCGCTATTACCGGGAGCTGAAAAAAATTCCCAATGTCCGGTTAGTGCCGCCCGGTTATTCCGGTTTTGATCTGATTCAAGGCAGCGACCTGACGATTACCATCACCGGCACTTCGGCCTGGGAGGCGGTATTGCTCAAAAAACCCGTTGTTACTTTCGGCCCCATGTATTACAGCAGTTTATCAATGGTTAAGCAGTGCCGGGCGATTGCCGAACTGCCCTATTTAATAAAAGAGCAACTGGAGAATTTCCGCTATGATGAAGCGGAACTGGTGGATTTTATTGCCGCCTGCCTGGCGGAAAGCGTGGAGGTGGATTTAGTGCAACTTTGGGACATAGAAGGCGGCAGCCGTCTTGCCGAACACCGCGAGGAATTGGCGCGGCTGGCCGGTTTGATTGCCGGCAAGGTAAGATGAGATTGAAGAAGAATAAAAAATCAGTCAGCATTAGGGAGCGGCAGACGAGTGTCTTTGGGCGCGCACCCCGATTAAATCGGGGGAGCACCCAAAGAGTGTCTGCCGCGACCAACCAGGCAGTCCTAGCAATAGCGATAGCGACCAGGCGGATAATGATTAAGTCAGCATTCTTATACAGGTTCAAGATAGTAAATAGATTAGCAAATCAAATTGAGCAATTAGCTCACTCCCCATGAAAAATATCAGAATCATTCCGGCCCTGCACATTAAAGGCCCAAACGTAGTAAAGCCGGTGCATACCGAGGCCTTGCGGGTGATTGGCGAACCGCAGCCGCTCGCCGAGCGCTATTACCAGGAGGGCGCCGACGAGCTGATCTACTTGGATATTGTGGCCAGCCTTTACCAGCGCAGTCTGGATTTTGATTTGTTGCGCGCGGTAACGGCCAACATTTTTATTCCGGTCACGGTGGGCGGCGGCATCCGCACTATTCAGGACATTAACCATGCCCTGCGCTCGGGCGCCGATAAAGTCGCCCTTAATACCTACGCCACGCATCGCCCCGAATTTATTGCGGAGGCGGCCGAAGAATTCGGTTCGCAGTGCATTGTTTTATTTATTGAAGCCAAACAGAAGTCAGCCGGGCATTACGAAGCCTATACCGATGGCGGACGGGAACCGAGCGGCCGGGAGGCGGGGGAGTGGGCGAGGCAGGGGGTGGAATTGGGTGCCGGCGAGATTCTGATTTCGTCTATTGATCGCGACGGCACGCGGCGCGGGTTTGATTTGGAGCTCATCCAGCAAATCACCAGCTGGGCGCCGGTGCCGGTAATCGGGCACGGGGGAGCCGCTGACCCGGACAGTGTCGCCACAGTCATTCAAGAGGGTCCTGCCGATGCGGTGGCTGCTTCTTCTATTTTTCATTACCAGGAGCATAGCATTGGCGCGGTTAAGGAACATTTGCGACAAAAAGGAATTCCGGTGCGCCTAATTTAATTTTTATGTCTCACGCGAGTTTGGTTATTGTTGATTACGGGGTCGGCAATTTGAATAGTTTAATCCGGTCGGTGCGCCAGTTCACCGAGGCAGTGGTGGTTTCCGAAGAGCCGGAAGTGATTCGCGCCGCGGCCGGAATTATTTTGCCTGGCGTCGGCGCTTTTGCCGCCGGCATGCGGGGCTTGGAGCGGCGCGGTTTAACTAGTCTGATTCGCGAGCTGGCTTTAAGCAACCGGCCGCTGCTCGGCATTTGTTTAGGAGCTCAATTGCTGTTGACCGAAGGCCATGAATTTGGTATACATTCTGGGTTAGGAGTGATCCCGGGCAAGGTAGTCCACTTTCCCCCCTTGCCGGAAAAAGAAAAGGTGCCCCACATCGGCTGGAACAGCATTAGGCCGCCGGCTCCGGACGCCTGGACTAATACTATTTTGGCGCCGGTGGCGCCGGGAACGCAGGTTTATTTTGTCCATTCCTATATTTTAGAACCGGCCGACTCCGTTGCCGTATTTGCCCTCACCACCTACGGCGGGTATCAGTTCTGTGCGGCTATCCGGCGCGGCAATATTTACGGCACCCAGTTTCATCCGGAAAAAAGCGGCCCGGTGGGGCAGGCAATCATCAAGCAGTTTGTTGCGTTAGTTAAACAGCAGAATGAGGCTGTAAAAATAGTAATAACCAGTTAGCATCAGGGCGCCCCGACTTAGTCGGGGCGCCCGACCAGGTAGTTTCCAGCAATAGCGATAGCGACCAGGCGGAAACGATGTAACCGTAACGTCATTAGTAAAAAATATGATCCAAAAACTTGATCAACAACTGTTGACCCAGCCGAAAGAGGTGAAATTTTGCACCCGCTGCGTGGTCTCTAACCAGCGGCCGCGGATTACTTTTAACGCCGAAGGGGTCTGCAGCGCCTGCGAGTACGCCTGGCGCAAACATCACCTAATTGACTGGGCGGCCCGCGAGGCTGAACTTAAAGAGCTATGCGACCGCTACCGGTCGCGCGACGGAAGTTTTGACGTTATTGTGCCGGGGAGCGGCGGCAAAGACAGCGGCTATACCGCGCATTATCTTAAAACCCAGTACGGCATGCACCCCCTGGTCGTTACCTGGGCGCCGTTTATCTATACTGACATCGGCTGGAAAAATTTTAATAATTTTGTGCAATCCGGCTTTACCGTGCTGAATTGTTTCCCGAACGGCCCGCTGCATCGCAAGCTGGCGCGGGTGGCTTTTGAACTGAAAGGCGATGCCTGGGAGCCGTTTGCTTTCGGCCAAAAAGCCTATGCTTTTCAGCTGGCGCTTAAATTCGGGATTCCCCTGATTTTTTACGGTGAAAACGGCGAAGTAGAATATGGCGGCTCGCTCCAGAATGCGGATAAGCCGTTTGAATCGGTGGCGGACTGGGAAAAATTATATTTTAAGGGAGCGGGAGTGGATAAATTGGCGGCCGCGGGGCAAGAATTAGGAATTTTTAAGCCGGAAGAAATTGAGCCGGAGACTTTCGCGCTCTACCGGCCGCCGCCCTTGGAATCCATTGAGCGTTTGGGCGCCCAGATGCACTGGCTGTCTTATTATCGCAAATGGGTGCCGCAAGAGAATTTTTACTACGCCCAAAAATATACCGGCTTTACGGTGAATGAAGAGGGGCGTTCCGAAGGCACTTATTCCAAGTACGCCAGTCTGGACGATAAAACCGATGGCTTTCATTTTTATCTGGCCTTTATTAAATTCGGCATCGGCCGGGCCACCTCGGACGCCGCCCACGAAATCCGCGACGGCCATATTACCCGCGAGGAGGGCGTGGCGTTGGTGCGGCGCTATGACGGCGAATTCCCCAAAAAGTATTTCCGGGAATTTCTGGAATATCTCGGGATCACCGAGGAGCATTTTTATCAGGTAATTGATTCCTATCGTTCGCCCCATCTGTGGGAAAAAGTTAACGGAGAGTGGAAGCTGAAGTATCAGGTAAGCTAATTAGTCGTCAATCAATATGCCCAGACGCCCTAAAGTATTAGTAGTGATTCCCGCCCGCGGCGGATCGCAAAGAATTCCCCATAAAAATATCCGGAAATTTTTGGGGCGGCCGTTAATCGCTTATGCTATTCAGCAGGCCTTAAGCTGGCCCCCTACCAGTCGCCTGATTGTTGATACGGATTCGCCTGTTATTGCCGCCGTGGCCCGGCGTTACGGCGCCGAGGTGCCCTGGTTGCGGCCGGCGGCTTTGGCAACCAACCGGTCCAGCGTAAACGACGCGCTTTTATATTTATTGCAGCGGCTGCGCCAGGAGCAAAACTATCGGCCCGATTATGTGCTATTACTGCAGACCACCTCGCCGCTCCGGGAAATAACAGACCTTCAGCAATGTTGGCGCTTAATGCAGCGCACGAAAGCGGATACCGTGCTCACCATTGCCCCTACCCACCCGCGCTTATATTATTTGGATCAAAAGCAGAACATTATTTTAGGGAACGGTTCGGAGCGGCAATCCACCAACATTCAAGAGTGGCGTCCGGCCTATATTCTTAACGGCTGCTTTGTCTATATTTTCAACGTCCGGAAATTTCTCCAGCAAAAAATCATTATCATGAAGAATACCAAGGCGGTGATATGCGACCGCTGGCGCTCGGTGGATTTAGACACGCCGGAAGACTGGGCGCTGGCCGAGCTGCTGTATAAAAATCGCCGCCGCCTGGCCAGGCGCATTGCCGCGATGAAATTGTAGGAGAATGCCGGCAGTGCCGTTATTTAACTGGTCGCTATCGCTATTACTAAGTTTAACCTGGTTGGGCGTAGCAGACACTCTTTGGGTGCTCCTCCCGACTGGGTCGGGACTGCGCGCCCAAAGACACTCGTCTGCCACGCCCTGATGCTAACTGGTTTTTCCAATTCTTCTGCAGTTTCACTATTATGAATCAGACTTTTTTAATCGTCGGCCTGGGTTCCATGGGCAAGCGCCGCATCCGCAATCTGCGCCGCCACGGCGAAAACAACATCCTTGGGTTTGACCGACGCCCCGACCGCCGGGCCGAAGCCCAAGCCAAATACGGCATCACCATCGTGGATGATTTTAACCAGGTCAGGCCGGAAGATTTTACGGCCCTGATTATTTCCACCTCGCCCGAAGCGCACGGCGACTATATTCGCTATGCCCTGCAGCGCCAGAAACATTTTTTTGTGGAGCACCCCACCAGCGCCGACGGTTACGAAGAGATTTTTAAGCACCGCAATACTCCCACCGTAAAAGCGCCTTCTTGCACTATGCGTTTTTACGCTCCGATTAAGATGCTGAAAGAAATTTTAACGGCCGGCAAAATCGGCAAAATTCTGGCGTTCCAGTACCATATGGGGCAGTATTTGCCCGACTGGCACCCCTGGGAAGATTATCGCCAGGTTTATTTTGCCCAAAAATCCACCAGCGCCTGCCGGGAAATGTTTGCGTTTGAACTAATTTGGCTGAACTGGTTAATGGGCGCCGCCCCGGTTGACGTTCGCGGTGTTATTGCTAAAGTTTCTGATCTGGATATGCCGGCGGATGACGTGGTATTAGCCAACGTTAAATATGACAACGGCATCCGGGGCAATTTGTTAATTGACGTGATTGCCCGCCAGCCGTTGCGCACCTTGCGGGTGCTGGGCGCGACCGGCGTGTTGGATTGGGAGCGGTTTGCTTATCAGATTAAAGTATTTGACGTCCAGTCCAAAACTACCGACGTGATTGACGTACCCCGCGGCCAGCCGGAAATCGGTTATGTGAACGAGGAAGAGATGTATAATGATGAAATTAAGGCATTTTTAGATGCTATCGCGGGACGCGCTCCTTATCCGTTTACTTTTGAAGAGAATTTGGTTAACTTAAGGTTGCTGTTTAAGCTGATTAAGTCTTCAGAGTAATTTGAAACTGCAGAAGAATACCGACGATACTATTTTAACTGGTCGCTATCGCTATTGCTAAAACTCACTTGGTTGGTCGCGGCAGACACTCTTTGGGTGCTCCCCCCGCTTACGCGGTGGTTGCGCGCCCAAAGACACTCGTCTGCCACGCCCTGATGCTAACTGGTTATTTCTCTATTCTTCTACAGTTTCAGCTTTTCATCCGATCGCCAAAAGTAAAATTGCCAGCGTGAGGATTATCACCCACCCCAGTTTTTGGCGGAAGTTTTCTTCTTTAAACATCAGGCGTCCGGCTACCGTTGACCACAGCACCGCGGCGGCGCGCTTGGCGCCCACAATCACCGAAGCCGGCGCAAACTGGTAGGCAAAACTCTCAATCACTCCGCCGATTCCCTGGGCCAGGGTTTGGGAAAGGGCGCTCGGCTGTCTGATCGCTTGCCACAGATTAGCTTTGGCCTGATAACGGGCGAGGATCCAAAAATAGATTAAGAGCCCCAGGTGAATCGGCAGCTGTTCGCCCGCCACCGAGTTGAAATGGGTGATATTATATTTGTAGAGCGAGAGCGTGAGGGCGGCCAGGATGGCGGTAGTTAGTACCAAACCGCGCCCGGCTCGCTGCAAATGAGGCCCTCCCCACAAGAGAGCCAGAGTTACCACTATCACTATTAGTCCGATTATTTGCCAAAAGGAGAGCGGGTAACCGAGAATTAAATCAATTCCCGCCAAGAGCGGGATAGTGAGGGCGCGAAAAAATCCAAAAGTACTGCGGTCGGCGCGCACCAGTGCTAAAATTCCAAGATGCGCGAGTACGATTTCTAATATCAGGCGGGTGAGGAACGTAGGGAGCGACGCGGCGGAAAAAATAAAGGCGCTCGGCCGGATCGCTGCTAATATCACCCACAGCGCCACTCCGGCGAGCAAGTGAAGCGAGGCTACGGTATACAGGTGGAGTTCGCGCGCCGCCACCGATTGTTTGCCGAGGGCGCTGGCAATTTCTTGCCCCAGGGTGCCGAGGAGCGTGAGCAATATGCCGATCATAAGATCAAGCTTGTTTTTATTGAAGTTTAGTGTATACTATTAGTATCAAATCAGCAAATTCAGTAATCAGTTAATAATCATCGGTTTAATGTATATTTTTATAGATATGTTGAACACCATTACTATCGGCACCAAAAAAGTCGGCCCGGGGGAGCCGGTGTTTATTATCGCCGAAGCTGGCGTTAATCACAACGGCGACATTGCCTTAGCGCGTAAGCTCGTTGATGCCGCCGCCGCTGCCGGCGCCGATGCGGTAAAATTCCAAACTTTCACCGCGGAAACCTTGGTGACCAAGGATGCGGCCCAGTGTGATTATCAAGTTACCAATACTGGCAAGAAAGAATCCCAGTATGACATGCTCAAGCGCCTGGAGCTTTCGCCGGCAGCGCATTATGAACTTAAGCAGTACGCTGACCAGCGCGGCATCATCTTTCTCTCCACTCCTTTTAATGAAGCAGACGCCGACTTTCTTGAGGGCCTGGTTCCCGCCTACAAAATACCATCCGGCGAAGTAACCAACCTTCCCTATCTTTATCATATTGCCAAAAAGCAGAAGCCGATGATTCTTTCCACCGGCATGTCTACCTTGGCTGAAGTGCAAGAAGCACTGGCTGCCATTTACCAAACCGGCAACCAAAACGTCATCGTCCTACATTCAACCTCAAATTATCCGCCCTCGGATGCGAGCTTAAACCTGCGTGTCATTCCTGCCTTGCAGGAGGAGCTTAAGGTTCCTATCGGGTATTCCGACAATGGCCACGGCACCTTGGACGGCTACCCGCTGGTTGCCCCGATTATGGCAGCTACTCTGGGCGCTTGTTTGATTGAAAAACATTTTACGCTTGACAAAAGTCTTCCCGGCCCGGACCAGCGAGCCTCGCTCACGCCCGCCGAGCTTAAAGAGATGGTCACTACAGTCCACAAAGTGGAAGTCATGCTTGGCTCTTTAGCTAAGCAATGTACGCCGGAAGAGGAAAGTGTCCGGCAACTGATTCGCAAGAGCATTGTCACGCGCCGCGCCATTGCGCGCGGGGCCGTAGTCCAAAGAGAGGATTTAATGACCAAGCGGCCGGGAGACGGAATACCGCCTAAGCAACTGGACAGTCTGATTGGTCGCAAAGCTACCCGAGATATTCCGGCCGATACTAAACTCACCGCGGCTGATTATGAATAAAAGGCGCCGGGCTCCTAAAAAGAAAATCCTGGTAATTACCGGCACGCGGGCCGAGTATGGCTTACTGCGCTCCACCCTGGCCGGACTGCGGCGTAGCAAAACGCTGGCTTGGCGCCTTCTGGTTACCGGCATGCATACTTTGCGGCGTTACGGCCATACTATTGATGAGATTAAGCGCGATCGGGTGCCGATTGCCGCCGTGGTGCCGGTGCGAGAGTCAGACGATATGTTAACGGCGCTTAGCCGCGAGATTATGGGCATTAAGCGCTATTGCGAGCGTCAGCGTCCGGATTTAATTTTAGTGCTGGGGGATCGCGATGAACCGTTTGCCGGAGCCATTGTCGGGGGGCACTTGAAGATTCCGCTGGCGCATATTCATGGCGGGGACGTTACCAGCGCTATTGTTGACGAATATATCCGCCATTCCATTACCAAATTTTCCCACTTGCATTTTACTGCTTCGCCTCAAAGCTATCAGCGGGTAATTAAATTGGGCGAAGAACCCTGGCGAGTGCATTGCGTGGGAGCGCCCGGGATTGATGCCCTGCGCACCGCTCCGGTAATGACCCGTCAGGCGCTTGCCCGTGCGCTTGGCGTCCGGCCCGATCGTCCCTGGCTAGTGTTAATTCAACATCCGGCTCCGCTGGATCCGGTGCCGGTAGCGGGCCAAATTAGCCCTACCTTGCGGGCCTTAACTCATTTCTCCCCATACGAAAAATTATTGATTTATCCCAATAGCGACGAGGGCAGCGCCACTATTATTAAGGCGCTGGAGCGGCAGCGCGGCCGGGCGGGCTGGTATTTATTCCGCAACATTCCGCATCGGCAATATCTTAATTTACTTCGGGAGGCCGCGGTATTGGTGGGTAATTCCAGCTCTGGCATTATTGAGTCTACTTGGTTTCAGCTTCCCGCCGTTAATATCGGGCCGCGCCAGCAGGGGCGGGAGTGCGGCAGAAATGTTTTGTCTGCCGGCTACCGGGAGCAGGCGATTAGCGCTGCCATTACCAGGGCAATCAGCTTGCCGTTCCGGGCGCGCTGCCGGCGCGCCCGCAGTCCCTATGGCGATGGTCGGGCGGGCAATCGTATTGTGCGTTTGCTGGAGCGGCTAATTAATCATCCCCGGTTATCAGCCAAAAAATTTACTTATGCCTGATAAAATTATTATTATTGGCGCCGGCGAACAAGGGCGGTTGGCTGCCGCGGTGTTGCGCTATGCGCCGGAGCGGGAGATTGCCGGATTTTTAGACGACCAGCCCGGGGCAGGAGTGCTGGGGCGGATGGCTGATTTTAGCCGCTGGCTCCCTACCCATGCGTTTTTAATTGCTTTGGGCGACAACGCCCTCCGTCGTAAAATTTTCAATGAGTTGTTAGCCGCTGGCGCCCGATTTGGCAATGCCATTCATCCCCGCGCCTGCGTGGAAGCGAGCGTCCAATTAGGTGTCAATATTTTTATTGGCGCCCTGGCGCTTGTCAATCACGGCTCCGTAATCGGCGATAATACTATTATTAACAGCGGCAGCATTATTGAACACGATAACCGCATCGGCAGCCATGTTCATATTGCCCCGGGAGTAATCACTGCCGGGGGAGTACAAGTAGGCGACGGCGCGCTCATTGGCCTGGGCGCTACTATTATGGAAGATCTGACCGTAGGCGAAAATACTGTCATTGGCGCTCATGCTAACGTGCTCAATTCAATGCCTGCTAATGTTATTGCTTATGGCAACCCGGCGCAAATCATTCGCTCCCGTTAAACGCACGGTGTTTATTTCCATGAACCGGTTTGGCCACCGGATGCTGGAAACGTTGCGGGAGGGGGGAATACCGACCTCTCACCTTTATACGCTCTTTCCTGAACAGGCCACCCAAGTTTCGGATTATCAGGATTTTCGGCCGCTGGCAGCGCGCGCTCGGATACCTTATACGCTAGTGAAGCATATTCGCAATCACGGTGAGGAAATTGCGCGCCTGAAGCCAGACTTAATCTTTGTTTTCGGCTGGTCGCAGATCCTTCCTAAAGAATTTTTAACCTTGCCGCGCCTGGGGTGTCTGGGGAGTCACCCGGCAATTCTACCGCGTAACCGGGGGCGGGCAGCCATCCCCTGGCATTTTATCAATGAAGAGCGTTACGGCGGTTTGACTTTTTTCTTTTTAGGAGAAGGCTGTGACGATGGTGATATTATCGCCCAGGCGCGGTTTCCCTTGCGGGCAGCGGATAATGCCCGCACTTATTATGAGCGCATTATGCAGGAGGGCGCGGTGCTGCTCCGGAAGTTAATGCCGCAATTGCGGGCCGGCCAACTGCCGCGTCGGCATCAGGATGAGCGTCGGGCCACCTATCTTCTGGGTCGCACCGCAGCAGACAGTGCCTTGAATTTTAAAGAAATGAGCAGCCGGGAAATTTTTAACCTGGTGCGCGCCGTAGCTTATGTCTACCCGGCGGCTTTTGCCTATTATGAAGGAAAAAAAGTTTTATTTCATCAGGCGCAGGTAGTAACGCCCCAGTATACCCGTTATTCCGCAACCATCGGCCAGGTAGCAGCAGCAGACACTGATAGCGTAGTAATTAAAGCGCGCGACGGGTTTGTGAAATTAAGTGATGTCCGGGGAGAGTCAGGAGAAAAATTAGCTTGTATAAAAGTATTCAAAGTGGGTCATCATTTTAATCGCTGATTCCGCAGCGAAAAAATTCGCATATTCCGAGGCGCAAAAATTAGGCAATTCTTCAATTAATTAGCTCAATATGACACGAAGCATATTAGTTTTCAGCGCCCATCCGGACGATGAAATTTTGGGGGTGGGAGGAACCCTCCAACAGTATCAGGCTGCCGGCTACCGGATCGCGGTATGTTTAGTCACCGATGGCAGCTCCACCCAGTATCCTAATCAGCCCGGGCTCTGGCAGCAAAAGCAGCAGGAATATCAAAACGCCCTTGATTTATTGTCAGTTGACCAGTTGATTGAATTAAAATATCCTGATATGCGCCTGGATACGGTATCTCATGCCGAGGTCTGCCGGCGTTTAACGGAAATCGTGCACACCGTGCAACCGGAAATTGTTTTTACCCCGAGCGACGCTGACCTAAACCGCGATCATCGGGAAGTATACCGGGCTTCCCTGGTGGCTTGCCGCCCCGTGGCATATCTGATTAAGGCATTGTACAGCTACGAGGTGCTTTCTTCTTCGGAATGGATGCGCGAGGCGCCTTTTTCTCCCAATTATTTTGTGCCATTGACCGAAAATCAGTTGCGCCGCAAGCAGCAAGCGCTGGCTCTGATGCCTACGGAAGTGCGCCCCTATCCGCACCCGCGCTCGCCCGAAGGGATAGCAATTCTCGCTCAGTATCGCGGCTTGCAGTGCGGCGCTAAATTTGCTGAAGCGTTTCGTTTAATTTGCTCCTATGCCCCGTAGCTATCCGTTGGCCCGTCCCGTCATTGGCTCGGCCGAGTTTAAAGCGGTGCAGCAGGTGCTGCACTCGGGCGTTTTGAGTTTGGGTAGGGAAACGCCAGCGTTTGAGGCGGTTTTCGCCAAATTTGTCGGCACCAAATACGCCGCCGCTGTCAGCAGCGGCACCGCCGGGCTTCACCTGGCGATGATTGCCGCCGGTATCGCTCCGGGCGACGAAGTGATTACCACGCCGTTTTCTTTTATTGCTTCGGCCAACTGCATTTTGTACGTCGGCGCCAAGCCGGTATTCGTGGATATTGATCCCCAAACTTATAATCTTGACCCGGCCAAAATCGCGGCGGCCGTCACCAAAAAAACCAGGGCGATTTTGGTGGTGCATATTTTTGGCCAGCCCGCGGATATGCAGCCGATTATTAAAATCGCGCGCCAATATAAATTAAAAATCATTGAGGATGCCTGCGAAAGTCTGGGCGCGCGCTACCGCGGACGTTCGGTCGGCACTTTCGGCGAATCAGCCGTGTTTGCTTTTTATCCCAATAAGCAGATGACCACCGGCGAAGGCGGCATGGTAGTTACCGATTCGCGCCGCGTTTATGACTTGGCAGTGAGTCTGCGCAATCAAGGCCGCGATCAATCGCGCGCGTGGCTGAATCACGTCCGCTTAGGCTATAACTATCGGCTGGATGAGATGAGCGCGGCCTTGGGGCGCGCGCAGCTCCGGCGTTTGCCGGCGCTCCTCAAAGCCCGCCAGCAAGTGGCCGCTTGGTATCACACTGCCCTGGCTAGTCTCTCCGATTATTTGACCCCGCCGGTTACTGCTGCCGGCAACACTCATACCTGGTTTCTGTATGTGGTGCGCCTGCGCCGCGGCGGTGCGGCGCGCGATCGCTTAATTAAACGCTTGGCGCAGCGCGGCATTCCGGCCAAGCCGTATTTCCCGTCAATTCATTTGTTTTCTTTTTATCGTCAGCAGTTCGGCTACCGGCCAGGCGCTTTTTTGCGCTCCGAAGCGGCCAGTAATTCCACCCTGGCCCTGCCCTTTTACGTCGGATTGACACGCCGCGATATTCGGTATATAGTGGGTCAGTTAAGACAATCCTTAAAGTTTTAGAGTCCGGTGAACATATATTTTTGATACCCGCTCGGCAGATTTACTAAATCCAGGTTAAATTATGCCTCGCTGAAGCGCTCGCTCGTGCGCCACAGTCTAGCAGAAATTTTACGTTACCAGCACGGCTCGCGACGTATCAAAAATATATGTTCACCGGACTAGAGTTTAGATAATATTTTCATCCAAAGTTATGATAAAACACCGGCTAGTAAAATCTCGTTCCCTGCCCGCTAAAGCGCCGGCGGCCACCCCTCCCAGCGACGATAGCGCCTGGCCCAAAAGTTTTGCCAAAGAATTTGCCGGCAAACGCATTTTGGTTACCGGCGGTACCGGCTCCATCGGGTCGGCCTTGGTCAAGCATCTGTTGCAGTTTAAGCCCCTGCAGATTCGGGTGTTTTCCCGCGACGAAAGCAAGCAATGGCAGCTCTGGCACGAGCTGAACCGCAACCCGCTGGTGCGCCTGCTGATCGGCGATATCCGCGACAAAGACCGCGTGCTGCGGGCGATGGAAAATGTAGACATTGTGTTCCACGCCGCGGCGATGAAGCACGTGGTGGCCTGCGAAAATGACCCGTTTGAGGCGGTAAAAACCAATGTCAGCGGCACGCAAAACGTGATTGAATGCGCGCTCTCGGTGGGGGTAGACAAAATTATCGGCGTTTCCACCGATAAGGCCACTGATCCGGTAAGCGTAATGGGCTGCACCAAATTGCTCGCGGAAAAAATTATGCTGGCTTCGCTCCACTATCGCGGCGACAAGCCCACCAAGTGCTGCTTTGTGCGCTTTGGCAACGTGCTCTCCACCCGCGGCTCGGTAATTCCGCTGTTTTACCAGCAGATTGCCGCGGGCGGTCCGGTAACGGTAACCGACCAGCGCATGCAGCGTTTTTTTATCTCCGTGGACGAAGCCGTACGGTTAGTTTTCCAGGCCGCCGTGATGACTCGTGATCGGGAAATTTTTATTCTAAAGATGCCGGTATTGCGGGTGTACGATCTGGCGCGCGCCATGATTGAGCTTTACGCCCCCCGCTTCGGCCGGTCGCCGCGGGAAATTAAAATTGAGCTGACCGGACGCAAGGCCGGCGAGCGTTTCCACGAAAAATTGCTTACCGCCGACGAAGCGGAATATGCCTACGAAACCAAGGACATGTTTGTAATTACGCCGGTAATTGGGCGCGAGGATGCTTTTGACCGCAAAATTTTTGAATGGCCGGGCGCCAAAAAGGCCGGCGTCCGCGATTATAGCACCGAAGGCCGGCGCACCCTGGGACTTTCTGCCATTAAGGCTAAACTGGCCGCCGACGAACACTGCCTGGCGCGAATTGTTAATCCGTTTTCCGGAATTTTAGGCGGCTGATTATGCTTTCCTCGTTACGCAGCCTGGGGCGCCTGGCGGTAGTATTGCGCCAGGCGTTTGGGCGCTACCGGCGGGGGATTGCCGCCCTGGTGGCGCTTAATCTTGGGAGCGGACTTTTGGAAGGCGTCGGCATCAATAGCCTGATTCCGCTCCTCGCTTTTGCCACTAAAAGCGGCGGCGCCGGGGATGATGCCATTTCCCGTTTCATCAGCCGGTTTTTTTCTTTGGTTCATTGGCAGATTTCCATCCGCACCCTATTAATTTTTATCGTCGTTTTGTTTTTAGGCAAAGCGATTCTTAGTTTGCTAGCCACGCGCCTCTCGGCGCGGCTGGCCGCTGATTACGAACGCACTACGCGCGTTACCCTTTTAGAGGGTACCCTGCGCGCCCGCTGGCCGTATCTCTTGAAACAAAAAATCGGTTATCTGGACCAATTGCTTACCACCGATGTAATGGCAAGCGCCAGTTGCCTGCACTATATCAGCGCCACCATTGCGGTGGCGGCCAGTCTCCTGGTTTATACCGTCATCGTTATCAATATTTCGCCGCTCGCGGCTCTCCTTACCGTGCTCTCGGGCGCGGTGTTATTTTATTTATTCAAACCCTTGTTTTACCGCAGCCGGCAGAATGCCCGCGTCGTCAGTGAATTGTATAAAGACATGGCTCACTTGGTCAGCGAGCGCCTGATTGGCATGAAAACCGTCAAAGCGCTGGGCGGCGAAGGGGCGACAGTAGCCGAAGCCGCGCCGCTGTTTGCCCGCATCCGCCGCCTTAATATCAGCATTGTCTGGATAAAAAATTATACCGGCGTGCTGTTGCAGCTCGCGGGCGTCTTGTTTGTAGTGGCGCTATTCAGTTTTTTTTACAAACTGACTACCTTTAATTTGGCGGCCTTTGCGGTCGCGGTATACGCCATCAATAAAATTTTTGCTTATCTGCAGCTTACCCAGGCCCAGCTCCACTCGCTCAATGCCCAGCTCCCTTACGTCAGTAATTTATTGCGCTACCAGGCCGAGGTGCAGGGAGAAGCGGAAACCGCTGCCGGGTCACAGCCCTTCCGGTTTGCTAATCAGCTGGTTTTTGACCAGGTGAATTTTTCCTACGCCGGGGCCGCCGGCGCGGCGCTTGTTGATTTTTCGGTAGCCGTTAAGCGCGGCGAATTTGTGGGGTTAGTGGGGCCGTCTGGGTCCGGCAAAACTACGGTGGCTGATTTGCTACTGCGCCTGTACGAGCCGGAGCGCGGCGCTTTGTTGCTGGACGGGGTGCCGGCCGGGGAGATTAGCCGCGGCGAGTGGCGCCGGAGCATCGGCTATATGGCGCAGGAAGTGTTTTTGCTTAACGATACGATAGAAAATAATATCCGTTTTTACGATGCCAGTATCACTGACGCTGCCTTAACCGAGGCGGTGCGCGCCGCTAACTTGGAAAATTTTATCCGCGGGCTGCCCCAGGGTTTGGCCACTATAGTAGGGGAGCGGGGCGTGCGGCTTTCGGGCGGCGAGCGCCAGCGCATTGCCCTGGCGCGGGTATTGGCGCGCGCCCCGGATATTTTGGCGCTGGATGAGGCCACCAGCGCCCTGGACACGGAATCCGAACAGAGTATCCAGCAGGCGATTCTTAATCTTAAAGGCCGCGTTACCGTGATAGTAATTGCCCATCGGCTTTCTACCGTGATGTCTGCGGACCGGGTATTAGTGTTGGCCCAGGGGCGTTTGGCAGAATCCGGCGCGCCCCAGGAATTGCTGAATAATCCTACTTCTCATTTTGCCCGCCTTTACGCCGCGGCAACGCCGACTTGATAATGGTAAAACAAAAATCTCCCGATTTAATCGGGAGATTTTTGATCGGCGCTGTCTTGAAGCAAACTCCAAACCAACGCGGAAGTGAGGGTGACCAGCCCTCGGCGCGGGTTCCCGATAGCATCGGGACGGCCTTGGCACGAGCGCCCCCGACTGTAACAAGCAGTGGGGGGTCGTGGCTGGTCAGCCTCCTTGAGGGAAAAGAGCGGAGGCCTAGAGGGAGGAAGGGGGCGGGAGGTTCAGAGCGCGGCGGGCCACGGCGCGCGTGAAGTGCGCGGCGTGGGAGGGGTAGTAAACGATGCGGTAGAGCAGATTCTGGTACACGCCGTGGCACCCCATCCGCGCCAGAGCGCGAGCGGCGATGAGGAGGCCGAATGTCACGTGGGTGGGGTGGATCTCGTGGCTAGCGATGTAGTCGCCTTTGTAGAGCGCGGAGAGCAGCTCGCCGTTCTCCAGCTCCAGCGCCGCTTCGGCGATCTGGTGCCATACCGCGTAGCTCTGCTGGAACTGCTCCGGCAGGTTGGCCAGGCAGACGATATCTGCCCGACGCTCCGAATAGCCCCTCCCCATCAGCCAGGCGCAGTAGAACCGGTGGGCCGGCACGTCGCACTGGGCCCATTTGAGCGCCTCCGGGTCCGTGGCGGTGAGCGTCGTGAGCTGGGGCAGGAGGGTCTCGCGGAGCAGCTTGAGCTGATTGTCCAGAAACTCCAGGTCGTCCACTTCCACCGCGTGGTGCATTCGTTCCACCGCGGCGACCACCAGCTCCACCACCCGCTTGGCCTTGGTCGGCGCGATCGCCGCGGCTGTCTCGTGAATTTCGGCGGCGCGCAGGAAGTGCCCCGGGCGGTACACCTCGCGCGCGATCAGTCCGCGGTGATAGAGGTCGCGCCGTATCAGCGGAGGCTGCTGGTCTCTCGGCAGATCCGTGATCAGCGCCGCGCACTCGTCCAGGAGCCCCAGCGCGAGGGACTCCTCCCACCGTCCGCTCCCGTTGCGGATGCCGTAGACCGCCCCGAAGAGCAGGTCGGCCTTCAGCGCCGGCTCGGTTGCCATGTCCGCCATCAGCCGGCAGACCGTGGCGTACCGTAGCGCCCCGTCCGGCTGCCCCAGGAAGGGGCCGAGCGGCCCGACGTTCAGCGTATCCTGGCCAGGCACATGGGTGGCGAACAGCGCTCGTGCCACCTCTTCGTCGGAGAGTGCCAGATCAACCTTAACTTCTTCCATTATCGTTCTCCTTTTCTGCCTTGCTAGGCGGGGCGGTGTCTGTGGGTATCAGCTCACCGGCGTGACCTCGTCTTCCTCCTCAACCGCCACCGTTCCCTTGGTTTCCAGCTGAAGAATCATGTCGGTGAGGTGGCCGAGACTATTTACGACCGCCTGCCTCGCGTCATCCGTGGGCGCCGGAGCACCGAGCTTCCCGTTGAGGTGAGCTTCCAGCGTTCTGGCCGCTTCCCGTAATTCGGCGAGGCGGATCCGGCGTTCGTCTTCGTTCAGCGGTTGCATTCGCATTTTCGTTTCCTTCTCCTTTTTGGCTGGCCCTTAAGTCAACGTACAAACTGCTCTTGCCGGAAGGACCGACCGACTCAAGAGCAACGCCCTAGTATAGCGCTTCGCCCGCCTCTTGTCAAGCCCGATTATTTGGTGTATTCTTGGGGTCATCCGTGTAATCCATAATTAATCCGTGTCATCTGTGTTATGAACATCCTCTACATCGGCGGCGGGTTTGTGGGCGCCTGCAGCGCCGCGGTATCGGCGGATTCAGGCCATCAGACGCTGGTCTACGACCTGGACGAGCGCAAAGTGCAGCTCCTCTCCGCCAACGACCGCGACACAGTGGAAAGCTGCTTATTTGAAGAAGGCCTGGGCGACCTGTTAATCCGCAACCGCGAACGCATTATTTTTACCACCGACTACGCCCGCGTGGCAGCGTTTCTGGATACGGCCGACGCGGTATTTTTGTGCGTCCCCACCCCGGAAATCGGCGCCACCGGCGAAAGCGACCTGCGCTATTATTTTGCGGCGGCCGAAAAGCTGGCCGAGACTTTAGCTAAACGCAATGCCGGGCGCCAGGACAAGTATGTGGTAATCGTCAATAAAAGCACGGTGCCGATTGAACTGGTAGACCAGACCGAAAGCATTATGCGCGAGCGCGGCGTAGAAAATTTCGGCGTGGTCAGCAATCCGGAATTTCTGGTAGAGGGCAAGGCGATTGAGGGCTCCATTCGCCCGGACCGCGTGGTGGTGGGCGCCAGTCGGGAAAAAGATTTTGCGATTATGCGCCAGGTTTACCGCCGTTTTTACGATGCCACCGGCATCAGCTATCTGGAAGTTACCCCCACCGAAGCGGCGGCCGGCAAACTGCTGGCTAATTTCTGCCTATTTAATCGCTTAGCGGTGAGTTTTGACGTGGTGGGCCGGACCTGCGAAAGTTTCAGCGACATCCGCTATGAGCAGATCCGTAAAATTTTAACCACTGATCCGCGCATCGGCAGCTGGGGATTTTACAATAGTCTGTATGCCGGCGGCAGCTGTTTTGGCAAAGACGCGCGCTCCTTGGCCCACCAATTGCGCACGGCGGGGGAAAACGGAGTATTGGTAGACGAAACATATCTCGCCAACCAGCGCCAGCTGGAGCGGTTCCTGGGCCGGGCGGAAAAAGATGCCGCCTTTAGCTGGACCGATAAGACTGTGGCTCTGCTGGGACTCGCTTTTAAGCAGGACACTAATGATGTGCGCAACAGTCCGGCCACCCCGATTGTTAATTTTTTGCGCGAACAGCGGGTGCGCCAGATTCGGGCGTACGATCCTACCGCGATGGAGAATTTTAAGGGAGAATTTCCGCCGGCCGAAAATATGGTATATGGTACCGACGAATGGCAGACCATGGCCGGCAGTGACGTCATTATTATCGCGACCGACTGGCCGCAGTTGCGCGGATTAGCCGACACGCTCCCCGAGCGATTGCCCGGACGCCCCCTGATAATGGACGGCCGGCGCCTGTGGCACCATCGCTACGCTGACCTGCAGGCCGCCGGTTTCAGCATTATTGCCGTGGGTAGTCCATTCTTAAGAAAAGTATAGATTATGAATTACGCAATGAGCGAGGGAGTGGTAGACGGGTTCCCTGCGAGCGCATCCCGACTAAGTCGGGAGAGCACGGAGGGTGTCTACCACGACCGAGCGACCTAAATCAGAATATTCCCCTAGTCCACTAAGACGTATGTCTCTTTATTTAGTTACCGGCGGCGCCGGGTTCATTGGCACCAACCTCGTGAAGAAACTCCTGGCCGACGGCCACGCAGTGCGAGTACTGGATAATTGGCGCGCGGGACGATTTCCCGAACGAGTGCAACCGGGGGCGGAATACCTTACCGGCGATATTCGTAATTCTGACGACGTCCGCCAAGCAATGTCCAGCATAGAGGGCGTATTTCATTTGGCCGCGGCCCCGCGCGTGCCGTATTCCATTGAACATCCCCAGGAGACTAACGAACACAACATCACCGGCACCTTAAACGTTTTGGTAGCGGCGCGCGACGCGGGGGTTAAACGGCTGGTATACAGCGCATCTTCCTCGGTATACGGCAATCTGGAGATGAAAAAGAAACTCTCCGAAAGTACGCCGCCGCATCCCTTAAGCCCCTATGCCCTGCAAAAACTCGCGGCCGAGCACTATTGCCGGCTGTTCGCGGAACTTTATGGATTTCCCACCGTCTCTTTGCGCTATTTTAATGTCTACGGTTCCTACCTGGACCCGAACGGCGCCTATGCCCTGGTAATCGGCAAATTCCTGCGCCAGCGTAAAGCCGGCGAACCCCTCACCATCTGCGGCGACGGGCAGTACTGGCGCGACTTTACAGAGGTAGAGGATGTGGTGCAGGCGAATATTCTGGCGATGACTAGCCCGGCAGTAGGCAAAGGAGAGGTAATTAACATCGGCTATGGCCAGGCGCGCTCGGTGCAGGAGCTGGCCGCTCTTATCGGTGGCCCGACAGTCGCGATTCCCGAACGCCCGGGCGATCCGCGTTTTTCCGAAGCGGACAATTCGCTGGCTAAACAATTATTAAATTGGCAGCCGACGATCAGCCTGGAAGAGGGGATTGGGAGATTGAAAAGAGAATGGGGAATAACCTAAAAAGAGCCCGTCCGGGCTCTTTTGCGTTTTTTTGGGGATTTAGGCGGTCGCCGGCACCACATTAACAAACTTGGCCCACTGCCGGGCGCCGTCAAAGCGCAGGCGTTTGCGAGCAGTAAACTTAACCCGGCCGGCGAGCGCCGCATACAAGGTATCGTCTTTGCCGCGCCGGACATTAGCGCCCGGGTGGAATTTGGTGCCGCGCTGGCGGATGATAATCATTCCGGCGCCAACGGCTTGTCCATCGTGCCTTTTTACCCCCAGGCGCTGCGCCTGCGAGTCGCGGCCGTACTGGGTAGAACCGCCGGCTTTTTTATGTGCCATATCATTATATTAACCAGTTACGCTAATTATTTTAGCCTTAGAGGAAAGATCCCCTGACATTAGGGAACGGCTTCATTATACGCAGCGCTCGGTCAGTTGTCAAGCGGGCAGCTTTTTGCTAAAATAAGCTGGCTATGTTAATATCTCCCCGTTTTTATTTCCGCGACTGGCGGATTAGCTTTACGCTCGCCGCCGCTGGCCTCGCCAATATCTTCACCTGGTGGTACCTCGGCACCAATATCGCCCCCTCCGGCCAGGTCTTTCTTCACTATACGGTAATTTTCGGCGTGGATTTAGTGGGGGAATGGGGCAGAATTTTTTGGCTCTCGGGCAGCGGGGCAGCCGTAATTATCGTTAACAGCGTATTAGCATATTTGGTTTACCCGTCGGCGCGCGAGTTAAGCCGTCTGCTGGCTTATGTTAGCCTGTTGGTACAGGCATTGTTGCTGTTGGTCGCCTTCTTTTTAGTCCAGGTTAACCGGTAGTGAGACTGTAGAAGAATTAAAAATACCAGTTAGCATCAGGGCGCGGCAGACGAGTGTCTTTGGGCGCGCAGTCCCGACTTTAGTCGGGAAGAGCACCCAAAGAGTGTCTGCCGCGACTAATCAGGCAATCCCAGCAATAGCGATAGCGACCAGGCGGATAACGATTATCGTCAACATTTTTCTCCAGTCTTAGTATGTCTGTTACCTGGCGGCAGCCGCGCGCCGATCGAATTTTTGTTCTTGCGCTGGCCCTATTGGTAATGTTTGGTCTGGTGGTATTGGCCTCTGCTTCGGCGCCTTTGGGTTATGCTAAATTCCAGGATGCCTATTGGTTTATTAAGCGGCAGGCCTTATTTGGGTTATTACCTGGATTTTTAGCTTTTACCGTGTTAAGCCGAGTTCCCTATCGTACCCTGGCGCGCGGGAGCGTTTTGTGGTACGCCGGCGCCTTGCTGCTGCTGGTTTTAGTTTTTGTTCCCGGGTTAGGCACTGCTCTGCACGGATCGCGCAGCTGGCTGTCAATTTTCGGGTATTATTTGCAGCCGGTTGAATTTATGAAATTGGCGTTAGTGATTATTTTGGCGTCTTTACTGGCTGCCGGTCGCCCCCGGGGGCCCGCCTCTAATCAGCGTTTAATCTGGTCGCTGGCCGCGATTGCCCTGCCGCTGATTTTTATTCTGTGGCAGCCGGATGCGGGAGGAGCCCTAATTTTAGCGGCTGTCAGTTTAACGATATTATATCTGGCCCGGGTGCCGGCCCGGATCTTAGCCGGATTATTTTTGGTCGGTTTAGCGGGTCTTGCCGGATTAGTCTGGACCGCGCCTTATCGGCTGCAGCGCTTTGCCACTTTTTTGCATCCGGAACGCGATCCCCAGGGAGTGGGGTATCAGATTTCCCAAGCCTTTATCGCCGTCGGCTCTGGCGGCTGGTGGGGACTGGGTTTGGGCAATTCGCGGCAAAAGTTTCAGTATCTGCCCGAGGTGAATGCCGATTCCATTTTTGCCGTGGTGGGCGAGGAGCTGGGTTTTATAATTTCGGCGTTGTTAGTGGCTTTAATTACTTTCCTTGGTTGGCGGGGGCTTACTATTGCTAAACATGCCCGGGATGAGTTGGGAACGCTGTTAGCCGGCGGTTTGACGGCCTGGCTGGTATTGCAGTCGTATCTTAATATCGGGGCGATGGTGGGCGCCCTGCCCCTTACCGGCGTGCCCCTGCCCTTTGTCAGCCATGGCGGCACGGCGCTGTTAACCGCTTTGGCGGCGGCGGGCATTATTGTTAATGTCAGCCGGTACAGCCGAGCCGCTTAAATGCTTCTTAAATATGCGTTTTTTAGTTACCGGCGGCGCCGGATTCATCGGTTCTCACTTCATCCGGTATCTCCTAAATAAATATCCGGATTGCCGCGTGGTCAACTACGATAAATTGACGTACGCAGGAAATTTGGATAATCTGCGCGACCGGCAGAATGATCCGCGTTATCTGTTCGTGCAAGGCGATATTGCCGATTTTGGCAGCATCAGTCAGGTAATTAGTGAGCACGATATTACTCACCTCGTAAATTTTGCCGCCGAGTCGCACGTTGATCGTTCGATTGTTAACAGCGATGAGTTTATTCATACTAATATAATCGGCACTCATACGCTGTTGGAAGCAGTCCGTAAATACGGGAATATCCGTCTCCATCACATTTCTACCGACGAAGTATACGGGGCGCTGGGGCCGGAGGACCCCCCGTTTAATGAAAATTCATCCTACCGGCCGCGCAGCCCCTACAGCGCCTCCAAAGCCGCGGCGGATCACTTGGTGCGCGCCTATTTCCATACCTATGGCCTGCCGGTTACCATTTCCAATTGTTCCAATAATTACGGGCCGTATCAGTTTCCGGAAAAATTGCACGCTTTGTTTATTACTAATTTATTGGAGGGTAAAAAAGTTCCTTTGTATGGCGATGGCTTGCAAGTGCGCGACTGGTTATATGTAGAAGATCATTGCGCGGCGATTGACGCGATTGTCCAGCGCGGTCGGCCGGGCGATACTTATTGCGTCGGCGGGGGATGTGAGAAAACTAATTTAGCCATTGCCCGGAAGATTTTAGCTCTGCTCGGCCGGGGCGAAGAGATGATTGAGTATGTGGCGGATCGCCCGGGCCACGATCGCCGTTATGCCATTGATTATCGCAAAATTCAGCGCGAGCTGGGCTGGGCGCCGCAGACGGATTGGGAGACCGGTATGAAAAAAACCGTGGCGTGGTACCGGCAGAATACTGCCTGGTGGAAGAAATTAAAAATTAATTATTTGTTTTATGAAATTAGCGGATAAAGTAATGTTGATACTATTATTATTGTTGCTCCCCCAAGTCGTATATGCCACCCCCAACATGCCCCTTTGGGCATTTGTTATGCCACCGGCTCTTACTATTGGTTTTCAGTTTTTATTTGCCTATATCTTTTTTCGATTATTTCGTTCGTCGTCCGTTAGCAAGTTTTCACTTTTTTTAAAATCTCTAGCGAGTTATCTAATCTTTATATTGATATTTTCGCATGTATGGCGCTATTTCTATTTTTATTATCTGACAGGAGATATTTTAGGGACTAAGTTAATTTGGATTTTCAGGATGCTATATATGATAATCATACCGATTGAATATTTAAACTCTTTGTCATCTTTAATTATTCAGTTTTTGTTACGAGTATTATTTTATGGGACGATAAACTTGATTGTTATTTTCAAATTTTGGAAAAGAATTCCTCATCAGATTAAACCTACATAGGTTATGAAAATTCTTATTATTGGCAATGGCTATTTGGGTAAACGCTGCGCCGATTATTGGCCCGACGCAGTAATCTCGGATAAAAAAATTTATTCGGTGGCGGACGCTCGCGCCGTGCTGCAAAAGCATCAGCCGGCGGTGGTGCTGAATGCGGCAGGGGTAGTGGGCAAGCCCAATGTAGACTGGTGCGAAAGCCACCCGCGGGAAACTATTATCGGCAACACCATTTTGCCATTGCAGATTGCCGAGGCCTGCCAAGAGGCCGGTGTCTATCTGCTGCACCTGGGCACCGGATGCGTTTTTTACGATGCCTCGCCGGACCCGCCGGGCTGGCGGGAAGATGATTTTGCCAATCCGGTGGCCGTGTATACGCGCACCAAGTACGCCGCGGATTTAGCGCTCTCCACTTTGCCTAATATCGGCATTGCCCGCATCCGCATGCCGGTAGATTACTTGCCGGTGCCCAATAATTTAATTTATAAATTGGTTTCTTTCCCTAGAGTGATTGATGTAGAGAATAGCGTTACCATTGTAGAGGATATGGTGCTGGCCTGCCGCCGCTTATTGGAAAAGCGCGCCCCGGGCATCTTCCACGTTACTAATCCCGGCGCTATCCGGCACCGCGAAATTATTGCGCTCTACGAAGAGCTGGTTGACCCGGCGCATCGCAATGAGTGGATTACCGCGAGTGAATTAGTAGCGCAGGGGCTGGCGCAAAAAAAGCGTTCTAACGTTATTCTGCAGTCTTCCCGCTTAGAGCAATATGGCATTCGGCTGCGCCCGATTAAAGAAGCGCTGCGTGATACCTTAATTAAATATCGCATTGCCAAAATTAGTCAAACGTAGTAAAATCAAGCTATCCCTTGAGACTGTAGAAGAAGGCAAACTATGTCGCTTTTTACCTGGTCGCTATCGCTATTGCGGAAAATTGCCTGGTTGGTCGCGGCAGACACTCTTTGGGTGCTCCCCCCGCTTACGCGGTGGTTGCGCGCCCAAAGACACTCGTCTGCCGCAACCTGATGCTAGCTGGTTTGGCTATTCTTCTACAGTCTCGTAATTGATTTTTTTATGAAACCAAACATTCTTGATAATCCTGCCCAAATTGCCAAACTGGATTCCCAAAATATGCGGGGGAGCCTGGAGCGGCTAGGCCAGCAAATTGAGCAGGTTTGGCGCCAGTCAGCCGGCCTAAAGATTCCCGCTTCTTATAAAACCACCAGCCATATCGTTGTCCTCGGCATGGGCGGTTCGGCGCTCGGCGCGCGGGTAATCAAATCATTATTTTTTAACGAGCTTAAGGCGCCCCTGGAAATTGTCAACGGTTATCATCTTCCGGAGTTTGTCAACGCCAGGTCGCTGGTGCTGGTTTCCAGTTATTCCGGCACTACCGAAGAGCCGCTCGCGGCGCTGTCGGAAGCGCGCCGGCGCCGCGCTAAATTGCTGGCCATTACTTCGGGCGGCGCCTTAGCCGAGGTGTCTCGGCGCGCAAAAATTCCGGCGCTGATTTTTACTACCGAAAATAATCCCTGCGGTTCGCCGCGCATGGGGCTGGGGTATTTGATTGTCGGAGCGATGATTCTGCTGGCTAAAGCCGGGGTTTTATCGTTCCGCCATTCTGCCGCCCGGCAACTGATTAAAACGATTGAGCGCTTCCAGAACGTGTTCGGCATTCCGGCCGGCAGTAATCATAACCGAGCCAAGCAGATTGCCGGGAAAACCCTCGGCCGCAGTGTTTGGTATGTGGCGGCCGAACACCTGGCCGGCAATGCGCATATTGCCGCCAACCAGATGAACGAAAACGGCAAGCGTTTTGCCGCCAGTTTCGCCGTTCCCGAAATGAACCATCATTTGCTGGAAGGAATGAGGTTCCCGCGCTCTAACCATGATAATTTATTGTTTATTTTAATTAAATCCGATTTATACGAAGATAAGATTAAGCAGCGGCTAGACCTTACCAAGCGGGTGCTGGATAAAAATAATATCGTCAATGTCGGCTACTTATGCCGCAGTCGGACTAAGCCGGAACAAGCCGCCGAAGTATTATTATTCAGCAGTTATGTCAGTTTTTATTCCGCCCTGGTGCAGGGCATTGACCCTACGGCCATTCCGTTTGTTGATTTTTTCAAAGAGCAACTAAAGAAAACATAATAAGACTGTAGAAGATTAGAAATAACTAGTTAGCATCAGGGAGCGGCAGACGAGTATCTTTGGGCGCGCAGTCCCGACTTGAGTCGGGAGGAGCGCCCTATGAGTGTCTGCCGCGACCAATCAAGCAGTCCTAGCAATAGCGACAGCGACCAGGCGGATAATAATTAAGCCAGCATTCTTCTACAGTTTTATAATCCCTTTATGGATTTAAGCATCATTACTGTTACCTGGAACTCGGCTAAGCAGATTGCCGAACAAATCCGGTCGGTCGCCGCGGGAGCGCCGGAAATCAGCTACGAGCAGGTAATAATTGATAATCATTCGCGCGACGGCACGCCGGACTTAATCAGACAGCAATTCCCTCAAGTTCGGCTGGTAGAATTAAGTCGCAATCGGGGCTTTGCTTACGCCAATAACATCGGCGCGGCTAGTACGAGGGGAGAGTATCTCCTCTTTTTAAATCCCGATATGGTGGTGGCGCCGGGCAGCCTGGATAAACTGGTGAGGTGGCTGCGAGCGCGCCCCAAAGTCGGCGTAGCCGGGGTTAAATTAGTTGATGAACAGGGGCAAGTTGATATTAAAGCGGGATACAAAAGCCCGGGTCCGCGGCGTTTTCCCACGCTAGCGAATCAGCTGGCGATTGTGCTGAAGACTCATCATCTATTTCCGTCGGTGCTAAATCGCTATTTATATCGGGGTTTTGATGTTAATCAAGAACAAGAGGTAGACTCGGTGCGGGGCGCGTTTATGGCGGTGCGGCGTGAGTTGGTAAATAAACTCGGTTGGGCCTTTGATCCGCGCTATTTTATTTGGTTTGAAGATGTGGATTTATGCCGCGAGGCCAAACGGCTGGGGTATCAAGTTAGGTATACGCCGGTCATCAGCTGCCTTGACCGCGTCGGCACCAGTTTTGCTAAGCGCAATTTTTTCTGGAAGCAGCGGCAGTTTTTTCGGAGCATGGTTAAATATTTCTGGAAATGGCGATAATTACACCATCGTCATCCCCGCGCAAGCGGGGATCCAGTATATATGAGGCATCTAGGAAAGTATTACATTTATATTCTTGCCAGCAAGAGAAACGGGACGTTATATATCGGAGTTACCAATGATTTGGTTAGAATAATTTATGAGCATAAGCAGAAACTTATCGATGGATTTACCAAAAAATACAACGTTCATCAGCTAGTGCATTATGAGGAGTACGGCAATATTCGCGATGCGATTACTAGAGAAAAACAGTTAAAAAAATGGAATCGACAATGGAAGTTAAAACTAATTGAAAGTGAGAATCCATTAGGGAGAGATTTATACAGCGAATTGAATCCGATTTGACTAGATTCCCGCTGGAGCTCCATCTTCATGAAGCCAAGGTTTACCCTCGTGGATTCCCGCTTACGCGGGAATGACACGGGGGCGGGAATGACAAGGACGGATATGAAATTCTTTGTTCAGCTAGTCACTTACAACGGTGCCAAGTATATTCCCTATTTATTCCAATCCCTGCGCGAGCAGACCAGCCGCGAGTGGGAGTTGTTGATAATTGACAATCATTCGTCCGATGATACGGTGGCGCTGATGCAAAAAGAATTGGTTAATTTTCCGGTTGCCTCGCGGGTGATAGTAAACAGTGAAAATGTCGGCTTTGCCCGGGGGCATAACCAGGCCTTCCGGGAAACGTCAAGCGAGTATTTTTTAATTCTCAATCAGGATCTTTATTTAGCCCCAGACTGCCTAAAGCAGCTCTGGCAATTTATTCAGCAGCACCCTAAGGCAGCGGCCGTCGCGCCGCGACTGATGCGGTGGAATTTCTCGGCTGTCATTCCGAGCCCTAACTTAGTCGGGGGAGCCGAGGAATCCCTTGGCAATTTAGATAAAATTTTTACCAATGTTATTGACTCCGGCGGCCTAAAAGTGTTTAGAAATAGGCGGGTAGTAGAAATCGGGCAAGGAGAAGAGTGGCGGGCGGTCTCGCCGCAAAAAATCAGCGAGGTGTTTGGTGTTTCCGGCGCCTGCGCTTTATTCAGACGTTATGCTGTCAACGACGCGCTGCTTAACGGTCAGCTGTTTGATGAAACTTATGTAATGTACAAAGAAGACGTTGATTTGGCGTTCCGGCTGCGCTCGCGCGGATATGCGGCGTACGTCGTTACGGACGCCGTGGCGTACCACGACCGCACCGCCGCCGGACAAAAAGATGCGAGCGATCTCGCTGCCGCGCAAAACAAAAAAACGCAATCAGCGTTAGTCCGCTACCACAGCTACAAAAATCATCTGATGACGCTGTTTAAAAACGAATACGGGCAGAACTTTATCCTTGATTTACCCTGGATTGTGTGGTATGAATTAAAGAAACTCGGCTATTTTTTGCTGTTTGATAGGGAAGTGCTGGGTGGTTTTAAAGAAATATGGAGAGGCCGAAAAAATTTAAAGCTTCAGAGATTGAAAATTACCGAATTAAGAAAGGATAACTGGAGGGAGATTAGAAAGTGGTGGTTATGAAAGACATCAACATCGTCCTGGTCAACTACCGCTCCCGCGCTGACATTTTGCAGGCGGTGGAATCTATTATGAAAGATATTGCCGCTGAGCCGTATGCGGTGCAGGTGACGGTGGTAGATAATTCCAATAATACCGACAATCTTAAAGAACAGCTTGATATTAATTTCCCCCGCGTGAAGTATCTTAACACCGGGGAAAATGTGGGGTTTGGCCGGGGGAACGTAATCGGCTTCAAAGCGACGCCGGCGCGCTATTATTTTGCGCTCAATCGCGACACGATTATTCCGGAGAATTCGCAGACCATTGCCCGCTTGGTTAAATTTATGGACGAGCACCCTAAAATCGGCTGCGTCGGCCCTAAATTAGTTAATCTGGACGGCACCCTGCAGTACGCTTGCTATCGGTTTGACCGGCCGTCGCTTTTAATCAAGCCCTTAAAGCAGATCCGCTGGGACGAAAAATACCGCTGGGCCAGGCGGCGCACCGAGCGCCTGCTGATGAGCGACTTTGACCATAACGAAACGCGGCCGGTGGACTGGGTGCTCGGCGCCGCCATGGTAGTGCGCCGCGAAGTGGCGGAGACTATCGGCTGGTTTGACGAACGGTTTTTTATGTATCTGGAAGATTGCGACTGGTGCCGGCGGATGTGGGATAGCGGCTGGCCGGTGTATTATGTGCACGATATTATCATTAAACACCGCTACGACCGCGGCTCGGCTAAAATTCCCGGGCTCTTCAAGGCGTTGTTCAAGAACAAATTAGCGCGGATTCATTTAATCAGCTGGCTCAAGTATATGTGGAAGTGGCGCGGCACGCACAAGTATTTTTAGCGTTATGGAAATGCTCCCCAAGGTCGCTATCATCTACCTCTCCTATCACTCGGAACCATATCTCCGACGAGCAATGGAGGCGTGGCAAAATATTACTTACCCGAAAGACCAGGTAGAATTCATTATTGTAGATAATACGCATCCCGAGTTTGGTTCGTCAGCGGAATTTATTAAGCAGACGATCGGGGAGGGTAATAATTTGCTGCGGGTCACCCTTTTGGCGCAAACCGCTAACCTCGGCTTTGCCGGCGGCAATAACGTCGGCATTAAAAAAGCCCTAGCGCTCGGCTGTAAATATATTTATCTGCACAATCAAGATGGTTTTCTGGAGCCAGCTTGCCTGCCGAAGTTAGTTGAAGCGATGGAGAGCGACCCCTTGATCGGCGCGGCGCAGTCGCTGGTGCTGTTATATCCGGAAACCGATTTAATCAATACGGCCGGCAATCAGCGGCATTTTTTGGGGTTTGGATATAGCGGAGGATTGAGACAACCCGTGTCATTCCGACCGACTCCCCACCGACGCGCCGGCGGGGAGAAGTGGAGGAATCCCTTGATATATGAAGAAGTTCCTTATGCCAGCGGCGCCTCGCTTCTGCTGCGGGCTGATCTGTTGCAACAGCACGGCCTGCTGGATGAAGATTTTTTTGCCTATCACGAAGACCTGGAATATTCCCTGCGCCTAAAGTCCCTGGGATACAAAACGGTAGTCGTTCCCGATGCGAAATTTTTCCACGAGTATAATTTCCGCCGCAATCAAGATAAATACTATCTAATGGAACGCAATCGTTTTGCCATCATTCTGATGTATTATCAATGGCCGACGATTTTGCTTTTATTGCCGATCGCTATTCCGGTAGAAATCGGCCTCGGTTTCATTGCGTTATTACAAGGGTGGTGGCGCGAAAAATGGCGGGCATATTTGTATTGGTTAAAACCGTGGAGTTGGAAGCTGTGGTTTGACAGAAGAAAACAAATTCAATCCCAGCGGAAAATTTCCGACCGGCAATTGCTGGCATCAGCAACCGGAGTAATCCAGTTTGACGACCAGGCATTTAATAATCCGCTATTAAAATATATTGGTAATCCGCTAATGCGGGGGTATTGGGGGGTGGTCAGAAGATTAATTTTTTGGTAGAGTAAGCCTCATATGAGAATCCGCAAGGCAATTTTAACCGGCGGCGGGCGGGCCACGCGGCTGCGGCCGATTACTACTACCCTCAATAAACATCTGATTCCGCTGGCGAATCAGCCGATGATATTTCACGCGATTCAGAAAGCGGCGGAAGCGGGGATCGAGGAGATTTTTATTAACACCAATCCCGGCGAAACCGAACTCCCGAAAGCGGTCGGCGACGGCAGCCGCTGGGGAATTAAGATTAAATACTTTGAGCAAACCGGCGGGCCGCAGGGGATTGCCCATGTGGTAAAGTGCGCCGAGCCGTTTATCGGCAGCGATCCGTTCATGTTTTATCTGTCCGATAACATCATTTTAGGCAGCCTGCGGCCGTTTTTTAGTGCTTTTAGCGATGGTAATTTTGACGGCATGCTCGCTTTTGCCCAAGTGCCTGACCCAGAGCGTTTTGGCGTGCCGGTGTTAAACAGTCAAGGCCAGCTGATTGATACCCTGGAAAAACCTAGCAATCCCCCCAATGATTTTGCTATTACGGGGATTTACTTATTCGGGCCGCGGGTTTTTTTTGAAGCGTTTGCCCGGATAAAGCCCAGCGCCCGCGGGGAATATGAACTACCCGATGTAGTGTCTTACTTGTTGAAAAACGGCAAGCGAATTGGCTGGCAGGAAATTACCGGCTGGTGGAAGGATACGGGCAAGCCCGAGGATCTGCTCTCTGCCAACCGCTTGTTGTTGGACGAACTGGCAGCCGAAGCGTTTGTGACTGCCTCTGGGGTTGAGGATATTTTTGAGCGGAGCGGAAATGTCGCCATCAGCCACGGTACGGTCATTGGCCCAAACGTATTGCTCCGCGGGCCGGTGATGATCGGGGAAAGTTGCATGTTAGAGAATTGCACTATCGGGCCGTATGTGACTGTCGGGAAGGGAAGTACCGTTAAGCAGGCAACAATTAAGGAATCAATCGTGCTCGGCAATTGTGTAATCGACGCGCCAATTCAGATTGCCGAGAGTATTATCGGCGAGCAAGCAAAAGTATTACCTAACGGTAAAGGAGGATTCCAAAAAATGATTTTAGGCGATCATACCTTGATTAAAGTTTAGAAAGCCAGTTATGCTGATTATTTCGGCTAGTCAGCATAATTGGTTAGTATATGTCTGATAAAAATCCTAAAGAGAAGAAGTATTTTCCGGTCGGCAGTTATAAAGTGGAAATGATTTCTTTGCCTGAAGAATGCGATTGGGCAGAGTATTTGCCGCTGGAAATTCAATATATTTTTGCCAGATATCCGGAATATCAAAAACGGGTGCGTGCCATTTTAACGCAGGGCAAGGCGATCGGAGTGCGCACGGTGCTCAAAACCCCGGAAAATATCTTAAAAGCCGTGCACACCATTTCCGTCCATAGCCAGCATAACTATATCATTACCTGGCTGCCGGAATTATTGCGCAATAAACATTTGCCGGTAATTACCGAAGCAGACCGGGCGCGGGCCGCGGCACACGGTGAAAATCTGGAGGCCGCGATTGCCACTATTGAACGCGACCGTTTGCGCTTTAAGCGGTTGGTGCTGATTGACGAGGAGAACATCGGCATTAAGCCCGAAGAGCAGAGATTGATGACTGAACTTTCGGAATTAATTTATCCCCTGCAGGTAGACTACGCGGTATTCCGAGTAATTGCCGATAATGCGCACGAACGCACCGCCATTGCCCAGAGCATTATTAAGGCCCTGCTGATTGTTGGCCCCATTGCCCATATTTTAGAAAAATTTGCCGCCGGCATCGGTAAAGTATTCGCGGCTTCGGCGGACGACCTCCTGGGCGAATCAGCCGAGCTGATGGCCCTGCGCGGTTCGGGGTTTAGCTGGCGGGAGCTCGCTCGGCGCTCGCGCATCCTGATACCGGTATTTGCCTTGGCTACTTACGGCGCTTTTTCCGTGCACGGTTTATTAGAGGAAGGTCATATTATTTGGGGCGGTATCATATTTGGTTTGTCCGCGGTGGCACTTTCTTTAACCACCGCCATCCAGTCGTTTTTTATGTATCAAAAGAATCTGCGGGCGCTGCACCAGGAAGGGAAAGAGCAAATTGGCTCAAAGCGCGAACTGATGCGCTTGGCTTTGCGCCAGGATTTTACCAATCCGGCGCGGCTGGGATTGTTTTTAGGCGCCGCGGGCGCTCCGTTCATGGGTATTTTAGGTGCGGTGTTAGGCCTGATGAGCAACGGCTGGGTGCTGGCCGGCATCGGCTCTACTGAATCAATTGTCGCCGGACTGACTGTGCTGTTCGCCAGTCGTATTAATGAAAGAAGGTTCCGGCGACGCTTGCGGCGGCTGATTGGCCATCGCCCCAAAGTCTAGCCTGGGAGGCCATTTCTTTGTTATATTATCAATATGCAATCTATTTCTGATTATAAAAAAATCGTTTCCCTGGCCCGCCTGGTGCGTTATTTTATTTTGCGCGCCACTACCGCCGCCGGTTCCGGGCATCCCAGTTCATCGCTTTCGGCGACCGATCTGTTGACCGCGCTATTTTTCGGCGGATTCTTCCGCGCCGATCTTGAACATCCAGAATATCCAGGCAACGACCGATTAATTTTTTCTAAAGGACATGCGTCGCCTCTGTTCTATTCAATCTATGCTGCCGCGGGCAGGGTAAGCGAGGCCGAATTGCTTAAATTGCGTACTTTCCACAGTCCCCTGGAGGGCCACCCCACGCCGCGCTTCCCCTATACCGAGGCGGCCACCGGGTCGCTGGGGCAGGGATTGTCGGTAGGATTAGGGATGGCGCTCGCCGCGCGGTTGCAGCAGTGGCCGTATCGCACTTTTGTCTTGCTCGGCGACAGCGAAATGAGCGAAGGCGCGGGGTGGGAGGCGATTCAGCTGGCGGCGCATTACCGCCTGGATAATCTTATCGGTATTATTGATGTTAATCGTTTGGGCCAGCGTGGCGAAACTATGTACGGCCATCGGCTAAACGAATATCAGCGCCGCATTGCGGCGTTCGGTTGGCGGACGATGGTCGTGGACGGCCACAATTTAAAGGCCATCGCCGGCGCTTATCAGCGCGCCTTGACGGTGCGGGGCCGGCCGGTAATGATTATTGCTAAAACTAAAAAGGGTCGGGGAGTGCGAATGATAGAAAATAAAAACGGCTGGCATGGCAAAGCCCTGACGCCGGACGAATTAACCGTCGCGCTTAAACAGTTAGGCAAAGTGGATGCTGATTTACGGGGGGAAGTGGCGTTGCCAGCAAAAGTAAAAATACCGAACGCAAAACTTGTCCCGAGCCAGGCCAAGGAATTCAAAACTAATCATTTAGAATTTACTGCCTATAAAATAGGCGATAAAATTGCCACTCGCAGAGCCTATGGTACGGCGCTGGCTGCGCTCTACCCGAAACTTTCTAATCTGGTAGTGTTGGATGCGGAAGTAAGCAATTCCACCATGGCGGAAATTTTTAAAGCCGCGCATCCAGAGCGGTTTTTAGAGATGTTTATTGCCGAGCAGAATATGGCGGGAGTGGCGGTGGGGCTCTCGCGGCGCGGTTTTACCCCCTTTGTTTCCAGTTTTGCCGCTTTTTTAACGCGGGCGTTTGATCAAATCCGCCTGAGCCAGTACTCTGACTGCCATATCGTTTTTTGCGGATCGCATGCCGGAGTGGCCATCGGCGAAGACGGACCGTCGCAGATGGGGCTGGAAGACATTGCCATGTTTAGGACGTTGCGCGGCAGTAGCGTCCTATATCCTAGCGATGCAGTTGCTACCGAGCGCCTGGTAGCGGCGGCCGCCGGCGCCTCTGGCCTGGTATATTTGCGCACTACGCGGCAGGCCACGCCGGTAATTTACCAGCCGACGGAAAAGTTTGCCATCGGCGGGAGTAAAATTTTACGCCAAAGCCGTAAAGATATTGCCACCGTGATCGCCGCCGGCATTACGGTATTTGAAGCATTAACTGCTTACGAAATTCTGAAGCGAGAGGGGATTTTAATCCGGGTGATTGACCTTTACAGCATTAAACCGATTGACCTTGCCACCCTCCGGCAAGCCGCGTCTGATACCAAGGCGCTGATTACGGTTGAGGATCATTATCCCGAAGGGGGTTTGGGAGAGGCAGTACAGAGCGCTCTTAATGAGCGGGCGCCGACCAAAAATTTTTCCTGCCCGCCCATCCGCAGTTTGGCAGTACGCCAAATTCCGCGCAGCGGCAAACCGGCAGAGCTGTTGGCCTACGAAGAAATTAACGCCGCGGCGGTTGTAAAAACAGTTAAATCCTTGCTTTAGACTGTAAAAAAACGCTCCCTCTTGTCATTCCGACCGACCGAGTCCCGATTAATCGGGACGAGAGAGCGGAGGAATCTCTAACAGCGCGATCTCAGTCGGCTATTTTTGTTGGTCGCAATTACTGAACGCCGCTCGAACCTTTTTTGAACAAAATCCCGAATGATGCCGCGCCTGCGGCGCGGCAAGAACCAAACCGCTCGGGCGGGGCGGGAAGGAAAGGGGGTTGGGGGGAAAGGAATTCCCGCCCCGCCCTCGCTTTCGCCACCGCCGAATTTCGTGCCAGTGAAACTGGCGCGCCGCCTAACTTTTCTTCTCAATGTTTGTCCATTTTTGAATTCGGGGATGGCTCACTAACTCTTTTTTCAATGCTTCATTATCATCACCGAATTGTTTCATTTTTTTAGTAAAATCATCAGAAAGTTTAGCGTATTTTGTTTTTATAATTTCTTTAGCAAACAAATCAAGTAATCCCCAGCAAGAATTTGCAAGAAACCACAAATCGTTTTTTGTTTGAAATTCGTCTTCCTTATCAAAAACCGAATTCAAAAATTTTTCTTCTTTTTCTAGCTGAAAATTTAGTGGCGTCAGCAATATGCTTGCGTGCGTCCACATATTGTTTATTATTTTCTTTTGATTTTTAATTGTATCTGAATGGCTTTTGTAATTTTCCTCTAGCCACTTGTACGATTTTTCTTTTGCGTCCTCTTTTACATAAGCGACGTCATTTTGATCTTTATAATAATAAGTCGTGTCATTTCTTTCGTGTATAGCGTAAGCGGCTAAAACACCTGCCTCAAAAATTTGCCTCATATCCATTAACGATTGTGCGTTGTGTTGTCTTAGCGTTGACAAAAGCGATAGAATGGCAAATTTTTGAACCTGCGAAAGAAATGATACAAAAATCCATGCATCAACTTCCGCAGATTTTAAAAAATCCCATAAAAGAAAAACTAAATTTTTAGCATTCTCGTAAACTTTCCCGTATTTATTTTTTGCTTCGACAACAAGTTTATTTTCGGCCTCTGAGATATTTATTAAATCAAATACCATAAGCTAGTTAAAGCCCCTTCCGACTCATTAGTTACTTCTTAAAAATACTTTTATATCCTCTGATCCACAAGTAGATAATGATTCCAAAGGAAATCAAAATAGCAACCGCACGAACATTCGTATAAGCTTGTTCCGTTGTAACCCCGACGAGCGCAACAAATATAGCCGTAAAAATCGAGACAAGATATTGAAGCACTATCAAAAGTAGAATCGTTGCCCCGATAATTTTTAAGATTTTAGTTGTGTTGCCCTCCTTCTTGTTTGCTGACTGCGTTGTTTTTTGAATTATTGATTGCGGTACAGCTTCACTAATGTCCTTTAATTCGCCCCCGCAATTTTGACAAAAATTAGATCGCGGAGTTGTCTCTTTACCACACTTAATACAAAACATATTGTTATTTAAATGAATTAAAGTTTGTATTGCAAGCAATCAGCCTTAGCGAATGATATAAAATAATTTTCTCTAGTATCTTCAACGAAATATGAATGTTCTATATTTATATCCTGATCAAGGATATTTTTTATGTCTTTATTTTGACAAACTGTGGGGCGTAAATAATCTTTTAAGTAAGCGTTGCTAAAATCGCTAGTGTCGATTCCAGAGATAACGTAATGATAACGTATGGCATTAGATTCAGCCGTAATGTTGACCAGTGTTGTTGCTTCATCTACTCGATAGGGTAAATTTAGATTCGTTTTCACAGATGCGACGGACTTATTGATAAAATCTTTTTTTGAATGAACTTGTACTATATTATTAGTATTGAAACGAGCTAGCGATGAATATGTACTCAAGATAATAGATCCAAAGAAAACTATACCTAAAACAATCAAGATAGCTTCACCAATTGAAAACTTTTTTCTTTGATGAATTTGTGCAATGCTGTCATTGTTAAAATTAATTACTTTCTGTATCGGTAATAAGGGAATAAAACTAGATAAAATAATTATAAATTGAAATACACTAAAATAAATCACCAAAGATGGATAATCACTTGCTAAACTTTTGAAATCAGGATTATCTCTTGCAACTTGGCCCATGGCAGTACCGGCGATAATTAATATTATGTATGTAGTTGCCCAAAAGGAGTATGAAATTTTCTTTACATATCCATGATTTTTTGCAGAAAGAGCGACTCTCTTAAATAGATCGTGACAATAAAATACTGCAAAAATTGCCCGTGCTAACGGAGAAATTTTTTTACCTTCCTGTTTTTTTATTGCGTCCCAATTCTTATAAAACCAATATACATCATAAATTCCGAGGGTTAATACTGAAAGGACAGCCAATCGTAAGAGTGAGATTGAGAAATACTCTACGTGCTCCGCGTTAATTTCTTTTACAGATTCGATCGGCTTCCCGCATTTATTACAAAATTTCGCGTCACTTGGTAATCTGTTTCCACAATGTATGCAGTTCATATCCTTAAGTTTATTTTATCAACTCATCAACACTAACATCAAGGGCTTTTGCCACTTTCATTAATGTTTCAAGTGTTGGGTTTATATTCTCACCCTGTTCAATTTTAATAATTGTATTATTGGCAACATCAGCGAGCTTGGCGAGTCGATCTTGCGAAAGTCTCTTTTTCTCCCTTAATTGCTTTAGGTTACTTGATAGTGGATAAACTTGCTTTGACATAAACTATTTATGGTAGTACTATTATATTGAAGTATGGCTAAATCCATTAGCACTACCACAATGATACTACAATATTTCTTTTTAGTAAAGAACAAAGGGAGTATCGCCTTGTTGTGCGCGCACGGGTGGGTGGGGCAAGCACAACATCTTTTCTCTTGGCGGCGTATTTCGCAAAGCGAAATACGAAATTCGGCGGTGGCGAAAGCGAGGGCGGGGCGGGAATTCCTTTCCCCCCAACCCCCTTTCCTTCCCGCCCCGCCCGAGCGGTTTGGTTCTTGCCGCGCCGCAGGCGCGGCATCAT
>JACPGS010000004.1 GCA_016189025.1 Candidatus Magasanikiibacteriota bacterium | reverse complement strand
TAACTACAAAGATAAATTCTTTGCAGTTGCCACTGCAGCAGGTTTGTAATCTTTCAAAGAACAAGAAACAATTAAATATCGGCGTATCCGACCGGATAATTGTGTGTAGTTTAGTGATTTATTTGACAGGTTTTATGGGTAAGTTAATTGTTAGATTAATTGCTAATAGTTTTGACTTTTTGACCTATAGGTTAGTAGGATGGTAGGCCGGTAGGACAGTAGAGAAAATTAAATTTAGTCTGGAGAAAAATAATTTGTTGCCCTACAATCCTACTATCCTACGCGCCTACAATCCTATTTATATTTTTTCTCCGCCAGCAGACTCCAGACATTAATTTTCTGCAGATTCTGGCGCTTCACTAACAGTCCGTTGCCGACCGCCTGCGCTGCCTCGCCCTCGCTCCAGACCGGCTCCCAGCCGGACGGCAAAATCACCCGGCTGCTCCATTCGGACGGCGCGCCGGACTGGCGCTGCGCCACCAGCTGGTAAGCGGCGCGATTCCCCGGGGGGAGCCGCCCGGGAAAAGGCAGCCGGTAAGTAAGCTGCATTACGGAAACGCCGCCGGCTTCGGTAATCGTCCAATTGCCGAATACGGTTTTACCAAATTCTTCGCTGACCCGCGTGCCGGACTGTTCGTGATAGCCGATATTATTTTCTACGGCAGCCAGCGTATCGTCGGCTTTGGCAGAGGGGAGCGGAGCGCGGAACGATCCTTCGGGCGGAGCCGAGAAGCCGCGAGCTTCGCGCAAACTGGCGCCGCGCGGCACGTAAACGCGCAGATAGGTGAGATTGGTTTTGCCGGCGACCGGGTCGGCCGGGTCGCCCTCGTGGCGGCGGGTAATCGTCAGCGTATTCTCCCAGGTACCGTCCGGAGAGAGCGCAGTTTCCAGATTAATGGTTTGTTTAATAAAAGCATCAGTTTTGCTCCCCTGGATATTGGCATTTACTACCAGGAGATAATCCTGATTAGGAGCGGTAGCGATAATTTCTCCGCCCCAGCCCTGCTGGCGGACAAAATTTTCCGGCGCCGGGAGGGTAAAGTAAGCCTGAATTTCCTGATTTTCCAGCGCCGCGGCCACGGTCGCGAGGGTGGGTAACAGCTGATCCGGCGCCAGTTTGGTCAGGCGCTCGCGCAGCGTTGCTGCCAGGTCGGAGAGCACTTGCTTGGGCCGGCGGCTGGCGCGGTCAGGGCTGTCTTTAATTATGGTTTCCAGCTCGGTGAGCGCATTATCGGCGGTAAAAGTTACGCCGCGTTCCGGGTCGGTAACCGGCCCTAACACTGCGAGCAGACGGGAGAGCACCGTACCGTTGATCGCAATCACCCCGTCCAGCTGCTCGCCCCGCCCCTGGCCGTAAAACCACAGCATTTTGGCGGCGCTTTGGGGAAAATCCGGGAACCAGTTAGCATCCTGGAATTCCCAGCGTTTATTGGCCAGGAGCAAAGGTTCCGGCGGTTTGACAATCGTTGCCAGCTGCCCCTGCAAATCATAAGTGCCGCCCGGGGGCAGGGTAAAGCGCGCCAGGCGCCCGCCCGAGAATTCGGCAATGGCGTAGGACCCCATAAAACCGCCGGTCGGCCGGAGTTCGTGGGGATTTTGAAATACCAATAAATAGCGCTGCGGGGCCGTAGCGCCGGAGAGTTGCGGCCATAAAGTTTGGAGCGCCCCGAGGGCGGCCAGGTCGCGCGTCAAACCCGAGAGCGTCTGCCGGTAGCGCCGGAAGTTTTCCTGCTGGTCAGGCGGCAGGGTGGCTGCTTCCACCATTTGCAGGTGGGCGAGCGCCCGGGAAAAATAGGGCTGCGCCGTGTTCAGGTTGGCAAAAATCGCGGTGATATTATCGGGTCGGGGCGGCTCCGCCGCTGATGACAGTGACTGCTGTAAAAGATAATTCAGCCCGAGGGAAATTTCCTGACCCGCCACCAGCAGAGCGCGGCCGCTCTCTACTTTGTTATTTAATCCAGGGATCAGACCGGAGAGCCGCTCCAGCTGACGGTGTTCGCTGATGGTCGCGAGCGCCGCACTGAATTCATCCAGCGCCTTGGCCGAAGCCGCCTCGGCCGAAAACAAGCGGGCGGCGCGCAGCGCCTCCAGGGTGTGTTGCAGCGAAACAAACCCGGCCAGCCCGCGCTCGGCAAGATAATTTTGCACCGTCCGCCCCCTAGCCCACAGCAGCTGCCCCGGAGCGATTACCAATAACAGCAGCAAGCCGGTAACGCCGGCCAGTCGTAAGGGGCGCCAGAGGGTAGAATTTCCCGGGGAAGCAGCGGGCAGCCGCTGGCGGACTGCCTCAACTAAGGCAGCGCCAGCATCAGCTAATTTTTGCCGATAATGTTGTACCAGCTTCTGCCGGTAAGGTGATTGTGGTGGTTTAGCGATTTCCGGTACGGCACCGGTTAAAGCCGGCAGTCTTTCCGGAGCGAGAAAGCGGGCGGCGCGGGTGGCGGCCAGCCGGTAATCATTATCGGCAGTCGTCTCCGGCTTGGCAGCCGGGAGGTAGCTCCAGACATTGTAGTGATCCTGTTTCAGGTTCAGCTCAAACGGCGACGGCGCCGGCGGCGCGGTAACATGGTGGATGAAAAATTTAAGCGGTACGCTGATTCCCGCGGCGGTGGGAGCAGAGGGCGGCGGCGCGGCGGGCGCCTGATAATACCGCCGGGGAGCGTTGTCAAACGCGCCCGCCACCGGCAGGGGGGACGATACCGGCGGCGCCGAGAGAATTGCCCGGCAGGTGGCGGCGTTGTGCCCGGGGGTAGTACAGCGGCGGCAGCGCCGCAGCTGTACCCGGCGAAGACGACGAGGCATGGAGAGAAAATTTAAAACTCAAAAGGCAAAGTTCAAAGTGACTTTGAACTTTAGATTTGAATTTGGCGGCTCCCGATATTATACACTATTTTCCTGCCAATCCCAAGCTCCCTGTGCACAACATTACGGTTACCCCTCGGTTGCTTTTTCTTGCCCTGGGGCGTACACTAGTGGCGTCCTCTATGTATTTAAGCCAACTGTTAGGCCGGCCGGTGCGCGACAGCTCCGAGGTGTCGGTGGGGCGGCTGCGCGATATTCTGGTACCCAGCACCCCGGGCATTTATGCGCCGCTTAAATTTTTGGTAGTGCGGCGGCGCGGCGGCGCCGAGCGCTACCTGCCTTACGAATACGTCGCAACCTTAAGCCGGGCCGACCTTACGCTCACCCACCTCTCGCGCACCATCCCCGGCGATTACCCGGCGGGCGATTGGGTGCGGCTGGCCAAAGACGTGCTGGACCAGCAGATTGTGGACGTGGAAGGAGCGCGGATTGTCCGCGTCAATGATCTTAAACTGGGGCCGGTGGACAACGCGATGTCGGTAATCGGGATCGACGTGAGCTTAAAAGGAATGTTGCGCCGGCTGGGCCTGGGCCGGTTTGATTTTCTTAATTTATTCAAGGTTAATCTGATTGATTGGCGCAAGGCGCATTTGGTAAAACGGAAAACGGCGGGCGGCGCGGTGCAGCTGGATTCCCTGGCCGCCCAGTTGACCAAACTCCATCCGGCTGACCTGGCTAATATCATTGAGGACCTTACCATCAAGCAGGGCGGCCGGTTGATCGGGTCGCTGGATACCGAAGCGGCCGCTCATGCAGTAGAGGAAATGAATCCGGAAATTAAAAAAATGATTATCCATTACCTGGGGCCGGAGCGTAGCGCGCGGATTTTGGAGCGGATGTCGCTGGACGAAGCGGTGGATTTGTTAAAAACCCTGCCCCGGGCCGAGGCCGCGGCTTTTCTTTCCTATCTGCAGCAGGGCAAGACCAAAAAATTGGAAAAACTTCTGCCCTATCCCAACGATACGGCGGGCGGCATGATGTCCATTGAATATGTTTCCGCCCGCCCCGACTGGAGCGTGGCCAAAACCCTGGAAGAAGTCCGGCAGGTTTCGCCGCATCTGCGCTCGCTGTTGTACGTGTATATTACCGAAGAATCGGGTAAATTCCGCGGCGCCGTATCACTGCGCCGCCTGCTTACGGCGGCGCCCACCGCCCGGCTTAAAGATATTGTCAAAAAATTACCCCGCCACTCGGTGTTGTCGGTAAAACAAAAAATTGATGAGATTGTTAAAGTAATGACCCGCTACAATCTGTATTCAGCGGCGGTGCTGGACACCGAAGGGCGGCTGGCCGGCGTGCTCTCCATTGACGATGTAATGCGGCGCCTGGTGCCGCATGCTTAAATAAGACCGTTGAAAAACTCGTCTGTCATTCCCGTCCCCGTGTCATTCCCGCGTAAGCGGGAATCCAGGATAAATAGCCTTTTAATTAGCCAAGTTTCTGGATCCCCGCTTTCGCGGGGATGACAAATAAGGCACCCATAAAGAGTTTTTCAACGGTCTATAAATAGGACTGGCGCGTTTGGCGCATTTCGGCGTTGGCGCCTCCGCTACTCACTCGCCGGATATATTAATACGTCTCGTTTCGTTGCTCGGCGCCGCCTTGAACTGCAGCCAAACGCGCCGGTCCTAGTAAAATATGACTTTGCCGCGTTCGGGTTTTAAGCGCCGCCTGTTGCTATTTTTGGCCGTGGTGGGCCCTGGCATTATTACTGCCGTGGCGGACAATGACGCCGGCGGCGTGGCTACCTACACGGTGGCGGCGTCGCTCTACGGCATGGCTTCGCAGTACCTGATTATTCCGGTTACCGTATTGCTGGCCCTGTCCCAGGAGCTCGGGGCGCGGGTTTCTATTATTACCGGCAAAGGCTTGGGGTCGCTGATCCGCGAGCGCTATGGTTTGCGCCTGGCCGCCGTGGTATTCGGCCTCTATTTTATCGTCAATCAGGGGGTGATTCTGCAGAATGTCAGCGGTCTGAAAGCAGCCCTGCAACTGACAATTTTTCCCTGGCGGCCGCTGCTCATCGCCACCTGCGTCGCTCTGACGTTTTTGGTAATCCGTTTAAGTTATCGCCGCTTGCAGCAGATTTTTTTGGTAATGATTTTGTTTTACCTTACTTATGTAGTTTCCGCATTTCTCGCTAACCCCAACTGGGCCGAGGCGCTGCGCGAGAGCCTGGTATTCCCCCGCCAGGTAAACATTGCTAATGTCGGTTATTGGTTTTCCCTCATCGCGGTGCTCGGCACCACCATCACGGCCTGGGGGCAGTTTTTCGTCAGCAGTTACATCGTAGACAAGGGATTGCATACGCGGCAGCTGCGCGAGGCGCGCTGGGAGATTTATTTTGGCGCTATCGTTACCAACGTATTATCGTGGCTGATGGCGCTCGCGGTTACTTATACTCTTTTCGTTAACCGGATTCCGGTGGCCGATGCCGGCGCCGCGGCGCTCGCCATCCGGCCGTTCGCCGGCCCCGCTGCGGGCGCCTTGTTTGCCACCGGCCTGTTCGGAGCGTCTCTGTTGGGTTTGTCCATCGTGCCGCTCGCCACTTCCTATGTTTTCAGCGAGCTGTTCGGTTACGAGCGCACCCTTAACGCCAGCTTCAAAAAGGGCAAGCCGTTTTACGTGTTTTTTGTTTTGCAGATTGCCCTGGGCCTGGTGATGGCGCTGTTCCCCCAAATCAACCTCTTTAACCTGACGCTTTACGCCGATTACTTAAACGGCGCCATGCTGCCGGTGATTTTCTACTTCCTGATTAAATTTTCCGAAGACCGCGAATTGGTCGGCGACAAACACCTGCCCGGCCGCTTCTCGCGCGCTTTTGTGCGGCTCGCCACCGCGGGCATCAGCCTTGCCGTTATTATTACGTTTATCGGTAAGTTGCGGTGATTCTGCCGGTTGACAGACAGTGATTTTTTTGCTATAATAATTACAGAATTGCCGCGCATTATGTTACATCGCCCTCATAAAACAAAAGTCCCGTTGATGTTTCGCCCCCTGTTGTGGTCTTTGCGATGGGAAACTGTTGATATTGATACTGATAAGGCTGATATTATTGTCAATACGATCAATGAAGGCACTTTAGCGCACTGGCATTGGATTCAGAATATTTATGGTAATGATACCATTCGGCGGATCTTGAAGAAGAGACTGGCGTCCGAATTCCATCCCGAATCTTTGCGGCTCGCTCAAGTAATATTTAACGTCCCGCTGCTTCGCTATGCACGCTGAAGCTCTGCTGCCCCGGGCGGCGGCGCTGTTTCCTCGTTTGGCTCGGTTTAAAAATTTTTATTTAGTCGGCGGTACCGCCCTGGCTTTGCATATCGGGCACCGCATCTCAGTTGATTTTGATTTATTTTCTGCTCAAGCCTTGCCGCCGACGCTCCTGCGGCGAGTAAAACGGATATTTGCCAGAGCCTCCGTCACCGTAACTTATCGGGCCCCGGAACAGTTGAATTTGCTCATTGATAATGTCAAGTGTACTTTTTTTCGGTTCGAGTATCCGATAGTAGAAGCAGTATCACATTACCATCGGGTGCCGCTGGTCAGCCTACGGGAACTAGCCGCCATGAAAGCGTTTGCTATCGGTAAACGGTTGGCGTATAAAGATTATGTGGATTGGTACTTTATGCTGAAAGAGAAACATGTACAGCTAGCCGAGGTAATACGGGTGGCGAAGAAAAAGTTTAAGCATGATTTTAGTGACCGTTTATTTTTGGGCCAATTAGTTTCGTTGGCAGACGTGCCAACGCAGAAAATAGATTTTTTGCGCGGCGAGGTTGAGCGGGGAACGATTCAAAAATTCTTGGAGAAAACGGTGCGGCAGTATAAAATATAACCAGCCCGCAAATCAAAATCCCCCCGACTGGGTCGGGGGGATTTTATGCATTCCTCTTCTGTCGCTCATCACCTCCTCAAAACTGCCGAGGGAGCGATGGTACAGGGCGGGCGCCATCATCAGGTAGGCGGTACTGATGATAATGGTGACCAATTCCCATAAGTCAGTTACTTTCGCCTTTGGTCAGGGGCGTTTTTTTGTTACCTCCCTAGCTCTTGTCTATGTAGTATACAGTGTGGTAAGGTGCGGGGGCCGGCGGACAACAGCGAGGACGCTACCGCAACCTCGCGCCATTACTCTCCCCGCTGGCAGAACAGGAGGCAACCTAAATATAGAGGCGTTCCCGATTTTTTCAATCCTCCCCCCTTCCCGAGAGATCTAATCGGGTAACGCCTGACCCCTAGGGAGGTAGTTCCCCCGTGCGCTGTTCACCGTCTCCCTGGGGTCGGTACGGCAAAGCGGAACGGGAGGTGGCGGCAGGCAAGGCTCAAGCGAGTGACACACCGAAGTCCAAGCCCCTGCCGCCGCCCCCACCCCTCCTCGGTGTTAAAGCTTTGATTGACTTTTGTCTTTTTTCGTGCGATACTCGGTAATGCTTATGACCCCGATTCAGCTCCAGCGTCTGCTAAATTTTGTCCGCCGTACCGGCGATACCGGTATTGTTTGCGATGCGGGGAGCGACGGGCTTTATGCCCTGGTGCCTTTAGACCGCTACGAGGCCTTGCTCGCCGGCGGCCGAGCAGACCAAGCATTATCGGCCGGCAATTCGTCGTCTTTGCTTGATGATTTTGACGAAGCAACAGAAGGGGAGGCGCCTGTTTCTAACGAACCTTATCCCTTGCCGGCGGTGCCTGCTTCTCCCGCCGCCCCGGCTGCTTCCGCCGCCGCTTCTCTGCCTCCTGAATCTGAAGATCTTTCCGACATCCCCCACGAAGCCGAAGAAGAGAAATTTTATCTGGAGCCCGTAGAATAATTGGCTAGTTCAGCCGAATCAGCATTTTGTCACATTTACTGAATCTGCTGACTTTGCTGGTTAACTGACTCTGCTGATCTTGTCCACACGCTATCCCCTTGCCAGTTTTCCGGCGCCCTGGTATAATGGCGGAGCCTTGTTTTAAGAGCTAAACCAGGGAATAATTTTTTGTTATTTTAGGCAAAAATTCAAGTTATTCAAGTTCAAGGCGGCTGGATTACAAAACATGCCCTGACCACTCGGGGCAGTGCCGCGGAAAGCTTTAATTATATGGCGGAATTTGTCCGCACCAAACCGCACGTCAACATCGGCACGATCGGCCACGTTGACCATGGTAAAACTACCCTGACGGCCGCGATCCTCAAAGTGCTGGGCGCCCGCGGGTTTACCGCCCAAAAGAAAGGCGTGGATGATTTGGACAAGGCGCCGGAATCCAAGGCGCGCGGTATTACTATTTCTACCGCTCACGTAGAATACGAAAGCGAGAAGTGCCACTATGCCCACGTGGATTGCCCGGGGCATGCCGATTATATCAAAAATATGATTACTGGCGCCGCCCAAATGGACGGCGCGATTTTGGTGGTATCCGCCGCCGACGGCCCCATGCCCCAGACCCGCGAACACATTTTGCTCGCGCGCCAGGTGGGCGTCCCTTACATCGTTGTATTTCTGAACAAAGTAGACCAGGTGTCCGACCCGGAGCTGATTGATTTGGTGGAAGCCGAAGTGCGCGACCTGTTGAAGAAGTATCGGTTCCCCGGCGACACTACGCCGATTATCCGCGGCAGCGCCCTGCAGGCTCTGCAGAACCCGACCGACGAAGCCGCAGCCAAGCCGGTGCTGGATTTGATGAAAGCGGTAGATGAGTATATCCCCGAGCCGGTGCGCGCCGTAGACAAGCCATTTCTGATGCCGGTGGAAGATGTCTTTTCCATTGAAGGCCGCGGTACCGTGGTAACCGGACGTATTGAGCGCGGCATGGTGCACTTAAACGATGAAATTGCCATTGTCGGCCTGCGCGAGGAGCCGATGAAGACCGTGGTAACCGGCATTGAAATGTTCAATAAAACTCTGAAAGAAGGCCAGGCCGGCGACAACGCCGGGATTTTGCTGCGCGGCACCAAAAAAGAAGAAGTAGAGCGCGGCATGGTGCTGGCTAAACCCGGCTCCATCACCCCGCATACGGAATTTGAAGGCGAAGTATACGTGCTGACCAAGGAAGAAGGCGGCCGCCACAAGCCGTTCTTTAAGGGTTACAAGCCGCAGTTTTACGTCCGCACTACGGACGTAACCGGCGAGGTGACCGAGCTGCCGGGCGGTACGGAAATGGTAATGCCGGGCGACACGGTAAGCATTAAAGTCAAGCTGCTGGTGCCGGTAGCAATGGAAGACAAAATGAATTTTGCCATCCGCGAAGGCGGGCATACGGTAGGCGCGGGCGTGGTAACCAAAATTATTAAGTAGACTGATTCAATACTGATGAAATAATACTGAACCGCCCTTAAATTGTTCTTTATCAACATGACCCCTGCTACCAGCACCACCAAAGCGGCGCGTCCGGCCGCGGCTAAACCAGCTAAAGCGGCTCGGTCTAAGCCAGCTCCGAAAAAAGCCGGGGTGAAAAAATCAGGAGTATCAGAAGTATCGGCAGCGCCGGCCGATCTCAAGTCCGCTAAAGCGCCGGTTAAGCCGGAAAAGCGCGAGGAGCCGGTAAGCCGGATTCGGGTAAAAATCCGCGCCTACGACCACCGCATTATTGACCAGGCCACGCGCACCATAGTGGAAACCGCCGAGCGCTACGAAGCGCGGGTGGTGGGGCCGGTGCCGCTGCCCACGGAAAAGGTAAAAATTACCGTCAACCGCTCCACCTTTGTCCACAAAAATGCGCGCGAACAGTTTGAAATGCGGGTGCACAAGCGGCTGGTGGACATTATCAACGCCAGCCCCAAGTGCCTGGACGCCCTGATGAGCCTGCAGCTGCCGGCCGGGGTGGATGTGGAGGTGAAGATGTAAATGTAGAAGCGGATAAACGCGGATCTGCCTTGCCGAAACTCGTTCAGCGAGTCGAGGCGGGCAGCAACGCGGATAAACGCGGAAGCGGTTCTTGAATAGAGGCGGAAACAGATTACGTAAAAAATATGATACGAGAAACACGCCAGGAAGGCAGAGAGGCAGCAGGGAAAGAAACCGCATTGAATTTTTCCACGCTGGTGAATTTGTTAATTGCCAAACTTGGCTTCATGGCCAATCCGAGGGTCCCGATAAATTGGCGGGAGGTATTTGGCGGTATGCCGCCCCCTAATGATACTAAAACTTTAGCCGAGTATAATGCCATCACTGTTAGTCAGGCCGTTGTCGAGATACGGAGGTGGCTAGAAACGGAGAGAACAGAAAGCAGAGGTGGCAAGGAAGTTGATGTGCCCTGGGTTTCCGATCAGGAAGTAAAAATGCATCGGGAACGTTTGCAGCAGGCGCTACAGGAGGTGATTGACCCAGACAAGTGGAATAAGCCGGAGGTTAGTAATTTACCAGATTATCAGGCGATTGCGGAATTAGTAAAAGATTTGCAATAGAGTCAAAAATTTCTGCCGCTAATTGCTTTTTCTCAATAAGGTCCCTAGGAAACCATTGAGGCGAAAAGCGATAGCCGAAAGAATTGAAAAATTATTGTCTATCAACTCAAGCCTTTAATTATCTCGCCGTTGGCGCGAGGTCCATCCCGTTTTATCGGGAATAAAGGCTAGAAGCGTTTGCGGGGGTGAGTTAACCCCGGTAAGCGCTTCTAGTTTTTTGTTAACACTGGGTATGAAGTTTATTCTGGGCAAAAAATTAGGGATGACGCAGGTATTCCGGGGCCTTAGCGAAGTGGTGCCGGTAACGCGGGTGCAGGCAGGGCCGTGCCCGGTGGTGCAGGTAAAAGCCGCCGGCCAAAAGAGCGCGGCGGCGGTGCAGATCGGCTGGGGAGCCATTCCCGCCTTCCGCCTCGCTAAACCCCAGGCCGGGCATCTTAAGGGATTACCGGCAGTGCGCCATTTGCGCGATTTCCCCCTGGAATCAGGGGTAGCAATTAAGCGCGGCGATTTTATCACCGTGGAAACGTTTGCCGTTGGCGACCGGGTAACGGTTACCGGCGTATCCAAGGGCAAAGGTTTTGCCGGTGTGGTTAAGCGCCATCATTTTGCCGGCGGCCCGGCCAGCCACGGGCACAAAGACAATTTGCGCGCGCCGGGGAGCATCGGCGCCGGCGGGGTGCAGCGGGTGTTTAAAGGCCGCCGCATGGCCGGCCGGCTGGGCGGCGACCAGGTAACCGTTAAAAATTTAGAAATTGTGGAAATTCACCCGGAAATCAATGAATTATCTATCAAAGGGGCCTTGCCGGGCGCGCGCGAGGGGCTGTTGGAAATTTATGCCGCCGGAGAGCTGAAAACACAATCCGCCATTCCCGCCGCGGCCGCCTCTGAATCAGTTTCCGCGGCAGCGGCGCCGGTTACCGAGTCGGGCGGAGTAGAAGTTAAGTCCTCCGCGCCCGCCGAGTCTCCGGCCCCGGCCGAAGCCGCTCCCGTATCAACCGTATGAAGTTACCCGTGTATAATTTAACCGGTCAGCCGGTAGAAGAAATGGAAGCGGCCGATGAGATTTTTAAGGTCCGGGTAAAGCCGGCGGTGCTGCATTCGGTGCTGGTAGCCCAGCAGGCGCGCGAGCGCGAGCCCTGGGCGCACACCAAAACGCGCGGCGAGGTGCGGGGCGGCGGACGCAAACCCTGGCGCCAAAAAGGCACCGGACGCGCCCGGCACGGTTCCATCCGTTCCCCGATCTGGAAAGGCGGCGGCGTCACTTTTGGCCCGCGCAACGTGCGCCATTATCACTTGAAGATTAACCGTACGGAGCGGCGCCTGGCGACCCGCATGGCGCTGTCGGCCCGCGTTAAAGAAAAAGCCTTGTACGTGCTGCAGCAGTTTTCTTTTGCCGAACCCAAGACCAAATTATTGGTCAGCTTGCTCGGGGCCCTGCCGCAGGCGCCGCGGACATGGTTAATTCTTACCCCGGGCCGGCACCTGGGCGTAATGCGGATGGGGCGGAATTTGCGCCAGGTTAGCGTACAACGGGCCGAAGATGTGTCGGTAAAGGATATTGTGAACCGGCAGGCAGTGATCACTACGGTGGAAGGAATTAGGAAGTTAGAGACGTTGTTGAAGAAGAAGTAATTATCATAAGCAATCAGCAGATTCAGTAATCAGCAAGAAGTATGGGATTACTTGATCGGTGGTTTAAAAAGAAAGCCCGAACCCAGCTGCAGAGCCAGGCAGCGCCGGCGTCCGGCAAAAAAGAGCAGGCGCCGCGGCAAGCAGCGCCCGCGCCGTCGGCGCCCGCACTGCCTCCGGCGGAGCATCAAGCCGCGGCTGCCCCCCGTGCCGTCAGCCGGCGCACCACGGAAGTAATAGTGCGACCCCTGGTAACCGAAAAATCGGCCCGGGGCGAGAGTCGCGGCCAGTATACTTTTTTGGTCAGCCGGAGTGCCACCAAGAGTGAAATTACCCGCGCTGTGGAAGAGCTGTATGGCGTGCGTCCCCGGGCAGTGCGGGTAATGCATCAGTTAGGGAAGGCAGTCCGGTTCGGCCGGATGGCCGGCACCCGGCGCGATACCAAAAAAGCCATTGTTATTTTGCCCTCCGGCGTCACGCTTGCCCTGCACGAAGGAGTATAATATGCCTTTGAAGCAATACCGCCCCACCACCAGCGGCCGACGGCTAGCCAGCGCCGACGCCCGGCTTGACATTACCAAGCAGGAGCCGGAGAAATCGCTGATAGTGCGTCTGCAACCGCGCTCCGGCCGCAATAACCAGGGCCGCATTACGGTGCGGCACCGCGGCGGCGGCGCCAAACGCTTGTATCGGCTGGTAGATTTTAAGCAACAGCGTTATGATGTACCGGCGACAGTCCAGGCGATTGAATACGACCCTTACCGCAGCGCCCGCATTGCCCTGATTCAATATGCCGACGGCGTTAAGTCGTATATTCTTGCCCCGGATAGTCTGGCGCCCGGCGCCACGGTAAGTTCAGCGCGGGGGGCAACCGAAGCGAAAATCGGCAATCGGATGCCTCTGGAATTTATTCCCCCCGGGATTCCCCTGCATAATATTGAACTTACTCCCGGCGGCGGCGGAGTGTTGGCGCGCGGGGCTGGGCTGGCCGCGGAATTATTGGGAGTAGAGGGCGAATATGCCCAGCTGAAACTCCCTTCCGGCGAAATTCGCCAGGTCGCCAAAGCCTGCGCCGCTTCTTTGGGAACTTTAAGCAATCCGGACCACCGCTTGATTCGCTGGGGCAAGGCCGGGCGGGTGCGTCATCGCGGCATCCGCCCCACCGTGAAGGGGAAAAATATGAATCCGGTTGACCATCCGCACGGCGGCGGCGAGGGGCACAGCCCCATCGGCCAGCGGCGCGGCCCGATGACGGTTTACGGCAAAAAGGCGCGCGGGGTATTGGGGCGCCGGCGCAACAAGTGGAGCAATAAATTCATCATTAAACCTAGAAAAGGTTAATTAAGCCGATATGTCTCGCAGTCTTAAAAAAGGCCCTTACCTAGACGAGCGCGTGCTGAAAAAAGTGCGGGCGCAGAAAGCAACCGGCAAGCGCGCGCCGATTAAAACCTGGTCGCGCGCCTGCACCATTACCCCGGAAATGGTGGGAATAACTTTTGCGGTGCATAACGGCAAGAATTTTATTGACGTTTTGGTGGAAGAAAATATGGTAGGCCACCGGCTGGGTGAATTTTCGCCTACCCGCAAATTTATCCGCCACGGCGGCAAGATGCAGAAAGAACAGGAGGCCAAAGCCGCCGCCGCGGCTGCCACCCCGGCTCCGGCGGCCGGCTCCAAGAAGTAAGTTAGTTGGTATTATGACTTTAGTTGACGCTCAGTTGCGCTATTACCGGCAAAGCCCCCGCAAGGTGCGGCTGGTGGCCGATTTAATCCGCGGCAAAACCGTGGCGCGGGCCATCGCGGCCTTGACCCACCTGAATAAACGGGCGGCGCGTCCCCTGTTGAAGCTGTTAAATTCGGCGGTCGCCAATGCGCAGCACAATTTTAAGCTGGATCCGGATACCCTGGTAGTGCGCGCCATTACCGTAGACGGGGGGCCGGTATTAAAGCGCTGGACCCCGCGGGCGCACGGCCGGGCGACTCCGATCCGCGAGCGCACCAGCCACGTCAAGCTGGTTTTGGCGCCGCGCCGCAGAACGGCCGCGCCGCAATCATAGTGGATTCCCGTTTACACGGGAATGACAATTTCATCTTTATGGGACACAAAGTTCATCCGGTCATTTACCGCACCCCCGCGCTCCACCTGTGGGATTCGCGCTGGTTTGCGCGCAAAGATCAACTGGCCGCTCTGTTGGAGCAGGAGGTAGCGATTCGCGATTGGCTAACCGCCAAATTAAAAGACGCCGGATTAGACGGCATCAGCATTGAGCGCTCCCCCAAAGAAGTGAAGCTCACCTTGTTGGTAGGCAAGCCCGGAGTAGTAATCGGCCGCGGCGGGCAGGGGATAGAATTGCTGCGCAAATCGATTGAGCGCAAAATGATGCGTTTTAAGCAGCGGGTGTCCCTGAATATCCAGGCAGTGGAGCATCCCCAGCTGTCGGCGGCGATTGTCGCGGCCCAGGCTGCCTTGGATATTGAGAAACGGATGCCGTTCCGCCGCGTGATGAAGCATACGATTGAACGGGTGATGTCCGGCGGCGCCCTGGGGGTGAAGATAAAAATGTCCGGGCGGCTGAACGGCGTGGAAATTGCCCGGCGGGAGAAGCTCGCGGCCGGCAAAATGTCGCTCATTACCATGCGCAGCAACGTAGATTATGCTTTTGCCGAAGCGCACACCGTATACGGCAAAATCGGCATTAAAGTCTGGGTTTATCGGGGCGAATCGTTTGCGCGCTCCGACCGGTTTGAGGCCCGGGCCGCGGCTCCCAGCCGCCGCCGGCGGGCGAATTAACAATATGAGACTAAAGAAGAATAGGAATAGCAAGTTAGCATTAGGGCGCGGCAGAGCGGGAAATAAAGACGGCGTTCTTCTCTAGTCTCAATATGTTATTACCGAAAAAAGTACAACACCGCAAATGGCACAAAGGGCGGCGGCGCGGGAAGGGGATTGCCAGCCGCGCCGGGCGTCTGGCTTTCGGTAATCATGGCCTGAAGGCGCTGGGCCACGCCTGGGTAACCAGCCGCCAGCTGGAAGCGGCGCGCCGCGTGCTTACCCGCTATGTCCGGCGCGGCGGCAAAATCTGGATTCGGGTGTTCCCCGATAAACCGGTTACCAAAAAAGGCAACGAAATTCCCATGGGGGGCGGCAAAGGAGCGCCGGATCATTATGTAGCGGTGGTAAAGCCCGGGACAGTTTTATTGGAGATGGTAGGCGTGGCCGGCCCCCAGGCGCGGGAGGCGCTATTATTAGCCGGGCATAAATTCGGCGTACCGACGCGTTTAGTGGAATCTGCCGCCTAACGCCCCTTTATTATCAACGATTTATGTCAATTAAGGAATTGCGCAATCAGAGCACTGCCGAGCTTAATCAGGCGTTAACGGCGGCGCGGCAGGAACTGCATCAGCTGCGCCTGCGCTCGCGCACGGGAGCTTTTAAGCAGGCGCACCGGCTACGCCAATTGCGTAAAGACATTGCCCGCAGTTTAACTATTCTTAAAGAGCGCCAGTCAACTACTGGTTAGACATTAGCAAAACAGTATGACTAATACCGCCGCCGCTTCTTTGGCGCCTCATCGTACTTTCCAGGGCGCCGTAATCAGCGCTAAGGCCCCCAAAACGATTACCGTGCGGGTGGACCGTTTTCGTCTGCATCCTAAATATCATAAAAAATACCGGGTGAGCCGCAAGTACCAGGTGCACGACGAGCGCGGCGAAGCCAAAGCGGGCCAGCTAGTTACTTTTGCCGAGTGTCGTCCGCTCTCCAAAACTAAACGCTGGCGGTTAGTGAAAGTTTTAACGCCTCTTGCCTAACGCCCTGCCCCGCGCGCTTAATACTTTAGGATATGATTCAACACCGCACCATGTTAGTAGTAGCCGATAACACCGGAGCCAAAAAACTCCAGTGTATTCGCGTGCTGGACGGCTATCGCAAGCGCTATGCCCGGTTGGGCGACATGGTGACGGCGGTAGTAAAAGAAGCGGCGCCGCGCGGCCTGGTAAAGAAAAGCGAAGTAGTGCACGCGGTAATTGTGCGCACCCACAAAGAAACGCGCCGCCCCGACGGCACTTACCTGCGCTTTGACGATAATGCGGCGGTGATTGTGGACCGGAAAACCCGGGAACCCCGGGGCACGCGCATTTTTGGGCCGGTAGCCCGGGAACTGCGGGCGCGGGGGTTCCAGCCGATTATCTCCCTGGCTCCGGAGGTAGTATGATCATAGAACTTTCGCGTTTGAGCGCCTAGAACTGCGCTCAAACGCGAAAGTTCTAAATCAATCAAATTCCAAGCATATGCGAATTAAAACCGGCGATACGGTAAAAATAACTACCGGCAAAGACCGCGGCAAAAGCGGCAAAGTGATTCAGGTATTGGCGACCGAGCGGCGGGTGGTGGTGGAAGGAACCAATAAAATAAAACGCCATCTGCGCGCCAAAAGCCGCTCGGAGAAAGGCCAGGTATTGGAATTATTTGCCCCGGTGCCGGTGGCTAATGTGGCGCTGGTGTGCCCTAAATGCAGCAAAGCCACCCGGGTAGGTTACCGGCGGGAAGGCGGAGTTAAATTGCGGGCGTGCCGCAAATGCCAAGAGACTATCTAATTTATGCCTAACAATTTGCGTAAAAAATTTCAGACCGAACTGGTGCCGGCGCTGCAGCAGACGCTGCGGTTGCGCAACCGGTGGCAGGTGCCGCGGGTGGTGAAGGTGGTAGTGAACGCCGGCGTCGGCAAAACTATTAAGGTACCTGGGTTTTTGGAGCAGGTGGAAAAAACTTTGACGAAAATTACCGGGCAAAAAGCGGTGCGCACCCGGGCCAAAAAATCCATCTCTAATTTTAAGATTAGGGAAGGGCAGGAAATCGGGGTAATGGTCACCTTGCGGGGGAGCCGGATGTATGATTTTTTAGAGAAACTCCTGCGGGTAACTTTGCCGCGGGTGCGCGATTTTCGCGGACTCTCGCCCCGCAGTTTTGACGGCCAAGGGAATTATACTTTAGGGTTTAAGGAACATACGGCGTTCCCGGAAGTAACGATGGAAGATGTTGACAAGTTACACGGCGTGCAGGTAATTGTCCACACTACCGCCCGGGACCCGGAAGCGGGGCGCGCCCTGCTGGCGGCTTTAGGTTTTCCGCTTGCCAAGAGCTTGACCAGTAAGTAATTTATTTATGGCCACTACTGCGCAAATTGCCAAATCCAAGCGTCGCCCCAAATTTACCACCCGGGTAGTGCGGCGGTGTTTCCGCTGCGGGCGGCGCCGCGGATTTTTACGGCGATTCCGGCTTTGCCGCATTTGTTTCCGGGAATTGGCTAATCAGGGATTGATTCCGGGAGTGCGCAAGAGCAGCTGGTAAAATTTAAGTTTATCGCCAATCGTTTGACGAAATTATTATTATGATGACCGACCCTATTGCTGATTTTTTAACCCGCATCCGCAACGGACAGCGGGCGCGTAAACACCAGGTGACGGTGCCGTTTTCCCGGCTGAAAAAAAGACTGGCGGATATTCTGGTGCGGACCGGATATTTGGCGGCGGCCGAAGAATCCCGGGCGCCGCGGCCGGAATTGATGCTGACGCTTAAGTACGAAGAGGGAGCGCCGGCGGCGACGCACCTGGCGCGGGTGAGCAAGCCCGGTAGCCGTCGTTATGTTAAACGCGCCGCCCTGCGGCCGGTGTTGCAGGGGCGGGGACTCGCTATTATTTCTACGCCGCGCGGGCTATTGACCGACCGGGAAGCGCGGGAACTGGGAGTGGGCGGTGAAGTATTGTGTGAAATTTATTGAATTATGTCCAGAATCGGCAAAAAAATTCATCCCTTACCGCCGGGCGTTTCCGCCGAGATTAAAGATACCGAGCTTCTGATTAAAGGCCCGAAAGGGGAGCTGTCGTTAGCTTTGCCCGCCGGAGTGAAGGTGATTCAGCGCGACCGCACGCTCGCCGTAGAGATTAAAGAAACCGACAATACCCGGCAGCGGGCGTTGTGGGGCACTATTTCCAGTTTAATCGGCAATATGATTACCGGCGTGACGGCTGGATTCAGCCGCCAGCTGGAGATTAGCGGGGTGGGGTATAAGGCAACCTTGCGCGGCAGCGAATTGGCCCTGGAAATCGGCTTGTCGCACCCGATAGTAATTCCTCCCCGCGCCGGAGTGAGTTTTAAGGTAGAAAAGAATATTATTACCGTTGCCGGGCCGGATAAACAGGCGGTAGGGCAGCTGGCAGCGGAAATCCGGGCAACAAAAAAACCCGAGCCTTATAAAGGCAAAGGCATTAAGTATGGGGAAGAAGTAATCCGGCGCAAAGCCGGCAAGACCGCGGCAAAAACCGCGGCCGCTTAGCCAAGGCCGGTTAGCTCTTCTTTGATTCTATGAAGCGATTGTATCATAATACCAAACGCGAACGACGGGCGATTAGACATGCCCGGGGCCGCGCCAGGCAGCGTGGCACGGCCGTGCAGCCGCGCCTGTCGGTATTCCGGGGGTTGCGCCACACCGTGGCCCAGCTGATTGACGACACGACCGGGCGGACTTTGGCGGCGGCCAGCAGTATCCAGATCGCGGCCGCACCGGTGGCAGGGAAAACCGCCAAAGTGGCAGCCGCTTATCTGGTCGGTCAGCGGCTGGCCGAGGCAGCGGAACGCCAGGGAATTCGCCGGGTAGTGTTTGACCGCGGCGGCTATCTTTATCACGGCCGGGTAGCGGCGGTGGCCGAAGGCGCGCGCGCCGGCGGACTTCAATTCTAATTGACAGCATAAAATTTATGCCCCGACAATTTTTTCGAGGAGAAAGACGCGGCGAAGAAAAATCGCCGTATGAGCAGTATATTTTAGATTTAGCCCGCGTTACCCGCGTTACCGAGGGCGGCAAGCAGATGAATTTTCGGGTTTGTTTGTTAATCGGCGACCGCAAGGGGCGGGTGGGATACGGCGTGGCCAAGGGCGCTGACGTGCAATTAGCCGTGGAAAAAGCCCTGCACCAGGCCAAAAAACAGATTATTTCTCTGCCGCTAGTAAAAGGCACTATTCCCCATGCGGTGATTAAAAAGTATAAAGCGGCCAAGGTAATGCTCAAGCCGGCGCCGGAAGGCGCGGGGCTGATTGCCGGCGGCGCGGTGCGGGCAGCGCTGGAATTAGCCGGCGTGCCCAATGTTTCGGCGAAAATCATCGGCCGCACCAAAAATAAAATTGCCATTGTCAAGGCGACCTTTGCCGCTTTAAAGAGTTTTAAGCGGGCGGCCGGGGCGGCTGCCAAGTCCTCGGCAGCAATCGCGTCAGCCTAAATTTTTATGATTCTGCAACCTCATACTTTGGCGCCGAACCGCGGGGCGCGCCATCGTCCCAAGCGGGTGGGCCGGGGCAATGCCTCGGGCCACGGCACTTATTCCACCCGCGGCGGCAAAGGCCAGACTGCGCGTTCCGGCGGCAGCCGGGGCTTGCGGCGCCTGGGCTTCCGACCGTTGTTATTGCAGACGCCGCAACTGCGGGGTTTTCGCAGCCAGCAGGCGCCGTCCCGGCAATTAACCCTGCGCATCCTGGAATTAAAATTCAACGCCGGCGATACCGTCAGCCGTCAGACGCTACGGGAGCGGCAGATTATTCCGGCCGGCGTTAGTTTGGTTAAAATTATTAACACTGGCATTTTAACTAAAGCGCTCACCGTGGCGGGGATTCCCTGTAGCCGGGGGGCGGCCGAGCAGATTCGCGCCGCCGGCGGCACCGTGAGTAGCTAATCCCAAACCTCCTCTCCTACCGTCCTACTATCCTACCAGCCTACTATCCTACCAGCCTACCAGCCTACCAGCCTACCAGCCTACCAGCCTACCAGCCTACCAGCCTACCAGCCTACTATCCTACCAGCCTACCAGCCTACCAGCCTACCAGCCTACCAGCCTACCAGCCTACCAGCCTACCAGCCTACTATCCTACCGTCCTAAATTTATGTGGAATAAACTGCAACAAATTTGGTACACGCCTGACCTGCGCCGCAAATTGCTGATTGTCATCGGCTTGCTGGTAGTATTCCGGATAGTGGCACATATTCCCCTCCCGGGCGTGGATCTTACGGCACTACGCAATTATTTAGCCGGCAACCAGATTCTGGGCTTGCTTAATCTGTTTTCCGGCGGCACCCTGGAGAATTTTTCTGTGGTGTTGCTTGGCGTCGGCCCTTACATCACCGCTTCCATTATTCTGCAGCTTTTAACCATGATCGTGCCCAAGCTGGAAGAGATTTCTAAAGAAGGCGAAAGCGGCCAGCAGCGCATTAATCTGTATACGCGCTGGCTTACGGTGCCGCTGGCCTTTTTGCAATCCTATGGCATGATCCGGCTGCTGGGGCAATCGGGTAACAATATCCTTACCAGCCTTACCCTGGGGCGGATGCTCACCATTATGCTCACGGTTACCGCCGGCACGATGTTTTTGGTATGGGTGGGGGAGCTGATTTCCGAGCAAAAAGTGGGCAACGGCATCTCGCTTTTGATTTTTGCCGGCATTATCGCCGGGCTGCCTACCGCGTTGCGTACGGCTTATGTTAATTACACGCCGTCGGACTTGTCTACTTATCTCTTGTTTGCCGCGGCGGCCGTTGCCACGGTAGTCGGCGTGGTATTTGTCAGCGAAGGCCAGCGCAATATTCCGGTAACTTACGCCCGCCAGGTGCGCGGCAACCGCCTGTTTGGCGGCGCTTCCTCTCATTTGCCCTTGCGCGTGAACATGGCTGGCGTCATTCCCATCATCTTTGCCATTTCCCTGATTCTGTTTCCGCCGATGATCGCCCAGTTTTTTGTCAGCGCCAAGGCGGGTTGGATGGTGAATCTAGCCACCAGCACCATTCGCCTGTTTCAGAATCAGATTTTTTACGGCGCCGCCTATTTTTCGCTGGTGGTGGCTTTCACCTATTTTTACACAGCGGTAATTTTTCATCCTCAAAAAATTGCCGAGAATCTGCAAAAGCAAGGCGGCTTTATTCCCGGCACTCGCCCCGGTCCGGAAACCGAAAGGTATCTGGGGCGCACCATGAATCGTCTGAATTTAGTAGGGTCGCTGTTTTTGGGGATGATTGCCATTCTGCCGCTTTTGGTGCAGGGGCTGATGGGCACCCAGTCGCTCGCCATTGGCGGCACCTCGCTTTTGATCGTGGTGGCAGTGGCGATTGAAACTGCTAAGCAGATTGAAGCGCAGCTCACCATGCATCAGTACGATGCGGTGTAGAATGGATTACCAGGATTTAGCGAGCGCAGGTTTACGGATTAATAAACCCGACCCGGCAGCAGAGCTGCAGGGTATCGGGGCGGGTTTTTTAGTAGCGGAGTCGGCTCCGCCGACGGATCTATCTTTACTTGTCCGCTTACCCTGCGGCAGAGCCGCAGGGTATTCGCGGACTTCTAATAATAGCGCCGGGGTACCGCTGGCGGTAAGAATGCTAAACAGGCATTCTTTTTATATAGTGAGACTGTAGAAGAATGTTGACGATAATCGTTATCCGCCTGGTCGCTATCGCTATTGCTGGGGCTGCCTGGTTGGTAGCGACAGACACTCTTTTGGTGCTCATTCCATTGCGCGCCAAAAGAGTACTCGTCTGCCGCTCCCTAATGCTAACTGGTACTTTTAATTCTTCTCCAGTCTCATAGTGCACGGATGATAGCTGCACCCCGTTGCCAGGTTGGTTATTTATTGTTATACTAGGGAAAACTCGGTAGTTTAATTCTTAATTTTTCCCTATGGGCTGGTTTGATACCATCAAATACTCCACGCACCAGCATTATTTTGCTAAAGAGGACATCCGGAAAATTGTTCGGCAGGTAAACGCGCACTCCAGCAGTGTCAGTAAAACGGAAGAGGAAATAGTAGAGTGCCTGGTGGCGGAAGGCCGGCACGGCGACGGCAAAATCAGCCTGCAGCAGATTTGGCGCCTGCTCACCCGTCTGAAGAACGAACATAAATTAAGCGAAACCGACCGCAAAGTGCTAATGGCAGCTTTTGAAGCATATTTTAAAGAAAAATTTGGCGAGTAGCAGTGTGCATAAAATTATTTTACTGCTGGGGCCGCCGGGCTCCGGCAAAGGCACCCAGGCCAAACGATTGGCCGAGCGCTACGGTTACGCGCATCTGTCCACCGGCGATTTGCTGCGTGCCGTAACGCAGCAGCCAGCCCAGTCCGGCGAGGAACAGATCATCGCCGAGCATTTACAGCGCGGTGAGCTTATCCCCGATGAGTTATTGTATCGCTTGGTGTTTGCGGCAATGAAACGGTTGTTGGCCAGCCATCCCGGCCTAGTATTGGATGGCGCCGTCCGTTCCCTGCCCCAGGCGGAAGAATTCCAAAAGTGGTTTAGCGCTGAAGGTCTGGAGTCGGAACTTTTGGTGATTGAAGTGGCTATTCCTGATGCGGAAGCAGTGCGGCGGATTACCAGCCGGCGCGTTTGTCGCCGTTGTGGGGCAATTGCGATTGTTGATCCGGCGTCCGCGCGCCCCGCGGACAACCGTTGCCCGCCCTGCGGCGGTGAATTGACCAGTCGGCCTGATGATCAAGGGGAAGTGGTGCAACGCCGCTTGAGGCTCCAAGGCAACCAAGCGCTCTCCCCGATTCGGGAATATTATCGGGAGCGAGGCGTGCTGCGCTCGGTAGATGGTCAGCAGAGCATTGAGGACGTAGCCAAGGAGATTGAGGCAGCGATTAGCCAGGATAATGCAACCTCATCATAGATTATTCAGGTTAAAATCAGGGTAATCCCAGTTAAATCCGTGTAATCTGTGTTAATTAAATCCCCTCGCGATCTTAAAAATATCAAACGGAGCGGCGCTCTGCTTGGTCAAATTCTTGCCACTCTGGTCAAGCGCTGCACCCCGGGCGTTTCTACCTGGGAGCTGGATCAGCTGGCAGAAACCTTGGTGCGGGAGGCCGGCGGGCGCCCCGCTTTCAAAGGATACGAAACGGTTCACGCTTCCTATCCTTTTCCTGCCACGCTGTGCGTTTCCCTCAATGAGGAACTGGTGCACGGCATTCCCCGCCATAGCCGCGTGCTTAAAAGCGGCGACCTGGTGAGCTTGGATATCGGGATGGAGTGGCCGTATCAAGGAAAAAGGAGAAAGCTTGCCCTGAGCAAGGCCGAAGGGGGAAAAGGGAAAAGCGATGGAGGAGTGTTTACCGATACGGCAATTACCGTAAGCGTCGGGAAAGCGAAGCCGGCAGTCAGCAAACTGATGGCGGTAACGCGGGCAGCGCTGGCAGAGGGTATTAAGGCAGCGCAACCCGGGAATAGTGTGGCGGCGATCGGTAAAGCGGTGGAAACCTATGTTAAAGCGCAGGGCAATTACGGCATTATTCGCGATTTGGTGGGTCACGGAGTAGGGCACGCGGTACACGAAGAACCCTATATCCCCAATTATTATGATCGCGCCCTGGAAGGTATTATCCTCAAGCCGGGGATGGTAATTGCCATTGAGCCGATGATTTCCCTAGGCGGCTTGGCGGTAGCCACGCTCCCCGACGGGTGGACGATTAAGACCGCCGATCATTCGTTGTGCGCGCATTTTGAGCACACGGTGATAATTACCGAGCAGGGGAATGTCGTAGCGACCCGGAGACCGGATGAATCCAAATTATGAAATTGCTGGGGATTGATTACGGCACCAAACGAATCGGGCTGGCCTGGGCCGATACTACTCTCTCGGCCGTGCTGCCGTTCGGGGTAATTGCCAAACAGACGGCCGCCGCGCCGCTCAAAGAAATCCAGGAGCTGATTGTCAACGAAAGCATTGGGAAGGTGATAGTCGGGTTTCCGCTGGGTCTCGATGGCCAGGAAAACCGCAACACCGACCGGGTAAAACAATTTGCTTTTACTTTGCAGAAAGCGCTTAACATCCCGGTAGAATTATTTGACGAGCGTTTTACTTCGCAATTAGCCGATCGCCTGGCGCGATCGGACGTCAGCCGCGATGAGCTGGCGGCCACGGCGATTTTAGAAGGGTATTTAGAGAGAAATAAGTGAGTGTCACCTATGCTCGCTATCGTTCTCTCTCGCCGCAACTTTCGTGAATACGATCAAGTAGTTTCACTCTACACGGCAGAGTCGGGCAAGCGTGAAGTGCTGGCGCGGGGAATAAAAAAAATTATTGCCAAAAATGCCGGCGCGCTGGAACCGGCGTCGCTCTCGGCAGTGGAAATTGTGCCCGGGCGTGAGATTGATTACCTGGCTACGGCCCAGCCCCTGGCGTTATTCCCTGGTTTGCGTTCGGATTTAATTAAAAGCTGGCAGGCGCAGCGGGCAATACATTTGATTGATCGGCTGACGCACGTGGGAGAAAAACAGCCCGCTTTATTTAAATTGCTTGAGGAGTGGTTAATCGCGCTGGAGCGGGCAAGCAAACCAGAGGCAACCGGAATCCTTGCTTTGGTTTGGCGGCTGCTTGACCAGCTGGGTTTTCGGCCCGATTTGACCGGCGCTGCTGCCAGTAAAACCACGGCTACTATTTTTAGCGTTTCCCAGGGCGGCATAGTTAGCGCCGGCGTTTCCGCTGTTCCGGATATTCCGGAGGGAGATCAAATTTTTTCTCTCACCGGTCATTTAGTCGCTGTCCTCAAATTATTTTTAGCCGGTTCTTGGAGTGTAATTTTTCAGCTATCGTTAGCCAAAAAAGATTTTACGACCCTTAATAATCTCACTTACGCCTACGCGGCATATCACACCGGCGTTGTCTTTCCCGCCTGGCAGGATGCGGATAAAATGTTGGGCGAGAACAAATAAAACAGAGGTGCGCCGGACACTTTCCCAACCGGCATCTCACTTGGTGCCTGTCCCGAGCGCAGTCGAGGGGCACCAACCAGGCAAAAAACCTTTCCGGAAACGGCGGGGTTTTTTGTTCACCGTACAAATCAAAATTTAATTCAAGTAATTACCGAGCCTGACCATAAATCCCTAAGAAAGATATCCCAGGGCATAATGCTAATGCCGTTCATATTTCTGGGCCTGGCGTCCAGCGAAACAACGATCGTTTTTCTGGGCTGGTGCTCCGCGCGAAAGGCATGGACGCCGCGCACCTGATGCGAATGCACCTCGGTCACGCCTTTTACTTCCAGAGCGACCTCTCGATCGCCGAGAATAAAATCTACTTCCAATCCAGACGCGGTCCGCCAGTAAGCAATCGGATACTCCAAGCCCGAATAATGGCTATGCGCAACGATCTCTTGCCAAATAAATTGTTCAAAAGCACGCCCGAACATTTCGTTTCCCGGAACAATGGCCCCTCTCTTGAGCAGAGCGTTGGCGATGCCGATATCAAACAGATAAAATTTGGGCGCTTGAATGACCCGCCGCTTTGCCTTTTTTTGGAACGAAGGAACAAAACGCGCCACCAGCGTATCAACTAAAATTTGAAAATATTCTTTGGCGGTAGGCACGCTGACGCCGCATTCCCGCGCGATATTGGTAAAATTCACTACGGCGCCATTGCTAAAAGCGGCTGCCTCCAGAAATTTGGCAAAAGCCGGCAGGTTTCGGGTAAGCGCTTCGGCCGCAATTTCTTCTTTCAGGTAATCCCCGATATATGATCGGTGCCGCAGCGCCGGTTGATCGGTTTGATAGTGCCGGGGCAATAGGCCATTATTCAAGGCCCTCGTTAGATCAAAATTGGGGATTTCTGACGACACCAGCGGAAACAGGTCGTAGCGCAAGGCCCGTCCGCCGAGCAGATTGCCGCCGCCGCGTTTGAGCTTGCGGGCGCTGGAACCGCACAAGATAAACTGGATATTCTGATTGACCATCAGCCACTGGATTTCGTCGAGCAGTTGAGGAATTTTTTGCACCTCGTCAATAATGACCGGGGCGCGGTGGGGGCGGACCAACCGCTCTTCGCGCAATAGCGCCGGACGGCGATTAAGCCGTTCAAACTCATCCGATAAAAGCAGATCATAATAAGGGGAATCGGGAAACAATGCCTTAAGCAAAGTACTTTTGCCGCTTTGGCGAGGTCCCCACAAAAAACAGCTTTCTTGGCCTAAACCTTTGAATTTTTGCAACCTTTTATACATAGTTGATTTAAAATTACAGGATAAATTAAATGATAATCTTATATTATCATAGTTTATAAAAAAAGTCAATCTCACGGACTTGGGGGGTGTGGATAGAATGCTTGCCAATAGATCGCGGAGTGCGCCGGACATTTTCCCATCCGGCATCTCAACTTGCGCGCAAACAAGGCAAAAAACTCTTTCGGAAACGGTTGGGTTTTTGTTCATCGGCGACTTGCTTTTTTTCGTTAAAACAGGTATCCTTAACTCGTATGAATCCTAGCCTACAAAAAATTAAAAAGACTGCCTCGCCGTTTTTCAAAAGCTATGGTGTTAAACGGGCAGCAGTGTTTGGGTCAATGGCTCGGGGGAAGGCGACGAGGGCGAGTGATGTTGATATGCTCATCGAATTTAAGGATAAAAAAAGCCTGCTGGATTTAGTAGCGCTTGAGTTAGATTTGGCGGAACAATATGGCCGAAAGGTTGACATGGTAACTTACAATTCGCTTCATCCTTTATTACGCGACCGCATTCTCAAAGAACAACGTATTATTTATGGACAAGGATCCTAAAATTTTTCTGGCGCATATTTTGGCAAGCGTCCGTTTAATTGAAAGTTATACCAAAGGCAAGAGCGAAGCGGATTTTGTCCGCTCGGTTCCTTTGCAAGATAAAGTAATCCGCCGTTTGGAAATTGTAGGCGAAGCCGTCCGTCATCTTCCCGAGACATTGCGCCAAAGTTATCCGGAGACGCCCTGGCGGCAGATTGCCGGTACGCGCGATAAATTTATCCACGAATACTTTGGCGTAGATATGGCTTTGACCTGGGGAATCGTTAAGCGCGATTTGCCCAGGCTAAAAAAGCAGATTTTAAAAATTGAACGGGACTTACAGAAAAACAAGGCAAAAAAGTAATCCACAGATGCCTCCATTGACAAAAGAATCATAAAATGGTAGTGTATTGCTTGTTAGTATATGAACTTATTCAACCAGCATAATCAGGCTTGGGACACCAACTCACTCTCTTTCGGGAGCGGGTTGCGTTGAATTTTTTTAAAATCTTTCAACTTACCCCCGTCTCGAAAGAGACGGGGTTTTATTTTTGGCCAAGGCAATAGTGCTGAAGCCGGAAAAACTTAACTGTATTCCAAGGAGAGAGAGATGAAAATAGAATTGGATCTGATGGGGTACGTGAAGGGTGTTGAGAGGCGGAAACTCCCGGAGGTCGGGGAGACCATGTGCTTTCCGATCGGGGAGGACAGCCGCCACATTCTCTGCGAGGTGAAGGGTACGATAGCGGGCGGGAAAGTGGCGACGGTTTACTTGGAGAAGATCGACCCGTGCGAGGTTGATGATAGGCGGCTGTCGGAAGACGGCTGGCGGCGCCCCGCGCCCAGCCAGGGTGAGGGATGGGGCTGGCCTGGTGGCTAGCCTACGCGCTTCCAACTCACTTCCATAGAAAGGGAGTGATCATCGCCATCTTTTTGCACCCTTCGCCCCCTTCTTGCGCCGGCCCCGAGATATGGAACAACTTCATCATCTCGTGCTTCACCCCCAGTGGCGAAAAGAGCGCAGGGGACGCGGCGGCCCACAAGGCTCTCCTCTCCTACTTGGAGTAAAAAGACACCAGCCTCCCGATCGGCTGCCAATAGATCGCGGAGTGCGCCGGACACTTTCCCAATCCGGTATCTCACTTGGCGCCTGTCCCGAGCGCAGTCGAGGGGCACCAACGAGGCCCCGCACCAGTGTCCGCCCGTTATGGCGTGCGGCCACGGTGCGGGGTAAACAAAACCCTTTCCGGAAACGGCGGGGTTTTTGTTTGGTCAGACCCTTTACATTTTAACAATATGTAGTATAATAAAAGCACTGATAAAATTAGCCATTTTTATGTATCCTACCATTACTAAAACTGTTACTCCTTATCAACAGTTAATTAAAAAGCTGCAGCGGTTAGACCTTGATGTTACTGCTGTTTTAGCGTTGCCTAAAAAGCAAGATATTTGGCGTCGCATAAGAGGCGTCCTGCCCAAACGGCCTAGCGGTCTTACGGTGCAACAGCGACTGCGCAAAGAGTGGGTATGATCATACTTGATACTAATGCAGTTATTTACTATCTACAAAACGATCGACGTTGTGTTCGGGTAATCGACAAGCTGCGAGCTCGTCATCAGATAGCAATTTCGACTATTACCGAGGTAGAATTATTTAGCTTTCCCAGCTTAACGAGCGCACAAACGCTGGAGATTGTTCGTTGGTTAGGAGAATTACAGGCTGTTCCTCTCGATTCATCTTTAGCTCGTCAGGCGGCGCATTTGCGGCGTGTTTACGGGTTGAAGACTCCGGATGCGGTAGTGGCAGCTACCGCGTTTTTCTTTTCCGCACCCCTAGTAACCCGCGATCAAAAATTAAACAAAGTTGCCGAGTTGACAATTATCAAGTGTTAATAATATGCCCCAGATGCTTGCTCGTAATCTAGGGCGGCATATCAATGCCACCGTTACCATATTAGGTTGGCTGTACAATAAACGCTCCTCTGGGCCGATTGCGTTTTTGGAAATCCGCGACGGGTCAGGCTGGACGCCGGCGGTGGTTAATAAAGAGGCGGTAACGGCGGAAGTTTGGCGGTCGGTAGAAGCAGCTACCCAGGAATCGTCGGTGAGTGTTACCGGGAAAGTTGCCCAACATCCCAAACGCGAGGGAGTGTACGAACTCCAGGTTACTGATTTTCAAATTCTCCAGCTTGCTCACGATTACCCGATTACTAAAAAAGAGCACGGGCCGGAGTTTCTAATGGACCACCGCCACTTGTGGCTGCGCAGCCGCCAGCAATGGGCGATTTTGCGCCTGCGCGACGCCGTAACCACGGCGGTCAACGAATATCTGCACCAGCAGAATTTTATCCGGCTGGATACGCCTATTTTTACGCCCAACGCCTGCGAGGGCACTACTACGCTTTTTCCGGTAGAATACTTTGACCTCGGCACGGCCTACCTGGCGCAATCCGGCCAGCTTTACCTGGAGGCGGCGATCGCCAGCGTGGGGCGCTGTTATGATTTTGGCCCGGTATTCCGCGCCGAAAAAAGCAAAACCAAGCGGCATTTAACCGAATTCTGGATGATGGATGCGGAAGCGGCCTTTGTGGAGCACGATGAGAATTTAAAAATTCAGGAAGGGCTGGTGCGCCATATTATTCGTTATTGCCTGGAGCATTGCCAGGAAGAATTAGCCATCCGGGAGCGCAACCTTGATAATTTGCGCCAAGCCGACGCGCCGTTTACGCGGTATACCTACAAGCAGGCAATCAAAAAACTAAATGAGCTGGGTTCTGACATCAAATACGGCGAAGATCTGGGCAACGATGATGAAGGGCGGTTGACTAAAAACAGCGCGGTGCCGGTGTTTATAGAAAAATGGCCCAAAGAGATTAAGCCATTTTACATGAAACGCGATCCGAACAATCCCGATGTTGTTTTTAACGCTGATTTAATCGCCACCGAAGGCGGGGGAGAAATTGTCGGCGGCAGCCAGCGCGAGGAGCGGGTTGATGTGCTGATTGAGCGGATGAAATCCGAAGGATTAAACCAGGCTGATTACGAATGGTACCTGGATACCCGCCGTTTCGGTTCTGTTCCTCACTCTGGTTTTGGCCTGGGGCTGGAGCGGGTGGTGCGCTGGATTGCCGGGGCGGAACACATCCGCGAGTGTATTCCTTTTCCGCGCACCATCGGACGCCTGCGGCCCTAGCTGGGCCGCGCGCGCGGCGGTCCATTCTTCTACAGTAGACCGTTGAAAAACTTCGTTAATTGTCATTCCGACCGACCGACCCCGACTAAGTCGGGGGAGGGAGTGGAGGAATCGCTTAACATAGCGACAAGGGATTCCCTTCGGCAGGCTCAGGGCAGGCTCTCGGCGGAGTTTACCCTGAGCGAGCGTTGCGAGTCGAATGGGCTCGGAATGACAAGTGGGCGAGTTTTTCAACGATCTTCTACAGCCTCATTGTAAAAAAAAGTTTTTGGCAGTATACTTAAGACTAACCTGCAAACCGAGGAGGATCTGCATGAAACAGGTGCCCGGGCAGTCGGACCATGGCTGCTGCCAGCCGTAAATGGCAGCCCGGTTCAGGGATTTTGACCGGAGGTGGAGGTGAAGGAGGGCGGTGGCGCAGCCAGCCGGCCAAGAACAGAACCGGACATAGCCCCGCCGGGAGGAGGGGGCGGCCAAGCAAAGGCCAGCAATCCCCTGATGGGGAATAGCCCGACGCTACTGCGTCGGGCTTGTCATAAGAGCATGAGTTACGTTTTGGGAAAGCGATTTTTAAGTTTCGCTAGAGTATAAACCAGGCCGCCAGCAAGGCCCAGCAGTAAATCTTTAGAAGTGTCAAAGTTACTTTTTTGGTAGTAGGTGCCAAAGGTCAAGTCCCAAAAAAATTCATACCCTTCCCAGAGTACGGCGACCAGGGCGACGGTAGCTACCATCACGTATCCGAGAGCCAGTTTGCTAGATGAAGTTAATACTCTTTCCCGCCGCAACACTTCCCACACGCGGCGTGCTCCGCAGGCAATGCTTAAGCCCCCCAAAAAGTGCAGGGGAATATCCGCGTGCCAATACTCGGACCACCGGGGGAACAGAGTATAAAGGAACAAGTTAATGCCAAACAGGGCTACCGGATAGCGGAAAATTTGGTAGAGGTCAGTTTTTGTAAACATGGGTTTCAGCGGCGGTTTACCCGTGGGCAGGCCGGCCGAGGGGTTGAGCAGCGCTTTCCCGCGGCTGTCGTAGCCTAATAAGCTCTTGGTCAATTTCCGCTTTGCGTTTTTGAGCGGCCTGAAGTTCATTTCTTTCGGTAGTTGATAGATTAGGACGGCGGTTTAATTCCCGGATTTGGGCGCGCCGTCTTTGCCATTCCGCTGTTAGTTCTTTAATTGGGGGCGACTCAGATTCTGGGAGTGTCTCCTCTGGTTCTTCCTCTGGAGCAATTTCGTCAGGGGACAATACTGGCGCCGTGGCAGTCCAGGGTTGAGGCATATTTAGAAGTGAGGGGTGTCTGCCGGCGGGGCGGCGGAATGATGCTCTACCCGGTCTTCGTCGTACCAGTTAACAAAGCGCGAGAAGTACATTAGCACCCCGAGGATAAGGAATAAGCCGATGCTGCCGATGAGTAAAGTGTAATCCTGGGATTGCAGCAGGATGAAAATAAAGCCGTAGAGAAAGGCCAGGATGCCCCCCTGCACCAGCCCCAGCCGCCCGCTTTTAAGGATGCTTTTGGTGAAGAGGCCAATCATCCCCACAATCGCCGTGCTGGCGATTAAATAGGCATAGCCAAAAGAGAGGTATTCGGAAATGGACAGCAGCAGGGTGTAGAAGATGCATAAGGCCAGCCCGACCAGAATATATTGTAAGGGGTTGACGCGCCGCCGCGCCGCCGCTTCTACCAAAAAATAAATCAGGAAGACCAGGCCGATTACCGCCATAGCGTATTTAGCCGAGCGGGTGGTTTTTTGGTAAATATCCACCGGCAGGTAAAAGCGCACGCCGAATTCGCCCAGGGAATATTTATTGGCGCTGTTAGAGTACCGGTTATACCGGTTGTCGTAGTAGCGCGTAAGCGCCGTGGCCTGGTAGCTGGCATTTTGCACCGCGGAGGCCAGGGAAATTTGTTGGGTGTCGGTCCAACTCGGGGGCAGGGTGCGATTCAAATCAAATACCTGCCACTGGGCGGAAAACCCTTTGTCATCCATTTGGTGGGAAGTAGGCAAAAAGGTGCCGTCAAAACTCGGCGCGGTCCAGTTTGACTGCAGAGCGACTTCGGTTTGTTTGCCCACCGGCACAAAGAACAGATTGCCGCTACCGCGCAGGGGCACGCTAATGGTAAAGGAGTATTTTTTATTAGGCTCCGGGGTGAAAGCTACCGGCGCTGCTACCTCGGAAGTAAAAATTTTGCTTTTATTGCCGCTGGCAAACTGGCTGGCCCCGGACTGCCAGTTGAGGTTAATCGGCCCGCGCAGGCCGCTTAAATCCAGGCCCCCCATTACCACGTACGCCTTGTTCCAATACATCCGTTCCGGACCCAAATTAAGCGGGGCAAGTTCGGGCATGGTAAAGGAGCCGGCCAGCTGGAGGTCTCCTTCGTATAACGGCACGCGGTAGATGCCGCGGGAGCGCAGCTGCGTTTTTACCAGGCCGGAAATTTTCAGCTGATCAGGCACAAAATACGCCTGGCGCAGTTGGCCGGGGTCCAGGTAGCCGGCGCTTTTGGGGTTTTGGGGAATGGGAATGGGGCCGTAAGGGTGATAGGGGACCACTAAAATGGGCCCGGCCACTACCTGTGATTCGCCCCACTTGCTGCTTACCTCGCGCACTGCTTCGGTTTGGCGCCCGGCGCGCTCGCGGATTAAATTCTGCACCAGATAAGTGGGGAAGAAGAAAATCAGCAGCAAAAAACCGATTACCAGAAGGCGCAGGGTAAAGGCGCGGCTATTTCCCCAGCGTTGCCCCGCGGTAGCAAGGCGGTTAAAGAAAGCCATAATTAGATAGTTAGGGTAAAAAATTTAGCGGGGTGGAAACGGCCTAATTCTGGTGCCCTCGTGAGGAGTTGAACCTCAATTACAAGATCCGCAATCTTGTGTCCTATCCATTGAACGACGAGGGCAATTCTAGAAGAGCATTATACCACCGCTTCAATGGAGTTTCAAGACCCGGCCCAGGCGGTCGCTCACCGGCTCTTCTTCTTCATCCAGATTTTCCGCCAGGAATTGGGACAGATATTCGCGCACCGGGCGCGGGTCGTAGTCCAACAGCGGAATCTGTAAGCGGTGGCGGATAAAATTGCCCGGCGCGAAGTAAAGATTTTTCACCTGGGGCGGATTATAAATTACCCAGAAACTTTTGAGTTCGGAGTAGCGGTAAAATTTGCGGCCGATGACAATGCCGGTTTCGGTAATGGCAAAGGGCACCTGCAGCGGCTCTTGCACCTGGTGCAGGTAAAGAATAACGCCGAAGAGCACAATAATCAGGGCGAACAGATAATTGCGGGCCAACAGGCCGTAGACCACCAGCAGGGCGCCGAGGGTGATCATCACCATAAACCAGCGCCGGCTGCGCTGGTGGCGTTCGTATTCCGGCACGGTCCACTGAAAAATGATATTGCCGAGGTTAGCTTCCTGGCGGTTGAGATTAACGGGCATATTTCAGCAATTAGCCTTAGTTGATTTAGGTGGTCGTGTCTGGCCTTGAACCAGAGACCTCTGCGATGTGAACGCAGCGCTCTAACCAGCTGAGCTACACGACCCTAGCAGGGTCATTTTTACTATGAGACTGTAGAAGAATTGAAAAATACCAATTAGCATCAGGGAGCGGCAGACGAGTGTCTTTGGGCGCGCAATGGAATGAGCACCCAAAGAGTGTCTGCCGCGACCAACCAGGCTGGTTTTAGCAATAGCGATGGCGACTAGGCGGATAACGATTATGGTCGGCATTCTTCTACAGTCTCACTATAGCATAAAGGATTAGCCTAAAGCAAGCGGCCCCGGCCTTGAGGAAGAGCGTGCGCCGTGCTATAATCCCGCACGCTATGGCAGATCAAGCGATTCCCAATTCCGACGGCCAGCCGCCTAATTTGTTATCTCCCAAGCTTCCCGCCCCGGGCGCGCCGCGCCGCTTTTGGGCAAAGCGTTTAGTTTATGTTGCGCTGCTTCTTCTGGTGGGGTATAGCGGCGCTTATTTTTTGGATATTAATTTATCAAGACAGTCCGGGACGCATCGCCAAGTAACCATCGGCCGGCAACGGATTAACCTGCTCCAGGTGGTAAAGCATTTTTTTTGGCGTCCGGAAACGTCGCTCGCCGGCAATACCGAAGATCGGATTAACATTTTGCTGCTGGGGATGGGCGGCGCCGGGCACGAAGGCCCGTATCTTACCGACACCAATATTATCGTCAGCCTTAAACCCTCCCGCAAAGAAGCGGCGCTGATTTCGGTGCCGCGCGATTTAGGGGTAGCAATCACCGGGCACGGCTGGCGCCGGGTCAACAATGCCAATGCCATTGGCGAAGCGCAACAAAAGGACAGCGGGGGCGAGCTGGCGCGGCAGGTTTTTTCCGCCACCTTTAATCTCAGCGTTCCTTATTATCTACGGGTAGATTTCCGGGCGGTGGAAAAATTGGTGGATGCTTTAGGCGGGCTCCCGCTGGACGTGCCGCGCGCTTTTACCGACACCCAGTACCCGGGCCCTAATGAATCTTATCAAACCGTCCGTTTTGCGGCCGGGCGCGAAATAATGACCGGAGAACGGGTGCTGCAGTACGTGCGCTCTCGGCACGGCGACAGCGGCGAGGGATCGGATTTCGCCCGGGCGCGGCGCCAGCAACTGGTGCTTTTGGCGCTGCGCGATAAATTGCTCTCCTGGGGGACTTACCTTAACCCGGTCAGGGTGCAAGCCCTGTATGCGGCGGTGGCCGAGCATTTAACTACTAATCTTACCTTCAGCGAACTGATGTACCTGGGAAGTTTAGCGCGGGAAGTGCCCCAGTCGCCCCGGCTATTGGTATTAGATACCAGCCCGACTGGTTATCTAGTGGACACCACGGGCGAGAACGGCGCTTTTATTCTGGCGCCTAAGAGCGGTAATTTTAATGAGATTAATCGGGCGATTGCCGATATTTTTGCCGCGGCCGAGCCGGCCGCCGCGGGTGTTACCGGCCCGCTGAGTCGGTCGGCAGTAAACACAGCCACTACCACGGCGGGACTGGCAGTTTTGAACGGCACCTGGCGCTTGGGGCTCGCGGCACGGCTATCCGCAGAATTGCGGCGGGAGGGGTTCAGCGTGACGGCGGTAGACAACACTGCCCAGCGTCCCCTGGCCTCTACCACTATATATGTGCGTGATACCGCCACGGCGGTGGCCACCCTGGAAGCGTTAAGTAAACGCCTGCGCGCGCCGCTTTCTACCAGTTTGCCGAACTGGCTGACCACTGAAGCGGTCACGGCAACGGGCTCTGCCCCCGGCATAGTAGTAGTGTTAGGCGAAGATTTCAAGGAATAACAGGATTTACGCGTTTGGCGCATTTCGGCGTTGTCGCTGCGCTGCTCGCTCGCCGTAGGCTCTAGCTACGGCTCACTCCGCTGCTCGCTGCCGCCTTGAACTGCATCCAAACGCGTAAATCATCCTAAAACAAGCAGCAATCTACTTTCCTCTTGCTTACTCTGCCTGCTAAATTATGTCTACTCCCGCTATCATCATTACCCCGACTGTTCCTACCGTTGCCTTAGTCGGCCGGGTTAATGTGGGCAAATCCACTTTGTTTAATCGGATTATCGAAGCGCCGCTGGCAATTGTTTCCGAGGTTCCCGGCACTACCCGCACCCGCAATATCGCTTTGGCCACCTGGCGAGGCAGGCAATTCCGGCTGATTGATACCGGCGGCCTGACCTTTGACCGCCGGATTCCCCTGGAGGAAGAAGTGATTAAACAGACCGAGATCGCGGTGCGCGAAGCGGACTTGATTATTTTTGTTACCGATATCCGCGAGGGGATTTTGCCGCAAGAGAAGCAGCTGGCGAAGCAATTGCGCCGGTTGGCAGCTCGTTTGCCCGTAATTTTAGTGGCTAATAAAGCCGATAGCGCGGCGCTGGCGACGCGGGCGGCGGAGAGGGAATGGCGCTCGCTGGGGCTGGGGGCGCCCCGCGCCATTTCGGCGGTCACCGGCCGGCAGGTGGGTGATTTGCTGGACGTCATTTACGAACAATTAAAAAAGCGCGGGACGCCGCCGCGGGTAGCGCCGGAAGTAAAACCCTTGCCGGTGGCCATTGTGGGGCGTCCGAACGTGGGCAAGTCGTCTTTATTTAACCGGCTGATCGGCGAAGAGCGGGTAATCGTCAGCGCCCTGCCCCACACCACGCGCGAGCCGCACGACACCCTGGTAGAGGTGGAGGGCGAGCCGATTCTGTTTATTGATACCGCTGGCATTAGGCGCAAGGCCAAGGTGGGGGGCGAGCTGGAGCGCCTGGGCATTCAGAAGAGCCTAGAAGCAATTAAGCGCTCTCTGGTCGTGCTTCTGCTGTTAGACGCCAGCGAGCCGATTACTGACCAGGATCAACAGCTCGGCGGCTTATTGCGCGAACAGACCAAAAGCGCGATTATTGTCCTTAATAAATGGGATACCGCCGTCGATAACAGCGACCGCTTCCGCAATGAGGTGAAAAAAATGGTCTACGGAGCTTTTCCGCATTTAAGTTTTGCGCCGGTGGTATTTGTGAGCGCCAAAACCGGCTATCGCGTGGCGCAGATTTTTCCTTTAATCCAGCGGGCGGCCGCGGCGCGGCACACTGAACTCACCGACCAGCAGCTCGGCGATTGGCTGGCTCGCGTTACCAAAAAACACCGGCCCACCCGCGGCAAGGGGGTACGCCACCCTAAAATTTTGGGGATGACCCAGCTGCGCGCCGACCCGCCGATGTTTGATATCCGCATTAAAGCCAAAACCTCGCTGCACATTTCCTACGTGCATTTTTTGGCCAATCGCCTGCGCGAAGAAAGGGATTTTTTCGCCACGCCGATTATTATTAAGTTAAGTAAGATGAAGAGATAGTATGAAATTGATTGTCGGCCTGGGTAATCCCGGGAAAAAATACGAGCGGACACGGCATAATGTCGGGTTCCTGGCGGTAGATTGGTTAGCGGGTGAGATGCGCTGGCAAGAGAGCGCCCGGGCGCGGGCGTTATACACAAAAATTGATTTAAACGGCATGGCCGTAGAATTATTGAAGCCTACTACCTACATGAATGAATCGGGAGTGGCGGTAGCTTATGTTGCCAAAAAGCACGGCCTTAAGTCCGCTGATATTATCGTCGTGCACGATGACAAGGACATTCCGCTCGGCGAGATTCGGGCGCAGCCGGGGCGGGGCGCGGCCGGGCATCACGGCGTGTTGTCCATTATTGAGCGCCTAGGCACCAAGGATTTTTGGCGGGTGCGGGTGGGCATTGCCCCGGCAGCGGGCGTGAGGGGGGACACGGCGGAATTTGTGCTGGCTAAATTTACCAAGGAGGAACAAGGCATTTTGCTTCAGGCAATTGAACGGGCCGGGGAAGAGATAAAACGAATATTGTCATCATGACAATATGCGCTTTTTTATTCAAACTTTCTTTCCCCGCTTCTCCCGCTACCGCCTCAACGCCATTCTGATTGCCGATCTTCTCAATGTTCGTTATCTTTCCGGTTTTACCGGCACCAACGGGTTAATTTTGATTACTAAAAAACAGAAATTTTTCTTTACTGATTCGCGCTATACCGAGCAGGCGAAACAGGAGGTAAAAGGTTTTGCCCTGGTGCGTTCGGACCGCGATCTTTTTAACACCATTCTCAAAATTTTGCCGCCGAAAAAATTGCGGCGGCTGGGATTTGCAGCCGGAGCCACCGCTTATGCGCAATATCTTCGTCTGCAGAAAGGTTTGCCGGGGGTAACGTTGGTGCCGATGACCGAGGATCCAGCCGAGTGGCGGATAATTAAGACGAAGATTGAAATTGAGAAGGTTGCCAAAGCTTTGGCGATAAACAAACTTGCCTGGGCGGAAATTCGGCCGCAGATCAAACCTGGCGCCAAAGAAATTGATATTGCCCGGAAGCTGGAGTGCGCTTTGCTTAAACACGGCGCCGAGCGGATTGGATTTGACACGATCGTTGCCTCGGGATGGCGGGGGGCCTTGCCGCACGGCAAGGCGTCAGATAAAAAAATTCGCGCCGGCGAATTGGTGACCATTGACTTCGGCGGGGTGTATCAGGGCTATCACGCGGATGAGACAGTAACAATCGGCGTCGGCAAACTTACCCCAAAACAAAAAATGATCTGGCAGATCGTCTACGATGCGCAGTTGTACGCGATGGAAAAGGTAAGGCCAGGCGTCAAATGCTCCGACATTGATAAGGCCGCGCGCGATTATATCGCCAAGCAGGGCTATGGCAAATATTTCGGCCACGCCCTGGGGCACGGCGTTGGTTTAGAAGTGCACGAGCGGCCGGTGCTCTCGCCGACGAGCAAGGATATTTTAGCAGCCGGAATGGTATTTACCATTGAGCCGGGGATTTACCTTCCCGGTTGGGGTGGGGCGCGGTTAGAGGAAGTGTTCGTCTGTAACAAAAACGGTCCACATCAGCTTACTCAAATTGATAAAAAATTATTCCTCTGATTCGGCAGCCGTTTTAATATGATCGAGCAGTTCCAGTAATACCCGGCGTGCTTCCGGGTTTTTGCCTATCATTTGAGCCGTTTGTAGTAACGCCCTAGCTTGGGTTTTTATCTGCTCTAATTGTATAAAGTCTTCTCTTTCACCTTGTCGTAAAGCTGTTTCTTCATCCAATAGCTCCCTAAGCCGCGGGTCATTAACGGCCTTCGTTATTTCCTGTGATGGCGGGTGAACAACCTGAGTCCAATTGTGCCGCTCGACTTTCTCCGCTAGTTTCGCCAGCATTAGCTCGTCATAGTGTGCAGCAATTAATTTCTTTCGCTGCTCGTCATTCGTAAACATTGGTTGGGGGTCTTTCTTTTCACGCTCGTTCATATGGCCCGTTATTAATAGTTAATCAGTTATGCTTCTCCAAAAATTTAATCAGATACTCGCAATACTTGGCATACTGCGCCAGCGCTTTGCCCAGTGATTCCCATACCTGTCGCGGATCAACCTGATCGTATTCGTGCACCAGCACATTACGCAAGCCAGCGGAGGGCGCGATCTCGGCGGCAAATTCAGCTGGATATACACCCAGGTCGGCAAGGCGAAGAAAAGTATCCTGATGCGTTCGCACTATCTCATTGCCTTTGCCCAGTTCGGCAAGACAATGCCGGTTTAGGTCAATGGCACGGGTGATGATCCGTTCTAAAATGCGTTCCGTAGCGTCATATTTAATTGAGTCTTGGGCCAATTCGGTAAATGAATATTTGCTGAGCGGCTCCAGATGGCTTAAGTCCTCTTGGATTAGTTTAATTTTGCGCTGGATGAATTCGTGATTAAGCATACTGGAGGGCAAGTTGGTTTAGATGTTTTTGATATTTGCCAATTAGGGCATGCTCTAAGGCAAATAGTGGCGCGGCATCCTCGTAGGCGCGGAGCGCACCGGCTTTAAATTCTTCATAGGCCGCCGGATTGCCGTAGAGCAGTTTACCTCCCCGGACTATCTCGTAGCGAAAAAACGGATCAACCCCATAGGCATCCTTTAAATCCAGATCGCGCTCCGGATGATTTTGATAATCTTCAAAAATTTCTCCTAATTTCCCCTGGAGACTCATATATTTATCAAATGGCAGCTTCTGGTGAGCTAACACGGCAATATCTACATCGCTATCCGGCCGCGTTTTACCTGCGGCATACGAGCCGTGGAGTATTACAAATTTAAGGTCGTTTTGGCGAGCCACCCGTGATAATTTTTTGGCGTCAAACTTGAGGTCCATACGCCTTTACCTTATCACACATTTGACACTTTCGTCAACGACCTTTACAATTTGGAGGCTGATTACTACTGCCACTGACGCCACTGGCGCAGCAAGTCTTGCGGTTTAACTATTTTGAGACCATAGCGCTGGCAGAAGTGTTTCGCCTGGGTAGTGTGGAAATCACGCTGGTCAAGCGTGCACAAAAAATCCGCCTGGGCAAATAGGGCAGCCGCCAGAATCGCTTCGTCTTTTAGTGGTACTATCCCGCGTACCTGTGCCGCGAATAGAGGCGAGGGCGGATGTACAATAGTTAATTCCGGCGCCGTAATCAAAGCGCTAAAAATTTCACCAGCGAGCGGGAGTTTTTTGAGGATATTGAGCCGCGCCTCTTCCAGGGCGTAGGCGCTGGTGAGTAGCTGCCAGGAGGAATCATGGCGGGCAACCCGAAAGAGGTAATGCGAACCGCCGCTCTCATTGCCGCTGGCGGCAACAAAAACGTTAGCGTCAAGAAAAATTTTCACAATCTTAGCGGCGGAGCAAGCGATCTAAGTCTTTCTTCAGCAGGGGGCTTAATTGGTCGCGGCGGAGCAGCTGTTGCAGTTCGGCGTCGGAGTACACCTCGTCTGCCCGCTTCGTAAAGTACTCAAATGACTGGCGCAATAGACCCGAGATCGTGGTTTGGCGCTGCCGGGCCTGGTTCTTAAGGCGGCGATATACCGGTCTGGGCATGGTGATGGTGAGCATTTGTGAGGAAGTGAGCATAAAGCTAATACATAGTTAATACATATTTGATTATAATTATAATCCAAAGTTTAGTTTTTGTCAAGGGGTAGATTTATGGACCATTAAAAAATTCGTTGTGTCATCGCGAGGAGGCCATAGGCCGACGTGGCGATCCGCTGTTTTAGTGGAAAAGCGGATTGCTTCCCGCCAGAGGCGGGCAGGCGTCGCTCGTTCCTCGCTCCTCGCAATGACACTGTTGGGCGAGTTTGGCAACGGTCTAAGGTTTACGCTTCAGTTGATACGCTTCATTATGTCGACAGAAAATAATTATCACGCTGCTCTGGCGGGTTTCCGCAAAATCACTCCGGCGCGCTACCGCCGGTGGCGCGAGTATTTTGGCGATGTCGCGGCGCTGTGGCAGGCAAATCTGGCTGAACTCCGGCGTGCTGGTTTAGAGCGCGAAGTGGCCGAGGAGTTCGTGGCCTGGCGCCGGGATTGTTCGGTAGCCGCGATTACCGAACAGCTCGCCCGCGAGGGTATCAGCACGGTATCGCTAGGCGAGCCGAGGTATCCCCGGTTGCTTGCGGAAATTGCTGACCCGCCGCACACGCTGTTTGTGCGCGGCGCCCTTCCGGGCGACGCAGCGCCTGCCGTAGCGGTAGTGGGTACCCGCACCTGTAGCCCGTATGGCATCCAGATCACGGAAGAGTTAACGCGCGAGCTGGTGACATACGGAGTGGCAGTGGTGAGTGGTTTGGCGTTCGGGATTGACAGTTACGCGCACCACGCCGCGGTGCGTGCCGGTGGGAAAACGATTGCGGTGCTGGGTTCGGGCGTGGACCAGGCAACAGTGCATCCCGCCGCTCATCAGCCGTTGGCCGAAGAGATATTAGCCCAGGGCGGCGCGTTGGTATCGGAGTACCCGCCTGGATTCAAACCCACCGCCTATTCTTTTCCGGAGCGTAATCGGATTATCGCCGGGTTGTCGCTTGGCGTATTAGTGACCGAAGCGCCGGCGGAATCCGGGGCGTTGATTACGGCGAAGTGCGCCCTGGATTACAACCGCGAGGTGTTTGCCGTGCCCCACCCGATTACGGCGGCCACCGGGGTAGGCAGCAATAATTTAATTAAAATGGGAGCAAAATTAGTTACTGCCGCCGCTGATGTTTTGGAAGAATTACGGTTGTCGCATCTGCTAACCGATATCGCCAGTAGGACAGCGCCGCCCGCCACGCCGGAGGAAGCCAAATTATTGCCGCTCCTGTCGCGGACCCCGGTAGCGATTGATGTTTTGGTGGAGCAAAGCGGCCTGTCGGCCGCGGCAGTCAGCAGCGCGTTGGTGATGCTGGAGCTAAAAGGCCAGGTGCGCGCGCAGGGCGGTCTGGTACATTTGCGCCATTCTTAAATTGACATCTTCCTTAAATCAATATATTATTGAAGGCATAAATTTTCCGCTACTATGTTGTAATGAAGTCGTCTCCAGAATCGTTTTTTGTCATTCCCGCTCTAGCGGGAATCCAGGTAGCGTCCTTGATAAATCTTAATTAGCTGGATCCCCGTTTGCACGGGGATGACAATTGGTGAGTTTTTAGTAAGTTTGATTTCAGAATCTAACTTACTTGGGTCCAAGTAATCTTACTATTCACGATCCATTATTCATTTTCTATGTCCCCCAAAACTCAAAAAATTATCCTCTTTCTGGTATTCGTGGCGCTGGGGTTAGTATTGATGCAAATTCCCTTTACCGCTTTGGTAGGCGCCAAGGCGCGGTTTACCATGTTTGATTTTTACGGCCCCATCATCGGCAGCTTCCTAGGCTCAATTCCGGGCCTGCTGACGGTATTGCTGATGCAACTGATTAACTGGGGGTGGCACGGGTTTGCTACCGATGCCGCTACTATTATCCGTTTTTTCCCGATGCTGTTTGCCGTAGTATACTTCGCCAAAAAATCAAAGTGGACATTGTTGGTGCCGGCGGCCGCGATGATTGCTTTTTGGGCGCATCCCGAGGGCCGGCTGGCCTGGTATTTTCCGGTTTATTGGCTGATTCCGATCGCCGCGTATTTCTTCCACGATAAATTTATTTTCGCCCGGGCGCTCGGCACTACTTTTGCGGCGCACGCGGTGGGCGGCGCCTTGTGGATTTGGACTTTTAATACCAAAGCCGCAGTCTGGCTGGGGGGGATTTTTCCGGTGGTCTGGAAAGAGCGCGGTCTGATGGCGCTCGGCATCACCCTGGCATTTTTGTTATTGCGCTATGTGCGGGCGGCGCTCACGGCGCGGGGGTGGCTCTCCCTTAAAGCGGCCGCGGCACCGCCGTCAATTCCCTAAAGATCCACCGCTGCCCCTCCCCGCTGGAGGGGCTCTGCTTTTATCTTTATGACTTATCGCGCGGCTTACGAGTATTTGCTGTCGCTTAATAATCTGCCGCGGCGCGAGTATCTCTCCGACCCGCGGCATTGCGGCGTGTACCTGAAGCGGATGGTGGCGCTACTCGCCTTATTCGGCCACCCGGAACGCCGGATTCCCCATTATTTGCACGTTACCGGCACCAGCGGCAAAGGGTCGGTGGCGCGGATGTTGGCGTCAATTTGGCGGGCGTCCGGCGCGCGGGTCGGGCTCCTTACCTCGCCGCATCCTTCGGCCATTGGCGAGCGGTGGGAAGTAGACGGCCGACCGATGGACCGGCCGGCGTTCGCCGGGTGGGTAGCACAGCTAAAAAATAAATTAGAACAATACATCCGCCGTTCGCCTTACGACGTTCCTTCTTTTAGCGAGCTTACGACCATTCTGGCGCTTTGTCATTTTGCGCAGGCGCGGGCGGAGTGGGTAGTGCTAGAGGCGGGCTGCGGCGGGCGCTATGACGCTACTAATATCATTCCCCATAAAGAGGCGGCGATTATCACCAACGTCGGACTGGACCATACGGAGATTCTTGGTAATACTAAACCCAAAATTGCTTACGAAAAGGCCGGCATTATTAAACGCGGGGTGCGCGTGTTCACCGCGGAAACCAACCCCCGCGTGCTCGCGGTAATCGCCCGGGAGTGCCGGCGTACCAGCGCTGCTTTAATACGGGTGCGCGCGAGCGAGGGCGAAGTCATTGAGAGCGATCTATCAGGCAGTAGGTTTTTGGCCGGGAAGGAGTGTTACCGATTATCGGTAATCGGCGCGCACCAGGTGGGCAACGCGCTGCTGGCGCGGCGCGCGGCGCTTGATTTAGGCGTGCCGGAAGCGGCGGTTAAACAGGGGCTGGCGCGGGTGCGGCTGCCGGTGTGCTGCGAAGTAGTATCGCGCCGGCCGCTCATAATTTTAGACGGGGCGCATAATCCGGATAAAATGAGGACGACGGTGGAGGCGATTGAGCAGATTCAGCAGATTCAGTATCCAGCAGATTCAGTAGTCAGAAGGGTGCATTTAGTACTTGGGTTTGCGGCGAATAAGGATATTAGAGCGATGCTAAAGCAGCTGGCGGCGCTCCGGCCGGCCACGGTTGCCTGCACTCGTTTTACTAATAACATTTTGCGCAAAGCCGCCAGCCCAGCAATGCTGGCGCGGCAATGCCGGCTACTGTTTCCGCGGACTAAAATCGAGCTGTTTTTGGAGCCAACTGCGGCGCTGTCCTGGAGCCAGCGACAGCAGAAGCACAACGATTTATTGCTGGTAACTGGTTCCATATTTTTAAGTGGACAGTTGCGTAAAAAATTTAAAAAGAATTGACAAGCGAGAAGCTCCCCGGTATACTGGGCGCTTGTTAGCAAATTATGTCCCAGCTCGTCATTGTTGAATCTCCCACCAAAGCCAAAACGATCAGCAAATTTTTAGGGCGCGGTTTTACCGTCAAGTCTTCGTTTGGCCATGTGCGCGATCTGCCTAAATCAAAATTGGGCGTGGATATTGAGCACGGCTTTACTCCGCAATATGTGGTCAGCCGCGACAAGAGCGCGGTGGTCAAAGAGCTGAAGACGGCGGCCGGCAAAGCCAAAGCAGTGCTGTTCGCCACCGATGAAGACCGCGAAGGCGAGGCGATTTCCTATCACCTGGCTCATTTATTGGGAATTGAACCGGCCGCAGCGCAGCGGATTGTTTTTCATGAAATTACTAAATCGGCGATTGAGGAAGCGCTGAAAAGCCCGCGCGCCCTGGATTTGCGCTTGGTAGATGCCCAGCAGGCGCGGCGGGTGCTGGACCGGCTGGTGGGCTATAACTTGTCGCCGTTTTTGTGGCGCAAGGTGGCTCGGGGGCTCTCGGCCGGCCGGGTGCAATCGGTGGCCGTGCGCCTGGTGGTGGAGCGGGAGCGGGAGATTCAGAATTTTAAGCCGGAGGAATACTGGACGATTGAGGGTAAGTTTGTGAGTGAAGATCAGGGATCAAAGATCAAAGATCAAGAGTTTATCGCAAAATTGTATTCAATTGCTGGTAAAAGACTGGAGAAATTTGACCTGAAAACTAAAGCCCAGGTGGAGGAGATTGTACCGGCACTGCGTGGCGCTGCTTATACTATCGCGGACGTTACCGAGAAAAAAGTCAGTCGTCTGCCCCCGGCGCCGTTTACCACCTCCAGTTTACAGCAAGAAGCTAACAATCAATTAGGATTTTCCGCCAAACAAACCATGCGCCTGGCCCAGCAACTGTACGAAGGGGTGGAGTTGGGGACCGAAGGCTCGGTTGGCCTGATTACTTATATGCGCACTGATGCGGTGAATTTGTCAGAAAAGTTTTTAACGGAAGCGCACAATCTGATCGGTTCTCAATTTGGGTCGTCCTATCAATTAACCGCGCCCCGCCGGTTTAAGAATAAAAATAAAACAGCCCAGGAAGCGCACGAAGCAATCCGCCCCGCCGAAGTGCAGCATATCCCGGAAGCCGTGCAGCCTTACCTGGATCGCCCCCAGTTCAGATTATATGATTTAATCTGGCGCCGGGCCGTGGCCACGCAAATGGCGGCGGCGGAACTCAATGCCACCACGATTGACATTGTCAGCCATAATGATTACGGTTTCCGCGCCACCGGGCAGACTATAATGTTTGACGGCTTCCTAAAGCTGTATCCCGACCGGGCCAAAGAAAATATTTTGCCGCGGGTAACTTCGGGGCAACCGGTGAATTGCCGCGAGCTTAAGCCCGAACAGCACTTTACCGAGCCGCCGGCGCGCTATTCCGATGCTACTCTGGTAAAAGCGCTGGAGGAATACGGCATCGGCCGGCCGTCCACCTATGCGCCGACCCTCGCCACCATTGAGGAGCGCGGCTACGTGGAGCGCGATGACAAGAAAAAGCTGAAACCCAAAGACATTGCCCTGGTGGTGAACGATTTGCTGACGGAGCATTTTCCCCAGGTGGTGGATTATCAGTTTACCGCGCAAATGGAAGAGAATCTGGATGCCATTGCCGCCGGTACCAAAGACTGGCAGCCGATTATCGCCACTTTTTATCATCCGTTTAAGGAAAATCTGGACCAGAAAGATGCCACCCTTAATAAAAAGGCGCTGACTGAGGAACCTACCGAAGAGGTTTGCGAGAAATGCGGCCAGCCGATGGTGATTAAACTGGGGCGATTCGGGAAATTTTTGGCGTGCCGCGGGTACCCGGGCTGCAAAAATACCAAACCATTCGGCCAAGAAGAAAAAGAAGCGGCCGCCCGGGCGGAGGAGAGCAATGAGAAGTGCGCCAAGTGCGGCGCTCCGATGCAGGTTAAGCGCGGGCGTTTCGGGTCTTTTCTGGGGTGTTCCCGGTACCCTGAATGCCGGAATATCAAAAGGATTGAAATAAAAACAGACGTCAAATGCCCGCAATGCCGGGAGGGAGATATCGTGCAGCGGCGGAGCAAGCGCGGCAGAATTTTCTACGGTTGTAATCGCTATCCGGAGTGCGACTTTGCCCTGTGGGATAAGCCCACCGGCGAAACCTGCCCGGACTCGGGCGACCTGCTGGTGTACGGCGCCCGCGGCATCATTAAGTGCAGCAAAAAAGAGTGCAGCTATAAAAAATCCCCGACTTAGTCGGAGATTTTTTATGTAGGGGTGAGCGCAGGCCTTGATGCCAATGGTGATGCTCAGGCTCGCTCACCACCTACGCGGGCTATGTTAACAGATCAGGAGCGAAAAAGCAAGAGCGAGCCAGTCTACAGTCGAGATTTTAGACGCTATTGTTAGCTAAAAACGACCCCGCCCTTCCAAAAGGAAGGGCGGGGTGTTGGCGTTAAGGCTTTCACCTGTAGCATCACGAGGGCTATTTTAACATAATTTACCGCCATTGTCAAGAGCCGGCTCTTGGTATACTATGGTGGCGTATGCCGGCGCCATTATTACCCCTGCCAGCAGTGATTACCGCGGAAGATTTGGTCGGAAAGATTAAGCAATATTTCCGGAGCAAAGACCTGGATCTGGTTTGGTTGGCGTACGAGGTGGCCGAGAGCGCCCACCGGGGGCAGACGCGCAAATCCGGCGAGCCTTACATTACCCATCCCTTGGCGGTGGCGTATATTTTGGCTAGTCTGCGGATTGATTTGCCGATTGTGATAGCGGCGCTACTCCACGACGTGCCCGAGGATACGGCGGTAACCCTGGAAGAAATTGAAAAAAATTTTGGGGCGGATGTTGCCAGCATGATCCGCGGCATTACTAAATTGGGGAAACTTAAATACCGCGGAGTGGAGCGCTACATTGAAAATTTGCGCAAGATGTTTGTGGCGATGGCCGAAGACGTGCGGGTGATGATTATTAAGTTTGCCGACCGGGTTCATAATTTGCTGACCTTGGAGGCGTTGGAAGAAGAAAAACGTTACCGGGTAGCCCTGGAGAGCCTGGAAATTTTTGCTCCCATCGCTAATCGTCTAGGCATGGGAGAATTCAAGGGGCTGTTGGAAGACTTGTCGTTCCCCTGGGTATACCCCAAGGAATACGAACGGGTGAAGCGTCTGCGCGATGAGCTGCTTAGCGGCTCGGAGGCGGTAATTGAGAGCGTGCTAAACCGGCTGCGCGAAGAATTAACCGCTTCCGGCATCCGTTATCTAGACATTCACGGCCGCAAGAAGCAGTTGTACAGTTTTTATCAGAAGCTGTTAAAAAAAGAGGGCGAGACCGAAAAAATTTATGATATTATTGCGTTGCGGATAATTGTGCCGGATGTGAGCGATTGCTATGCGGCGCTCGGCGTATTGCATAAACTGTGGCGGCCCCTAAAGGGGCGGATTAAAGACTATATTGCCCAGCCCAAACCCAACGGCTACCAGTCGCTCCATACTACGGTATTTTGCGCCAACGGCCAGGTGGTGGAGTTTCAAATCCGCACCCTGGCGATGCATCAGGAAGCGGAATACGGGGTGGCGGCGCACTGGCACTATGATGAAGGCGGGCGGCGGCTGCCGAGCCGCGACATCGGTTGGGCCAAAGAGCTCGCCCGCATTCAGCAGGAGGTGTTGGTGAGCGCTTCGGCCCTGGAAGAATTAAAAGTGGATTTTTTCCGTAGCCGTATTTTTGTATTTACCCCGGCCGGGGACGTAATTGACCTGCCGGAAGACGCCACGCCGGTAGATTTTGCCTACCATATTCATTCCGAAGTCGGCAATACCTGCACGGGTACGCGGGTGAATGATCAATTAGTGGGGTTGGACACGCTCCTGAAAAGCGGCGACGTAGTAGAAATTATTACCGACAAAAACCGCCGCGGCCCCAGCCCCGATTGGCTGAAGATTGCCAAAACCCACGTGGCCCGGTCGCACATTAAATCGGGGCTGAAGCGTTCCCCCCTGGATGGGTGGATTAAGCTGATTTTACCCAAACGCAAGCGCGTTTAGCGATCGCGGCGGGGAGTGAGGCGGGAGAGCAGTTGTTTCAGTTCCTCTTCCGAAAAGTAGTAGAGCACAATGGTGCCGCGCCCGCCGCGCCGGCTGATACGCACTTTAGTGCCGAGCGCGGTGCGGAGCTGATTTTCTAAATAGGCTAAATTAGGGTCGCGGCGCTTGGGGGTTCCGCGGCGCGCCACCACCTCGGCTTCCAGGGCGCGCACCGGGCGGGGGGAGGCGAGCAGTTCGGCGAGGAGCTGGAGCTGTTCGGCCGGGCGCTCCAGGGAAAGCAAAGCGCGGGCCTGGCCGGCGCTGATGGTTTTCTCAATCAGAGCTTCCTGCGCTTCTTTGGGCAAGGTCAACAGGCGCAGGGTATTGGCTACGGCCGGGCGGCTTTTTCCTACCGTGTCGGCTACTTGCGCTTGCGTTAGACCGAATTCATTAGTCAAGCGCTGGTAGGCGAACGCTTCTTCAATCGGGTTCAAGTCCTCGCGCTGCAGATTTTCCACCAGGCTGGCCGCCAGTTTGTCGCGATCCGCCGCGAATTTTTTAATCATCACCGGCACCGTGGGGAGTCCCGCCTGCTCCGCGGCCCGCAGCCGGCGCTCGCCGGCAACCAGCTCAAATTTGCCGCCCGGGAGTTCGGTAACGAGGAGCGGCTGCAGCACGCCGTGCTGGCGCAGCGATTCGGCCAGCTCCGCCAGTTCGGCTTCGGCAAAGCGCCGGCGGGGCTGGCGGGGGCTCGGCGCGATGGCCGAAACCGGCACTTGCCAGGGGGACGGTGCGGGCACCGATATAGACGTCGGCGTACCGCTGGTTTCTAGCGTCAGTTTTTTGCGGGGAGCAGTAGCAGAGAGAAGGGCCGAGAGGCCGCGGCCGAGAGACATATTTGAGTTAGTAAGCAAATTAAGCAAAAAAAGACGGCTGAATGAAGAACGATTACGACATTGTTATCCGCCTGGGCGCTATCGCTATTACTGGAATTTACTTGGTTGGTCGCGGCAGACCAGGTAATGATTCCGTAGTTTCATGATTGTTGTTGAAAGCGGTCTAGGAGCTCCCGCGCCAGGCGTTCGTAGGCCCGGGCGCCTTTGCCGCCTGGTTCGTAGTGGAAAATGCTTTTGCCGAAGCTCGGCGCTTCGGCCAGGCGCACGGTGCGCGGAATCACGGAGCGAAAAATGTTGTCCGGGAAATAGCGGTAAAGTTCCTGGAGCACTTCTCCCGACAGTTTGTTGCGGCCATCAAACATCGTCAGCACGGCGCCAAGCACCTGCAGCGACGGTTTAAGATGTTCCCGCACCAGATTAAGGGTTTGGAGCAGGCTCCCCAGCCCCTCCAGCGCATAGTACTCGGCTTGTACCGGAATCAGCACCTGGTCTGCCGCCACCAGCCCGTTCACGGTCAGTAGGCCGAGCGAGGGCGGGCAGTCTACCAGAATAAAATCATAAGCATGGCTCACTTCCTGCAGCGCCTCCGAGAGCTTCCCTTCGCGCCCCTCCACGGTTACCAGTTCTACATTGGCGCCCGCCAGGTCTGGCGTGGCCGGCGCCAGGCGCAACCCTTCGTGGGGGGTGTTGCGCACCACCTCGGAGAGCCGCGTGGCGCCGATGAGCGTTTCGTACAGGCCGCGCTCCAATTCGCGATAGGGGATGCCGAGGCCCGAGGTGGCGTTGCCCTGGGGGTCGGCATCTACCAATAATACGAATTTACCCGCTTCAGCGAGCGCCGCCGCGAGATTAACCGCGGTAGTGGTTTTACCGACGCCCCCCTTTTGGTTGACGATGGAGATAATAATAGGCATCCGGTTTAGTATAGCACATCCGTTGACAGCAGGGCAAAAGGAGCGGTAAAATGTAGATGTTTTAGCCGCCGTGGCGAAATTGGTATACGCGTAGCACTCAAAATGCTATGACCGTAAGGTCTTGTGGGTTCGAGTCCCTCCGGCGGCACCATCGTAGATTTTTTCTCGGAAATTGCCTGTTTTAGCTCGTAAATACTGGCAATTTCCGTGGTTCCAAATCTTTCATAGTCGTACGTCACGCCTTTCGGGAAGACCATCTCTTGGAACTTTATCTTTTGGGCTAACGTGGCCTCATGCCAGAGCCGGTGAACGTTCTCCATGAAAAACAAGCAGAAGTTAAGGCCGGCCTCAAGATCAAACTCGTCAATCTGGTACTCATTGCGCTCTATTCGTAACAGAGCGATTTTTTCTTTTGCTTTAGCAAGCTCATCTTTTGCCGTTTCGTCGTCTAACACGCCGCGCTTGGCAAGATCGATGACTTTTTGCTTTTCATCCTCGGCTTTTTGGATTTGTTTGTCGAACAGCGCAATATCCTGACCGATCTCGTTTTGCTTTTTCTGCCATGCGTCTGTAACAACTGATTTGAAAAGTCGTGCATCACCTGCTTTAGGGGATAGCTTTTGCAGAAACTCTATGAACTGTGTCTCAAAGACGGCTTTGGCAATGTTGGGAGCATGGCATTTCGCGCAATGGTAATAGGCATATTTTCCGCCATTGCCGCGCGACCAGCTGCCGGTAAATTTACCGCTACACTTGGCGCATCGTGCCGTAACGCGGAGCGGAAAATCAGGATTGAGCATCCGCTTGGGATGGCTGGTGTTGTTGGTATTCGTTCCCAAGTAAAACTGGACTTTATTGAAAAGTTCGACCGAGATGATCGGCTCAAAACCGCCTTCTATTTCTTCGTCCTTATAATCAAAGCGTCCGGTATAGAGTTTGGAGCGGAGGATTTTGTGGATTGCCTGCTGGCGGATCGGCTTATTGCTTCTCTTTGCGCGCATACCCCACGAGTGTGCCATGCGCGTTAGCTCACTCACTTTGTAAATTCCTTTGGCGTACTCCTCAAAAAGACGTTTGATAAATGGTGCAATCTCCGGATCGGGTTCAATCGTTTTTCTGCCCTCGGTTGTGAGCACGTGCCGGTATCCACGTGAGGCGACCCACGAAATTTGACCTTTGCCGACTCGCTTTCTGATGCCGTCTTTGGTGCGGTCGCTTTTCGTGTCGTTATCAAATTGGGCAATGGTGGCCATAATGTTCTCCACCAGCTTGCCGGTTGTGGTGTTGTCTATGGCTTCCGTAGCCGAATAAAGAGAAATGCCATTTTGGCTGAGGATGAGCTTGATGGCTGTGTGATCGACAAGATTTCTGGCGACGCGATCAATTTTGTAAATAACCACAGCGTCCACTCTATCTTTGTGTTTTCGGCAGTATTCCAGCAACTTCTGCAATGCCGGCCGGTTCATTGTTTTGGCCGATTGTCCTGCGTCTATAAATGGCGCAGTCGCAAGCTCATAGCCGCGGTCGTTAACCCACCGCGTGCATACCTCGACCTGGTTCTCCAAACTAAAATTATGCTTCGCCTGTTCCTCGGTGGACACGCGAGCGTAAATGATTGCCCGTAATTTTTCGTGTGATTTTTCTGCAGAAGTGATCATAGCGGGGTTCAATAGGGGTCAACAACACAATGCGCTAACCGTGTGGACAAGTCGAGCTCACTGCCCCACAGGGGCGAAGCTGACAGAATAGCGCATTTCAAAGGAAACCGTGATCAATCTCGGCTTCCTGCGCTGTGTATCGCGCCAGAGGTCAAACAGCATGTACGCGACCTCGTAATACTGATCGCGCTTGCGCTCGATTTCTTCATCGGAGAGCCCGTTTCCGGACGTTCCCAAGAGCTTCCTGCAAGCTTTGATTGTGAGCATAGTTTGGCAGTGCCGCTCGTATGGCCTCTTCGAGCGCTTCAAGATATTTGTCGGTTACGCGGTTGTCTTCCTTCTTGAGTTTTTCAAAGAGGTTGAGCCGTTCTTCGTAACGCATTTTGTCTACGTCCAAGTCGTCATCAGCATCAGGAGAGCCAATGCCGGCATCTTTGAACGCATAGCTCAAAATTTCCCGCGCCGCTTTGAGTTTAACTTCGTCCCGCTTACTGCCCATGAGCGATATGAGCATGCGCGAAGCGAGATGTACCTGTTGGGCGATGGTGATAGACGCTTCAAGTACGCGCATGCGGTTCATGCTTTTGGCGTAGGCGTGGTATTTCTCAAACAGGACGCCGTCGGAAGCAAACCAGTTTTTGATGGTGTCTACGCTGACGTGCAGCGTTTTGGCAATTGCCTGGTAGTTTTCGCCTTCGTACTTGAGCTCGATCGCTCGCTGTTGTTTTGAATTGACTTCAGCCATATGAGTGGCTTTTCGTGTATTTTAGTGGAACTTCTGGGCGCAAACGAAAAAGAGCCGAGAAATTCACACAAAAACACGCATTGGTGTTTAGTGGGGACTTCTCGGCTCTCTTGGCCTACAAGAGTAACCGTTCTTGATTTTATGATAGCAGAGTGCAGCAAGTTTGCACAACCAGCATTTATACACATCAAAGTTTGTAATCAAATCAGTATCCGGTTTTATTCAATAACTGTGGGCAAGCCCTCCGACATTTGATGACACTTTTGACATCACTCATTGATGAGAGTAAAATGAAGCATAAGGTATTTGCGACATTATGAGCGAACCAACAGAAAAACTTTTGACCATTGAGGAAGTGGCGGAAATCCTTCGCGTTAGCACGCGCTCGGTCAATCGCTACATTGAGTCCGGCCGACTTAAAGCATCCAAGATCGGCGTATGGCGCATTAAGCAATCCGATTTGGATGCATTTTTGGAGCAGACGAGCAACGTAAAACCGAAAAAGAAAAAATAACTATGGCGAATGGAAATCACAAAAATGGCAATGGCAACGGAAAACCGCTCGAGGAATATACACGAGAGGAACTTCTTGATTTGGTTAGAAAATTAAGAAGAAAGAAAAAATTCGGCCTTGTTTGGGAGGATAAGCCTGAAGACGTCGCAGTTCAATGCGAGGCAGAGTTACCGGTGCTTGAGCAAGTCACGAGTCGAGCCATTGAGAAGACTCCTGATGAGCCGACCAATCTCATTATCGAGGGTGACAATTATCATGCACTCTCGGTTTTGAATTACACGCATGCTGGTAAGATCGACGTGATTTACATTGATCCTCCCTACAATACCGGCGCGCAAGATTGGAAATACAACAATAACTACGTTGATAGTAACGATACTTTCCGTCACAGCAAATGGCTTTCAATGATGGGGAAACGCTTGAGGTTAGCGAAATCTTTGTTAAAGGAAGATGGTGTGTTAATTTGCGCAATCGACGATAATGAGCAAGCACACCTAGGCGTTTTGATTGAGGAGCTTTTCCCTGCACATGAAAGACACTGTATAACCGTCATCCATAACCCCGGCGGAGTACAAGGAAAAAACTTCTCATATAACCACGAATATGCCTATTTTATATTTCCTGCCGGTAAAAAGTATATCGAACTCCAAAACCGCGAAGATAGACCGGACATTAGGCCGCTACGCGATGTTTCTACGGGTAATCATTTAAGAACAGATGCAAAAAATTGTTTCTATCCTATCTACGTGGAGGCCGGCAAAATCACTGGCTTTGGTAATGTCTCGCCCGACTCATTCCATCCAAAATCAGCAAATATCATGCGCAAAGACGGGGTGATGGAAATCTATCCCATCGATCCTCAAGGTAATGAGCGGAAATGGGTCTTTGCGCGACAGTCTGTCGAAAAGATAAAAGATGAGTTGTCCGTTGAATACAACAAGCAGCGAAAAATTTGGGACGTGATAAGAAAGAAGACCCGTTTCAATTACAAGACCGTATGGGACGACAAACTTTTTAATGCAAATCTTTTTGGGACTCAATTGCTAACGAAAATTATCAAAACAAAATTTTCGTTTCCGAAATCCCTTTACCTCGTTCGTGAGTGTATCGCTGCCGTCAACCACCGTAAAAATGGCATAGTTTTGGACTTCTTTGCTGGCTCTGGAACCACCGGCCACGCAGTTTTAGCTCTAAATAAAGAGGATGGCGGAAAACGCCAGTTTATCCTCTGCACAAACAACGAAAACAATATCGCGGAAGAAGTAACGTATCCTCGCATTAAAAAGGTGATCGACGGCGTGAAGGAATTACCGGATATCACCGGTATTCCTGCTAACGTTCGCTACTTCAAAACTGCATTTGTACCTCGCGATGAAGTATCCGACAACGCACGCCGTGAGCTCGTGAAGCGATCTACAGAGATGATCTGTGTACGCGAGAATACTTTTACCAAAAAGTACGACATAAAGGAATTTAAAGTTTACACCGATGGTAAAACCAATACCGGCATTTTATTTGATTTGGAAAGCGTTGCCGATTTCAGAAAAAAGCTGGACGTGCTCAAACTGCCAGCGCACATTTACGTCTTCTCTCTTTCAAACGATGACCACGCCGAGGATTTTGAAAATCTTGAAGTAGATCACACGCTTTGTCCGATACCAGAGTCAATTCTTGAAGTGTACCGCCGATTGTTCGGAGATAAGGATAAAGACGAATGAGAAATTATGTTTAATTGGCTCAAAAATTTGTTTCGGAAAGAAGAACGACCAAAAAAAGAAGTTGGTGGTTTTGAAATTTTTGATGGAGTAGTGCTGGGCGCAGGCTATTTTAGCAAAGACGGAAAGCAAAGCAGTGCGCTAATCTGTCCACCGATCTGGGCGTTTAACTATGGAATTACAAATACTCTAAATAGATTAAATCAAGTGGATTTACCCTCAGAGGAATTTCAAAGTACGTTTAATTCCATCCTTGACGATCTCATCGCAGAAACACTCGTATATTTGGAAAACCGCCTGAAACTCATTGCGGTTAATGACAAGCTGAAGTACAGGATGAACAGCATATCTGAGTCAGTTAAGGCATATAGCAATCTCGCAAATATAAAACTTGAAGATAAAACAGATGTACCTTTTCTGAAAGCGCTTGATAGAGTTCGTGGATATAAGCACCATACGCACCGTCGTTATGATGCAAACTTTTCTATCAATGACGTTGAATATGGCTCCGTAGAAAGTCTGCGAAGCTTGGTTGGGCAGGTGCGGAAAAAGATCAAAGCACTGGATGGTGAACTTGCTCGAGCGCATAAAGATTATGAGATTAAGACTGAACGAATGCCAAAAGCGATCAAAGTAGAATGGACTGCGGTTAACCACGCTTTGGATATGACTCAGGGAGGTAAAATTGTGGCGCAAAAACAAACCACTGGATTAGACCCAACACAAGTTAAATTCTTTGCTGTTCAGGTCAATTACAAGTAAACGTCTATGACACTCAAAACCTATCAACAAAACGCAGTTTCGAAACTCCTCGCTAAAGCGCGTACACTTTTAAGTAAGAATGGAACGCGCATTTGCGTACTCAAAGCACCGACCGGATCGGGCAAGACCATCATGGCTGCTGAATTTCTGCGCCAACTCTCTAATGCCGAAATGCCCGGCCGATACGCTTTTGTGTGGATTTCGAGCAACAACCTACATGTTCAGAGCAAGAAGAAGCTTCAGGATTACTTGGCCGACTCGCGCTATTCGTTCGCGTTGCTCGACGAGCTATCTGATAACCGCTTCAGTCAAAATCAGATTGTTTTTGTGAATTGGGAAAGTCTCATCAAACAAGACCGCACAACAGGTGAGTTTACCAATTTGTTCATGCGCGAGAGTGAATTTGATCGCAATCTCCCGAATGTCGTCGCTAATACCAAAAAAGACGGGCTGGAAATTGTACTGATTGTTGACGAAAGCCATTATCACTACTGGTCAAAGAAATCTCAGGAGCTGGTGCAGGGTGTGATTGGACCTAAACTCATTTTGGAAATCTCCGCAACGCCGGCCGTTGTGCCGTCGGTAGAAGAGATCGAAGCCGGCGATGCCGGATACGTTTCCGTCCGGTTTGAAGATGTGGTGAAGGAAGGCATGATCAAGACCGCGACTGTTATTAACGAAGCTATCGCCAAGTACAGTGATTTCAAAAACACGGAAGATAAGGTAATTCTCGACGCAGCGCTCGCAAAGCGTGAACAGCTCGCCGAGCTTTACCGCAAAAAAGGCATCAATGTAAATCCGCTTTTGCTTATCCAACTGCCTAGCGAGTCAAAAACCATGAGTGCGCTTGATGCAAGCAAGCTCATGCAGATTGAGGATTACTTGAGAGAAAAAGGCATTACCGTCAACAATGAAAAACTCGGTGTGTGGCTTTCCGATCGGCACGACCCCGCAGAGATTTTTGACGAAATTTCCCATAATGACTCGCCTATTGAAGTGCTCATTTTCAAGCAGGCTATCGCGCTTGGCTGGGATTGTCCGCGTGCGCAAATTCTTCTCATGTTCCGCGATATCAAAGTTGAGCGGTTTGAGATCCAAACTGTCGGCCGGATTATGCGCATGCCACAGGCCAAACACTACGAGCAAGAAACACTCAATCAGGCGTACGTTTATACCAATCTTCCCCGCGTGACCGTCGCGCATGATGGTGACAGTGAGGGTTATTTCAAAATCCACCGCGCCGTACGCAAAGACTCGTACAAGCCGGTAAATTTGCAATCCATCTACCTAAGCCGTATTGATTATGGCGATCTCACACTTGCGTTCCGTAAATTGTTTTATGACGAGGCCAATAAGTATTTCGGTATCACCGAAAAAGATAGCCCGGCGCAGGCAAAGAAAAAAGCAGATGTGAAGCTCGATCTCCTGCCTGAAGAATTAACGAGGATCATCATCTCCGACGCTGTAATTGAAAACCTAGACGAACAAGCACAGAAAGAAGTGATCGGGCGAGACAAAGCGGTATTTGCCGTGCATCCGTCCGAGATCAAACGGGCATATGAAGCCTTTGCCAAGCTTACTTCTTTGCCATTTGCGCCGGTGCGGTCGCATACCAAAATTCAAATGGCTATTTACGCGTGGTTCGATAAATTCCTCGGTTATGAGCCAGAGAGCCGGTTGGTAATCCAGCGCATTGTTGTCTGCTCGGAAGAAAATCAAAAGATTTTTAAGCACATCATTGATCGCGCAAAAGAGCGATTTAAGGAGGTAGACAAAAAGGAAAAAGAGGCAAAACAACGACGCAAGGAGTACGTTTGGAACGTACCGGAGGTCGAGTATTTCAATGAGAGTTACGAATTGGTAGATGCTGATAAGGCGATTATGGTGTCGGCAAAAGATGCTGATAAAGTCCTGCTCTACACCAAGCGCACCCATCCGGAGAAAGATTTTGAGGCTTTGCTCGAAAACAAAAAATCAAAGTCCGTTGTTTGGTGGTATAAAAACGGCAAATCGCTTGAGCGGTATTTTGCTGTTGCCTACGCCGATCCGGATACTGGCTTTGAGTCTGCCTTCTACCCAGATTACATTGTCGGCTTCAGAGATGGCACAATCGGCATTTACGATACTAAATCCGGATTTACCGCCAAAGATGCAAAGCCAAAAGCCGAAGCCTTAGCCCTCTACATCAAAGCGCAAAATAAGAAAGACAAAAAGCTGGTCGGCGGCATAATCCAACCGCTTCTCGGCGCATGGTACCTTTCGAATGCAGAAAAATACCCATAAAACCTGTCAAATAAATCACTAAACTACACACAATTATCCGGTCGGATACGCCGATATTTAATTGTTTCTTGTTCTTTGAAAGATTACAAACCTGCTGCAGTGGCAACTGCAAAGAATTTATCTTTGTAG
>JACPGS010000001.1 GCA_016189025.1 Candidatus Magasanikiibacteriota bacterium | reverse complement strand
GGCGACTGACATGCCGGACACTGTTTTTTTCTGCATAATGCTCAAGGTAGTGAATGATGTGGGTCAGTATACCGCTAATGTGAGAGAAAAAACAGTGATTTGAACAACACATTTACGACATTAATCCCATTCCGACCGACCCCGACTTAGTCGGGGGAGCGGAGGAATCCCTAATTAAAATTTATTCACTGTAAGGCTTTAGTAATCTCAAACAGATACCTTTCCTGATCCCAGGAATCGGGCGCCTTCAGAATCCGCTGCTCGTTTTTCAGGAAAACTTTGGTGTGCTGGTAGGCCACGCCGAATTGCCGGGCCAGCTGCTGCGCCAGGGCATTCACCTCGCGGTCGTTGTAATGGACGCGGAAGCCGATTACTTGGTCGGTACTTAAGCGGTTAAAGGCATCCTGCAGTTCCGGGAATTCTTTCTGGCAAATGGGGCACCAGGAGGCGTAGAAGTAGAGGACAATCAGTTTTTTTTCACCGCGGGCGCGCAGATAATCGGCTTCGGTAAGTTCCAGGAGGGGAGCGGCGACCCCGGCCAACCGCTGTCCGGTATAACTAGGTGGCGCGGCAGTAGCGGGAGATTCCATTATTTCTTTGGCCGGTTTTTTTTCGTTGAGCATTTTTTCGCACTGCTCGCGGGCCGCATTGCCGGATTTTTCCGGAATTTCTTGGAGGATTCTGGCGCAGTTTTCGTCGGTTAACTCCGGCAGGGCAGCGGCCGGCAGGGCAGCGGCGGTAGAAGCGGGCGCCGGGGTGGTGGTAGGCGAGGCAATGACAGCGGGTTTTGATGGTGGTGGGGAAGATGGGGCGGTAGTGGGCGCCGGAGGAGTAACAGCGCACCCGGCACCGAGCAGCGCCAGCGCGGCGCCGATTACGCTGGTGGTTTTGATGAAGTTAGGCATAAAGAGTTCATTTCAAAACTGTCATTCCCGTGTAAACGGGAATCCATACAGTTGCGATATTGGTTTAGACACTGGATTCCCGCTGGCGCGGGAATGACAATAACGTCCCCAGGCTTACTTTTGGAATGGCCTCAAAGTATTAGTCGGAGATTGAAATAGTATACCTTACTTTGATGAGGAATGTAAATAGTTTTTGTCAACAAAAAAATTCCGCCAGGACGGAATAAATACGATAGAACGGAAGCGTGGCGCCGGGGCAGGTCGGGAAATCCGCTTGCCTCGGCGCCACGAAGCTCTTTAGGGATGGGGGCGGCGCTGTAGCAGACGCCGCAGAATCAGGTAGAAACCGATCATCACGAGGATGACGATTTCCACCAGCTTCAGCATCCCGACGAACATTATGATCAGGATGCCGAAGATCCACCCCACCAGCGGCACCGCGAAGCAGACGAGCGCGGCGCCGATCGTGAGCGTGATGAACGTCCGGTAGGCCTTGAGAAAGGCCTCGTGAGGCTCCATGACGATTCCCTTTCTGCGCCTACCGGCGCGCGTAATGTTTGGTCAGAATTCACCACCCGCCAGCGCACTTTGCCAAATGCCTTGGCAGGCGGTGAAGCTGAATGATTGGGGAAAGAGCCATGCTTTGTATATTACAAAAAGCAGCTTAATATACCATATTTTTACCATTTTGTCAAGTGCCGGCAGATGAGCCTAAAGATAAAAATTGGCTAAAATTAGCTAATCAATCTATCATTTAACGACAAGCCCAGTCAATTATCAACAGTTTATTTTGACACTGATGGCTAAATCTGATTAAGTACCAGGTAACTAGAAAGGAGGCCACCGTGCCAGTGGTTCGCTGTTTTATGTGCCGGGAGGAGATACCTGCCGGGACAAATTTGTCCGTTAGGGAGCGGCTAGTCTGTTCCGAAGCCTGTGCCATTGTCGCGCAGCGGTTCTTCGCCAAACATGGCGATAACGCACGGCAATGGAACACCGAACCGCGCACTTTCTGGCACGCGGAGCGGATGCGACAGGCGGCCGCGCGCCGCCAGGGAGGTGGTAAATGACCGGGCGGTTAAGGGGTTCCGCGCAAAAACCCCATCCGCCGCTCGGGCGTTTTTTAATTGACATTAAACAGCCGCTGCGGTAAACTATTTGACGCGTTAAAGGGTCGGTAGATCAACTTGGTTAGATCGTCCCGACTAAGTCGGGAAGGTTGCGGGTTCTGCGCCCAAGGCGCACCCGCCCTGGGCGGGGAGTCACGCAAAATCGCGTATGTTTTATGTCTACATTTTATTCAGTACAAAATTACAAAAAAGATACATTGGCTGTACGGCAGATTTAAAACAACGTCTAGTACAACATAACAAAAGCAAGGTGCCGTTTACATCTAGAGGTATTCCATGGCAACTTATTTATTATGAAGCTTTTCAAAATAAACAAGATGCTTTGGAGGAAGAAAAATTTTTAAAGAGCGGAAGAGGCAGAGAAAGATTGATGTTTCTTCTTAAGCAGACAATGCATAGTTTGGGTCGGTAGATCAACTTGGTTAGATCGCTTCCCTGTCACGGAAGAGGTTGCGGGTTCGAGTCCCGTCCGACCCGCAAAAAAGACAGCATCAGCTGTCTTTTTTAAACGGGGCGGAAGCGAGCAAACTGCTTTGCTCGCGTCGGGACGAGAACGCCGGAGCGATGTCGCGCGAGCATTGCCGGCGAGCGCGACCGCGAGGCGGTGGCTAGGCCGAGGAGGCGGCAGCCGACGAGAGCCTAAGCCGAGTCCCGTCCGACCCGCTAAAGTTCACATTATGGCGACTTAAGAGGGCATGATAGTCCTCTTTTGCTTTATAATTAGAGAGATTACCGCTGTGGTAAATGAGTTTGTAAAACACATTTGAGTACACAGCCCCTTGCCAAAGCCGTAATCACCTGTTATACTGCCAATATCCTAATTCACTTTTTGTATAATATGCTAAAAAAACTGAAACGTATAGAAGTTGAAGAAAAACTTAAAAATCTGGGGTTGGAGGTATTTACGCCAGTCGAGTTTCGGCGTATTTTTGGTGTATCTTCTAATACTGCCTCTTTTTTTATAAATTCCAACCTTAAGAGCGGTTTATTTATAAAAATCCGTAATGGTTTTTACATTCTCAAGGACAGCCACCCTTCTCACTATTTTGTCGCCAATAAACTTTATCAACCATCGTATATCTCTTTAGAGAAAGCACTATCCCATTACGGCATCATACCCGAAGTCGTATACACCATTACATCGGTCACTACCAAAGTGCCGCGCGAATTCGATACGCCCATAGGCGCGTTCAGTTATCAACGAATTAAAAAAGAAGCTTTTACTGGTTACAGCCTGCGCCAGCTTGACCGAGAGGAGGTGCTCTGTGCTGAACCGGAAAAGGCTTTGGCGGATTACCTTTATTTTGTTGATTTAAAAAAAATTTCGCTCAATGATAGATTGGAACTAAAGGATATTAATAAAACCAAATTAGTCGTTTATATAAAACTCTTTGGGCGTCCCCGCATGCTCAAACTTGTTGATGAGATTTATGCTCACTATCGCCAACCTCGAAAAGTTTACTAAGCAATCGCAAACAAGCCTCGATAACATTGTGCGCGAATATTGCCAGCATTTATTTTTATCATTCTTGTATCGACAGTCGGAGGCAGATAAGCTTCTCTTCAAAGGCGGCACGGCACTCAGGATTGTCTTCAAGAGTCCTCGGTTTTCCGAAGATTTGGATTTTACCGGAGTCAATATCCGGCAGGCAGAAATAGAAGAAATTTTTGGCAATACGCTCGCCTCCGTGGAACAGACGGGCGTCCAGGTTGAACTCTCCGTCAGCAAGCCTACGACTGGCGGCTACATTGGCATTGCTTATTTTTTTGCGTATGGTCTAAAAATCACGGTCGAGATTCAAGTCTCACTGAGGGTTGGTAAAAAATTGAGTGGTGTGTCGGCTTTTATAGAGAATGATTACATCCCAGCGTATACCTTAGTGCATCTTCCTAAGGATGAAATTGTGCAGGGGAAAATGGAAGCGCTTCTCAACCGCCATAAGCCGCGTGATTTTTACGATTTTTTCTTTCTCCTTTCGGGCAACTACCCGGCCGCTAAAGAAACACAAAATTTTATTCGTGTGCTTAAACTTTTGCAGGAATCCAAAGTCAATTTTCGGAACGAACTTCGGCGTTTTTTACCATCGAGCCACGCCATGCACCTGCGCGATTTTAAAAAAGTACTGGAGCAAAAAATTGAAAGTTATTTGGGGAAATAGTTAGTCGTTTTTAAACGAATCGCGGCAGGTACACCCGTTTAGCCGTTTGGAAGTAGGTTATAATATCGTTCCACCAGTCCCGCTGAGGATTTTATAAAACACTAACTTGGTTACTCCCGGGAAACCGGGAGTATTATTGTTTAACCGCATTTTTCCTTGACAGCCGCAGTATTGTTTGTTACCGTTTTGCTAAACCTATCATCCCAGGAGGAGACACATGACGCGCATTGGTATTTTGATTCACGGTATTCTGGCGGTGGTTGCCGCCAGTTGCGACCGCGGTTCGCCCTCGTGCGATCCAGAGCAGGAGTACCAGCTGATCTGCGATGTTCACAGCACGCATGATCTGCTGACCATGGCAGAGTTCTATCTCGGGGGGAATGAGCCCACGGGAGTGGATATTATCGTTCACCAGGGGCAGAGGGAGCAGATGGCAAGTGAGCTTGTCCTTCAGCGCTTTATGCTCTCGGGACCCGCCAGCTCTTATATTGACCAGGAGGGGGCGGAGATCTTCGTGTGGCACTACGAGATTCCCCTGGTCAACCAGTGCGGCGTGGTGGAGGCCTTTTGCGGGGAGGAGCTGTGCCCCGATAATCGGCTGGAGTTCTGTTTCTACACTGCCGGAAGCAACGTGAGCTGGTACATTATTTTTAAGAGGGAAACCTGCCGATTGCAGCGTTGAACGGCGCCTGGCGTCGGGCATCGCACCAGACAAGGAGACCCCATGGGACGAGGAGAGGTATCCCAGAAGATGCGGCAGCACAAAGGCAAGCGGAAGAAGAAGGAGCGCCAGCGGCGCCGGAAAGAAAATGAGCAGCGGAAACCAGCGCCGGTGGCCGGTCGAGCCGTGCCCCCTACTATTTTGAGGGGCAGTAGCCACAACCCCTGGGGGTACGAGGTCCCTGGCTGTGTTTGGCGGGGAGAGGAGGGGTAGAAAGAGTCCTGCTTTAACAGATAATGAAGAAGTACGCAGGACTGCGGGACGGTGGGGAAGGGGGTGCCACCACCGTCCCTACCGTTCTTATGCCGACGATTCGCTCTTCGGCAGAAGAACAGCCAGAAGACAAAACCCCTCGGTTTAGCCGGGGGGTTTTAAGAAGGCCCTGAAAGTGTCTGGTAAAAGGAAAGAAACGAAGGAGGGGGCGTTTCTTCCAGATACCAAACACTTTCAAGGCCCGATAAATTATGTAGTAATTTACTTTAGCATATTTTGATTCGCCTGTCAACCCGGCGGTTTGTGGATAAGCGGCTGAGCGGTTTACTTAGTAATAAAAATGGCTCGGTTGAGCCATTTTGATTTGGGGCGATTAACTCTCGCGATCATTTAACGTATTCTACCACCTGGGCAAAAATCGTCGGATGATTTAAGGCAAGCTCTGCCAAAATTTTGCGGTTAAGTACTATGCCTTTGGCTTTAAGAGCGCCGAGCAGCCGGCTGTAGGACAGGCCGTATTTGCGGGCGCCGGCGTTAAGGCGCACCTGGAACAGGCGGCGGCGCTGCCGTTTTTTAACGCGGCGGTCGGCATAGGCATAGGCGCCGGCGCGCATTTTGGCCACCTTGGCCAGCTTGATTTTGGATTTGCGTCCCCAGCGGTATCCTTTGGTGAATTTAAGGATATTGCGGCGGCGTTTGGCGTGGAGGATTCCACCTTTAATGCGGGTCATAAAGAGTTATTAGGATTGTAGGATGGTAGGCGGGGTTTGATCTTAGTAGGACTTACGCGTTTGGATGCAGTTCAAGGCGGCAGCGAGCAGCGGAGCGAGACGTAGCCAAGCCTACGGCGAGCGAGCAGCTTGAGCGACAACGCCGAAATGCGCCAAACGCGTAAGTCCTGATTAGGCGTGGGGGAGGGCGGCGGCGACTACGCGGCGTTCCGTGGCCGGCATAATAACATCGTGCCGTTTGTGGCGGCCGACCTTGCCGGATTCGCGGGCATTAAAATGATCCTGGCCGGCGCGCCGTTTTTCTATTTTACCAGTCCGGGTAAGGCGGAACCGTTTGGCAGTGGCTTGGTGAGTCTTTAACATAACACAGATTGCGCAGATTAAAATAGATTATACGGATTTGGACTGTAGATTATTTGTGATAGTAAACGACTCTTCCTTAAACATAATCTGCGCAATCTTTTACAATCTGGGTAATCTGTGTCAGGCCTTAACGATAATCGCGGTTACGCGATTGGCCTGGCGTTCGGCGGTCTGCTCGGTGCGCACCGGCAGCAGTCCATTGATTTTAGTAATAAAGTTTCGCACGGTGGTAAACGCCAGCGGGAACTGCTGCATTTCGCGGCCGCGCAGCATAATTTCAATTTTTACCTTATCGCCGCCGTTCAAAAATTTTAAGGTCTGATTTTCCCGCACCTCCACATCATGCTTGCCGATGCGCAGCGACAGCCGCACTCCCTTGGTATCCACCACATGCTGGCGGGCTTTAGCCAGGCGCGCTTCTTTTTCCAAATGATACCGGAACTGTCCATAGTCCATTATTTTGGCGACCGGCGGATCGTGCTTGGGATTGATTTGTACCAGATCGAGCCCTTCCGCCCGGGCCAGGCGGATTGCTTCGGCGGTGGGTTTTACTCCCAGGCTGCTGCCATCAGCGGCGAGCGTCAACACCTGTGGGGCGGCAATCCCCTCGTTGTAAAAGTAGATTTTTTTGGGGGCGGCTTTTTTGCGCCGGTGGGTGATGCGCATAGTTCGGCAGAGTAAGCCCGGTGCCACAATTCATTGTGGCACCGGGTAAGCAGATAAGCAAATTAAGCAGTGAACTTACCATTCATCGGGAACGCCAAAATGATATCAGGTTTTAAATGAGCTGTCAAACGTCGGGCGGGGACAAAAAACATGCTCACCAGGCGGGCATGTTTTAGTCTATTGGCTATAAATCATTGAATTCTTCCATTGTCAGGCTCATTTCCTTAATCAATTTGTGCAGTAATCCGGCTGAATTACCTCCAAGCATTCAGCAATGGCGGCGGTGATGTTGCGGTGAGCGGCGGGTAGAGTTTTGCCATATACTACACAACCAGGCAAAGCGGGAGCTGAGGCGACATATCCACCCCGGGCATCTCGTTCGTAAGTGATGTAATATTGTAGCGCCGTTTTTTTAAGTGACATATGATGGACGGCAAAGTTAATTATTTCTAGTATAACGATAAAATTTGGCAATGTCAAATCACGTCCGGCGGGGATAAAAAATTTGGCTCGCCAGGCGGGCAGGGTTTAGTCTGTCGGTTATCAAATAAAAAATTCCTCGTTTAAGAGGAATTATTTATCTTTTTCAACAATTCTTCTTTGACTAAAGTTTCTATCATCCCCCCTTAACAGAGAAGATAATAGAAGCGGCGGAGTGGAGGGTTTGTCCCTCTCACTCCGCCTGACTCCGTCTTGCCTATCGCCGCCTACTGCATCACGCCTTCAGCGTCGGTGCGAATCTCATCGGCGTGATCCACGTAGTCACGGATGTGCTTGAACCGCGGCTTGCCGCCGAGCGCGATCGCGATTTCCCGTAGCCTGTAGAATGCATTCTTCAACTCCTTCGATGCTTGGCCCACGCAATTGTGAATTGCGAGAGCCGCATCGAGGATTTGCAGTTCGAAGGCAATGGCGTGGAAGTCGGTCCCGGTCAGCTTGTACCAGAGCCGGTGCATGCCGCGGCGGGCGATGTAGGGTGCCAGAAGCGGCGTAATGATGATGGCCGCCGCAATCGGCGCCAAGTTCCACACGACCATGGACCAGCGCCCGATCGTGCGGTCCCAGTAGTGGGGCACCACGTAGTAGACCGCCGTAACCAGGGTAACGAACTCGATCACCAGCATCACGAACAGGTAATCGATCGAGCTCCGCGCCACCTGCCAGGGGTCAAGGTGATGGAAGAGCGCGTTCTCCCACTGCTTCACAAAGAACTGCTTGACCGCCGGCCACACCCACCGGCCCGCCAACGCCACCGCCACCAGGGCCACCAGACCCAACAAGACGTACTGCATGTTCGTTCTCCTTCCCGACCCTGTTCTCATCAGAGCCAGTCAGCAGGGGCGAGTGCCCCGGTCGCCATCCCGTTCTCATTAGGACGTTGCCCTATTACGAGCACGACAAGATTGCGTTTGGCAAGCAAGACGAACCATTTCATCCGCTCACCACCAGCATAAGAAAAACAACGCCAGGCCATTTGCCTTATGCTGCTGATAAGGCGGACAGAAAAATAAAGAGCAATAATTATACCAAACCGGAATCCAACCAGAACACAATAGTATATCACAAAAAAGCACCTTTGTCAAGGGCTTTTCACTAGACCCGTTGAAAAACTCCGTTAATTGTCATTCCGACCGACCGAGGTCGCCTGAGGCGACCGAGTGAGTGGAGGAATCCCTTAACACAGCGAACAAGGGATTCCTCGACTTTGCTCGGAATGGGATTAATGTCGTAAATGTGTTGTTAATTACCGCGGGCAGAGGGTAAAATACCACGCAAAGTATGCTGTCCGATGCGAGCGAGCTAATCCTCGGTGATCCCGGTACCGATCTTTCAAACGGCCGAAGTATCCTTCAAGGG